>JAPKMW010000096.1 GCA_026645575.1 Caldilineaceae bacterium
AAAGTTTGGTTTCGTCACCTTTACTTTACCCGGTGGGCCATCCCCCTCCAAATTTCAACCAAACTAGATACACTACCCCACAAATACGCAATCATGAAATGCATCGAATGGTGCTTTGAGTTTGACATCTACGCCATCGCCCGTTATACTTTTCGTACTGACTTTGTGGCATCAATTATACGATTCTGCTGAATTTACTAATCAACTTTACTGATCAACCATGCACCACTCACTTTGTTGTTTTTTGGGGAATAGCGCCTTCTACGCAGCAGCATGTGCCGCAGCGGCAGCTAGACGCGCGTCCCGGTAAGTGGTTGGTTGACCAACGCCGTGGGCGCACACCACGGCGTTTTTGATTGGGGCAAAGTAGCCGTCAAGCGTCGTGGTTTTCTCTCCACGACGCTTTTTTATGCATAAAGAACCCCACTCGTAGCCGGTTGCCGGTCCGTGACCGGCAACGAGCGGAGTTGTAATGATACAAAAAGGGAGTAAGCCACCATGCAGTTGACCACCGAGGAAGTGCGCCATGTGGCGGAGTTAGCCAAACTGGCGTTGACCGAAGAAGAGATTGTCCAGTACACGCAGCAACTCTCGGCCATTCTGGACTATGCTGCCCTATTGCAGCAGGTGGATACCAGCGCCGTGCCGCCAACGCCCCACATTTTGCCCTTGACCAACATCATGCGCGTCGACGAAGTGCGACCTTCGTTGACCAACACCGAAGCTTTGGCCAACGCGCCTGATAGCGCCGATGGCTTCTTCCGCGTCCGCGCCGTTTTTGAAGAATAAAGCAACAACTACGAAAGCTTTTGACCATGTCCAAACCGTTGCATGAACTGACCATCCACGAAGCGCTGACCGGGATGCGCGCTGGTGAATTTTCCTCGGTTGAATTGACCAGCGCACTGCTGGCGCGCATTGACGCTGTTGACCCCCAAGTGCAAGCCTACTTGACGGTCACGCGCGAAGGGGCGTTACGCCAAGCCCAAGCGGCAGATGAGCAGCGCGCTCGTGGCGAAGAAGCGTCGCTCTTAGGTGTCCCGCTGGCAATCAAAGATGTGCTGGCGACGGACGGGGTACAAACAACCTGCGGCAGCAAAATCTTGCAAGGCTTCAAGCCGCCTTATACCGCCACCGCCGTTAAACGGTTGGAAACGGCGGGCGCGGTGATGCTGGGCAAGGTCAACTGCGATGAATTTGCTATGGGGTCGAGTAACGAAAATAGCGGCTACTTTGTCACACGCAACCCGTGGAATCTGGAACGGGTGCCGGGGGGCAGCAGCGGCGGGTCGGCGGCGGCGGTGGCGGCGCAGGAAGCGTTGGGCGCCCTCGGCACCGACACCGGCGGCAGCGTCCGTTTGCCCGCTTCGTTTTGTGGCATTGTCGGCTTGAAACCATCCTACGGTCGCATTAGCCGCTATGGCCTGGTGGCCTATGGCAGCAGCCTCGACCAGATCGGCCCAATGACCAAAGATGTGCGCGATACGGCATTGCTCCTGCAAACCATGGCTGGGGCCGATCCGTTGGATAGCACTTGTCTCAATGCGCCTATCCCTGATTATGGTGCGGCATTGGGTGGCTCGGTGGCTGGTTTACGCATTGGTCTGCCCAAAGAATATTTTATTGCCGGAATTCAGCCGGAGGTGGAGCAGGCGGTGCGGACGGCGATTGCCCAGTTGGAAAGCTTGGGCGCGCAGATTGTGCCGGTTTCGCTACCCAACACGGACAAAGCGCTGCCGGTCTACTATTTGGTTGCGACCGCCGAAGCTAGTGCCAACCTGAGCCGTTATGACGGCGTCCGCTTTGGTCATAGCGCCCAGGCCGACAGTATGTTTGACAACTTCCGCCAGACCCGCGGTCAAGGCTTTGGGCCGGAGGTCAAGCGGCGTATTATGTTAGGCACGTATGCCCTTAGCGCCGGCTACTATGACGCCTACTATTTGAAAGCCCAGCAGGTGCGCACCCTAATCAAGCAGGATTTTGAGCGGGTCTTTGCCGAGGTGGATCTCATCGCTTGCCCGATCTCACCCACCACCGCCTTCCGCATTGGGGAGAAGACGGACGATCCACTGGAAATGTACTTGACCGATGTCTTCACCATCAGCATGAATGTGGCCGGTATCTGTGGCATCAGTGTGCCATGTGGCTTTGACAGCAGTGGGTTGCCCATCGGCTTACAACTGGTCGGGCCGCACTTGGGGGAAGAGACGCTGCTCCGTGCCGCCTATGCCTATGAACAAAGCACTGATTGGCACAAACAACGCGCGGAACTTACGTAGGACACCATGCGTACTACCTTTAGCCGCCTTTTTACGCTAAAAGACGCAGGTTCGCCCCGCTGTGAATATGATAAACTGGTGCGCAACCAGGCGTTTCGCTTGTCTCGACCGCGTACTGCACCGAGTGTCAATTACGCACTACTTGCCACCATGACGCAACACGCAACACGCAACACGCAACACGCAACAGATCGCGGCGCCACCGGCTTTGGCGTGGGTGGCATGGCCGTCGCACGTCGCCGGCACGCTCCAAGCATTGTCGGATTGTAGCGTGCAATCGGCTCTCCCCGGCATGATCGATGCCAGCCTTATCCTCAATTGATGTAAAACTGAAAAACAAATCATCGTCAAGGAATAAATTGGATAGTAGATATTGGATAGTAGATATTGGATAGTAGATATTGGATAGTAGATATTGGCTATTGAACATTAGGTAGTCTATTGTGGAATGAATATCCAATACCCAATATCTAATACCCAATATCTAATCTAATACCCAATCACAAGTTATTTTGCGACGATTACGTAAGCCCCAACGCGGGTAGGGAGATGTTTGTCTTATGCAAAGCTTGATCCAAACACCAGTGCCAGGTGTGAAAGAGAAATTGGTGACACCGAACGGGAATGGTCAGCACCGGCTGTTGCGTGCGCACCATAGCCGGTTAAGCAAACGGGTGCAACGGGTGCCACCGTCGGGTATTCGCAAATATTTTGACATTGCCGCAACGATGGACGACGTGGTTAGCCTGGGCATTGGCGAGCCGGATTTTGTCACGCCGGAACCCATTTTACGTGCCGGGATTGAGAGTCTGGAACGGGGCAACACTGCCTACACCTCCAACTCCGGCATGATTGAACTGCGCCAGGCAGTGGTGCAGAAATTGGCCGAACGCTATGGCGGCGCCGCCTACAACCCAGAGACCGAGGTGCTGATCACCGTGGGCGTCAGTGAGGCGATGTACCTGATCATGCAGGCGATCCTCGACCCCGGTGATGAGGTGATTGTGCCGCAACCCTGTTTTGTCAGCTACACTGCCAGCGTGATTCTGGCCGGCGGCGAAGTGGTTGATCTGCCGACCTACGCCGACAACGATTTTCAAGTGGACCCTGATGCCATTGAAGCCCTGATCACACCCCGCACCAAAGCGCTCCTCATCGGCTTTCCCAGCAACCCCACCGGCGCCGTGATGAACCGGGAAGGGCTGCTCAAAATCGCCCACATTGCCGAAAAACATGACCTGATTGTCATCTCCGATGAGATTTATGACCGTCTGGTCTATGGCGACCACCAACATGTGATGTTTGCGTCGCTGCCCGGCATGGTCGATCGCACCGTCCACCTGGGGGGGATGAGCAAAGATTATGCCATGACCGGTTGGCGCGTCGGCTATGCCCTGGGGCCGGCCGATCTGCTGGGCGCCATGCGCAAGATCCACCAATACTTGATCATGTCGGCGCCGACGGTGGGACAAGAGGCGGCCCTGGTCGCGCTCACCGACCCTCGTGCCGACATTTATGTCGAGCAGATGGTCGCCAGCTATGACCAACGCCGCCGCCTGATTGTCAAAGGCTTAAATGAGTTGGGGCTGGATTGTGTCGAGCCGAAGGGCGCTTTCTACGCCTTCCCCAGCGTCCGCAAGACGGGGATGACTGAACACGAGTTTTGCGAACTGTTGCTGCGCGAAGAACGCGTTGCAGTCATTCCCGGCAGCGCGTTTGGGTATGGTGGCGAAGGTCACGTCCGCTGCGCCTACGCGGCCAGTTTGGAAAATATTGAAAAAGCGCTGGAACGGATGTACCGCTTTATGCAACGGCATGGGTAGGCTAAAGCTGTAGTTGACCCCGTTGGCACGCCGCTTGGCTCTTTTTGCGGATTTTGACATTGCGGTTAGCTACAGCTATACTTGCTCTAAGTTTGGGTGTAATGCTAAGGCACATCAGGGATCCACAAGTAGGAAAGCCAACCGCACTAAATCTTGGCAAGAATGCGGCATATGGGGATATTTTGCGCTTTAGTGATGGCGATGTAATTGTTGCCAAACCTATACTAAAGTACGCTGGCAGCAACAGCCCCTCGCACGGCTATGGCAGCGGGTAGAGACGACGAAATGATCGATGTTGTCCATCAGACTTTACGCCGCCTGCTTGAGCTTGCCAGAACGAGCGTACATTCTGCAAATTCATGATAGTTCCCAATCGCTATTCGTTTCCCTGAACTAAGCCAGGCCAAAAGTTAATAGCGCTTGACAAACTCATTTGATAAAGGTAGACTGAATCAAGTAGACTTGTCTTGGATCAAGAGCAAAGGGATAACGATGACAATTGTGACAATGAAAAGCGAAGAAGCGCGCAATAGTTGGCGTGATATGCTTGATATTGCCCTCAAGGGCGGTAGGGTAATTATTGAGCGGTATAGTAAACCGCAGGCAGTTTTGGTTGGTTATGAACAGTGGCAAGTAACGCAACAACGCCTACAAGAATATGAGTTATTGCAAGAGGCGAAGCAAATTGCCGATCGTATTGACCGTGGCGAGGAAAAAATGATCTCTCATGAGGAACTCAAGCGCCTTATGGTAGAAAAACGCGCTTCGGAAGCGGCGATCCATGTGGGAACTTGAGTATACGGAAGAGGTTAAACTCTATTTCCTTGATAACTATCCATACACATTTGACCTGCTTGTCAAAATCGAAGAATTAAAATTTTCCCCTGACGCCAAGCCACTGGAGGGATGTATGCACGTCCCACCTAACTTCTACTTCTGGCGAGTGTTGGATCACCTGGTGATTTATAGGAAGCTAATCGAAAGCAACACACTAGAGATTCTGGTTGTGAAACCAACTGCATAACATAAAACCATGACAGCCCAAATTCTCAGGCTCAATCTACATACAGCATGGCAAATCTAGCACAAACTACTCCAACGATCCTTCCCCCGCAAACCCACAAGCGCGCGTGGTGGCAACCCCGCTCGCGACGCGCCTCCCGACGGCTGGCCTTTTACCTGATGATCAGCCCGTGGCTGATTGGCTTTCTGGCGCTGGGGGTCATTCCATTGGTTGTCGGCTTTATGGCCTCGTTCACCAACTATGACGGGCTGAATGTTGATGCCTACAAGTGGATCGGGCTGCGCAACTACAACCGCATCTTTCAGGACTCGGAGGCGGTCTACGCCTTTCAGCGCACCTTGCTCTGGAGTGCGCTCAATGTGCCGATCTGGCTGGCGCTTTCCTTTACGTTGGCGCTGATTTTGAACCAGGGCATTCGGGCGCGGGGCTTTTTCCGCACGCTCTTTTACCTGCCCAGCATTATTCCAGCGGTGGGTGCGGTCTGGGCGTGGCGACTCTTGCTCGACCCCAATAACGGTGTGGTCAATGCCATCATCAGCATCTTCCGTCCCGGCACAGCGATCCTCTGGACGACCGACTACGCACTCGAATCGTTGACCATGTTGGCGGTCTGGCAGGGGGCAGGCGTCGGCATGGTGATCTTCCTGGCCGGGCTGCAAGGCATTCCGCGCGAACTGGAAGAGGCCGCCAATCTCGACGGCGCCTCAACACTACAAACCTTCCGCCACATTACCATCCCGCTGATGACGCCGGTGATCTTCTTCCAGTTGATTCTGGGCATTATCGGCTCGTTGCAACAATTTGCCCTGCCCATGTTGTTGGCCGGTGGGCGCATGGGGTCGGTGCCGCCGCGCGATGCCTACTTCTTTGTCGTCCATGTCATGCGCCAGATCTTCACCTTTTCGCGCTTTGGCTATGGGTTGGCGCTTATGTGGGTCTTGTTTGTGGTGGTGGTGATCCTGACGATCATCGTCTTCCGCACTAGCCGCTACTGGGTCTTTTATGAAGTTGATGTTGAAGGGGAAAAGCGATGACCACCGTTACCCACACCGTCGCACACCAAGCCGCCACTTCATCCATGCGCCGTGATCGCGCCCGCAAACGGTGGCGGCTTACGATCTCCTACGCCCTCTTATATTTTACCGTCGCCGTGATGGCCGCACCGGTCGTCTGGATGATCCTCTCGTCGCTCAAATCGGAGCCAGAATTTACCCAGTACCCACCAATTATCCTGGCCGATCCGATTCGCTGGGACAACTATTGGAGCGCGCTGACCTGGATTCCTTTCTTCCGTTACACCTGGAACTCGACCTTTCTGGCGACCATGTTTGCCACCTTCACTGTGACCACCAGCGCGATGGTCGGCTTTGCCTTTGCGCGCCTGGACGCGCCCGGTAAGGCTAAACTCTTTGCGATTGTAGTCTCGCTCTTGATGGTGCCGTCGATTGTGACCATTATTCCCCAGTTTGTGATCTTTGCCCGCTTGGGCTTGACCAACAGCTATTGGCCCTGGCTGCTCTGGGGCATTGCCGCTTCGCCCTTTCACATCTTCCTCTTCCGCCAATTCTTCACCGCCATCCCGCGCGATCTAGAAGATGCCGCCGAAGTGGATGGCGCCGGCCCCTTTCGCGTCTTTTGGCAGATCTTTCTGCCCAATGCCAAACCGGCACTGGCGACCTCCTTTATTCTCAACTTTGTTGGCGTCTGGGGCGACTGGGTGGCGCCGGTCATCTACCTGGATGATCTCAAGACCACCCTGGCCGTCAAACTGGCGACCCCCACCTATACCGATCCCGGCAATGTGACCGGCCAAATTTACGTAACGATCACCCTAGCGGCGGCGGTGATCTACACCATTCCACCCGTGATCATGTTCTTTATTGCGCAGAAGAATATCATGGAGGGCGTGGTAACGACCGGGTTGAAGTAAAAACTACAACGAATTGGGAGACTAACGAATTGGTCTGGTCGGATTGCCAATTCGTTAATCCCCCATTCGTTGTAGTTATGCAAGCATCATTGATGAGCGGTCAATCCCTTGTTGCGTGCCAGCAACGCCAGTGCCGTCCGGTCGGCCACCTGCAACTTACTGAGGATATTCGACACATGATTGCGCACCGTCTTCTGGCTGAGGGTCAGACGGTGCGCAATTCCGTGGTTAAAGTAACCCCAGCGTCCCCATCGCCGTCGCTGAGGGCGGGATGCCCATGATCAACGCCACCAGCCGCATTGCCACCCGTGACCCGCCGCCCAAAATGAGCAGCCCCCATAGCCCGCCCACAAGCAACCCCGCAGCGGGTCGTCTCAAGTTGACTGTCCATTGCTGCATCTGGAATTGGAAAGAGTAAAGCAACTTGCTGTTGGTCATAGAGTCCTCCTGAAATCCCCAGTCATGGCGTGACGACTGACGGTAGACGAGGGTTTCAACCCTCGAACCCGTGGCCCCTAGACCGGCCTTGAAAGACCGGCCTACCCTCAGTCGTCACGCCGTGACTAATGTGCGATTGGTGACCTCAATGCCACTACTGCACCGCCACCGTAATCACCTGCGTCGCATACAGACCAGGCAGGGCGATGTGGGCGCCATCCGCCGCTTGCAAACAGAGCATATGTTCACCAGTCGGCAAGGTGAGGGTCGCTTCACTTTGGCCTTGGCCGTAGTGCAGATGGGTGTCATCCTTGATGATCACTTCGCCAGCCGGGGTGCAATCGCCGTTCACCGTAATGTGTAGGTGACCCGACCCCGCTTTGGGTTCGCCGGCCGGTTCCAGCGTCAGATTCTCCACACTCATTGTTACCGAGAAGGGGCTGGTGACGGTCATGCCGTGGGTCGGTGACACAAACGCCGCAATCGGCGCTGTATAATTGCCCACCGTCACGGTCACAACCTGAGTCGCGTCCAGCGCCAAGTGGGCGCCATCCGCCGCTTGTAGACAGAGGGTGTAGTCACCGGGCAGCAGATCCAGCATGGTTTCGCTTTGTCCCTGGCCATAGTGCAGATGGGCCGCGTCCTTGATAATCACCGCCCCCGGCGCCACACACGGTTGATTGACCATAATGTGCAGGTGGCCGTGGCCCGGTTTGACCTCGCCTGCCGGCTCTAGCGTGAGATTTTCCACCGCCATCTGGATCGGAAAGGGCGCATCAAAGGTGGTGCCATTGACCAGATTGACAAAAGATACCTTGACCGGCGCAGCATCCGTCGCCGCTGCTGGTTCCGGCGTGGCCGTAGGTTCTGCCAGCGCAGTGGTAGCCGTTGGTTCGACTGGGGACGGGGTTGCGGTCGGCTCATCCGCGCCACCACAGGCGCTCACGCCAAAGAGTAGAACCGTTGCCAGTGCCAGCGCCACTAGACGCGACCGAAATGTGTTGAGGGTTGCCATTCGTTTTCTCCTACTCTGTGAATCATGAAAGAAAAGATAAACCTCGGCAAATGGGTGCGATGCGTGCTGTGCTTGTGCTGCTTTGCCAAGGCAGTATATCTTACCATACGTCCCGCCGACATGAGACAACTGCCCCGACTTTGCGGGAACTTTAGGGGCCTGTGTTGTCGGGACGCCGCGACTACGGTTCACATCGCCACTTGCTGGGCAAGGGCAATGATGGGTTGCCAGGTTGCGGATTCGGTGGGCTGGAGCAATGGCGTCAACGCGTCCGGCCCCAGGTGTGATGCCAGTTGGGCCAGGATTTGCCGGCTGCGTCGCTGTGCCGGTAGTTGGGTCATCGGGTGGTGGGCGACAAAGTGGAGAATGGCGACGGCTTGGGACAATTGGCCGTGATGGAACGCTAATTCGCCCAGCCCGGCCAACGCTTCCAGCAGATCGGGTTTGCTGCCAATTGCTTGGGCCAGGAGAAGCGCTTCGTTATATTGCGTATGGGCCTCCGTAAACTTTTCCTGCTCCAGGAAGGTCAGCCCTAGCCCATTGAGACCGGCCACAATCCAGCGCCGCTCGCCGATGGCGCGACAGCGAAGCAAACTTTCCTGGTAATATTCCTCAGCGGCGCCATATTTGGCCAGCGCGCGGGAAATGCTGCCAAGATTGCTTAACACAATGGCAATCATCAATTCCTCGCCCACCGCTTGCGCCAGGGTATAAGCCTGTTGATAGAGCGGCAACGCGGCTTGGTAGTGACCATTGCGGGCAAAGTTAGAACCCAAATTGCTGGTAAGATTCGCCACCCCCCGCTGGTAGCCCTGCGCTTCATAGATCGCCAGACAGGCGCGGTAATATTCTTCCGCCGGCGCAAAGCAGCCCTGGTTGCTATAGAGAATGCCAAGCGCATTTAGGAGCGCTGTCCTGGTTTTGTTGATCGCAAATTGTTGATGGAGCGCCAAACTCTCTTGCAGTGCTTTCTCCGCTTCGCCATAGCGCCCCATTCGCACATAGGTTTTGCCCAACAGGATCAGCGCCGACGCCAAGTGCTGGGGGGCATCCAGGCTGCGCAAAAGCGGAAAGAGCGGCTGTAAAAGTTCTTCCACTTCGTTAAAGGCGCTCAGATAGTGGAGCGTGTCGCCGTAATCAAGGTGGATTGAACAGCAAGCGCTCGCCAACCGATCCGATCTTGGCAAAGTTGTCAGCTCCGGCAAGGCGGCGCACAACGCGGTCAGCCACTGCCGACTCTCGTGGTAGCGACTGCGACGGAGGAAGAAATAGGTGAGGCCGCTGCTCAGGTGCGCTGCCAGGGACGATAACTCCTCAGCCCATTGTCCGCTTTCTTCTTGAACAGGGGACGGTGTGGCGACTTTCAACCGCGCCAGTTGTTGGGTCAACCAGCGCCAGGCCAGGCGCAGATTCTCCACCTCTGGCGCCAACGCCGCCAGCGCCTGGGTTTCACGGGCGCTTTCGCGCCATTCCGCCCACACCGTCATCTGGTGCGCCAGATAGCGGCTATAGGCCAGCAACGTGGCCGTCTCCTCGTCCGGCGTTAACTGTTGGACCGCATATTGGCGCAACAATTCATGAATAACATAGCGTTGGTCCGGTGACCGTTGTAAGAGCGACTTATCGACCAGCCGTGCCAGCCGCCCCGGATCCGCCTGCGCCATCACCGCGGCGCACTCGGCGGTGAAGCCACTGCGCAAGAGCGCTAGGCGTTTATAGATCGCGGCCTCGCCTGGCGTCAACAAGCCCCACGAATGGGCAAAGGCGGCGCGCAGGCTATGCTGCCGTTCGGGGCGATCCCGCACAGTTTGGGCCAGAAAGTCGAGATTGCGTTGCACTTCGGCCAAAATTTCGGTGCAGCTATAGGTATGCACCCACCCCGCGGCCAACTCAATCGCCAGAGGATGGCCTTGCAGGAGTGTACAAATGGCTGTCACTTGAGCGGCCTCGTTGGTCAAGCGAAAGCCCAGATTGACCCGTCGCGCCCGTTGCACAAACAACTGCACAGCGGCAGCATGGAGCGGATCAGCCGCATCGACGCCGTCGGCTTGGGCCGGAAGCGGCAAACCTGTGACAGGAAAGAGCCACTCGTCATAGAGATTGAGCCGTTCGCGCGAAGTCACCAGCAGATACAGCCCCGGTGCTTGTTGCAGCCAAGCGGTCAAGGTAGCCGCTTCTATCACCAACTGTTCAAAGTTATCGAGCAGCAGGAGCAGTCGCCGGGAACGCAGGTAGGTGAGCAGTTGCGTTTCCACGGGCAGGTGGCCGGTAAAGTGGCAACCCAATGTCGCGGCGATGGAGGGAATGAGATCGGCCATGGTTGTCATCGCCGTGGCCGCAACAAAAAAGAGGCCATCGGGAAAGCGGGAGGGCATCTGCTCGACCGCTTGGGCAGCGGCTTGCAGGGCCAGGCGCGTCTTGCCAATGCCCCCCGGCCCCACCAGGGTCAACAGCCGGCAGGTTGGCTCTTGCAACAAGGCGTCGATCTGTTCCAGTTCAGCCGTGCGCCCGACAAACGGGGTCGTGGGCAGGGGCAGATGCTGGCGGGGCGGGGCGGGTGGCGCCATAACCGTGGTAGCCGGCGGCTGTGGCGGCTGGTGCAAGCGGCCTTGCCGGATCGCTTCGTAGAGGGCAATTGTTTCGGCATCCGGCGCCACCGCCAACTCGACGGCCAGCATCTGGCGGCACTGTTCATATTGTTGCAGCGCGGCGGTGCGTTGACCGGTGCGCGCCAACAGCAACATGGCCTGCCGGTGAAGCGCTTCACTGTACGGTTCGATCCGCAGCAACTGTTGACAGGTGGTCAGGGCGAGGGCGTCCGCGTTGGTCGCCAGGTAGTGGTCGGTCAGCCGCTGCCCGGCAGCCAACACCAACCGGCGCAGCCGTTCTCGTTCCAGCAGCAGCCACTCTTCAAAGAGCGGCGCGTTGTGGACTTCCAAGCCATGTAAAAAATCACCCTGATAGAGGGCGAGGCTCTGCGCCAACCGGGTCGCAACGGGGGCGGCTAAGACGTCGCTCTCCGGTGCTAGCGCGGGTTGGACGCCGGCGACAAAGGTCTCGACATCCGCCCAGTAGGGCAGATCGCGCCGAAAGGCCAGCGTCGTGTGGGTCGCCGTCACATAGTCGCCCACGGCCTGACGCAGTTGGGTGAGCGCCACGCGCAAGTTACGCCGGGCCGCCTCGGCGCTCAACTCGCTCCAAAAGAGATCCACCAGCCGGCTGCGCGCTTCCGGTCGGTCGCGCATGACCAGATAGGCCAACAGACCGCGCGCCTTAGCCAGCGACAGATCGACCACCATATCTTGGCCGTCGGCAATCCGACAATCACCCAAAAAGGTTAACCGCATAGTTCCCATCAATTAGCGCCCGATTAGCGCTCCATTAGCGCCGCCCCGCTAGGCTGAAGGCATGAAAGCTACTGGATTCACTGCCACCGACCAAACCTACCTGTTGCGCTGTTGGACCGTGCGCCCCTCGGCAACGTCCGTCGAATGGCGCTTTACGCTGGTGCATCCCTATACCAATGCCCGGCGCACCTTTACCACGCCAGCGGCATTGGTCGATTTTTTAGAAACCCAAATGGTATCGGCGGTGACGACAACCATAGAGCCAACATCCCTATCTAAGCAGATTGACGACTAAATCTAAGCAGATTGACGACTAATCGTCAAGTAAGTTGCGCTATCAATTACTATCCATAGTCCAGTACTATCCATAGTCCAGAGTCGTGTAGTCCCTTACAAGGGCAAGCGCGTAGTCCAGAGTCAGGCAATGGCAATCGCGGTCATGTTGCGGTCTACTGTTTTGTTATGGAAATTTTGATCGGTTTTCCGTCCCGTAGGGACGCTTGAGTTTAGGGACAGGAATAATCATTTTCTCCTTTCTAAACTCAGCCGTCCCTACGGGACGGGCGAACCCATCAAGACCTATTTGACAAAACACTACTGACTATCGCTGTCAATTACTATAAAGAAAAGGAGTAAGATCAATGGTTACAATTTCCTATCAACGTCGTTGGCACACTGGAGGAGTGCTTTGTCTCGCCGTGTTTTTGCTTGCGTTGATATTCTGGGTAGGCAGGCAAGCCGTCCATGCTCAGTCCACCCAGACGCCGCAGGCCACCGAAACGCAAACGGCGGTTGACCAACTGAATGTCCAGTTATCACGCAAAGGGAACTTACCCGTCATCGTTGAGTTGTCTGTCCCTGGCTATGACCCTGCCGCCTTTACCGAGGTGCAGGCCGCCGGTGCACAAGAAGCGGCCATTGCCACCGTCCAGACCGCGGTGTTAGACCGACTGGCTGTCCACAACCCGACCAATATCAAAACCTACCCGTATGTCCCCTATCTGGCGCTGACGGTGGCGACGGACACCGCCCTGGCTGCCTTGGCCGCCGACCCACTGGTGGTGCGCATTGTCGAGGATATTGCCGTACCGCCGCTGCTGGATGAAAGCGTACCCTTGCAACGCGCCGACGATGCGCATGGGATCTTCTACCGCGGCAATGGCGTCGCTGTCGCCGTTCTGGACACTGGCGTCGCCAAAAATCACCCGGATCTTGCCGGCAAGGTGGTTTCCGAAGCCTGTTACTCGACCAACAACGCGACGTTGGGGGTCAGTTCTTTCTGTCCAGGCGGGGCCACCAGCTCGACCGCCAACAATTCCGGCCTGAACTGTGCGGCCACCACCACCAATTGTGACCACGGCACCCATGTGGCGGGCATTGTGGCCGGTGTGGCGCCGTCGGCCCAACTCATTGCGATGCAAGTCTTCTCCCGCTTTACCGATGGGGGCGCCAATACCTCTTGTTCAGATGCCGGACGCACCAGCCCCTGTTCACTCACCTACACTTCCGACCAACTGTCGGCGTTGAACCGCGTCTATGCCTTGCGCACCACCTACACCATTGCGGCTATCAACATGAGTCTGGGCGGTGGTCAATTCACCGCCGCCTGTAACAACGATACGCGCAAAAGCATCATCGATCTGCTGCGCGGCGCCGGGATTGCTACAGTCATCTCCGCCGGCAATAGTGGTTTTCGCAATGCCATGGGCGCACCCGGTTGTATTTCGACCGCCATCAGCGTCGGCGCGACGGACAAGAATGACGCCGTCGCCAGCTACTCGAACATCGCCTCCTTTACCAGCTTGCTGGCAACCGGCTCGGATATTGATGCGCCCGTCCCGGCCACCGGCTACGATGACAAGAACGGCACGTCGATGGCCGCGCCCCATGTAGCTGGTGCGGTGGCCGTTCTCAAACAGGCGCGCAGCAATGCCACGGTAAACGACATCGTCAGCGCTCTCACCGGCACGGGGCCGCTCATCACGGATCTGCGCACCGGCGGCACAGTGACCAAACGGCGGCTCGATGTCTATGCTGCGCTCTGCGCCCTGATCACCTGTGATAGTGATGATTACCGTTACCTCTTTATCCCCCAGACGTTGAACGGCAACATCAGCCCGGCCAATGATCATGACCACTACTTTATCTTTGCCGGCGCCGGCACCCAAGTCACGCTCCAAATGAACGCGTTGAGCGGCAGTTCCCTCAACCCCTATTTGGAACTCTATGCGCCCAACGGTGTACGCGTTGCGCTCAACGACAACGGCGGTGTTGGCAATAACGCCCTGATCAACGGCTATACCATGCTCCAGACCGGGCGTTACCAGGTGATCGCCCGCAGCGCCGGCGGCACAAGCGGCGGTTACAGCCTCAGCGCATCGGTACAAGCGGTGACGCTCAATCCTGTCCCCACGATCACCTCCCTTAGCCCTGGCTTCGCCACCGGCACGCTGACGGGGTCAGATTTCTGGGTGCAGATTAACGGCAGCGGCTTTATGGCGCAAAGCCAGGCCTACTGGAACGGTCAACTGCGCACCAGTTCCTTTACCAATAGCACCCGCATGTGGATTCGTGTGCGGGGCAGCGACTTGCTGTTGCCCTGGCCGCGCAATGCCACCATTCAGGTACGTAACCCGGAACTGGGCGGCGGCTATTCCAATCCGCGCACCTTTGCCATCACCTTCCCGCTCCTGGGTGAAAGTGAATTGTTACAACCAGCCGCCGGCAGCAGTGTCCTCACCGGCATCAAGACCAGCTTTGTCATCAGTTGGACCCACCCCACCGACTCGTGGCGCACCATGCAGAACATGGATCTGCGCCTGCGTGATGCCAACGGCAATGTCGCAGCCTGGATTCGCGTGGTCGAACACCCTGGTGAGGGTAGCACCTATCGCCTGCTCAACGGCGCCGAGACCGTCAACATCGGTGACGATGGCCTGTCGCCCGAGGAAGGGTTGCCCGGTGAAGATCGCAATCTGGTCATCACCGACACCGTGACGCTCCACCTGGCCGACACAAAGTTTAGCGGCTCCGGGCGCACGGCGATTATGACGCCGACCGTCACCTTTGGCCCGGCTGCCGTGGGGGTCTACAACATTGAGTTCCGCGTCGATGGCCCCAATGGCGAAGTGCAAGATGATGATGTGCTGGGGCAGATCACCATTGCCCCGGCAAGCTGTCCCTTCCCGGTCGGCAACGTCACCCTGAATGGGCCGGAGACGGGGCAGCCCAACACCGACTATATCTTTACCGCCGCCCTGACTCCGCTCAACGCCACCCAGCCGATCAGCTACACCTGGTCGCCGGAGCCAAAGGTTGGGCAAGGCACGGCCAACGCCGTCTACACCTTCCCCAGCGCCGGCGAACACTTTATCTTCCTGGGCGTCGAGAACTGTGGCAGCTTTGCCGCTGATCTGCGCACCCTGAAGCTGCGCACCACCACCACCCCGGATCTGAGCATCAGCAAGCGCGCACCGTCCACAGCGCTTGCCGGGGAAGCGATCACCTATACCTTGACCATCACCAATTCCGGCGCCACCACGGCCACCGGACTGATCGTAACCGATGATCTGCCCACCGGGGCCACCTATGTCAGCGGCGGGACGCTGGTCAACAACAGCGTGCGCTGGACCATTCCGGCCCTGGCCGGTTTTGGAACCGTGACCGAGACTACCTATGTCGTCACGGCGGCATCCACCATCACCAACACCGGTTACACGGTCAGCGCCACCGGCGGCTTTAGCGCCAATGGCACAGCCCCGGTTGTGACCCGTCTTGTTGAAGCGCAGGTCAACGCTACCGCACTCACCACCAACACCCTGAGCCACAGCAGCGGCCCGGACAACATCACCGTTGCCCTGCCCGCCGGAGCCGTTGCCGACCCGACGCGGCTGGTCTTGGATGAAATCAGTGCGCCGACCTATGCCCTGCCCAGCGATAAACTATTTGCTGGGCGCGCCTTCCGTCTAGAAGGCTACCGCAACAACCAGCGGGTGAGCGACCTGACGTTGGGCGAAACCATTGCCATAACTGTGAGCTATCGCACCGAGGCGCTCAACGGCGCCAGCACGGAGGGGTTGGGCCTCTACGCCTGGGATGGCAGCCAGTGGAGCAATGCCGGGTTGAGTTGCACGGTGGAGAGCGCGCAAACGCGCCTACGCTGCGCCGCCGAGAAGCCCCGCCTGACCCAGTTCGCCCTTCTGGCCGCAACGACGCAACCCAGCGAACCGGCCAGCCGCCTCTTCCTGCCGCTGGTGCAGCGCGAAGGGAGTAGCAGCAGTGGTGCATCGGCGCAGATCACCGCCATCAGCGTGACCGGCGACAGCTACAGCATCAGCTACCAGACCAGCGGCTTCACGGCGCAACTGCCCGGTCAGCATCTTCATTTCTTCTTTAACACCGTGCCGACCAGTGATGCCGGCGCCCCTGGCGCCGGGCCGTGGTGGATCTACGCCACCCCCAGCCCCTACACCGGGGTCAAGCTGAGTGATCGACCGACAGGGGCAACGCAGCTTTGTGTGCTGGTTGCCAATGCCGATCATTCAGTGCAACCGGGGACGGGGAACTGTTACCCGTTGCCTGGGTAAGAGACCAAAGGGAGTGCGTTGCACGGGGCACCGATGGTGCTGTCATGTGAACACCGGTACCCCGTGCAACGCACTCGCCCTGGCGCTTGACAAACGGTGCAAATCTGTTACACTTTCGCTAGATCCCCCCTATCGTTTCGATGGTAGGGGGCAGCGCCGTAGCCTTCGGGTTGCGGCGCTAGCTGTTTTTATCAGCCAAGCACATCGGTCAGGGTACTTATGTTTCCTAGTGACGCTAACACGATGCAGCGCGCCATTGCCACCTTTGCCAATGGCTTTGCCTTCACCCGCAGCTTTACCCATCCCTATCTGGTGGAACAGGTGGGGCCGCTTTGGGTGATGCGCGATGGGCCGCGCAAACGGGGCGACTACCGCACCGAAGAATGGGTTGGCTATCAGGTCGCTCCCCAAGAAATTGACCAGATCGCCCGCGCCCACACCCGTGGTCGGTTTTGCCTCTGTGTCCTCTTTGATCTGGCCGAGTCACAAGCCGCCGCCCGCGCCGACTTCAAAGCGCTTGGCTATCGCTTGATGACAACGGAGCCGTTCATGGTTCACCCGCTGACTGATATTCCTATCATTGACGCACCGGCTGTCATCGAGCGTGTGCTGACCAGCGACCTGGCTGAACGATTGGCAAAAGCTGCGGGTAAACGTCAAATTCTGCCGGAACATCTGACACCCCACGCCCCGTTGCGCCAATATGTTGCCCTGATTGATGGGGAACTGGTCGGCTGGGTGCGTAGCATTGTAGTCGGTGACGCAACCTGGTGTGCTGATATGTATGTCGAACCGGCCTTTCGTCGCCGTGGCATTGCACGGGCGCTGTTGAGCCGCCTGTTGCAAGCGGATCGGGCCAACGGCGCCACCCTGGCCGTCCTCCTTGCCAGCCATACCGGCGCCAAACTCTATCCGGTGGTCGGCTATCAACAAATTGGCGAATTGCTGCTCTACACACCGAAAAAGCAATAACATACGGTCTGCTCGTAGCCGGTCCGTGACCGGCGAATGGGACGCCGGTCACGGACCGGCTACGAGCAGAGAAGCAGACGTTACACTAGACAACACAAAGGAGATGAACCAATGGCACTAACCCTGTTACAAATCGATTTCCCGGCCAACGGGCCGTGGGGTGATGCAATGGCTGCCGCCTACAGCGGACTAGCGGAAGTGATCGCCCAAACGCCTGGCTTGCTTTGGAAAATTTGGACCGAAGATGAAGCAACCCAATGCACCGGCGGCATTTACCTCTTTGCAGATCGCCCATTGGCAGAAGCATACCTGGCAATTCATACGGCTCGACTGGCATCGTTTGGCATTACCGACATTCGCGCCAAACTCTTTGCCGTCAACTCCCCACTCACCGCCATCACCCGTGGCGCACCCATCACCGCCGAGTTGGTTACTGCCGGATGAAGCGTTGCCGGCGGTGTTGGATTTCATAACTGCTCATCTCCTAACCATACTTACGCAACGGGTTCCTAGTGACTGGCTAGGAGATGAGGGTATCACTCCCCTAAGCGGTTCCCCTAAGCTTATCTGTTGGCTTTATTGTCGAACAGTAAAACCATTCGCCGCCACGGCCCGCGGGAAGAGATCCTCGTCCAGCGTCATGCCGAAGCCGGGCGTCGCTGGTACGACCACTTCGCCGGCCTCGACGACATAGCCAAGCGCGCCGATTCCTGGCGTACTCGCTTCGTCCCATTCGGCAAAGGTGAAGCCGGCCACCGCTGCCGCCAGATGGGGCGCCGTGTAGTTGCCAATGTGACCGCCGTAGTGGTGGGGCGCCGTGCGCACACCCCAGGCATCCAGTTGTTGACCAAGCGCCAGCCATTGAGTAAAGCTGTGGCTGTGAATGTCATACTGAATGACCTCTACCAACCCTTCCCGCGCCCAGTCTAGGAGCAACGGGGCAGCCCACCCTTCGCCGTCGGCGATCAAGGTGGCGATGCCTTCGGTCTGTAACCAGGCTTTCAGGTCGCGGTAGAGAACCGGGTCTTCATGGAACGCCTCTTCCACCCAGAAAACGTTAGCGGCTGCGGTTTCCTTCAACACGCGCTTGGTCAGGTTCAAATTGTAGCCATTGTTGGCGTCGATCATGATTTTGCCGCTGAGGCCAGCCACGGATCGCACGGCATGGATGATGGCAATGTCACGCTGGGTGCCGCTTTCTAGTGGTAGATGACGGGCGCCGCGCCCGACCTTGATCTTGAAGTGGCGATGGCCGCGGGCATAGCCTTGTTGCGCTTCATCAGTCAGCAATGCCACGGCTTCGTTTTGGTCGGCTAGATGCAGATCATCGAAATAGAGCGAGGTGTCGTAACAGGGGACGCGTAACGCCACTGGCGCCTTTTTGCCTACAAACCCCGCTGCCACCTGATAGACCGGCTGACCTAACTGCTTGCCGACTAGATCCCACAACGGAAAATCAAAGGGGCGTCCCAGCGCTGTGCTACCTTGACCCGGCAGAAACAGTTCCGCCAGCGCATGGCCGACCACGCGCTGCGCCTCTTGTGCGGTAGCCCGTGAATGACCAATGCCGTGGCTGGCGTCATCCAAAGTCACACGGGCAAACGGTACGCGTACGGTCAAGCCATGGTCCCCCAAACGGGCATTGCAACCGGCATGGCGTGGTCGCTGGCCCTCCAACATCGCCCATTCTACAGCTACGACTTTACGACCCAGAATTTGGCTATTCATGGTATTTTCCCTTTTTCGATAGACTAAAAATTGCTGCTTCCATCATAACAAAGCGATCTGCGGTCGCACAACTGCGAAAAATGGTAAGGCCCAGGGCGCCCCCTGTTGGCAGGCAAAAAAACAGGTTGACCCGCCGTGCAATGTGCGTTACACTGCGGTGGCGCAGATAATTATTGGCTTCAACAAAGGGCAGGCAACGACTATGACCCAACCGCAGATCATCCACAATCCGACAACCATTGACTTTAACCGCCCCGGCAAGACACTCTACGAAGTAGCCTTCCACTATGACGGCACTTGGGGCAACGCGTTAGTGCCGCTGGCCGTGATCAATGGCACAGCCGGTCCTGGTCCCGGTGTGGCCTGCTTTGGCGGTACACACGGCAATGAGTATGAAGGGCAGGTCGCCGTTTGGCGACTGATCCATGAACTGGAGCCGGCTGAAATCAGCGGACGGGTACTGCTCATGCCGCGGCTCAATACGCCGGCCTGTATCAGCGGCACGCGCGAGTCACAAATTGATGGCGTCAACATGAATCGTGCCTTTCCCGGCGATCCGCACGGTACGATCACCTATCGCATTGCCGATTTTGTTACGACCCATATTTTGCCGCGGGTGGATGTGGTATTGGATATTCATGCTGCTGGGCGCGGCGGTCATTTCCCCTTTTGCTCCTCCTTTCATTTGGTGGCTGACCCCAAACAATATGCCGAGATGAAGACCGTCGCGGCGCTCTTTGACACGCCCTTTGTCTTTATCTATTCCAGCGAAATGGCGCGCGGGCTGCTGACCGACCAGGCCGAGGCAATGGGCAAAATCACCATCGGCGGCGAGTTCGGCCATTCAGAAGCAGTCTCGGAACGGGGCTTGCAACATGCCTATGAGGGCATCAAAAATGTCCTGCGCTATTATAAAATGTTGCCGGGGGAGATTGTGAAAGTGGATCTCGCCCGTGGGACACCGCCCAAATTGGTTTCCGCCATCCACCTGGACGAGTACATGCCGGCGCCGATCACCGGTGTCTATGCGCCGTTGTTAGAAGTCGGTGCAGCCGTAGAGGTGGGACAACTGGTTGGTTGGCTCTATGATTTCGAGCGGTTGGGCGAAGCGCCACAAGAAGTACGGGCGCCACGCAGCGGCTATATCTTGTTACAACCGTTCCAGGCGCCGATCAAAAAAGGCGATACCATGCTGGTCATTGCGCAGGAGGTGAACGACTAATGGTGACTACCGACAAACCCTACAGCCTGCTCATTGCCAAAGACATTATGGTGCCCATGCGCGACGGCGTGCGGCTGGCAACTGATCTCTACCGCCCGGCACAGGATGGCGAACCATTGCCCGGCCCTTTCCCCACGATCCTATGTCGCACACCTTATAACAAAAGCGACCGGCGTTATATTGAAATTGCCGAGTTCTTCACCCCGCGTGGCTATGTCACCGTGCTGCAAGACCTGCGGGGGCGTTATCAATCGGAGGGCATGGGGCAATATTTTCACACCGCTAACCCACATGACGGCATCGATGGCTACGACACGATTGAGTGGATTGCGGCCAAACCCTGGTCGAACGGCAAAGTGGGCATGGTCGGTAGCTCCTTTGCGGCCGTGGTGCAGGTCGCGGCGGCGTTGGAACGGCCACCCCATCTCACCGCCATCTGGCCCGATGTGACGCCGACCAACAACTTCTTTCATCAGGCGCGCGAAGGCGGCGCCATGCAGTTGCATATGTTCTGGGCGCTCTTTGTCCACGCCCAAGATGAGTTATCGATCTGGCACGATCCGGTTGCGCAACAGAAAGTCTGGGAAGGGTTGCGCCAGATGCGTCAGTGGGTGCAGTCGATGCCCTGGCAACCGGGACAGACACCGCTCGCTGTCGTTCCCCGCCTGGAACAAATTCTCTTCGACTACTACACTCGCGGCGAATATGACAGTTTCTGGGCGCAAAAGTGCAACAACTTTGAAGCCTTCTACGCCGACCACGCCGACATTCCGGGGCGCTTTTCCGGCGGCTGGTTCGATCCCTACGCCACCGCTATGACCACCTACTATAGCAGCATGGCGCAACAAAACCACACCCCGCAACAATTAATCATGGGGCCGTGGACCCATGTGGGGATGCGCGGCGATTCGTCTTTTGCCGGCGATGTCGATTTTGGGCCGGCCAGCGTTTGGGGCGTACAACGCTACTTTGCCGAACAGTTGCGCTACTTTGATCATCATCTTAAAGGGGGAACGGACGCAGCCGTCAACGACCCGCCGGTGCGCATCTTTGTCATGGGTGGCGGCGACGGTCATCGCACGGCGCAGGGGAAATTCTTTCATGGCGGCCAGTGGCGCAATGAACAGGAATGGCCGCTGGCGCGCACGCAGTACACCAACTATTATCTGCATAGCGACGGTAGCTTGCGCCCCGAACCGCCAACCGTCGCAGAAGCAGCATTGAGTTATGACTTCGACCCTAACCACCCCGTCCCCACCATTGGTGGCAGCCTCTGTGGCCTTATGGAGTTGCCGCCGGATACAGGCGATCTCGATGATATGTGGCGGCGGTTTTTGTCACCAGTGTTGCGGCTGCGGCATATTGTCGGGCTGGGCGCGGCGCACCAGAAGGAAGAGCCGGGCATCTTTGGCGCCGAACCACCCTATCCGTTGTTGGCGGATCGACCGGATGTCCTGATTTTTCAGACTGAACCATTGCTGACGGATGTTGAGGTGACGGGGCCGATTACGGTGCATCTGTGGATCTCCTCTTCGGCGCTGGACACGGACTTTACCGCCAAGTTGGTCGATGTCTACCCACCCAATGCTGATTATCCAGATGGCTACCAGATGAACATCATCGATTCGGTGTTGCGGGTGCGTTATCGTGACAGTTGGGAAGAGGAAAAATTGATGACGCCGGGGGAGATTTACCCCATTGAGATCACCTTGGCGCCCACCAGCAATCGTTTTCAGGCCGGTCATCGCCTACGGCTCGATATTTCCAGCAGCAACTTCCCCCGGCTGGATGTCAACCCAAACACGGGGGAGCCGATGGGTAAGCATACCCATACCGTGGTGGCGCACAATACGCTCTACTGCGACCGGCAACATCCTTCCTATGTGCGCTTGCCGCTCGTTCCTAGTGGAACATGAATGGCGCCCGGAGCGTTTGGGCAATACGGCCCATTGTGCGACAAAAGGAGTAGGTAGGCCGTACCAATGTTTTATTAATTTTAACCCAAAGGCTGAGCCCGTTTGCGTAGTCGAACCATTGGAAAGCGCATTTTACTGGCGCTAATCCTCTTCATCGTCTTGGTCTACTTCAACAATAGTTCGCTGTGGCACACCCCGGCGGCGGCTGATCCTGTGTTGTTGGCCCACCGGGGTCTCGGCCAAGATTTTCACCGGGAAAACCTTGCCGGCGACACTTGCACCGCCACGCGCATATTGCCACCGGAACATCCCTTTCTAGAGGATACCATTCCAGGGATGCAAGCCGCCTTTGCCTATGGCGCTGCGATTGTGGAGTTTGATGTCCACCCCACCACCGACGGTCACTTTGCTGTTTTTCATGACTGGACCCTGGAGTGTCGCACCGATGGCGTCGGTGTAACGCGTGAACAATCGTTGGCTTATCTCAAAACGCTTGATGTTGGCTACGGTTACACCGCCGATGGCGGGCAAACCTTTCCCTTCCGTGGGCAGGGCGTGGGGCTGATCGCTTCGCTGGATGAGATGCTGGCTACCTTTCCCGATCAACAGTTGCTTATCAATGTCAAGAGCAATGACCCCAACGAAGGAGCGTTGCTGGCCGCGGTTCTGGGCCGGTTGCCGCTGCCACGTCAACGCCAGTTACTGGTCTATGGCGGTGAGTTGCCCATTGCCGTGATTCGTGAACAGACGCCGGCCATCCGCACTATGTCCAGAGAAAGTTTAGAGGCGTGTTTGCTGCGCTATGTGGCCTTTGGCTGGTCGGGCTATCGACCGCAACGGTGCGCCCAGATGCTGCTGCTGATCCCAACCAATGTTGCCCCCTGGCTCTGGGGGTGGCCTCACCGCTTTGTCGAGCGTATGGAGCAGAGCGACACAACCATTTTCCTCGTTGATGATTACACCGGCGGCGGCTTCTCGGCGGGAATCAACAGTCTCCGTGACCTGCAGAAGATCCCGCCACACTACACCGGTGGCATCTGGACGGATCGTATCGACATCATCGGCCCGCTTTCGCAAGCCCGCAATAAACACACCTGTACAGTAAGCTGAACAACGAGCATAGAGCAGCAGATTGGAAAGTGGCGCTAAATCCGTTGCTGACCCAATCTGCTGCTCTATGCTTTTGCCTCTTGACAACCGTCCAGTCGGACGGTATAATGAAAACCGTCTAGTTGGACGGTATGAGCCGATACGTTGAGAGGTAAAGATTATGACACGCAAAGCGCCGGAACAGACACGGGAACGGTTACTCGATGCCGCAACGAAAATCATCATGACGCGCGGGGTCACACACCTGACCCTCGATTTGGTGGCAGAGGAAGCCGAGGTGAGCAAGGGGGGCCTGCTCCATCACTTTCCGACCAAGGACAAGTTGATCGTCGGCTTGATGCAACACGCGTTTGCCATCTTTTTGGCACGGTTAGAACGCCATCGCACCGCCGATCCGGATCCCAGCGCCGGACAGTGGCTGCGCGCCTATATTCGCGCGACCTTTGAAACATCCCCGGAAGAAGAGGCGCTGGCCAAAGCCTTAGTGCTGCTGGCCGCCAATTCGCCGGAACTGGTCCAAGCCAAACAACTGGAACTGGATGCTTGCTTTGCGCAAATGGAGACCGACGGCATTGACCCAGCGCGGGCCTGGGCCGTGCGTCTGGCCTGCGATGGCTTATGGGTTAGCGAACTCTATGACGGTCTCCATTTGGATGGGGCTTTGCGCAAGGCGCTTGAAGCCGAACTATTACGATTGGTGGGATAAGTGATGACGACACAAGCAATTGAGCAAACGGAAACGGTGCAGTTGACCGACAACTGGCAACCGCGCTTTTTTCTCATCTGGGGAGGTCAGGCGCTTTCGCTTATCGGCAGCGCCTTGACTCAATTTGTGCTGCTCTGGTGGATTACCGAGACCACTGGTTCAGCAGCAGCGCTGGCGACAGCCGGGGTGATGGCGCTACTGCCCCAGGCAATCTTTGGCCCGCTGGGCGGCGTCGTGGCCGATCGCTGGAGCCGGCGGGTGATTATGATCGTGGCCGACGCAATTACGGCAGTGTGTATGGCGGTGTTGATCATACTCTTTGCAATGGGCAATATTCAGCTCTGGCAAATTTACACCCTTATGTTTGTGCGTTCTACCATGCAAGCGTTTCAAGCCCCAGCGGCAACGGCCAGTACAGCCATGCTCGTGCCGAAGGAGTGGCTGCCGCGGGTCGCCGGCTTTAACCAGACCTTGCAGGGGGTAATGACCATTGCGGCGGCACCGTTGGGCGCGCTGGCGTTGGCCTTTTTGCCGACCCAAGGGGCGTTGATGATCGATGTGGTTACGGCGCTGTTGGGGATTGTCCCGTTGCTCTTCTTTCGCATTCCCCAAAAAGCGGTCGCCAGTGGCGGCGGCATGGTGAAGAACTTAGTTAGCGACAACGGCTCACCAAGAGCCGTTGCCCGCTGCCTCAGACCTTTAGGATTTCCCAAACCCTAAAGGTCTTTTTTGACAGAATTCTGACATGAGCAAGCGCTTACAAGAATGATAAATTAACTTTGTGTAAATATGTTGTCATTGTACAAAGTGATTCATCAGCGACTAGAGGACACTATGACTGCTAAAGCTAATCAACTTTTTAAATACATACGCTTGCTCGTGCTGACCCTGGTGCTGAGCCACAGCCTTTATTCTTGTGTCTTTACACCACCGGCGGCGCCGCCGGCGTTGCTCCTGCCGGCAACGTTACCGGCGACTTATCGCGTGCCCTCAACCATCGTGAGCGATCAAGTCCAGATTGTCACCCTTGATCCAGCCCGTCTAACTGGGCGCTTTAGCCTGACGCTCTTTGACAATACCACCTATGTCGCCTTGGTGGACCGGGTGGAGGAGCAGGGACCGGGCCATTTTGTCTGGATCGGTCATCTCTCCGGTCAACAGGGCAGTTTAGTCAAGGTGACGGTGGCCGAACAAGTCGTGAGCGGGGTTATTGAGCTAAAGGATACGCGCTATGAATTACAGCGGTTGCATGATAATTTTTATGCCCTTTATGCCGACGCCCTGACCTAGCGCGCTAACGCTCCACCGTCATAGCATAGAGGCCCTCGATATAGGGATACGTATCTTCCAGATCGGCAGCCAACTCAACGCCAAAGCCCGGTCGGTTGGGCAGCGTTAAATGACCCTTGTCGATCACTGGCGGGTTGGCGAGGATGCCCCATTGGAGCGGTCCCTGGATCATACAGAGTTCAACCATGCGTGGGTTGGGCAACGCAGCGACGAGGTGGGCATGAGCCATACACATTAGCCCGTTGTGCCAACTGTGGGGCGCAAAATCGACGCCATAGCGCTCGGCGGCTTCGGCAATGCGCAGACATTCGGTGATGCCGGCCAACCCGGCATCAGGCTGGACAATGCCGTAGGCTTTTTTCTCTAAATAGGGACGAAACTGTTCCAGCGTGGCGTACTGCTCGCCGCCGGTGATCGGCATAGCGACGGCGGCGTTGAGTTTGGCATAGCCGTCAACGTCACTCTGCGGAATTGGTTCTTCAAACCAAGTGAAACCCAGCCAATCCAACTCCTGGGCAATGGTCAGCGCATCATCGACGGTAAGGCGTTGATTGCCGTCAAGCATCAACTCCATACGTCCATTCACGGCTTGCACCAGTTCACGCACCAGCCCCAAAAAGCGATCCACCGTCACTCCATCCCAACTCCACTCGGTGCCAATGCGAAATTTGAGCGCTGTATAACCCTGCCCCACATAACCCAGCGCTTCTTCGATCAGTTGATCCGGGTGCAACCGCCAATCATAGCGGCAACCACTGGAGGCATAGAGGCGCACCGTATCGAGCGGCTTGGTGGTAAGCAACTCGCTAACCCGTTTGCCGGTAATCTTGCCCCGCAAATCCCAGAGCGCGCAATCAATCCCGGCGACCGCACAATCATGCGCCCACGCGCGCCCGTTGGGGTGGGGGGTAATGGTGCTATCGGTCGGATCTTTGCCGACTAACTCGGCAGATAGCCACTGCACCCAGTCGCGAATGAGCAGCGGCCACCCATAGGCGCTGGCTTCGCCGATGCCAGTGACGCCTTCATCGGTGTGAATGACAACAATGGCGCAATCCGCCTTGATCGTCCGGTAGCGGGCAGTGATCCACTGGCGTTCCGGCTCATGTAACCGGGAGAGGCAAAGGGTCTCCAATTTGGTGATCTTCATCGGCACGACCTCCACGACTTTACTTGGTTTGCTTACAAGGATAATAAACTCTGTTATTCTACCACGCCTTGACCTTGCTGAAAATCAGGGGGGACATAAAAGTTTGACGCTACACCCATCAACCGGTAAACTATGCGGCGGAGAGTCCGTAGTCCGTAGTCCAGAGTCCAGAGTCCAAAACCCGTAGCCCTTGTAACGAATTGACTTTGGACTGTGGACTTTGGACTCTGGACTACGGACTTTAATGATCTTGTCATTGTCAAGGGAGAAAGTATGAAACGCGTTTTAATTACGGGTGCTGCTGGCAATCTGGGGCGCAAATTGACCAACCACCTGCAAGGGCGCTATGATCTGCGCTTGCTGGATCGACAAAGCAACGGCGATAGCCATATCCAGATCGCACCGTTAGAGCATTGGGATGCCGCTTGGGTGCAACACTTTGCCGGTGTTGACACGGTAGTCCATCTGGCCGCCAACCCCAACCCTATGCCTGATTGGTTCGAGTTGTTAGAATCCAACATGGATACCGTCGTTAATGTCTTCAATGCCGCCGCCCAGCAAGGCGTCAAGCGGGTGATCTACGCCAGTTCCAACCACGCCATGGGCCAGTATAAAGACATTCCTGAACCAGCCCAGATCACGACCACCATCCCCCAACGCCCCGGCACCAGCGTCGTGCGCGACGGGAAACAGTTGACCACCCTGCCCTACGGCGCGATGAAACTGCTGGGCGAGCGGGTGGGCAAATGTTTTGCCGACGCCTACAACATGGAAGTGATCGCCGTGCGCATCGGCTGGGTGCAACGGGACGAAAATCTCGCCAGCGCCATTCCCGCCGACCGGGAGAATTGGTATCGACTCATGTGGCTCTCCAATCGCGATTTCTGCCAATTGATGGAACGGGGTATCGAAGCTGATCTGGCGGGCACCCGCTTTGCCGTGGTCAACGGCATGTCCAATAACAGCGGGATGCGCTGGGATATTGACTACACCAGACAATTGCTAGGGTACGCACCGCAGGATGATGTCATGGCGGGGTAGTAACAGCCGGAACAACAGATTCTAGGCAGGAACGGATTGGCTACTGCCCTGGCAGACGGCTGATTACATCTGGTGCTATACGCTTCCGACCAAGGGAAAAGTGATTGTTCGTCACACGGGACGGTTAATCCGTTCCTGCCTAGAATCCGTTGTTCTGGGTGCTGTTACTGCAACCCCATTTTCACCAAATTCCGATAACTGATCGCCAGGCTCTCAAAAGGATCGCGTTGACAAATGTCCTGTTCCACTGCGTACCATTCGACGCCGCTCTCGGCACAGGCGGCGAGGATGGCCGGCCAGTTGAGATTGCCTTCGCCCACCTCGGCCATCCACTGGTTGCCCAGCCGGGGGTGTGGCGGCTCGGCGACAACCATATCCTTGAGGTGGATCACCGGCATCCGCTGTGCCACCTTCTGAATCCAGGCCACCGGGTCGCCACCGCCATGTTGCACCCAATAGGTGTCGATCTCGGCCTGGAGATAGCGCGGGTCGCTTTCATCATAGATAATGTCGAGGGCCGTGCGGCTGCCATTAGCTTGGGGGAAGCGGATAAACTCAAAGCTGTGGTTGTGATAGCTAAAGGTCAAGCCTGCGGCATGGAGCTTTTCGCCCACTTGGGATGCCTCGGCGGCAAAGCGTTGATAGCCTGCTTCCCCTGCCTCGCGATAAGCGGCCGGCAAACTACCGATGGCGACATGCCGACAGTTCCAGATCTGATGTTGGGCAATGACGCTATCCAGATCATGCCAGAGTTGGTCGTAGCCGATATGGGTGTTGCAAATGGTCAAGCCCAGGTCATCGACCATTGCCTTGACCTCGGCGTGGGGGATGGGGCCAATGGCGGAAACTTGAACGGCAGTGTAACCGATGGCGCGCACTTTGCGTAAAGTCGCCGCCAGGTCAGCCGCCGTCTTGGTGAAATCGCGGACAGTATAGAGCTGCGCCGCTACAACAGCATGGCTCATGATCTTTTCCTTGTCTTTTGAAAAGGTTGTCGGTTCTTTGGGTGCAATAACCAGGGGGCTAGTAATTGTAAGCAATTTATAGTATACTACAATTAGAGACGCTGCACGTTGTGTGCGTTGTGCAATGATTAATAACTTGCCACTACAATCGCGGATCAGCTTGCTGTTAGCCTGGCTATCAGCAACGTGGTTTGTGATTGCAGCCAATTTTACGACTCCCTCAGGTGGCCCTGTATGAAGCAATCTCTGCTGTATCAACATACTCTGTCTTCGTTGTTCAACCACTTTGGGCGCAGCTTGATCGTGGCGGTTGGCGCAGCGGTTCTGCTGACCACGGTTGCCGCTGCCCAAACCGTGACGCCAACCAGAACGCCAACACCGACGCACACGCCGATTACCATTGAAATTTATCTACCGGTGATCAGTAGCGGTGCGGCGCGCACCAGCATCACCGGGCAACGGTTGGAAGCAATCAATGGCGTCGTCGGGCAAATTCACCGGGCGACGGGGCGCGACTTTGGAAATTACCTGTTGACGAACGACGGTCTTACCTATGGTCTCGTGGGTGGTACGGTGGCGGTAGAACAGCAAATTACCGCTTTGCGCAATACGGAGCCGCCGATTGCGGTGGTGGTGTGGGGGATAGCCTATCGCATTGTCGGCGCCGATGATCTCCTGGTGATTGTGGTGGATCGCGTTCAGTCGGCGAATGCTATCCCTGGGGAACCGGATGCCGCTTTGCCGGTGGCGAAGGTGAAGTTTGATCTGGTCAACTTACGCACTGGGCCAGCCAACAGCTATGCCAACGCCGGTCAGGTTGTGCGCAACCAACGCTGCGCTGTGGTGGGCCGCAATCGTACCACCACTTGGTTGGAGTTGCAGTGTAATGAAACCCTGCGCGGCTGGATCGACTGGCGGCTGGTTGATGTCGAGGGCGCTGTCGCCGCCCTACCTATCACCGAACCAACCATTATTGTGGTCATTACCCCGACGCCGACAGTCACGCCAACGCCAACGCGTCAGCCGTCAACGGCGACCCCAGCCCCGCCCCCAAGCGGCGCCTGGCGGGCCAGCTACTTTGACAACCGCAACGTACAAGGGACACCGGTTGCGGTGCAGGAAGCAGCAACGATTAACTTTAACTGGACCGCCGGTTCACCAATCGTTGGCTTACCCGCCGACGGCTTTTCGGCGCGCTTTGAACGGCAGGTTACTTTCAACGATGGTTACTATCGCTTCTCCATTGACGCCGATGATGGGGTGCGCTTCTGGCTGGATGATGAATTATTAATTGACGAGTGGCATGGCGCCGAGAATCGTACTTATACGGTTGGTCGCTACTTGCAGGGCGCCCATACCTTGCGCATCGACTACTATGAAGCCACCGGTTTGGCTGACTTACGTTTCCTTAGTGAGTACGTCACCACTTTCCCGGAGTGGGAGGCCACCTATTTTGACGGTGTCACTATGAGTGGGCCGGCGGTCTTTAGCCAACTGGAAGCGCGCATGGTCAACCCGCTCGACTATGAATGGCGCAATGGTTCCCCCTTACCGTCACGGTTGGGCGTGGACACCTGGTCGGCGCGTTGGATCGGACAATTTCGCTTCAACGGAGCCACCTATATTTTCCGTGCCATTGCCGATGATGGCGTGCGTGTCTACCTCAATGATCAACTGGTGATCGACGGCTGGCAGGATGGCTATACTGATTTGAGCAATCGCTTCTATGCCGTCGGCGCCGGCATCCACACGGTGCGGGTCGAGTATTACGAACGCACCGGCAATGCACAGGTGCGGGTGTGGTGGTTTGAGGATTTTGCGTCGCCGCGGTAGGAGTACGAGACAGGAGACACGAGACAGGAGACACGAGACATAGTCGTCGATTTCTCGTGTCTCCTGTCTCCTGTCTCAGAATACGGCTTAGGCTTCTGCCATCATCGCTTCCTCATTGATGCCTGCCATTGAGGCGTCACCGAGGGCGAGGCGGTTGAGTTGTTCGTTCATCTCCCACTCTTCGTCGAGGGTCTCTTGGAGATAGCATAACAAACTCGTTGTGGAAAAGGATGCATAGAGTCATAAGTGGGGGGTATAGGTAGGATAGATGGTGGATTTTGTATTCTCCATCATCCATCATCCACCATCTACCATCCACTTACTGCGCCGTTGATCGAGCCAGGTGTGCAGGTTGTTGGGGGGCGACGGCGGTGCGATCGTGCTGGCGCACCTGGCGCCAATAGGCAATGGTCAGGCTCAAGTAGACCAGGCTCATTGTTATTAACAGGACGATGCCGGTTAGCTGTTGATCAAGGGCAGGCGTCAAGCCCCAGTGTTGGGCTGTGGGTAGATAGATGGGATACCAGAACGGCGGTGTCAAGGTGATCAGGGCTCCGAGTAGAATCCCCGTGAGTGCAATGGTAGCGACAAAACGGAAACGCAGCATCGGTGATAGGGTTTCATCGGTTTGGGGTAAGAGCAACAGGCGCCAGAAGAGCATGGCGGTAGCCAGCAAAACGCCATGCTGCACCAGATGGACAAGCCCGTCATACTGTGCCACCTTGTAGACATAGGGCGCCTGCCAGAGCCAGAGGGCCACCAGGTAGACGATCCAACTAATGCGCGGCTGCAAAAAGAAACGGCCAATCAGGTGGAGATCGCGCTGTTGGCGCCACCAATAGTGCCACCAGCGTTGAATCTCTTTGGGGATCGCCCAACTTAGGGCGACTGAGGCCTGACCCAACAACAACAAGGGCGCCGCCAGCAAGATCAACAGTAGATGCTGCACCGTATGGGCAATGAAGAGGTCGGCGCTGAGGGCGTGGAGGGGCGAAACAAAGGCGATAAAGAGGACGGTCAAGCCGCCGTTAAAGGCCAGTGCCTGCCCGACTGTAATCACCTGCCCAATCCCAGAGCGCCACCACAAGATACGGACACCGCGGCTATAGAGCCAGGCCATGAGCACCAACCCTACCATCGACCAGGACTCCCAATCCCACATTCGCATTAACGCTTGTGGCGGCAGCGGCACCCCCTCGTGCGCGGCAACAGGGGTTGCGCTCAAACGAAGACAAGCAGCAAGCATAAGAAACGTAATGATGAGCCAGCGTAGGCTCTGCAACAGGTACTTCATCCTACCATCCAATTCTTATCAATGCCCACCCAGAGATTAACTGGGGATAAGCAACGTCAGATCGGCAATGCCGACTATTTTGATACAAATCAAGAACGGCTGCGCTCTATCCATATACAGTTCGTGTCATAGGGGCAGGTACGGAAGTGAAAGATGCCGATCTTCCCTGTTGCCATCGCCTATATCTAAACATAGAGATGGGCCGAGTGCTTGCGTTATTATGCGTAAAAGCTGTATTGTTTTACGAAAGGAAGGCTTATGACGCAAATCGGTTTTGTCCTCTCTCATGAACAGTTTTCCGCGCCCGTATTGATTGAGCTAGGGGTTGCCGCTGAACAAGCCGGCTTTGACGATGAGCAGGTGATCAAGCAATGGCTGGTCAGCGCGGACCCAGAAGAACATGTCCACTCCATTCGTCAACTCTTTGACGCTGGCATCACGGAAGTTTATATCCATTCCGGTCAGGCTGATCAGATGCGCGTGGTCAATTTTTATGGTCAGGAAGTCCTCCCACGGTTGCGTCGTTAACGGATGCTTGGGAAAAGAAGAGCGGATAGGTCTCTGTCTACACTCCTGCTCTTCTTTTCTCAGTTCACTCGACGAACTTATCGGTAAGCGTTCACGCCCTTCGTCCGTCTATCCATTCAATAAAATTTGTATCCACTCTCTATCTCGCCCTGTATCTTGCTCTCTTTCCATTGGCGTTATCCGGTGCGAAACTAGGTAATGATGGGTAAAGTGTAGGTATAAAATGTAGAAAAGGGTAGAGAAGGAAGCCACAATGGCAAAGTCAAAATCCAAGCTGTCCAGACGTACCATGTTGCAAGGGATGGGGGCTTCGGCTGGGGCACTCGGTCTGAACTTACCGGGAGCGCACCTTGGCGCCGGCAAACAGGAACCAACCGCTCAGGAGAGTAAGGCGATGGCGCAAACTGACCCACAAGATCCGACTGGGGCGAGTGCCGTCGCGAACGTGGCCGAAGGTGAATTGCTCACCACCAATCAAGGGGTACGTGTCAACGACAATCAAAACACCTTGAAAGCTGGGGAACGTGGCCCCAGCTTGCTGGAAGATTTCCACTTCCGCGAAAAGATGACCCAGTTCGACCACGAACGTATCCCCGAACGGGTGGTTCATGCCCGTGGCTCCGGCGCCCACGGCGTCTTTCAGGTTTATGATGATTCGTTGTCCCAATATACAACCGCACGCGTGCTGACCGATCCTTCGCTCCAGACGCCAGTCTTTGTGCGCTTTTCCACCGTCAACGGTTCGCGCGGCTCCACCGACCTGGCGCGCGATGCCCGTGGCTTTGCCACCAAGTTCTACACCGCCGAAGGCAATTGGGATCTGGTAGGCAACAACATCCCGGTCTTCTTTATTCAAGATGCCATTAAGTTTCCTGATCTGGTGCATTCCTTCAAACCGGAGCCGCACGATGAGATCCCCCAAGCTTCGACCGCCCATGATAACTTCTGGGACTTTATCTCGCTGACGCCGGAATCGATGCACATGATCATGTGGACGATGTCGGACCGTGCCATTCCCCGTAGCTACCGCATGATGCAGGGCTTTGGCGTTCATACCTTCCGTCTTGTCAACGCCGAGGGGCAGTCCACCTTTGTTAAGTTTCACTGGACGCCGGTGCTGGGTGTGCATTCGGTGGTCTGGGATGAAGCACAGAAGATCAGCGGCAAAGACCCCGATTTCCACCGTCGCGATCTCTGGAATGCGATTGAAGCCGGCGCCTTCCCGGAATATGAGTTGGGTGTGCAACTGGTGGCGGAAGCGGATGAGATGAGCTTTGACTTTGACCTGCTCGACGCCACCAAGATCATCCCCGAAGATTTGGTGCCGGTGCAGCCGGTGGGCAAGCTGACGCTCAACCGCAATCCCGCCAACTTCTTTGTGGAGACCGAACAGGTCGCCTTTCACACGGCCCACATCGTACCTGGCATTGATTTCAGCAATGACCCGCTCTTACAGGGGCGCAACTTCTCCTATCTGGATACCCAGTTGAATCGCTTTAGCGGCCCCAACTTTCATCAGATTCCGATCAACCAGGCCAAGGCGCCGGTTAACAACTATCAACAAGATGGCTTTATGCGCTATGCCAACCGCCCCGGCAAGGTCAACTACGAACCCAACTCGCTGGGGGGCAATGCCCGTGAGGCCACGGCGGCGGAAGGGGGCTTTGTCAGCTACCCCGCCCCTACGCAAGGCACCAAGGTGCGGGCGCGCAGTGAAAGCTTTAACGACCACTTCACCCAAGCGACCCTCTTCTATAACAGCATGTCGGAGCCAGAAAAGCAGCACATTACCCAGGCGCTACAATTTGAACTGGGCAAAGTGATGACGCCGGCCGTGCGCCAGCGTATGGTCGATCTGTTGGCGAATGTGGATGCCACCCTGGCGGAAAACGTGGGCAACTATCTGGGCCTCACGCCCAAGGCTGGTCAGCCCAATGCCAACGCCGGCGCTGCCAGCGGTTTGAGCCAGTTGGAATATATTCCCGGTACACCGGCCACGCGCAAAGTGGCGATTCTCGCCGCCGATGGCGTCAATGGCGCCGAAGTGACGCAGATGCAGGACGCCTTACAGGGGGCCGGCGTAATGGTAGAAGTGGTGGCGCCACACCTCGGTGCGATTCAAAGCGCCAATGGCGACCCCGTACCGGTCAATCAAAGTTTGCTGACCACTGCTTCCGTGCTGTATGATGCTGTCTATGTGCCGGGCGGCGCCGACAGCGTCAACACGTTGCAGGGGAACGGCGACGCGCTCCACTTTATCCAGGAAGCTTTCAAACACTACAAACCCGTTGCCGCCAGCAGCGAAGGCGCCGATTTCTTCCAGGCTGCCGGCATTGCCGCCGAACCGGGCGTCGTCACTGGGGAAAATGGCAACCTTGCCAACACCTTCCTTGAAGCCATCGGTCAACATCGCTTCTGGGATCGCCAAGTAGCAGCACAGATGCCGGGCTAGGGGGTTCATAACAAGGATGAAGAAAGCTGGCTTTTTGACAAAAGCCAGCTTTCTTATTGTATCCAACGCCTGTACAGAGAACTATTTATGTTGGGGCGCACTTGCCCTAGAATGATTTACAGGAAGAAAGTACTCCCGCTTTTCCCGCTATCCTGACCAAGCGCATTGCCAAGTGACTTTGTACCCGTCCATTGGTCTGGATGAACGTTATACAACCCATTGCCATCAAAGGAGATCACTATGTCACTACTTGGTTTTCTGGTACTCTTGATCATCGCTGCCATTTGTGGCGCTATCGGCCAAGCGTTGGCCGGCTTTTCGACTGGCGGCTTTCTCATTTCAATTGTGCTAGGCTTTATCGGCGCCTTCCTCGGCGTCTGGCTGGCGCAACAATTTGGGTTGCCCGAACTCTTTGTGATCAACATTGATGGTCAACCCTTCCCGATTGTCTGGTCCATTGTGGGCGCCGCCATTCTGGCGCTTCTGGCCGGTCTATTGAGCCGTCCCCGCGCCGTCTATTGAGTCAAGGAACGAGGAGGGTACACACTGTGCGCTATATCCTAAAAGAACGTATCTTCAGTCTGCGCGAAAGCTATTACATCCGTAATGAACAGGGCGATAACTTGCTCGAAGTAACCGGTCGGCTCATCAGCCTGCGCGATCGGCTCACCTTGCGTGACATGGGCGGCAATGAAGTCGCTAACGTCACCAAACATCTCATCGCCCTGCGTCCAACCTACACCATCGCGCGCCCCGATCAACCGGACGCCACGGTGAAGAAGGATTTTATCAATATCCTGCGCGAAGGCTTTTCGGTGGATATGGCCGGTGGCCTGCCCGATCTGCGCATTGAGGGCGACATCTTTGAACATAACTACAGCATCCGCCGCCAGGGTGCGATGGTGGCCCAGGTTGCCAAGAAGTGGATTTCATTGCGAGACAGCTACGTGGTGGACATTGCTGAGGGGGAAGACGCCGTTTTGCTCCTCGCCTGCGCTATTGTCGTGGATCGCATCACCCACGAAGAGGAAGCCGAAGACCGCGAACCGGTCTAATGCACGACCTTTGGTGCGTATCGTCTCCAGCATGATAATCATCTGTAACAGAGAAGGAAAGGGTGATTGGTAATTCGGTGATTGCTCGGGCCTCCTGTGGACACACAATCACTGAATCACCCAATCACCTCTCCTACGTCATACGCTTTAGCAATTGTGTCGTCGCTGCGGTGGTGATGCCATAGGCCAGATGCAGCGCCAGCCGATTGACATGGGTCGAGGGTGGCGCTGCGCTGGGGCCATCTTGCAGACCCAAGAGCGGCACCGCCAGTTCATCACCCAGCAACCACAGCCCTGTGCCAAAGAGGGCGCCGCTCATGAGTACATTGTCACCCAAGGCCGGTTGCATGACGCCATAGACGCCCCCCTGCAAAACGCCATAACTCCAGTGAACCAGATTGCTCAGTTCCGCTTTTGTCTTCTTGTCGGGATCATGCGCTTCGACAGCATGATACATCATCCGGCCCAGCGCGGCAGTTGACGATTCATCCGGCCGGTGGTGTTGGCCGACGAGGGAGATTGAGTCGTCTTCTCCTTGCGTGCCGCCCTGTCCACCACGGGTATTGCCATTCGCCCCTTGCCCATTCTCATCCGGCATGATCTGTGGGCTGATATAGACCCGGAAGAGATCCATCGCCAGTACGCCGACCGCACCACCCACCAGGCCGATGGTAAAATCTTGCCAGTAGCTACGCGCTTCATACCCGCGCGCTTCATACCTGGTTGTTTGATGCCCAGCCTGTTGATAGCTGGCGGGTTGGTAGCTAGTTGGTCTGTCACCAACCGATTCATCCGTCGATTGTCGATATCCCGCATATTGCGGTTGATTCTGAGCCTGATACCGGGCTTGCTCCATTGGTCGGGTAGTCGCTTGCACCATTTCTATTTTCTCCTTCCGCTTCCTGTCTTTCCTGTGTTCCTGCCTCTACTGTGGCGCCACTGGCGATTTTTAGAGGCAGAGACTTGTGTAACAACTTCGACTCACCTTACTCACCTTACTCACCGCCACCGCGCCTGAACATATATCCACGTATAGAACAAAGTTTACAACAGATATAAAACGTGACCAGGCCATATCCTTTTTCTGTATCGCAATCTAGCTCAGTATCGGTGATTTTTGTGCATAATAAATATTGTTACGCGAATAAGAAGCAAAAGAGGAAAGCATGGCAAAAACAACAGCCGATATTTTGATCGAAACGCTTCACGGTTGGGGCGTTGACACCATCTTTGGCCTCCCCGGCGATGGCATCAACGGCATTATGGAGTCGTTGCGCACCCATCAAGAGCAGATCCGCTTTATCCAGGTGCGTCATGAAGAATCTGCCGCCTTTATGGCCTGCGCCTATGCCAAATACACTGGCAAGTTGGGCGTCTGCCTGGCAACTTCCGGCCCCGGCGGCATTCACCTGCTCAACGGCCTCTACGACGCTAAGCTCGATGGGGCGCCGGTGCTGGCGATTACCGGCCTTTCCTACCATGATCTCATCAACACCTTGACCCAGCAGGATGTGGAGTTGGACAAGTTGTTTACCGATGTCGCCGTCTATAATAACCGCGTGATGGGGCCGGCGCATGTCAAAAATGTGACCGACCTCGCTTGTCGCAGCGCCATGCAACACCGGGGCGTCGCCCACATTACCATCCCCTCGGATGTACAAGATCTGACGCTGAACGAGGACAAGCGCTCCAAACGCAATGTTCGTGGTCACACGGCCAGCATCTTTGCCCGCAGCGCCGGTCTACCCGACGAAGGGGATCTCCATCGCGCCGCCGACTTGCTCAACAACGGCAAAAAGGTGGCGATGCTGGTCGGCGCCGGCGCGCTAGGGGCGACCGCCGAATTGGAACAGGTCGCTGATCTGCTGGGCGCACCCATTATCAAAGCCCTCTTGGGCAAGGCCACCGTTCCTGATGACAGCCCTTATACAACCGGCGGCATTGGCCTGCTGGGCACCAGACCTTCGGAAGAGGCGCTGGAAGGCTGCGATACGCTCTTCCTGGTCGGCACCTCTTTTCCCTATATTGAGTTCTACCCCAAGCCGGATCAGGCCCGCGCCGTGCAGATCGACATCGATGCCAAACGCATTGGTCTGCGCTATCCGGCCGAGGTGGGCCTAGTCGGAGATGCGCGCCAGACCTTGCTCCACCTGATGCCCTTGTTGCAGCGCAAAAAGGATCGCCGCTTTCTGGAAAAGGCGCAAGCCGGGATGCAAGAGTGGCGCCAGTTGATGGAGGAACGCGGCACCCGTACCGACATACCGATGAAGCCGCAAGTCGTCGCCTGGGAACTGGGCAAACGACTGCGTGAAAATGCTATTGTTTCCTGTGACAGCGGCACCAACACCATTTGGTGGGCGCGTCATGTGCCGGTAAAGCGCGGGCAGATGCACTCGGTGTCGGGCAATCTTTCATCGATGGCCTGTGGCCTGCCCTATGCCATTGCCGCCCAACTCGCCTACCCCGACCGCCAGTGTGTGGCCTTTGTCGGTGATGGCGGCTTTTCCATGTTGATGGGCGAATTTGTTACGGCGGTGAAATATAAGCTGCCGATCAAGGTGGTGATCATCAAAAACAACACCTTGGGGCAGATCAAGTGGGAGCAGATGGTCTTTCTCGGCAACCCCGAATATGGCGTTGAACTAGAAGCGATTGACTTTGCCGCCGTTGCCCGCGCCTGTGGCGGCGCCGGCTTTACCATCCATGACCCCGCCACCTGTGGTACAATCCTCGACCAGGCCCTCAACACGCCGGGGCCGGTCGTCATTGAGGCCGTGGTCGATCCCTTCGAGCCGCCCATGCCGGCCAAGATCAAACCGGATCAAGCGCTCAAGTTTGCCGAGTCCCTTGCACGCGGCGAACCGAATCGCCTGAAGATTGCCGGCACCGTCTTTGAAAACAGGGTGCGTGAATTGGTCTAAGCAAGGAGCAACCACAAGAAGCTATCCGAAAATTCGGTTGTAGCCCAGCGGGAACAGAGAATTTTCGGATGAACACTAAGGAGAGAACGCCGTGTTAAGTCATGCACAGGCGCGAACAGTCTATGATCAGTTAGGGGCCAAACAGGATGCCGGCGCCTATTACGAAGATCCGCCATTAGCGAACTTGCTACACCATGGGCGCTGGGAGGCGGTGAACAACGTGTTGGAATTTGGCTGCGGCACCGGCAGCTTTGCCCAGAAATTACTCGGCCACCATCTGCCAGCCAATGCCCATTACCTGGGGATGGATCAAAGTCGAACAATGGTGCAACTGGCGGCCAGCCGCCTGGCGGACTTCGGGTCACGGGCGACCGTGCTGCTGTCCGGCGGTCCCGTCAAGCTATTAGCAGCGGATCACACGCTCGATTGTGTGGTCAGCAACTATGTGTTGGATCTACTCGCCGTGGCGGATATTCAAAGCTTTCTAACCGAAGCACACCGGGTGTTACGTCCTGAAGGATCGCTCTGTTTGGCGGGCTTAACCCACGGTAATACACCGCTCTCCCGCCTTGTGATGGCCGGCTGGCAACTCCGCTACCAGCTTTACCCAGCCAGCGTCGGCGGTTGTCGTCCCATGCGGTTGACCCCGTTACTGGATCGCCATTTATGGCGACTACGTTACCGTACGGTTGTAACGGTGCGGGGGCTGGCCTCGGAAGTGTTGATTGCCACCGCCCAGCCCGTGCGCCGTGAGTAACTTAACTAAAGGAGATAAACGATGCGATTACGACAAAGACCCATGCTCACTGCCGTTGCTGTTCTGCTGACGGCGACCCTCTTGTCCTTTGGCCCGGCGAATGGCGGCACGACCGCCTATGCCCAAACGCAAGGCGAGTCCACGGCGACACTGCCACAAGCGATCACCGTCGTGGGCGAAGGCTCCGTGGCAGTCGAGCCGGATATTGCCGTCGCCAACATTGGCGTCCAGGTAGCGAATGCCGATGTGCGCGCCGCCAGCGATGAAGCCGAGGAGATCATGAATGCGGTCATCACTGCTATCCAGGAGCAAGGGGTGGCTGAAGAAGACATCCAAACCTCTGGCTTTAGCATCTTTGCCGAATTTGCACCCGTCAATCCGGCTGCTGAACAGCCCCAAACACCGCTCTACCGGGTGAGTAACAATGTCAACGTGACCATTCGCGCACTGGATCAGGTGGCGACGATCCTCGATGCCGCCATCGGCGCCGGCGCCAATAACATTTTTGGGGTGAATTTCAGCGTGGATGACCCTAGCCAGGCTGCTGCCGAAGCGCGTGCCGAAGCGATTGACAACGCCGGACAAAAAGCGCAGGATCTGGCTGAACTGACCGGTCTGCAACTGGGCAACGTGGTCAGCGTCAGCGAGATTATCGGCAGCCGCGGCGGCTTCTATGCCAGCACTGGTCTGGCTCCTGCCAGCCAAGCTGGTCTCGGCGGCGGCGGCGGCCCCATTGCCCCCGGCCAGCTCAATGTCAACGTGCAGTTGGAAGTTGTCTACGGCGTAACGCAGGCCGCCGAATAAGCGATTGTGTGCGCGGCACTGACCAGTGACCGGTTGGATCGACGCACTGTGCTTGGTCAGTGCCACGCACGCTACCACGAACCATAGCTGATGAACGAACTTTTACAGGAAACTTACCGCTACGCCGTTGAACACCAAGCCGAGTTACAACTGGCCTTGCTGCAACATGTGCGGTTGGTGGCGGTGGCGTTGGGGATCAGTATTCTGCTCTGTGTACCTGTGGGCATCTGGACGGCTCGGTCACCGGCCGCGGCCAACACGATCATTCATCTGTTTAATGGGCTACGCGTCATTCCTAGTCTAGCGGTGCTCTTCCTGGCGCTGCCCTACTTTGGTCTTTCCTTCACCTCGGCGGCATTGGCGTTAACGTTACTGGCCTTGCCGCCGGTATTAATCAATACGGATGCGGCCTATCGCACCATTGATCAGGCCATTCGCGAAGCCGCCCGTGGCATGGGTATGACGCCCAATCAGATTCTTTGGCGTGTCGAGACCCCCCTGGCGCTGCCGGTCATTGTCACGGGGGTGCGCACCGCCACCACCGAGGTGATTGCCAGCGCTACCCTGGCTGCCTTTATCGGCAGTGGCGGTTTGGGGCTGTTTGTGGTGCGCGGCTTTGCGCTCTATGACATTCCGATTCTATTGGTGGGGGCCATCCCCGTCGCCTTGCTCACCCTTGTGGCCGAACTGCTGCTCGGCGGGTTGCAACGGCGTTTGGCCCCGCCGCATTGATACAGAGCCTTGGACTAAAGTTCAGGCTGATAGCCCTAGTCCATTAAAGCAGACTAGGGGAATTGCATCCGTGGCTGCTTTCAGTCCACTTATGAAGGTTCAGTAAATCAACCGGTAGTCGTAGGGGCACGAGGTTGGCGGGAAGCTTCTCTCTGGTACAACCAATAGATCCGCCCGCCAACCTCATGCCCGTACCGTTACCGAAATCAAGTAATAACATTCATAAGTTCAAGGCGGCATCACAGGCATGAAGAACATCTCACGACTACCTAGCTATTCCTAAGGAGACATTTGTGCAAATACATCGCCAATTTCAACAAAGCGTACGCTTTTCGCTTGTCCTTCTTTTGACGCTGGCCCTCGTCGGCTGTCAAGCCTTGCGGCCCAACAACGGTACGACTACGGCGCCGGAAACGGAGACGGGCAGCACCACCGCCGGTGACACAACCATCGTCGTTGCCTCCAAAGATTTTACCGAAGCCTTTATTCTAGGCGAGATGTATGCCCTTCTGCTCGAAAACGCCGGTTTTGCGGTTGAGCGTAAGATCAATTTGGGCGGGACACCCGTGGTGCAGCAGGCGTTGCTCAACGAAGAGGTCGATCTCTACCCGGAGTATACCGGCACCGGCCTCTTGACCGTGTTAAAGCAGCCCGTACTCACCGACCCGACGGCAGTCTATGAAGCTGTCAAAACGGGCTATGAAGAACAGTTCAACTTGACCTGGCTCGACCCGGCGCCCATGAACAATACCCAAGCGCTGGCGATGACCCAGGAAAGCGCCGACGCCCTCGGCATCACTACCATTAGCGATATGGCTGCCGTTGCCGATCAACTGGTGATGGCCGCGCCGCCGGAATTTTCCGAGCGGGAAGATGGCTACCCTGGTCTGCAGCAAGCCTATGGCGGCTTTCAATTTCAAGAAGTGCTGGCGGTTGATGCCGGGTTGCGCTACCAGGCGCTGCTCAATGGCGACGCCGATGTGATTATGGCCTTTGGCACCGATGGCGAAATTGCCGCCAATAACCTGGTGCTGCTGGAAGACGACCAGGGTCTCTGGCCGCCCTACCAAGTCGCACCGGTGATCCGCCAGGCCGTGTTGGACGCCAACCCGACCATTGCCGACACCCTGAACCAACTGGCGCCCCTGTTGACTGATGCCACCATGCAACAACTCAACTATGAAGTGAGCGGCAACCAGCGTGAACCAACCGAGGTGGCCCGTGAATTTTTGGTTGCACAAGGTTTGCTACAGGGGTAATCATGGCAACATTGCGCTTTGAACAGGTCACAAAGCAATTTCCCAACACGGAACGTCCCGCCGTGGATAACTGTAGCTTTACGGTGGCGGACGGGGAATTTATCGTGCTGCTGGGGTCGTCCGGCTGTGGCAAGACGACACTGCTCAAGCTGGTCAACCGGCTCTATGATCCCTCCGCAGGGACCATTTATCTGGACGATCAAGATATTCAACAGCGCAATGTGACACAGTTGCGGCGGCAGATTGGCTATGTCATTCAGCAGGTTGGCCTCTTCCCGCACATGACCGTGGCGCAGAATATAGCGGTAGTGCCAACATTGTTGGGCTGGGAGAAGCAGCGGATGGCGGCGCGCGTCGATGAATTATTGGCCTTGGTCGATCTGCCGCCGGCCCAATATCGCGACCGCTATCCGGCACAGCTTTCGGGTGGGCAACAGCAGCGCGTAGGGGTGGCGCGCGCGTTGGCTGGCGATCCGGCCTTGATCCTAATGGATGAACCCTTTGGCGCCGTTGATGCCATCACCCGCACCAGCTTGCAAGATGAAATGGTCAAGTTGCATCGCCAGTTGCACAAGACGATCCTCTTTGTCACCCACGATGTCGAGGAGGCATTGCGGCTGGCGGATAAGATTGTCATCATGCGCAGCGGCAAGATTGTGCAATATGACACGCCCATTGCCATCCTCAGCCACCCGGCCGATGCCTTTGTCAATGAGTTGGTGGGGGGTGAGGATCTGGTGCGGCAACTTGGCTTGGTGCGGGTGGCTTCGGTGATGCGGGCGATCCCCTCCGCTTTCCAGCACACGGGCGCGCCGACCATCGCCCAGGAGCAGAGCTTACGCGAAGCGCTCTCTCTCCTGTTACGCGCCAATACCACTGCGCTGGTTGTATTGGCGGATGGGCAGCCAGTGGGGTTGATCACGCTAGATGATCTGCGGGCGACGACAGCGCAACCGCCAACCGGCCATGCGCCAGCCGTAACGACAGGGGCCAGCGTCCAACCCCGGCGCAACGGCGATGCGCTGGCGAAAGCGAGGTCATTGGCATGAGCTATATTGTCAACAACCCAGATGTTATTCTCCGCCTGTTGCGGGAACATCTCGTCATTGTCAGTAGCGCTTTGCTCATCTCAACCCTGATCGCCCTGCCCTTAAGTCTGTTGCTGGTCAGGCAGCCGCACCTGGCAACGGGCGTGATGGCGGTGCTGGGCGCCTTTTACACCATTCCCAGCATTGCACTGCTCATTTTGCTGCTACCGATCTTTGGCTTGAACCAGCGCTCCGTCATTGCCGCCCTGGTGATCTACACCCAGATCATCTTGGTGCGCAATATCGTGACAGGCTTGAAGGGCGTCTCGCCGATCATGTTGGAGGCCGCCAGAGGGATGGGCATGAACGGGTGGCAACGGTGGTGGCAGGTGCAATTGCCACTGGCGCTGCCGGTGATTCTGGCCGGCGGGCGGCTGGCCGCCGTTGTCGCCATTGCCATTGCAACGATTGGGGCCAAGTTTGGCGCCGGTGGGTTGGGTACATTGCTCTTTGACGGGATTGCCCAAAATCGCTATGACAAAATCTGGGCGGGCGCGCTGACGGTGGCGGGGATAGCCCTGCTGGTTAACTACCTCCTGTTGGCATTGGAAGATTATTTTACTGTTGACAAGCGGATCAGCCGGATCGCGCGACGGCAACCCCTGCCGACTGGTAGCGCCTCACCCGGTATGGCGTAGGGGCAAGGAGGAGATATGAGCAATGGCAGTGTCACCAATCAGGAAATTGCCGCTTTACTCGAAGAGATTGCCACGCTCTTGGAACAACAGGACGCAAACCCCTTCCGCGTGCGCGCCTACCGCACAGGGGCCGCAACCGTGCGCAAAGCCAAGCAACCGTTGGTGACGACCATTACCACCGAAGGCGCTGACGCATTGCAAGAGCTGCCGGGCATTGGCGAAGGGCTGGCCGGCGCCATTGCCGAGTATGTCAGCACCGGGCGGTCGCGGGCGTTGGAACGGCTGCAAGGCGAATTCGCCCCGGCCGATCTGCTGGTGCGCGTGCCGGGCATCGGCGAGGAACTGGCCGGGCGGATTGTCGAAAAGCTGGGCATTGAGACGCTGGAAGAGCTAGAACGGGCGGCGCATGATGGCCGGTTAGCCACGGTGGAAGGCTTTGGCCCCCGCCGCATAGAGACCGTGCGCGCCAACCTGGGCAGCATCCTCAGTCAGGCGACCCAACGTCGGGTGCGTCAGCGGGCGACCGCCAGCACAACGCCTACGCCACCACCAGCACAACCCACCGTCGCCCAACTGCTTAGTGTGGATGAAGAGTATCGCCGCCGCGCTGCCGCCGACGAACTCAACAAGATTGCCCCCCGTCGTTTCAATCCCGACCGCGAAGCCTGGTTGCCTGTTCTCCACACCGAGCGGGAGGAGTGGGAATTTACGGCGGTCTTCTCCAATACGGCGCGTGCCCATGAACTCAATGCCACACGCGACTGGGTGGTCATCTACTACCGCCCTGAAGGCAAGGGGCAGGAGACCGAAGGGCAAAATACCGTTGTCACCGAAACCGGCGGCCTCCTGCTGGGCAAACGGGTGATCCGCGGGCGCGAGGAGGAGTGTCGCCACTATTATACCGAACCGGCGTCGCCAGCGCAGCAGGACGATAAAGCAACGGCTCAAGCAGCAGACGATGTAACAATACCTTTTTAGGCAAATTTTTAGGCAAAGGAGCGGATGGGTTGAAACACTATCCCTATGTAATTCTCGGTGGCGGTGTCGTGGCCGGCTATGCCGCGCAAGCCTTTGTGGCCAACGGCTTGCCGCCGGGGGCGTTGTGCATCGTCGCCGCCGAAGCCCACCTCCCCTATGACCGCCCGCCGCTCTCGAAAGCTTATCTAGCCGGCAACGTATCGGTTGCTGACCTGTTGATCAACCCGCCGGCTTTCTACGAAGCACATGGCATTGCTGTCCAGTTGGCGACTCCGGTGGACTATGTTGATTTTACCCAGCAGCGGCTCTACTGTCATGGGGAGAGCCTGGTTTACGACAAGCTCTTGATCGCCACCGGGGCCAAGGCGCAACCGTTGACCGTACCGGGGGCCGAATTAGCCGGCATCCACTACCTCCGCACGCTTGACGATGCGGATCAAATCCGTCTGGCCGCCACCAACGCCCAACGGGTCATTGTCATCGGCGGTGGCTTTATCGGCATGGAAGCCTCTGCCATCTTACAGGAGCTAGGGCTGGCGACCACCCTTGTCTTTCCTGGTCCCCACCTTAATGAACACATTTTTACGACGCGCATGGCCGCATTTTTTGAAAATTATTACCATGCCTGTGGCGTCACGCTCTTGGCCCAGGAGCGAGTGACCGGCTTTGTCAGTGACAACGGCCATGTTACCCATGTTAGCCTTGCCTCCGGCCAAGACCTGCCGACCGATCTGGTGGTGGTCGGCGTTGGCATTGCCCCCAACACCGAGCTATTCATCAACACACCGCTCCAGGTTGATGACGGCATTGTGATCAACCGTTTCCTGGAAACCAGCATCCCCAATGTTTACGCCGCCGGTGATGTCGCCTGTTATCGCGATCTGCTCTATAACCGTCTGCGCCGGGTCGATCACTGGGACAATGCGGTGATGCAAGGGCATCTGGCGGCGCGCATGATGTTGGGGCAGCGGGAGGAGTATCGGCACGTTCCCTACCTCTTCTCACGCAGCTTTGACCGGAGCTACGAATTGTGGGGTGATGCTGAACAGGCCGAGCGGGTCGTCTACCGGGGTGATGTGGAAGGCGGCAGCTTTAGCGCTTGGTGGCTCTCGCCCAGCGGTCATCTCGTGGCCGCCTTTGTAATGGATCGACCAGAGGAAGAACGGCGTCTGGCCAAGCAATGGATTCAAGAAGGGCAACTGTTGAATGCCGATTGCTTGAGTGATGCAACCAGTTTGCTTGCTTGCTTGGGGAATTGAGAGATTGCGTGATTGAGTGATCAAGCTGTAATCTCTGTATCTCTCCATTCGTGACAGGATAAGGGAATTAGACAGGGAAAGGAGCAAGATTTAAGAGGGGAATCTTGCCCCGGACGATTTTG
>JAPKMW010000097.1 GCA_026645575.1 Caldilineaceae bacterium
TGTTTGTTTTTTACTTGTTTTTTGTTGTTTCTTTGTTTCAATTAGGTTGTCGTTCTATGCCTGAATAGTTACAGCATGGTTTTGGTAGGTGTGCATAATTGTAGGGAGCGCTTCGGGCATGATTGGTCCTCCGGTTGTGATAATGGTGATCCTACGAGTTGCGTAACTGCTCAGGTGCGTGGCACTGGTCAGGGATAGATTGTTCATCCCACCAGCGCTTGACCAGTGCCGCGCACCTGAAGCTGAGTCGTTACCAAGTTGCGAAAGTGCCTGCTGTCGTCTATGATAGTGCTTGTTCGTTTCAAACGCGTTCCAAAACCAGCGGTAATTAGCGGAAAATCATTTCATGGTCGTTCCAAAGCACTCCGAGCTTGAAACGGGATCCGATCAAATGCTCACCATCCACACCTTTGGCGTGCTGGCAATTGCACTGCATCCTGGGCAATGGGCTGAAGCGGCTGTTGTTGCGCCGGCATCCAACCCACTCAAACTGGAAACGCGCACCATTGAGGCGCTCCTTGTTTACCTGGCCTACCACGAACGTCCGATCAGCCGTGATCTGTTAGCGGAACTTTTGTGGCCCGAACGGATGCAGACACAAGCGCAGGCCAACCTACGCCTTGCCCTGCACCGCTTACGCCGCCAACTCGATCCCTTCCTGTTCGTCACCCGCCAGAGCGTCGGTCTCAACCCACAAGCTGCCATTGCATTGGACGCAAGGCGCTTTGAAACACTGCTGACCAATGGTCAACTGGAACAGGCGACCAGCCTCTACCACGGTGACTTTCTCGCCGACTTCTATCTCAAGGAAAGCCCTGCCTTTGAGCAGTGGGCGTTGTTGGAACGGGAACGGTTGCGCACCCTGGCATTGGCCGCGTGGCAGCAACGCATTGAGCAACTGGTCGTGGCTGGTGAACGACAAGCGGCCATTGAATGCGCGCAACGGCTGTTGCAACTCGACCCCCTGCACGAAGCGACCCATCGCCAACTGATGCGGCTGTTGGCGCAAAACGGTCAACGCAGTGCGGCGCTCGCCCAATATGAGACCTGTCGCCACCTGCTGGCAACCGAGTTGGCGGTTACGCCCGACGAAACGACCACCGCGCTGGCGGAGCAGATCCGCACGGGAGAATTGCGAATTACGAGTTACGAATTACGTGCAGATACGACAACCGAGCAGGCGTTCGTAACTCGTAACGCAGAACACGTAATTCGTCACAACCTGCCACCCCAATCCACCCCCTTGATCGGTCGCGGGGCGGAACTGGCGCAGATCGCCCAGTTGTTAAGCAACCCCGACTGCCGGCTGCTGACATTGCTGGGCGTAGGCGGCATCGGCAAGACGCGCTTGGCATTGGCGAGCGCCGCCCGCCAAGCCGGCGATTTCCGTGACGGCATCTATTTTGTCGACCTGGCAGCGCTTGATGAGCGTGAACTGGTGACGGTTGCTATAGCCCGTAGCTTAGGTCTCCAAAACAGCAGTGGCGATCTGTTAACCCAAGTCGCCGTCTACTTGCGTAGCCGTGAACTCCTGCTGATCCTGGATAACTTTGAACAGATCATTGATGGCGCTGTGATCATTCTCCACCTACTCCGTCATGCGCCGCGGCTCAAAATACTCGTCACTTCCCGTCAACGGTTGGCGCTGTTGGAAGAATGGCTGCTGCCTGTCGGTGGCCTCTCCAGCCAGGCCGGCTGGGATGACGATGCTGGCCAACTCTTTGTTCGTAGCGCGCAACGGGTCCAGCCGGCTTTTTCGGCACAAGGTCAGGAAGCGCAGATTGCCGCTATTTGTCGGTTGGTGGAAGGAATGCCCCTGGCCCTGGAAGTGGCCGCCAGTTGGAGCCGGGTCATGCCCTGTGCGGCGATTGTGCAGCAGATTATAACCAGCCTCGACTTTTTGACGACCGACTTGCGCAACCTGCCGGAACGTCATCGCAGCCTGCGCGCCCTCTTTGCGCAGTCGTGGCGGCTGCTTTCCGCTGCCGAACAACAGACGCTGCGCCGGGTCAGCGTTTTTCGGGGCGGCTGGACATTGGAGGAAGCGGTTGCCGTTGCCGCGACAACGTTGCCCACCCTGGTCGGGTTGGTGGACAAATCGCTGGTGCGCACCGATCCGCAAGGGCGCTTTGCCATGCATGAACTGGTGCGCCAATACGCTGCAGAACAGCTTGCGACCGCCGGTGAAGGCGAGCGAATCCGTCGCCTTCATTTTACAACCTATCTACAGTTGGTGCGCAAGGCGGATAGCCATCTACGCGGGGCGGTTGCGGCACAGTGGTATGCGCGGCTCGATGCTGAATCGGACAATATCCGTGCGGCCTGGGAATGGGCGTTGGCGACGGATGCAGTTGTCGATGCCGCGTGGTTGGGCATTGCCCTCAGCCATTACTGGAGTGTGCGCCTCTACATTCACGAAGCAGCCTTTTGGTTGGAGCAGATCTTGCCTCACCGGCAGCGCTTGCCCCACGACCTACGGCTGGCGACCTTGCTCACCCTCTATCAAGTTTGGCGCGGACGGGACGATTTCCAGTCGATTGATCGCTATATGAGTGAACTGGTGGCGTTGCAGGAGGCGTCCGCCAACCACTGCTTGCGTGCGATTGCCTGGCGCTGTATGGGGGTGGCCACAGCCGATTATGCCCGCGCGATCACACTCTGGGAGCAATGTATTAGGCTGTTGCGCCAGAGTAGCAGCGCGGCGGAGGGGTCAACTGTCGTGGTTGAGGGCTACTGCGTCTACGCCGACCGCACTTACCAATTGGCCTTTGCCCTCTTTCGGTACGCCATTCGCCTGATTGATGCCGGTGAGTATGACGCGGCGGAGCAGCTCTCTACAGAAAGTTTGACCCTCTTTCGGCGTCAGCAGAATCGCGATTTCATCGTTTATCCGCTGGGCAACCTGGGCCGGCTGGCACTGCTGCGCGGCGATCTGACGCAAGCGCGGTTACTCCTGCAAGAGGCCATCGCCACGGCTAGAACCATCGGCAATGTGATGGGACGGCTCGACTGGCTGCCCCGCTTGGGTGTTGTGACTCTCTATAGCGGCAATGTTGACCTGGCGCAACAATTATTGCACGAGAGTCTACAACTCAGCCGCACGATCACCAGTGCTATGTATCTGGCCTGGAGCTATACCTACCTGGCCGAGACCGCCCTCTGGCAAGGCGACCACGACCAAGCCGCTCAATGGCTGGCGCAAGCCTTGACCTACCACGCCAATCCCCGTTGGGTACGGACGGAACTGGTCGATTGTCTTTGGGTGGCGGCGCGCCTGGCAACCGCGCAGCAGCAATACCAGCACGCCGCCACCTTCTTTGGCCTGGTTGCGCAAGTCGGCCAACGGATTCGTTATGCACCGGTGGCGCCAGTGCGCTCTTTGGTCAACGCCGCGCTGGCGACGGTGCAGGCCGCGCTGGAACCGGCGGTCTTTGCCGAAGCCTTCACTGCCGGGCAGGCGATGTCGCTGGCGGAGGCGTTTTCCTTGATGCTTGAGACCATTCCCGAAAGTTGAACGTAGAAAAAGTATATTGGAAGGGATGCTATGCAATTCCCAACAGAATCTGCGCCAACGCTGCCGGCTCGGTAATCATTGCGTCGTGGCAAGCCCGCAATTCATCATATCCCCAACCTTCCGCTTGCGCCTGCCTTGCAAAGGGATCAAAGAGCGAAGGTTCCTCCTGACGACACAAAATATAGCTACGGGGCAGCGCAAGCGCCGCGGGAGCGGTCAGCCGAACCGGCTCTGTAAAGGTGCGCAGGGGCTGGGCTGTAATTCTGGTCGCCATCCAGGCAACATCCGCCTCATCGGTCACGCCAAAGGTGGCCTTGCCAAGGGGGACATACCAACCATTCCCTGCTTCCGTAGCGATTTTCTGCATGGCGGCGCCGTGATCGGGGATGGTATCGAAGAGCGACTGACCATCTTGGGGTATAAAGGCATCCAGAAAGGCAAGGTGTGCTAAACGCCGTGCGGCCACTTCTGCGACGCCTGTAATCACCATGCCGCCATAGCTGTGACCGACCAAGACTACATTGTGCAGATCTTCATAGTCCAGGAGGGCGGCAATGTCGGCAATATGGGTCTCTAACCCGATCTGCGGACTGAGCAAATGCGCGCGTTCCCCCAATCCGGTCAAGGTCGGCGTGTACACTTCATAACCGGCGGCGCGCAACAAAGGTGTGAGCTTCCTCCAACACCAGCCGCCATGCCATGCGCCATGCACGAGGACAAACGTTGCACGCTTGATCTGATTCATTGCTGCTTCCTTTGTTATGTCGTTTTTTGTCGTTGTATTTGTACTGCGCGAACGGTTACCCCTGGAGGGCTTTGATCAATTCGGCGGAGTCGGCAACCCAGCCGAACTGTAGTTGGACCACCAACAGCGATGCGTCGTGATTGCTTCTGGGCAACCCGTCGCCAATCGGCTCGCCCATGCAATCGGCCAGGAGCAGACAGTGATAATCGCGGAACATGGCATCGCGGACGGTTGATTCGACGCAAACGCTGGTTGTACAGCCCGTGACAATCAGCGTTTTTACGCCCAAGCGTTTGAGGGTGGCATCCAACGCCGTTTCATAAAAGCCGCGGTAGCGATGTTTATAGAGTACCACGTCATCGGCCTGCGGCGCCAGTTGAGGGAGAATGGCGGTGTTCCAGGTGTCGCGAATCAGAATGCGACTTTGCGTGCCATCCGGGGCGAGCATGGTTTCGCCCACACCAGCCCACAAGTGACGCACACGATTGGGCGAATCACCGGCGCCTAAGTCGGAGAGATCAGGGCAGAAGCCCATTTTGAGGTAGACGATCTTGATCCCCGTCTGACGCGCCGCGGCCAGAACGTTGGCAATGGGGTCGATGGCGCTTTGGATCATGTGAATATAAATGCCCAGCCGATCAAGCATACCGCCTTCCGCGCCAAAATCATTCTGCATATCCACCACAAGCACCGCACTGGTGGCGGGTTCAAAGGTAAACGGCGCCGGTTGGGCTGCGAGGGTGAGCGCCTGGGTTTGGGTAGCAGGCAAAAGCTGAGTTGTCATCGATTTTCCTTTCATCATAAATGCGTATCTTCTCAAAGAGAAGCGGCTAGACCTCTGGGAGGTGGGCAACCGCCCGGAGGTCGGGTACGTCCGCCTTATTGCGGCAATTCCACTTCCATGCGTGTGGCTTCGATGGGTGCAGAAAAAGCATTCTTGGTCACCGTGCCGTCAGGGGCGATGATGTCGGCTGTGCCCATACCGGTGAGATGATCGGGGCCATCCATGTGGATCGTGCCGCGAATGATGCGTCGCCCGGCGTAATTGCCCTTTTCGTCATAGGAGAAGACATGGAAGGTATAGAGATAGGTATTGCCGGCGCCCATCCAAACACCATGTGACGTGCTGCTGGCATTGATATTGATCGTTTCCATGTAGTTGCCGTCGGCGAAAAAGGTTTGCAGGACCTCCAGTCCTTCGGGGCTGGTGTCGGATGGCGCGATAGTCATTTTCCAGGTGCCAACAATATTGGGGGTAGCGGGATGGGCGCGGCTTGACGCATAGATCGTTGTCGTGAGCGCCGCCAATAAAACGATGACGATGAGAATGCGATAAATTTGTTTATTGCGCATACGATGGTCTCCTATTTTGACTACAGTAGTTGAAACTGGTGGGATTGTCGATCCTTTGCCTTTTCGTTAACAGGTGTTGTCATTGGGATTAGGCGTTATCATTGTATTGGCAAATCGGTTGCCTTTGGTCACGCCTTGCGTTACAATAAGGGTGACAACATGCGTGACAACACGCGTTACCGACGCGCCAGTCACCGGTAACCCTGGTGGGGTGGCTAGTGTTCTGACTGTTTAGTTTTTAGCATAAACCGCCCGTAGGGGAGCGGCCGATCCCTGTCCCAGATCTGGCGATCCGGGTGAGCGGGTTTTCTAACCATTAAGGTTCAACGGGAACACAGGGGCTTGCCAACCATCTTCCAGGAAGATTTGACAGGATCGTCTGGTCAACAAGACCGACCTTCCCAGAAGATTTGCTTGTCAACTCCCTGGATTTCTGACGACCCAACAGTCAATGGTTGCACTACCAAAAGCGGGCAGGCTTAGTCGTTACGATAAAAGTAAGTGTACTGGAGACAAAGCGGATGGACAATCGGATGAGGGTCGCAGAAGTTCATTCGTTTGGCGATTGGCTGCGTCAACAGCGCAAGATGCGCGATTGGAGCCAAGCCGTCCTCGCACAACAGGTCGGTTGCACCGCCGCCACCATTCGCAAGATCGAAGCCGGTGAACGGAAACCCTCTGCACAACTAGCGGCCTTACTCGCCACCGCATTGGGCGTGCCGGAGGCGAAGCGCACCACCTTCCTACAAGTCGCCCGGCAGTTGCGACCCGTTGCACAGTTGCCGTCGCCGCCCCTAACGCCTATCACCGCGGCGCCCTTGCCTGTCGGTACTAGCGCCCGTTACACTTTGCCCGCCCCGCTCACCGCCCTGATCAATCGCCGTCATGATACAGCCCATGTGGTCACTTTACTCACCCAGGCGGATGTTCGCTTGCTCACACTGCTGGGGCCGCCGGGCATCGGCAAGACCCGTTTAGCCATCCATACGGCGGAGCAGATGACCGCGCACTTCCGCGATGGCATCTACTTTGTCGATCTCGCCTCGCTCACCGATGCCGCGCTGGTGCTGCCGACGATTGCCCAGGAGTTGGCAATTGCCGAAGCGGGAACGACGCCCCTGTTGGAACGGTTGCAAAGCGCATTGCTGGCAAAACAATTGCTGCTGGTCCTTGACAACTGTGAGCAGGTGAGCGCCGCCGCCAGCGACGTTGGCGCGCTGTTGCGAGGGTGCAAAGAGCTGAAAGTGCTGGCGACAAGTCGGACGCCACTGCTGCTGGCTGGGGAACATGAATATGCGCTGCCGCCCCTTTCCCTGCCTCCCCATGACCTGCCCTCAGCCCTGGCGCCGGCGCAGTTGCTGGATTATGAAGCGGTGCAGTTGTTCGTGGCGCGAGTGCGCCAACATCAGCATGATTTTCTTATCACCGCGGCCAATGCCGAAGCAATTATCTTCCTCTGTCGCCGGCTCGACGGCCTGCCCCTGGCGCTGGAGCTGGCTGCCGCCGCCCTGCGCCGCCTGAGCCTGGGCCAACTCGTCACCCTCTTACACAACGAAGCGACTTGGCTCCATGAACTCTCCTCGCCGGCGCGCGATCTGCCACCGCGCCAGCGCACGCTCTATGGCGCCATCGTCTGGAGCTACAATTTGCTGGCGGCCAACTTGCAAACGATCTTCCGTCAGTTGGGCCTCTTTGTGGGTGGTTTTACCACTGCGGCAGCCCAAGCAGTCTGTGGGGCGGATCAGACCATCCTGACCCACTTGGCCGATCACAATCTGCTGGTGCGTGGGCCGGAACGCTGGCAGATGTTAGCGATGATGCGCGAATTTGCCCTGGCGCAACTGGCGAGCAGTGAACGCGACTTGTTGCAACAAAGACACACCGCCTATTTTGTCGCCCAAGCGGATGGGAAGCTGACGGTGACGCTAGCGGCCATCGCCGCCGATCACGATAATTTTCGCATGGCGTTGGCCGCTGCAATTGCCGCCCAGGACGCCCACGCCGCCTTCACGCTCTGCATCAACCTGGTTTGGTTCTGGGAGATGCACGGCCATTTGCGCGAAGGGGTCAGCCTTGTGCGTGCAGCGTTGGCGCTGCCAACAGAGACGCCCCTGCGCTTTGATCTCTTAGAACGTATGTCAACCCTGGCCTGGCAGGTTCACCAATTTGATGTCGCCCTGGAATTTGCCGAACAAGCCGTCACCCTGGCGCATCGTCATGGCGACCCGGTGGAACAGGCGCGCACGCTCAATCTGCTGGGGCGGATCTGGCTCGAACAAGGGGCGTATGAGCGGGCAGCGGCCCTCTTCGTAGAAAATGTCCAGCTTGCCCGTCCGCTGCTCCATCTGTTCAATCCTGGTTGTCCTCTTGCCCAATTGGGGGAAATTGCCCTGGCCCGCGGCGAGTGGGCAACCGCCCAGGCCCAATTGCAGGAAGCGCTGACTCTATTGACCAGGGGCGAAGGGAATTTGTATACCGGCATCTTTGTCGCCATGGCCCATACCGATTTGGCCGAGCTTGCGCTGATCCAGCATGACGCGGCGCAAGCCCGCCACGAACTCCAGCAAGTTTTGCCCTACGCCCGTCGCTACTTGCGGCGCTTGCACTGTTTATTGGTCACGCTGGCCGGTCTCTTGCTGACCCCGTTGCCGGCGCCCGCCCGCAGCACCCCTCAAGCCGCTGCCACCGTGCTTGGCGCCATCGCTGGTCTGGGCGAACGCACGGGGGACACGCTTTCGCCTTTCCACCAGCGGCTGATCGCCGAACGCACGGCCTATGCCCAACCCCTCTTGCCGCAACACGACTGGCAAGTCGCCTGGCAACACGGTCACGCCTGGACGCCGGCGCAAGCGGTTGCGGCGGTGGAACGGTGGTTGTCGTCGGACTTCACGGCATAGCCGCCTCCGCAGTGATATGGTATACTATCGCAAGACCGTCTTACCGGAAAAAGGAAGGAACCCTCTATGTTGTCTCAGGTAACGCTGAAAATTCCAAACACGCTGTTCACACGAGCAAAACAGCTCACCCAGCGTCAAAATTCTAAATCTACGGATGAGCTAGTAGATGTACTCGATCAGATTTTAGCCGCGGCCGAGCTTGCTGAAACGGAAATGGTTGAAGACGAGGATGGCGTGGAAGATGATCCAGCGCTCCTGCGCGAGATGCAAGCGTATATTGCGATGCACCCCCTGTTAAAGAAAACCCATTGGGGGAAACATGTCGCAATTTACGAAGGTAGACTGATTGATACTGATGATGACTACGAGACGTTGACCAGGCGCATTGATACCCAATATCCCGACCAGTTTGTTTGGATCTCCACTGTGGAGGAAGAGCCAATCAAAACCCTATTCTTTCGGTCGCTACGTCTCGAACAGGTCAGGTAATTGATGCTCTACACCTACGATTATGACCTACATTATCTGCCGGCCATGCCAATGGTGACGATTCAGATTGGCAAACCCGACGCTGAGGCAAACGTAACCTTCTCTGCGCTTGTTGATTCTGGCGCCGATGCAACCATGATCCCAATTGCCTATTTAAAGCAGGTGCGAGCAGTAAAGCGGCAACACGTATTTATTCGCACCGTCGCCGGTAAGCGCGCAGGCGCCAATCTGTACACTATATCTCTCCAATTTGCGCATTATTCCCGCATGCAGATCGATGTCGTTGGTAATCAAGAGACCGATGAAGCGATTATCGGACGCGATATTTTAAACCATTTGGTCGTGACACTAGACGGTTTAGCCAACGCAGTCCTCGTGCAAAAGTAGGCAGGTTGGTTGCTGAATGCAGCGTCAGCGCACAACGGCTTTTGCCTCAGCACAACTGGCAAGCCGCCTGGCAACAAGGTCACGCCTGGACGCCGGCGCAAGTGGCTGACGCTGCGGAACGATGGTTAGCGTTGGCTTGCTCGACCTGACCGAAAGGGAGTTGGCGAATCGTATAGGTCATAATGGTCTACCAGATAGGCTTGCCAACCCGCCTCAAATTCAGCCGTCGATACGCCAAAGACGGCGGGCAGCAGCATATCCCAGCTATCGGCGTCCCCCAAGCCGGCCACGAGCGCCGGCAGCGATGCCAGCCCATAGGTTTCCACCGCATACTCGACCAGGGTCGCCAGCGCCACCGTTTGCCCCGGGTGAGTGGTGAAGAAGGAAGGCCCGATTACAGAGAATGTCCCATCGCCTCCCATCATCGGCAAGGGGACAGCGAGTTGTGCCAGGTGGGTTAATGGTGTGGCGGCTCGCCATGTGTGCCAATGACTATCTTCCCGATGGCGTCCTGCACAGACCAGGGGAATGTGGATCTGTAGCGGTGACTGTAGCCAAAGTTGATGCACCGCGCAAAGTTCCTGGTAACGGTCCGGCAATGGCAGCGCTTCGCCAGGGTCGGTGGCTGGCAGATCGTGATACTGCCACCTCACCACCGTTTCCCGCCAGGTTGCTAAAGGCAGAGCCAGTTCCCACACCTGCCACAAATAGAGGCCATCGACCAGGGGTTGCCAGGCCGACTTGATCTGATGCTGGTCACGGGCTTCTGCTAACCCATGACGGAGCAATGGTAGTGCAAGCGCTTGCGCCAACAGATCAGCATCGCTCAGGGCGACAGGCGCCAAGTAGCGCGCCGGCGAAGGCGCGCGGATAGACCGTCGCGCATCGAAGAGCAGCGGTGCTTGGCCTGGAAGCTGCTCTAGCGTGACATCAATGACCAGCTTATCGGGCGTGAGGCGAATGGGCAAGCCAAGGTGGCCCCACAGCGTGGTGTAGAGCGCATCGATTGTCGGCGCCACGGCGCGGACAACCGCGCCATCCTGCTGGCGAAAGTGATAAAGAAAGTAGGGTGTCGCCAAGCGCTCTTCCGGCCCCCAGAGGGTGGCATCGGGGCGCGTTTGCTGCCAACGTAACGGGGCGACGCGCCGGTAGAAACGCGTTTGCCGGTAGAGTGGCGTTCCGTGATCGTTCGCCAGCACAATCCCAACCACGGCCTGATCGCCTTGCAGCGCGACACGCTCTAGCGCGATGTCCAACGCGCTTGTTGGATCAGCGCTTTGATCCGTCGGGGATAGACCGCCGGTTGCGCTTTCCACTTGATGCAACTGCTCCAGAGCACTCTGCTGATAGGCAACGCTGGCGACCAGTTCAGCCGGTGCAGACGCCACCGTTGCCAGCGCCGGTTGGGGAAGCAGCGGCGAGTCCGCTTGCTCCTGGTGCAGCCTGGCTTGGGGTGTCCAACGCCACCAAGCGACGACCATCACCAGGAGCAACAAGAGCGCGAACAGGTTCATGGCATACATTTGCCTATAGAGACGATAGCCGGTGCGTGGCGTCGCTACCGGTGTAAGCAGGGCCTGCTGCCGTGCCCACTCTGCATCATTCTCGACAACTTGCCATTCCAACTGTGGGCTACGCTTGCGCATGGGATCACCTCGGATTTGTCATTGTTTTACTGAGATTGTTACCCCCTATCATAGGGGCCTAGCGGCGCCCATCGCAGCGAAAATTCTACAAAAATTCCACTTAAATTCTACATGCCCCGTTAGACCCTTGACGGCGCGGTAGCGTATAATCAAGCCGCCGTATCAGCATGGAAGCCATGCAGCCGTCAACATTGACTCTCTTATAGGAAGCACTTATGTCCACCCCTCCCAGCTTTGGCAATCTGTTGCGCACCTTACGCAAGCGCATCGGCATGACTCAGGGTGATCTGGCCGCGGCCGTCGGCTATAGCGTCTCCGCCATCTCGGCGCTGGAGCAGGGGCGGCGTTTGCCTGATATTGACTTTGTCGGGCAGCGGCTTGTGCCGGCGTTGGCCGTGACTGATGAGCCATCACTAGCCAGGCGCCTCGTAGAACTGGCCGCCGCTGCACGGGGTGAACGACCGCCGACCGCCATTACCAGCCCGCGCGCTGCGCAGGCCACGCCGCCAATGGCAGCGATTGCGTTCCCTGGCCGTTTGCCGCCATTGACCACACCGCTGATTGGTCGCACAGATCAAGTCAACCAGCTTTGCGACCGCCTATTGGGCCACAGCGGTCGGCTATTGACCCTGGTGGGGCCGCCGGGCATCGGTAAGACGACCCTGGCGCTGGCTGTGGCCGCCCAGGCCCAACCCTACTATGACGCCGGTGTGGTCTTTGTGGCGCTGGCCGCGATCAGCGATGCAACTTCGATGGCTTCGGCTATCGCGAATGCTGTAGGTTGCAGCGATGTCGGCCCCAAGCCACCGCAGACCAAGCTCATTGAATGCCTGCGTCGCAAAACCATGCTGTTGGTGTTGGATAATCTGGAGCAGATTCGGGATGCCGCCCCGCTGATCGCCGCGTTGGTAGCGGAGTGTCCAGGGATCGCAGTCCTGGCAACCAGTCGCGAACGCTTACACCTGCGCACGGAACAGCGCCTCAAGGTGCCGCCGCTCGATCTGGCCGCGGCGGTAGAACTCTTTGTCCAGCGCGCCCACGCCGTGGATGCCGATTTTCATCTGTCTACGCACAACCAGCCAACCGTTGCAGCCATCTGCCAACGGCTGGATTGTCTGCCATTGGCGTTGGAACTGTGCGCCGCCCAGGCGGATATGTTCGCCCCGGCCCAACTCTTGGCTCATCTGCAAGTGCGGCGCTTGGATTTGCTTGTCGATGGCGCCCATGATCTGCCACCCCACCAGCGCACGTTGCGCGCCGCGATCCAACGCAGCTATGATTTGCTCGATGAGACGGAGCGCACCCTCTTTCGGAGCCTGGGCGTCTTTGTGGGCGGTTTTGACTTGGCAGCGGTCAGCGCTGTGGCGGGCTGGCGAGGGGAGACTGAAGACGGGAAACTGAACAACGACGCCATCTCCCAGTCTCTAATCGCTAGCCTCCACACCTTAATCGGCAAAAGTCTGGTGCGTGTCGAAACGACGGCAAGCGGGGAACAGCGCTTTCGGCTGCTGGAAACAATCCGCGAATTTGCTCTGGAGCAGGTACGCGCCCAGGGTGAGGAAGCACAGTTGCGTCAGCGCCATTATGCCGCCTACTTACACCTCTTTCGTACTGGTGATAGCTACCTGCGCGGACCGGCAGCCGCCACCTGGTTTGCCCGCTTGGAACCCGAACAAGATAACTTGCGGGCCGCCATGCAGTGGACCTTCGACGAACAGCGCTATGCTGACACCGTGTGGTTACAAACTGCTTGTGGCTGGTTCTGGCATCACTGCGGCTACTGGCATGAGGCGGGCCAATGGTTGGTCCAACTGTTGCCCCACCGGCAAACGCTCTCACTCGAACAACATTTCCAAACGTTAGTCAGCGTGTATGCCAGGGGGCGCGCCATGCCAGAGCTTCAACCGTTTGAGCGCTGGAAAGATGAACTGCTGCACTTGCTCACCTTGTGTCCCGATCAACACCTACATTGCGCGGCATGGCATTTTATTGCTGCCTATTCTACCGATTTTGCCGAACGCGCCGCTGCCTGGGAACGGTCGATCGCCTGCGCCAGGGCTGCCCGTGACGCGCCCACGCTTGGTCCAGAATTTTGCCTCTTAGCCGATTGCGACTTCATTCTTGGCAACCCACTCTGGGCCTATGCCACAATTCAGATTGAGCAGGGATTATTTGCCCAGGCGCTGCCACTACTACTGGAGAGTCGGGCGATCTTTCAGCGCCGCGAGAGCCGGTACGAACTGGCGGATAGCGCCGGCACACTGGGGTTCCTGGCCCTTCTACAAGGCGATTTGGCGCAAGCCCATGCGTATCTGGACGAAGCCGTCACCATCGCAACAGCCTTCAACTACCAGGAAATGATTGGCCTTTGGCAGCCTGCGTTGGGGATTGTCACCCTCTATCGCGGCGATCCCGCTGCGGCGCGCCAATTGCTGACCGCAAGTCTCCGCCTTGCGACGGAATTGAAAGACGAACATTTTCAGGCGCGCATCTGCGCCTATCTCGCCGAGACCGCATTGTCGGAAGGGTTGCTGGACGCGGCCGCGCACTGGCTTAGGCAGAGTCTGGCCTATCCTACTGCGCGACACCGCACTGATGCTCACGAAGTGGCGCGCCTTTGGGTGTCCGCCCGCTTGGCGACTGCCCAGCAGCAATATCGGCGCGCCGCCACCTTCTTTGGACTGGCCGAAGTGATCCACAGCCAGATCCGGTATGCCATTGGCGGGCCGATGCGCGCCCTGGCGGACGCCGCGCAGTCGACGGTGCAAGCCGCGCTGGAACCGGCAGTCTTTGCCGAAGCCTTCGCCGCCGGGCAGCAGATGACGCTGGCGGAAGCCTTCGTCACCTTACAATCGCCACGCAATTGACAAGCAACCAGCTTTTTCATAACAGTGTACGGCTGGTGGGAACCAGCGGTGGCATGTGGGCGTTCTCTAGATTCAGAATTGGCGTCCCTGTCAGCTTACCCTTACTCTGCACCAAGTAAGCAGTTGATAAGCGCTCTCGAAGTGACGGTCGCGAATACCCGTATCGTCACACAATACCGAATGGGAGTCTGCAATGGTAGCCCAGCGTTTTGGCGAAGCAAGGGAAGGAAGTGCTATGATAGCATTATTGATTTTGGCGGTCATTGGTGCAATGGCCGGCGGCGTGGGTGGGGCGCTCACCAACGGCGTTGATGGGTTTGTCTTGGGCAGTTGCGCCGGTTTTGTCCTGGGCGTGCTGGCCTGGATCACCGACAGCATGGCCCAACAGCGGGCACAAGCGCTACAGTCCGACCAACTGTTCAACGAATTCGACCAGGCGACGCCGCCGCTCTATGAACCGCCGCCAGCGCGGCAACACCCAGGTGAACGCAGTCGCTCAACCTAGCAACGTTTCAGTCTGCCTGCCATTGCTTGTCGTGGCACCAACGCTGAATCGTTGCATTCTATCCGATTCAGCGAGGAGTCACAGACAATGCGCACAACAGCCTTACCAACCTTCCACGATATTCTGCGGGCACAGAAGACCATTCGCCCGTATCTGGCCCCGACGCCACTTCACCATTACCCCCTGCTCGACCAGTTACTCGACGCCGAAGTTTATGTCAAACATGAAAATTATCAACCCATCGGCGCCTTTAAGGTGCGCGGCGGGATTAATTTTATGGCCCACCTGCCGGCGGAGATCCGCCAGCGGGGTGTTGTCACGGCGTCCACCGGTAATCACGGTCAGTCGATTGCCTATGCCGCCCAGCAGTTTGGCGTACGCGCCGTGATCGTCGTGCCGGAGGGTGCAAACCCGGTCAAGGTCGAAGCCATGCGCAGTTATGGCGCGGAAGTAGTCTTTCATGGCGCCGATTTTGAAGCCAGCAAACGCCACTGTGTCACCCTGGAACGGGAAGCCGGGATGTACTTTATCAACTCCGGCGACGAACCGCTCTTGATTGCCGGCGTCGGCACCCACACATTGGAAATTCTGGAAGAACAACCGGATATTGACATGCTTTTCGTCCCGCTGGGTGGTGGTAGCGGTGCAGCCGGCGCCTGTCTGGCCGCCAAAGCGATGAGCGACAAGATCAAGGTGATCGCTGTGCAAGCCGCCGGCGCCCCCGCCGCCTATCTCACTTGGCAAGCCCGCGACCGGCGCACCGCCCCGATCCACACCTTTGCCGGCGGTCTTGCCACTGGCGAACCCTTTATGATGCCGCAACAGGTCATTTGGGATCGGCTGGACGATTTTATCTTAGTCGATGACGACGAAATGCGCGTTGCCATTCGTTACTATCTGGAAAAAGCCAAAACCCTGGCCGAACCCGCCGGCGCCGCCCCCCTCGCTGCCGCCCTCAAAGTGCGCGACCAAGTACACGGTAAAAAGATCGCTCTCATTCTCAGTGGCGGCAACATCTCGCCCGCGGAGTTGGGACAGTGTCTGGCCGCAACAAACTGACAAGGTGACAAGGTGAAGGGGTGACAGGGTGAAGAAGAGCTAGACGATCCTGTCATCCTGTCATCCTGTCATCCTGTCAATGCACCTCCTGAGAGTAAACCATGTCATCCTTCCAAACCGAATTCACCGTCACTACCGGCTATCGTTGGCCGTTGCGTGCCATAAGCTTGTTGCTCTTTTTGCAGATGCTCTGGCTGGGCGGCATTACGGCTTACTTTGCGCAACAGATCGATTGGGAGCAGGAACTGGCCGATCCCATGATGTCGGTAGCGGCATTAGATGTGATTGTCTGGACGGCAGTGGTGGCGCCGTTGGCGGTGCTGCTGTTGATCACGGCGGTCGGCTTCTTTTTTCGACGGCGCTTTGCCTGGCATTTTGCCATGACGGCGCAGGGCATCATGTTATTGGGCAGTCTGACGATCTACTTTCTCACTGTCTCCCACCTGCGCGACTCGCACTTCCTCTATCTGAGTATGTTATACTGCATTTTGATGGTGCTTTATCTAAACACCAGCGATGTACGCATGGCCTTTCATGTACGCCATGTAAAAATTGATGTAGATGAAGAAAATGAATTTACAAGATGAAGTAACCCTCCTCCAGCGCTTTGAGCCGATCCTGCGCTTTACGCGCGGCGAAAGTTTTTTTCCGATGGATGTGGAACAATATGTTCGGCAGAGCAGCCTCTGGGTGCAACGGCCCAATGCCGAACCGACCCTGCTGGTGGCGCAGGACAAATTAGATTTAGAGCGGCTGGCCTATCCCTACCCGGATGAATTTGGCACGGTGCATTATCTGAAATTCACCGAGCCGCTGAAGGCGACGGAGATGGCCGCTCACAGCCTGCGCCAGATCAACCAACCGCCGCCCGCGCATGAAATCTTCCATGCCGGGCGCGGGCGTCTTGCCCGTGTCGGCTATCTGTCCCGCTTCATTGACGCACTCTTTTCGATCTCGTTGCTGACGCGTGGGCGGGTGCCGGGCGATGCCGCAGCGGCGGCGACGTTGGAATACCAGCGCATTCTGGCCCAAACGGAGCAGTATATCTACCACGGGCGGGTGGTGCGCCAGGATCAGTGGCTGGTGTTGCAATATTGGTTCTTCTATCCCTTTAACAACTGGCGATCCGGCTTCTTTGGCGCCAATGACCATGAAGCCGACTGGGAGATGATTTGTCTCTATCTGTCGGAAGATGTGGAGAGCGGTGAAGTGCATCCGGCCTGGGTGGCCTACGCGACCCACGACAATCATGGGGATGATTTACGCCGCCGTTGGGATGACCCCGAAGTAGAACGCGAGGGGGAACATCCGGTGATCTATGTCGGGGCCGGTTCACACGCCAGCTATTACCAGAAGGGTGAATATTTAACGGAACTGGAACTGGCAATCTTTGCCCGGCTCACGCGTGTGGTAGAGCAGGTGCGCGCCTTTGGGCAGCGGCGCCTGCGCCAATACGAAGGGGATGAAGCCCATGCCGGCGAAGCCGCAGCGTCAAATATTTTTCGGATCCCCTTTGTCGATTATGCGCGCGGCGATGGCTTGTCCATTGGTCCCGGCCAGGCTAAGGAATGGAGTGAACCGCGCTTGCTCACGCCAACGCCACCGTGGGTCGCCTTCTATCGCGGCTTGTGGGGCTTGTATACGCGTGATCCCTTTGCCGGGGAAGATGCGCCGGCAGGGCCGATGTACAACCGGGACGGCAGTGTGCGGCGCGCCTGGTATGACCCGGTGGGGTGGGCCGGTTTGGATAAGGTAACGCCGCCGGAGGTATTGCTGGAACGGGTATTGCAAGAAGAAGCGACGTTGCGCGAACGCCAGCGCGTCACCAACGCGGCAGTGGAAGAGAAGGCGCGTGAGTTGCAAAGTCTGGGCCTTCAGGCTGCCGCCATGCGCACCCAACCCCATTTATACAAACTCTACACAGCCCACCAAGAGCGCATTGAACACCTGGGCCAGGAACTCAACCAATTACGCGCCAAACTGGCCGGCGATGAGGCGCTGCTCGAAGCGTTAACTTACTATGCCGAGCAGTTACGCAAAGGGAGTGACCCGGAGCCACTGCGCGCCCATCTGCGCCACCCCCATCGTCCGCCGTCGGAAGAGCGGCTGCGCGCGACCCGGCTGGCCGAGTTTTGGGCGGCGGCCAGTGTCGGTTTGCTGCTGGTCATCTTTTTTATTCTGATCACTGTCGGGCGGCGCTACCTGATGATTGGGTTGGTGACGATGATCGCCCTTGTCACCTTTATTGAAGCCACCTTTCGCGGCCAGTTGACCCGCTTTATCACCAGCGTGACCATCAGCACGGCAATTGTGGCGGCGCTGGTGTTGGTCTATCGCTATTTCTGGCAAATTGTAGAGATCGGGGTGCTGGTGACGGGAATCTATATTCTGTGGGAAAATCTGCGCGAATTGCGACGCTAGCGCTATTTTTCTTCACAACTCAAGAATCGCTGTTGCCCAGGTAAGGCCGGCGCCGAAGGCAGTGAGCAGCAGGCGCTGGCCCGGTCGGATGTGGCCGCACTGTATGGCTTCCGATAGCGCCAGCGGGATTGAGGCGGCTGAGGTGTTGCCATAGCGCTCGATGTTGATAATAAAGCGGTCGAGCGGAATGTCCATTTGTTGGGCGGCGGCTTGGAGGATGCGCAAGTTAGCCTGGTGTGGGATGATCCAGTCGATGGCGGACAGGGGTAGTTCGGCCCGTTGCAACACCCGTCGCGCCGAGTCGCTGATGATGCGGGTAGCGAACTTAAAGACTTCTCGACCGTTCATCTGAATAAAGTGGGCATGAGCATCCAATACTGCTTGGCTAAAGGGTTGCGCCGACCCACCGCCCGGCATGATAATCGTCGCCGCCTGACTACCGTCCGATCCCAACTCGAAGCCACGCAAGCCGCAGGGCTGACTGGTCGCCTGCACAACCACGGCCCCAGCGGCATCGCCAAAGAGGATACAGGTGGTGCGGTCCTGCCAGTTGATAAAGCGACTGAGTAGCTCCACGCCAATGACCAAAACCGTGCGGTAGGCGCCGCTCTGGATAAATTGATAGGCGACAGTGAGGGCATAGACAAAGCCGGTGCAGCCGGTCTCCACGACAAAGGCGGGAACGCCAGGCGCACCCAAGGCATGTTGCACCAGACTGGAAACCGGCGGCGTGTGATAGTCCGGCGTTGAGGTGGCGACAATGATCAGATCGAGATCAGTGGCCGCTAAATCGGCTTGTCGTAACGCTGCAGCGCCCGCATTGACAGCCATACTAGCCGTCGTCTCACCATCAGCAGCGATGCGCCGTTCCCGAATGCCACTGCGTTGGACAATCCACTCGTCGCTGGTGTCGACCAGTTGGGCCAGCTCGGCGTTGGTGAGGATTTGGGCTGGAGTGTAGTGTCCCCAGCCAGTGATACGGCCATAGGTTGATCTCATCAATTCAGTTTATCCGTCATTCATTTTGGCGCAAGTTGATGAGCTTATCAAAATTATTCACCAAGTAAGCGACGCAGTTTGTTGCGAAAATAACAAAAGCTTGGCGATAAGTTGTTATCTACATCCATATGTGGAGGAATTTTAGACGCCCATATCGCTTTCGCCTGTCCCTCTGCTTGCCACCCTTGTTTCTGCAAAGATTTTGAACCACCAGGAACGATAGCATCAGCCAGTTTCTCCCAGGTGCCACAGATGCTATCATTGATGTAGGATTGTAGCACTGCGTCTTTGGCATTAGAATAAGCCTTTTTAATGGCTGTGATGTCACCTAAATACCATGCTTCTCCTTCTTCAACAGCAATACAGAAATAAGTATCGGGTTTAGGTTCACAAGCGGCAACAAGGGCTAATAACTCTTTACGGAAAGCGCTCAAACATTGTCGATCAAGATCACAAATAACAATCAACGCCACTGTTTTAGTTGGATAAGCAGCAAATGTGGTGCCATACCCGCGCACAAGTTCGGGTAACCGGTCGAGCAAAATCCGCTTTTGCGGATCAGCCGTCGTTTTTAGCCCTTTAGGAATACGCCCAATCCCTTTATAGGGGTGAATACGAAACGTGTGTTCGGGGCCAATGATTTTGGGAACAAGAATGTCAAGCGCAATTTTGCCAGAAGAGTCTTCGATGAGGATTTCGAAGTGCATGACGTTATCTCCCATCAAGGTAGTCGCTATACCAAAGACCTCCAAGTGGCAGACCTTCAGCGACAAGGTTTTTGATTAATGGTTCATCGCTCGCCCGTTTGATGGTTGAAAAACCATCTTTACCCTTCTCCAGTACCCAAACTTCCTCCGGTGCTAGTGCATCGACAAAATAGGGTTGATGGGTTGTAACAAACACTTGTGAAACATCCTTGCGGGCGGTCGCATGTTCACGAAATTCACGCGCCAAGGTTTCCAAAAGTTTATGATATAAGCCATTCTCTGGTTCTTCAATACAAAGAAAAGGTGGCGGTGTAGGATCAGCCAATAGAAGAAGATAGGCAAAGACCTTTAGGGTGCCATCAGACATTTGTTGGGCATAGAATGGGTCTTGAAAGCCTTGATCGTTAAAGCGCAGCAGTAACCGGCCATCTGGGCTGCGCTCTGTGCTAATCTTATGAATGCCAGGAATTTTATTAGCGATCCGATCGAGAATCGACTGAAACCTTTTCGGCTGTTCACGTTCCATAAATTGGACAACATTGCCGAGATTGTCGCCATGAATGTTTAGATGTTTTTGGGGGCCAGCGAGTGGCAGACTGCGCGCTGCGTCTGGTGTAAAGTAACTCAGATACCAACCTTCAATAAAGCGGCGAAATGCTGAAATTCTGGGATGCTGTTTCAATGAACCGAGGGTGGCTATACCAAGTTTACGCTTATCATCCAGTTCCACCAATTCTGTTTCTCTACTTTCCTCTAAGGTCTCACCCCGTTGTATGCTTTCCATGAATTTGAGTAAATCAAAATTATCGTCATCATCTTCGACAATTTGTTTACCTTCTTCCAGACCTTTCCAAGCGATTCCTTTGCCCTCGTCAAGGATTAAAAACGAAAAGGGCCATCCCCGGCTTTGTCCGCGTCTTCTTTGCCGTAATCGTTCGCTTTTTACGTATGGCCGGCCCGATGAATCAAGGTCGATTGCCAACTCATAAGTGATGGGGCGGGCGTTGCCATCCTCTTTATAATAAATTTGAAATTCAATACTACCGGTTTGTCCCTGCGCGTGAATCCTTTCAAAGCCCCCGCGGCCACGCGCATCGCAAGCTTCCTCCACACCATTCTTTAAGCAATCTGAGAGGAAGCCGAAAGCATCAAATAGGGTACTTTTGCCGACACCATTTTTGCCAATAACCGCTGTCATTGGTGTCAAGGGTTCAGCATGTTGCGTATTCCATAATTTGCCCAAGGTAATATCACGCAACGCTTTGTAATTTTTGACGCGGAAACCTTCAATTCTAGCCATGAAACCTCTGTGTATTCGACAAATAGGTTGAATCTATTTTATGCAGCGATATTATACGATATTATACAAGGATCACCCTTCCAACAACAACGACTCTGGGTCTTCGACCAACTCTTTCACTTTGACCAAGAATTGGACAGCTTCGCGACCATCGACAATACGATGATCATAACTGAGCGCGACATACATCATCGGGCGAATGACGACTTGGCCGTTGAGCGCAATGGGGCGTTCCTGGATCTTGTGCATACCGAGGATGCCGACCTGGGGTGGGTTGAGAATCGGCGTGCTGAGGAGGGAACCAAAGATGCCGCCATTGGTAATGGTAAAGGTGCCGCCGCGCAGATCCTCGACGGAGAGGGTTCCCTTTTGCACCTTCTGTGAAAAATCCTTAATGGTGCGCTCAATGTCGGCAAAGGACATACGGTCAGCATTGCGCAAGACCGGCACGACCAGCCCTTCCTCAGCGCCAACGGCGATACCGATGTCGTAGTAGTGCTTGAGAACAATCTCATCGCCCTGAATCTCGGCGTTAAGGGGCGGGAAGGCTTTGAGCGCACCGATGACCGCTTTGGTGAAGAAGGACATAAAGCCGACTTTGAGGCCGTAGCGTTTTTCAAAGGCGTCGTTGCGGCGCTTGCGTAGCTCCATGACGGCGCTCATGTCAATTTCGTTGAAGGTAGTGAGCATAGCCGCGGTCTGCTGCGCCTGCACCAAGCGCTCGGCAATGGTGCGGCGGCGGCGGGTCATGCGTTGACGCAGTTCCCCCCGTGGATCGGCAGTCTTTGCGGCTGGAGCGGGGGCAATGGTGGGTGGAGTGGCGGGTGGCGGGGTGATGGGCAGCGGAGTGGAAGAGGGCTGTTGGGCGCGCACATAGTTCTCCACATCCTGCTTGGTGACGCGACCGCCTGGCCCAGCGCCGCTGATGGCACTGAGATCAATGCCCTGGTCGGCGGCGACCCGCTTTGCCACGGGTGTTGCTCGCTCATCTTTGGCCACTGGTGCTGCCGGTGATTCCGGCACCGGTGCTGCGGCTGGGGCGGGTGCGCTGGGTTTGTCGGCACCATTGGCAGAGGGCGCAGCCCCATCTTCAATCAAGCCCAACACATCCCCAATCTGAACATCTTCCCCAGCCTGACGGGTGATCTTGCTAAGGACGCCATCCTTCTCCGCCGGCACCTCTAGATCGACCTTGTCGGTTTCCAATTCCACCACCGCTTCACCGGCCTTGACGGCATCGCCCTCCTGTTTCAGCCAGCGCACAATGGTTGCTTCCACCACCGATTCACCTAAAGCCGGGACGGTAATTTGTACACTCATGCTTTTCTTCCTTGGATGGTAACTAGAGATTGAGAGATTGAGAGATTGAGAGATTCTGTTTACCGGATCTCTCAATCTCTAGTTGCTCTCAAACGCTTTCTTCACAATTTCCGCTTGATTGACCTTATGCCACGCCGCCGAACCTTCAGCCGGGTTGGCGCGACGGGGGCGACCGATGTAGCGGATGGGCCAGCTTTTGTCGCAGATGGTTTCCAACTGGGGCTTGGCAGCGGACCAAGCGCCCATGTTGCGCGGCTCTTCTTGCACCCAGACCAATTCGGTCAGCTTCGGGTAGGCGGCCAGGAGCGGCGTCAGTTCATAGGCGGGGAAGGGATAAAGCTGTTCCACGCGCAGAATGGCGATCTGTGGCGTCGTCGTGCGCAACTCACTGCTCACCAGATCGACATAAATTTTCCCGCTACAAAGAATGACGCGTGTCACTTCCTCACGGGAGCGTTCACCACTGACCATGAGTGGATCGTCCAACACTGGTTGCCATTTGCTCTCTGTCAGATCACGCAAAGAAGAGCCGGAGAGGGGATGGCGCAAGAGGCTTTTCGGCGTCATCACAATCAAGGGCAGCGGGTCTGTTGCCAGCAGCAAAGCCTGACGGCGCAGGAGGTGAAAATACTGGGCAGCGGTCGTCGGATAGGCGATGCGCATGTTGATCTCAGCGGCCATCTGTAAAAAGCGTTCAAGGCGACCGGTCGAGTGATCAGGGCCTTGTCCTTCATAACCGTGGGGGAGCAGCAGCACCAGCGACGGCGTTTGATCCCATTTGGCAAAGCCGGAGACGACAAATTCGTCTATGATCGACTGGGCGACGTTGATAAAATCGCCATATTGCGCTTCCCAAAGCACCAACCGTTCCGGGCGCTCAATGTTATAGCCATATTCAAAGCCAATGGTGGCAGCTTCGCTCAGGGGGCTGTTGTGAATTTCAAAGGCGGCTTTGGCTTGGGGCAAATGATGCAGCGGCGTATAGGGCGCACCGCTTTCGGCGTCAAAGAGTACCGCATGACGATGGCTAAAGGTGCCGCGCTTCACATCTTCGCCAGTGATGCGGATGGCTGTGCCCTCAGCAAGAATGGAGGCAAAGGCCAACTGTTCAGCAAGCGACCAGTCGATGGTTGGTTCATGCTCGGTTTCCAAAGCGGTTTCAGCCCGGCGGCGGATGCGTTGCAGGCGTGGATGAACATTGAAACCATCCGGGATCTGGAAGAGCGCACTGTGTAACGTCCGTAATGTTTCAGCCGACACTGCCGTATGCACCTTGCGGGCGGCGCCGGGGGGCGGCGGCTTGATCTCCAACTCAACATGTTCTTCCGGGCCAATGCTTTCCAAGGCTTCTTGCAATTGGCGTTGCTGTTGTTGAACCAGTTGTTCCGGGCGATCAGCATCTACTTTGCCAGCTTCAACCAATTGCTCGGCCCACTGTTGGCGCACGGTCGGCAGCTTGTCAATGCGGGCGTACATCTTGGGCTGGGTGAAGCGGGGTTCGTCCCCTTCGTTATGGCCGTAGCGCCGGTAACCGATGAGGTCGATAAGGAAGTCGCGCTTAAAGTGGTTGCGATAGGCCATCGCCATGCGCGCCACCCGAATACACGCCACCGGATCGTCGGCATTGACATGAACAATCGGAATTTTAAAGCCCTTAGCCAAGTCGCTAGCGTAGAGGGTGCTGCGTGTGTTGTTGGGATCGGTGGTGAAGCCAACCTGGTTGTTGGCAATGATGTGAATGGTGCCGCCGGTGCTGTAGCCTTCCAGGCGGGTGAAATTAAGTGTTTCGGCCACAATACCTTGCCCCGAAAAGGCGGCGTCACCATGAATCTGAATGGGCAGCGAGAGGAATTGATCCTGGCGCGGCGGCCCTGGTTGATCGACAAAAGAACCCGCTGCACGCGCCATTCCTTCCACCACCGGGTTGACATGTTCTAAGTGACTGGGGTTGGGCGCCATGCGCACCGTTAGCTTGCGCACCTGACCGTCACCGACTTCCCGCTCGGCCCCAGCATGATATTTAACATCGCCAGTCCAACCCAGTTGGCTGAGGCGCATTTGCGAAGCGCTGTTGATGGGGTCTTTGAACTCCAACAACATCTCGCGATAGGGTTTCTCTAGAATGTGGGCCAATACATTGAGTCGGCCACGGTGCGCCATACCGATCAGAATCTCATAGATGCCGGCGGTGACGGCGCAACCGATCACCTCGTCGAGCATCGGCGTGAGCATATCCAGCCCCTCAATCGAAAAGCGGGTCTTGCCGGGGTAATTGGTATGGATAAAATGCTCGAAGATTTCGACTTGGGTCAGTCGTTCCAAGAGGCGCACTTCATCAATCGGCATAGCCTCTGGACCATAATGGTCGGTCTCAACAGCATCACGCAGCCAGGCGCGCACTTCAGGAATGCGCAAGTGATCAAAGTCATAGCCGGTGTGCAAGCCGGCATAGAGGCGCCGTAATTCTGCAATGGCTTCCCAAGCATTGGTGGTTCGTTCGGCAACTGGGCCGCCAACCAACGAAGCAGGCAACCGACGCAGGTCAGCTTCCGTCAAGCCGTGGTAATCAAGCAGCAGCGAAGGTTCGCCCGGCGGCGTTCCTCCCAGCGGATCAAGTTGAGCAGCGAGATGACCATATTCCCGAATCGCCTGAGCCAGGTTGGCAACCCCGACAATCGTCAACATAGCGTTGCCACTCACCGGTGCTGGGGCAGCAGTGGTGATGCCATTTATGGAGGGCGCAGAGGGCTGACCATTGAGCAGCGGGGGTGTCCACTGTTGAAAGAAAGCACGGGTAGCATCGTCAACGCTTTTGGGATCACGTTGATACTGATCATAGAGGTCTACAATATAGCCGGCGTTGGGGCCATGAAAATCATTCCAGGTTGGCATGGTTGTTTCCAATATATTTCGCAATTACACCTAGCGCGCTGCCGATTTTCTCCCTACAGAGCGTAGCCTGAAAAGGCGTCTTTGTCAAGTGGCGACGCTTTTCGACAGATTGACGGTTTGTGTACTCTTGCATACAATAGGAGTATTCATAACAGAGGTGCTTAGCCAATGGGTAATCATAGATGGATAATCATGGCTAAGCACGATTCTAGCTAAAGCTTGATTGTAATTGCTTCCTGACTGGAAAACCGTAGGTTTGCGCCCGAAACAGCGCCATTCCAAGCAGCGAAAGCAGGATGAGGATGGGCGCATGGAACTAACAGACTTAAAACGTGTTGAACAACGAACCTTGTGTGATGACGCGGCGGACCGCCTACGGGACGCAATCCGCAATGGCCGGTTGCGTCCTGGCGCCCGCTTGGTGGAACGCGACCTGGCCGACCAGTTGGGCATGAGTCGCATTCCTGTGCGCGAAGCGATCCAGCGTCTAGTCGAAGAGGGATTGGTGGAGAAGGCGCCCCATCGCGGCACCTTTGTCTATGCCCCCACGCGCAAAGAGATCGAAGAGATTTGCTCCTTGCGCGTGGTGCTGGAACGCTTTGTGGTCGAGCGGGTGATGGCGGTCTGGTCGCCGGAGTACGAGGCGGAGCTGCTTGCTGTGGTCGAGCGGATGCAAATCGCCGCCAAACAGAACGACGTCCATCAACTACACGAAAGTGATTATCATTTTCACAGCACCCTTTGGGGTATTGCCGACCATAGTCTGCTGTTAGAAGTTGTTTCCGGGCTACGTTCACGGATCAATCGATTTCTCTTTGAAGCAGCGGGCGTCTTGCCTCCCTCGGAAATTGATTATCATATCAATTCGCACTATGGATTGATCCATGTCTTCAAACAACAAGATGTAGCACTGGCCCAGGCCGAGATGACAAACCATGTAATGGCCGCACGCAACCGGATTATGACCTATTGCACCTTTGCGGATTCGTATAAAGAGTAATTGATTGACAGGATAGGAAAGAGTGACTATACTACGGAACGTACTCCAAAGTTTCGCTAGTAAAAATTCGTTCGGAGGAAGGACTGGCAATGCTAACCCGGCTCAAAGTTTCGGGGTTCAAAAATTTGGTCGATGTCGATGTTCGTTTCGGCGCATTTACCTGCATTGCCGGCGCCAATGGCGTTGGCAAGTCGAATCTTTTTGATGCGATTCGTTTTCTTAGTGCATTAGCCAATCTGCCTTTAATTGAAGCCGCATTGTCCGTTCGCGATGAAGAGGGAAAAAGCGGGGATGTACGCACGCTTTTTCATCGTGTAGGTGACACGTATGTTGATCAAATGTCATTTGAAGCAGAGATGATTGTGCCAGCCGAAGGAGAAGATGATTTAGGGCAAACAGCAAAAGCCAGCATCACCTTTCTGCGTTACTCTGTTGATCTAGCCTATCGGGCTGATCATGGACTTCGGTCACTAGGTTCTTTAGAGATCCTTAAGGAAGAGTTGGTTCATATTAATCGTGGGGACGCGGCTAAACATCTATTATTCCCACAGAAGTCCACAATCTGGCGCAAAAGTGTGGTTATCGGGGAAAGAAGAGCACCCTATTTTATTTCTACCGAAGGCGAGGGTGCGAATCGAATTATTAAGCTTCACCAAGACGGCGGTAATACGGGTAGGCCCTTGGCACGATCGGCAACCAATCTTCCGCGTACCGTTTTATCCGTAGCTAATGCAGCGGAAAGTCCTACCGCCTTGATGGCGCGTCGTGAAATGCAATCATGGCGTTTGCTCCAGTTAGAACCATCTTCGCTCAGACAACCTGATGGATTTACTGCGCCTACTAAATTGGAAACGGATGGTTCGCATCTTGCAGCAACGCTCTATCACCTTGCTAGACTAGAGAGGCATCGAAATGGGGAAAATCATGCTGAAGCTGACAAACAAGTCTATTATGAAATTGCCAACCGTTTAGCGACTCTGATTGATGACGTAGATAAAGTCTGGGTTGACCGAGATGATCGGCGCGAGTTGCTTACACTCATGGTAACAAGCCGTGATGGTACATCCCATCCGGCCAAAGCGCTTTCTGATGGCACAATGCGCTTCTTAGCATTAGCTGTGCTTGCCCTTGATCCAGAAGCACGCGGTCTGCTATGTCTAGAAGAACCGGAAAATGGCATACACCCAGAACGTATTCCCAAAATTCTTCAGTTGCTCCAAGATATTGCGACCGACGTTGATGAACCCGTTGGAGCCGATAATCCTTTACGTCAAGTGATTATCAATACACACTCACCAGCGGTCGTTATGCAAGTGCCGGAAGATAGCCTTTTAGTCGCAGAACTGCGAGAAACGGTACGTTCAGGCCAAAGGTTCAAACGCGTTTGTTTCGGCTACTTGCCTGATACATGGCGGCAGACGAAAGATCCAGAATCAAGTAGTGCAAATATTATTCCTAAAGGTCGGCTTCTTGCCTATCTCAATCCAGTGCCGAACCCTGATTTAGAAGCAGATAATCATGTGTATAATGGGGACTACCCCAGTTTAAAATCTGTAAAACCCTACTCTCGCCGCGTCGTGGACAGGGCTGATCTTCAACTTTTATTACCCGGTTTTTCTGGTGAACGGCGATGACAGAACTTCGTTATACTTTGCTTTCGGATGGTAGCTCCGACAGAGCCTTGATCCCGCTGCTAAATTGGCTGTTACAAATTCATTTGAATGATTCCGCTATTCAGTCGCAATGGGCGGATCTTCGCAGCTTGCATCGGTCGTTACGTGATACTTTTGAAAAGCGCATTCAGTTAAGTATAGAATTGTATCCATGTGAGCTTTTATTCATTCATCGTGATGCAGAAAGAGATGCGCATGAGCTGCGCGTAAATGAGATAGAGAGAGCAATTGCTAATGTCAGGTTTTCCGTTACTATTCCGACCATCTGTGTTGTCCCCGTCCGCATGACGGAAGCATGGTTATTATTCGACCCTGTTGCCTTGCGTAAAGCTGCATCCAATCCCAATGGCAGAACCCCACTACAGATCCCGGATATGAGAAGAATCGAATATGAACCTGATCCTAAAAACCTTCTCTATGAACTTCTTCGTCAAGCAAGTGGTCTTTCCCCAAGACGACTAAAAAGGTTTTCGGCAAGCGACTATACCCACCGCGTGGCAGAGCTTATTAATGACTTTAGCCCTTTACGCATTTTACCGGCTTTTACAGCCTTAGAATTAGCAATCGAAACCATGATTACAGAACAAGGCTGGTAATCGATGCCAGCCTCTTCCGTTTTTTAATACCTTCCTACCGAACACAACTAGAGCGATATTATGACAAACCAACTCAACATCCTCATCTTCGGCGCCCACCCAGACGACCCGGATTATTCAGCCGGTGGGTTGGCGGCGCTTTATGCGCAACAAGGCCATCGGGTCAAGATGGTCAGCCTGACCAATGGCGACGCCGGTCATCACGCCGAGGGAGGCGCGCCATTGGCGTGGCGGCGACGGGCGGAAGCGGCGGCAGCCGGTAAAGCGCTGGGGGTCGAATACATAACCCTCGACATTCATGATGGCGCCCTGTTGCCCACCCTGGAAAATCGCCATCAAGTCATCGCCATCATTCGCGCCTTTCAACCGGATTTGGTGATGGTGCATCGTCCCAACGACTATCATCCCGATCACCGCTACGCCTCACAACTGGTGCAGGATGCGTCGTACATGGTGACGGTGCCGAATGTCGTCTCCCATGTGCCCCATCTGCGCACCATGCCGGTGATTGTTCATACGTGGGATCACTTTCAGAAGCCCTATCCTTTCCAGGCAGATGTCGTGGTGGCGACTGATAGCGTGATCGAGCAGAAATTTGACGCCCTCCACTGTCACACCTCGCAGATGTATGAGTGGTTGCCCTACAATGGGCGCTACCTGGAAGAGGTGCCGGCGGGCGAAAGTGAACGGCGGGCCTGGCTCCGGCAACGGCTCGACCAGCGGATGCGCCGCCAGGCCGATCTCTACCGGGAGCAACTGGTCAACTTCTACGGCGCCGAGCAAGGGCAACGCGTGCAATACGCTGAATCCTTTGAAGCCTGTGAATATGGCGCACCCCTGACCGCCGAAAATCGTCACCAACTCTTCCCCTTCTTCCCAAACACCCAAAGTTAACATGGATAGGGAAGAACACGGATGATTTAGAGTAGATATTCGTGTTCTTCCTTATCCGTGTTAACTAGCTTTACTTCATCTATTGAGGAAAGATTTACCATGAGTAGCGAACAAGAGAAACCACGCGTTGATCTGGGGCCATTGATCCAGGTTGGGTTGGTGGTGCGTGATGCCGAAGCAACGGCCCGCGCCTGGACAGAACGCTTTAACTTTGCACCAGCCCGTATTGTCGACTGGCCGCACGAAAGCACCAATCCGGCCGATGTTGGCACCTATCGCGGGCAGCCCGGCAACTTTCGGATGCGCCTTGCCTTTGTGGAGACGCCTTCCATCCAAATTGAGTTTATTCAGCCGCTGGAGGGGGACAATATCTATTCCGAGTGGTTAGAAGAGCATGGCGAAGGCTTGCACCACATTCTCTTTCAAGTCGATGATCCCGTTGCTGTGGCCGCCGGACTTCAGGCACCCATCATCCAAAGCGGCAGCTCCACCATCCACCCCGGTGCGATGTGGGCCTATTTGGATACGCAGGAACTGTTAGGGTGTATTATTGAGTTTCGGAGCAAGGGGAAGAGGTAGACAGGGAGACGGGTAGAAAGGTATCGTTGACGTATTTTCGTATGTACCTGTCTACCTTCACCGCACCAACACCTGATCCCAAGCGCCATCGTCCATGACACGGAAGTAGCGGATGGTGGCGTCTTCGTAACAGGCGAGAAGGCGACCATTTTGAAACGGTTGCAGAACGGTGTGTTGACAGAGGCGCTCTTCTCTGATGATGGTTCCCAGGAGGTCTTGTAAGCCATCTTCTTCACACCAGAGCTTGCCAAAGCCACGACGGGGCAAGGGGGGGGAGGTGGCTTCACCACCCAAGGGGTTACAGGCAAAGGTGGGTTGATCTTCACTCCAGGTGTCGGGGTGAACCTGCCAGGATTTGTCTGGGCGCAGGACATAGATTTGCTGTTCGTGGCTGAACCAGAGCATAAAGCGGTCAAAGTCCGGGCCGGGGCCGAATTCATTGATGGCGACCGGATCAAAGATGGCCGGGCCGAGAGCGCAGCCCATCAATTGTTGCCGATCCGGGTAGTTAGTAAGGGCAATATCTGCTTCTTGCGAGCAAGTCACCCCTTCCGCCACACCGGCAGTCGTCACGGGGCTTGTGCTGGTGAGTGCTTGGGTGACGCTGGCAAGCGGGCTTTGCAACAATGCGGTTGGGGTGGCGGTGGGCAGGGGCAGCGTGACAGTGGGCGCAGCCGTTGTTGGCATCGGTGCTTCGGCAGCCGCGACCACGCTGGTCGTCGGCTCACTTTCGCTGCCGCAAGCGCTAAGGCTGATAGCTAAAGTCAAGGCGATTATCCATATCTGCCACGGTAGTAATCGATTCAACGGTAGAATCTCCTCTATGAGCAATGAGCCGCTTTTCTAACGCGGCGTGACCTGAATTGGCCCTAATTCGGTGGCAAAATCACCAGCGCCGGCGCTCACCGGCAAGCGTTGCCCGGTCACCGGGTCGTAGAGACCAACAGCAATGTGATAGTTGCCCGGTATTGCGTCGGGCGGCAGCAGAAAGCCATAATGGTCGAGAATCTCCTCGCCCGGTTGCCATTGACTGATGGGACGCGTCCACTGCACCGGTTGACCATCCCGTTGGGCCACCTTTTCACCGCGGCTGTCCAGCAAGTGGACAAAGACATGATAATCTTGGGCGACAGGGCGAATGCTTTGCCAACGCAACTCCAGCGCAATGGCATCACCCGGCGCCACCTCGGCGGTTAAGCCATAGCCTTGCAGGCGAATCCAGCCCTCATCGCCGGTCAGCGGGCCGGTCGCAGCCGGGTCGCCAAAGATCAAGCCCAACCCGGCCTCGGTCAATTGAAGTGAATGCGCCAGTCTATAGGTTGACAATCGCGCGTTGCTGGTATTGGGGATGCGATTCTCTTGGAGCAGGAAATCTTCAATCCGCAACGGACGCTCCCACCCTGATTGCTCCGGTGGGGTATCATCAGAAACGACCCAAAGGCGTTGGTAATGACTTTGCAAATAGGTCAGCCATTGCTGATTTTCTTCATCAAGCGCCCCTTGCGGCATCAACCCATAGGTGGGCAAGCGCCCATGATAGACATCGGCAAAATCCTGACTTTGGGTGGGACGCAGATAGAGAATGGCATCCCCCGGTTGTTCCAGTTGCTCGATCCGGTCAGCAACGGAGCGCTGATCAAGACCGGTCAGGCTGCGCTGGTAATTGAGCAAGAGGGCAATGGTAATGGCAATCAGGATAAAAGTATGTAACCAACCATAAAGCCGGCTAAAGACTTCGCCCCCGGCGCGCCGATAGCCCACCAACGACACCAGACTGACCAGAATCCCCAGCAGCGGCAGCAACACACCTTGCCAGTCGGGTGTACCCGCCACGCTGGTGGCCCGCCACCAGGCGAGTTGAATATGGGCCGGCGTCAGATAGCGCCACTGGTTTACGAGTGGGGAATAGGCCAGTTGGGTAAAGGTTTCCGGGGCAAAAAGCGGCTCGACCGTGCCGGCCAACCAATCCTGCACCAGATGAAAAGGCACCAACAACCCCAGCGACTGGACAGCAATCGAAAGCGCCACAAGCAACCATATCGCAATGCGCCACCACGGTTTTCCCGATGGCGCCGTTATCACTCGTTGCCAGACCGGCCCTACCAGCAGCGCGCTAAAGGGCAGGATGGGCGTTAAAAAGCGCGGCCCCCAACTGTAGCCGCCATGCCACATATACCACTTGCTGTAGAGCAGCAGGTAGCCGACCGATATGACAAGGATCATCCAGAAGAGCCAGCGCGCCTGTTGGCGAAACCAGCCAAGACCGAAGAGGCCGACAAGTAGAATCGGGCTATACCAGAAATAGCCGCGCGCCGGCCCCACTAGCAAGCCAAAGAGACCAAAGAGCCAGGGCGCGCTAAAACTTTCGCTTTCGACATAGCCGCTCGTCCAGATGCTGCCATAGCGCACACTATTCCACCAGAGCGAGAGCAAGCCAAAGCTCACAATCGGGATGATAAAGGTGACCACTGACCGCCACTGCCCTGTCACCAGTCGCCAGAGGGCAGACAAGGAAGGGGGCGGTTGGTTGCCCAGCGTATGCCGATGATGTAACGCCGCCAGCAGACCGAAGACAAAGATCGGCAAGGTGACAAGATTGACGGTGCGCGTCAGATAGGCCAGCCCCCAGGCGATGCCGCAACCCAGCAAATAGCGTTTGCGTCCCGTTTGGCTATACGTCAGCAGACCATAGAAAGCGGCAAACAGCCCCCAACCACAGACTGGATCACTAAAAAAGGTCTGCGTGTAGGGCCAGGCCAGCGTTGCCAACCCAAAGATCAAGGCCGTCGCCAATGCGGTCTGTTGCTGCCAACCAAGGCGACGCCCTGTCCGATAAATCAGCGCGCCCGTCCACGCTGTCAGCAAGGGGTTGAGCAACATGGCCGTCTGCACCAAACCGACAGCAGGCCACAGGCGTGCCAGCCAAACCAACGGCCAGGCCAGCAAGATCGCGCCCAATCCCTTGCGGCTATACAACTCGCCATCGGGGCCAAAGCTGCCCTGTTGCAAGCCCATCCAGAGCAATTGATTGCTATCTACCTCGCCCCGGCGCACCATACTCTCGACTGTCGCAAACATAGAGAGGCCGTCGCTGCTCTCAATGCGCGCCGTAAAGGTAAAGAGATAGCAGGCGAAGAGCAGCCAGAAGAGCGAAAAGGCGATACCTCGATCGGTGACTTTTAGATCGCGTACCATGATGTTGAATCCGAAGCGTAGTGACAAGATGACAAGATGACAGGGTGACGGGGTGACAGGGTGACAACACTTGCCCTGGCAGGGTGATTGGGTGATTGGGTGCTTATCGATGCTGTCATAGTCAAGTACGATTACTCCTGAATGGTCACGGGGATGGTAATGTGATCGGCGGATGAACCATCGGCCAGGGTGATGGGTTGCCGACCAGCAGCGGTGTAGAGGCCGACCAGTAACTGATAATTGCCAACGCGACTGGTAACCGGCAAAGAGAGCCGGTAGGGGTCGCGGATAAGCGTGCCAACCGCCCACGTATTGGTGGGGGCCAGCCCCGTCACCGGTAAGTTATCCTGTTGCGCCACCAGTTGTCCATCCGGGCCGACGAGATGGGTAAAAACGGTATAGCTTTCGTCAACCCGCGCCAACGCTTCCCAGTATAACACAATTGCCAGCGCTTCGCCTACTTTGGCTGGCGCAACCGCAACGGAGCGCAGTCGGATCGGGCCGCCGGCAACAGTGAGCGTCGCCAGCGCCTCTGCTGTCGGCTGTAGTACCCGTTTGACCGTGCAGCGGCCTAGGGTCTGTTGTTCCAGAATTTGCACACTGGGTTGGGCAAAGTAATGCTGACTATGTGTAGGCAACGTATCATCCGTGACCCACCAAAACTCGCGCTGGCCCACATAAGCGGCCAGGCGGTCAGCCAGCACCCCATCCCAATCCGGGTTGGCAGGATCATAGCCATCGACAATGCGCATCTCATATTGTTCGGCCAGCCAGGGCGAAAAATCGCGCCAGATTTCGATTTGGTCACTTACCAGCGTTGGGTTGGGCCAGTTGCCCTGGTCACGCAAATAGGTAATGGCAGCGCGGCATGGGTGTTCCGCCAGCCGCTGATCCGCATACGCTTGTGCAGCGCGAGGCAACCCAGCCGCCACACCAACCACAGTCAGCACCATGAGCAAAACACTAGCAATGGCGCCAACAAAACGCAATTGGCGTTGGCGTTGCTCACCCGGCCAAATTTGGCCCAACAGTTCCAGCGCCAATGCCAGGAGCAAAAGGGTGCGTAGAATCACCGTTCCCACCAAAATCCACTCTTCCTGGCGCAGCATGACAAAAAAGATGGGTGATTCCAGCAGATTGATAAGGGTTAAGACCGTGATAATGAGTACGCCGCGCAAGGTCGGCAGCAGCAGCACGACAAAGGCGGCGATCCAGACCAAAAACTGTGGACTCCAGCCTTTGCTGTACAGAAAAAGCCAGATCACACTAATGGCGGCAAAGGCCACCGGCGTTTTGGGTTGCGACCAGTCATAGCGCCGGGTGTAGAGCCAAAGATAAAGCAGCGCAAAGGCCAACGTGATCAAGCCCCACGGCAGCACGCTCTGCCATTGGGTTGTCTGTAAACCGGCCAGGTTGCGCATGTTGAGCGGCACGAGACCATAATCATAGTAGCCGTCGATCAACGCCCAGACGCTCTGCCACGGCGGGCGGATACTGTTCACCTGAAAGCTGCTCAATGCCAGTTCAATGTTGCCCTGCGCTAGCGGATAACCCAGGCCCATCACAACACCGAGAAATAACACCGTGTACAGCATCGGGCGCAATAAATTGCCGGGCGATTGTCCATGAAACCACTCTTCCCGCACGGCCTGCCAACTGAGCTTGCTGCCCAGCCAGCGAATGGCAATCGGTAGGAGCAGCGCCGGCGTCAACTTGGTCAAAAAGCCGAGTGCCGCCGCTACCGCACTGCCCGCCCAACCCCACCGGCTGCCACTTAACAAGAGATCTAGCCCCAGCAACATAAAAAAGAGCGGCATGGCCTCAAACCAGCCGAGCATGGTGTAGACCGGCAGGAAGAGAAGGGCGTAGAGGATGACAGGATGACAAGATGACAAGGTGACAAGGTGACTGGGTGACTGAGAGCTTCGTAATTCGTCATTCGTAATTCGTAATTCATCCTTCGTACTCAGCGCCGGGTGGCCTAGTTTGAGGGCCAGCCGGTAGATCAGAACCAGGTTGGCACATTCAAAGAGGAGGAGTTCCAGGCCAAAGAGTAAGTGAAAGAAGAGGCGCGGCTCAACCCAAGGCGGGATGCGGCTCGACCATTGGAAGATGGGCAACATAAGGGCTGGGAAGAGCGGGGGGTAGGCGGTCCAGAGATCGATAAAGGTGCGGTAACCGCGTGGCAGTTGCAACCCCCACTCATAGTAAAAATCGTAGTCGGAGGCATCGGCGATAAAGCCGCCGGGCCGAAAAAGGAGAATCGCCAGCAGCCGAAAGGCCACAAAGAGAACAAAGATGGTGAAAAAGGTGATATGGCGTTGATAAAAGGCACGCAACATGGCGAACATAAGCTGCTATTTTCGGCCAAATCGCACAAAACGGCAAATTTTCGCCGGCTAGTTGGTGCGTTCGCCCCCTTCCCAAGGGAGCCACTACCAATCGGCAAAGCGTTCCAGACGTTGTAACTCGGCGGGGTCCATAAAGCTATCATACACCTGTTGACTAAAAGCAAAGAGAACTTGCGGTCGGGCGCTCATGGGCGACCTTCCGCCAGGATCGTTTTTTCATAGGGCATGGTCTCACTGGTCAATAGTTCATCCATCGTAACCAGTCGCCCCAACAATTCCGATTCGAGAAAGCCCATCATCAGCCCCAGGGCGCGTAGGCCGACCAGCCCCGTAACTTCCGGTTCGCGCCCCGTCACAATGGCATCGGCAAACTCCGCCTGTTCAATCCCCAGGAGATTGGCGTCAATGTCAGGGAAGGGCATTTGATAGGAACTGAGCCGTTCGCCGCCAAAGAGCGCCGCCGTCAGATCATCCAGCGCAAAGTTAGGGACGAGCGCCAGCAGTTCACTTTCGGGAACGGCTTCATCCTTTTGCTGGCGGCGCAAGGTCAGGCGTAGCGGGTTGCCGGTGCGGTCGCTGGGAATCGCCAGGCTGCCGCTGGTGCCGTGGATGGTGCGTACAAAGTGGCCTTCGCCCCGCCCGGCGCAGTTCATCAGATAGTGCAGAATAGCGCCACTCTGGAAACGGGCCACCCCGGCCATGACATCTTCCGAATCAGAGGGGTGCAGTTGCCCTTGGGCGTCCATCCGTTGGCAATCAATTAGTGCATTCATACCGACGACTTGGGCAATCGGCCCCAGATAATATTCTTGCAAATCGGCATAGTGGATACCCATGTCCACAATAATGCCGCCGCGGGCGCGCAGATGGCGCCACGGCGTGATCGCCACCCGCTCGCCGCCGCCGGAGCTGGATTGGATCGAGAGATAAGGCAGCCCCAGCACACCCCCGGTGATCAACGCTTTGGCCAGGCGGTTGATCGGGTCGCGCCGGTAGTTTTCCGCCACGGTCAATTGACGCCCAGTGCGTTGCGCCGCAGCAATTAACCGCCGTCCCTGAGCAATGGTGACATCAATCGGCTTTTCGACCAGCACATGCATCCCCAGTTCCATGGCCGTGATGCCCAGCGTGGTGTGTGTCTCCGGCGAGGTGGTAATGATTAGCACATCGATGTTACGCAGTTCAGCCACGTCGCTGTAAACTGCCGGTCGTCGCCCTAGCAGTTCCTCGGCCAATGTCGCCGCTTCCTGGGCGCTTTGGGGGAAGATGTCGCAGACGGCGACGAGCTCAAAGGGCAGGCGACCGACGGCCTGTAATTTTTTCATCCCACGAATATGGCGCTTGCCCATGCCGCCACAGCCACAAAGGGCGAGTTTCAAAGTCATGATTGGTTTCCTTCTAGAAACGCAGTAATATGTGGATAAGCGGTCGGGTCTTGGAGAAGAAAGCCGTGACCGCCGTCAAAGAGTTGAAGTTGAGCGTGAGGCATCTGCCGTTGCACTGCTTGCTGATTGGCAAACCCAGCAATGCCATCATAACGCCCACCACAGATCAAGATGGGCATGGTGAGGCTTGGCAAGCGGTCGTAGGTGTCGTGGTCTTTGCGCGCCAGAATTTGTAGCCGTGCGCCCAGCTCACGTCCCGGTTCGTCAGCGCCAACTGCCGCCGCTGCTTCCGCCAGATCAATCTGTTCCTGCACTTGGGCTGGATGGCGGCTTGCCAGGCTGCATCCTGCCGGGTGTCGCTGATGGCGAGCATGTGCAATGTTTTTGCGCGCAATGGCATCGCCAGCAAATCGTGCAATGGATACGATGCGCCGCCGGCCCCGCCGCTGCTGGTGCAAGCCAGCACTAACTGTGTGATCCGTTGTGGATAGCGTACAGCAAATTCTTGCGCCACCATCCCGCCAAAGGAGACGCCCATCACCGCGCAGCGTTCCCAGCCCATGGCATCGAGCAAGGCGTTGGCATCCTCGGCATAATCAGCCATGATGTAAGGCGTTGCCGGGCGATCTGTCTGGCCTAGCCCCCGTTGATCGTAGCTCAAAATGTCAAAATGGGCGGCCATTGGCGAGTCGAAAACATTGGGCTTTCGCCGTAGGTCGCCACCGGTGCCGTTGATGTAGAGCAGCTTTGGTCCGCTACCGGCTCGTTCGTAATAGAGGCGAAGATCGCGTACTGGCATAAAGGGCATGGTCTGCTCCTTTCACGGTAACTGTGCAGAGCGCTCCTAGCCGGTCCGTGACCGGTGGTCGGGCGCCGGTCACGGACCGGCTGGGAGCGTAGTAGTTATTAGCCGCGTTCGATACCGGCCTCGACAAAAGCACGACTCACCACCTCATATGAGCGAGTGGCCGTTGCCAGGGCGTCGTAATTGGGACGACGCTGCACCATGACGCTGATCTCAGTGGAGATTGCGCCCTTGTAACCACGGGCGTGCATCGCTTTCAGGTAGCGTACATAGTCAAAGACCCCTTCGCCGGGAATGAGATATTGGTGATTGGGGGCGCGCCCGGACTCATCTTTGATGTGGGTGTGGACGGCGTAGGGCAGCACCTTTTCTACTGACTCCTCAATCGGAATGCCGACGACATTAAAGTGGCTAATGTCAAAGTTGATGCGCACCCCTGGCGAAGTGACCTGTTGCATGATCGCCACCACCTGATCGGGCGTCTCGACGGCGTTGCCGACATGGTGTTCCAGGGCGACAACCACACCGTGCGCTTGGGCATAGTCGCCCAGTTTGTTGATGCGTTCAACCAACTGATCCTGCCGTGTCGCTAATTCGCCAGGGCGACCGCCAAAGCCGCTGACGACCACCGGCTGCCGCCCATCCTGAATCCACTCGGCTGCCAGATCGGCGGCGCGCTGGACATAGGCAACATTTTCGGCAAATTTTGTGGCCTCTGGTTCCATCAAATCCACGTAAGCATTCACTGCCGACAATTTCAGCTTATGGTCGCGCAGCAGTTGGGGAATGCGTTTGCGTTCGGCGCTGTCCAACTTAGCCAGCGCCGTGGTGAAATGGGGCAACACACAAATCTCAATGGCGTCAAAACCAACAGCAGCCAAATGGGCGACCACCGGGTCAATGGGGAGCGCGGGCATCCCCCAAGTGCTAAAGCCTAAGTACATAACGTGCTTCCTTGCTTGTTCTATTGTTCATGAAGGTAGTGAACAGGATTGTTGGTAATAGGTTCATTATACGCCATAAAGGAGTTGAACCACAACCAAGTTTTTGCGGGCATGATGTCAGTTTGTCGCCTTGTTCAACGGATACGCCGCTAACAAGGTGCGATGGAACGGCACGTTATACGGGAAAGATCCACCGCCTGCACCTGACGGGTGCGGCATTCGGCAGAGGCGACCAGGTTCGTTATTATCTTCGTTATCAATGTTGATGCCGCCGTCGTAAAAATTCCGTCCCCATCACCAGCAGAAGGGAAAAGAGACCCAGCACCAGCGCCGCACTATACGCGCCAATGTACTGCCGGTCATCCAGCGCCCGGAAGATAAAGAGCGTGGCCGTCTCGGTGCGCCCCTGAATACCGCCGCCGATGACCAGGACCGCGCCAAATTCGCCCAACGCACGGGCAAAGGTCAGTGTCAAGCCATAGAGAAAGCCCCAGCGAATGGCCGGCAGGGTGACATACCAAAAGGTCTGCCAGCCGCTGGCGCCAAGGGTGGCGGCGGCCCGTTCTTGTTGCACGCCAAAGGCTTCCAGCACCGGGATCAACTCGCGCGCCATAAAGGGCAGCGTCACAAAGAAGGTCGCCAAAATCATCCCCGGCAGGGCAAATGCGATCTTAATATCCCAGGCGGTCAACAGCGGCGCCAGCAACCCGTTGCGCCCAAAGAGCAGCAGGAGCATATAACCCACCACTACCGGCGACACGGCAAAGGGCGTGTCAATCAACCCGTTGAGCAATTTACGCCCCGGAAAGCGATGACGCACCAAGACCCACGCCGTCGCCATGCCCAAAACGGCGTGAAAGATCACCGTCAGCAGCGCGATCAACAAGGTGAGCCGGAAGGCAGCCAATACATCCGGTTGGGCCAAGGCAGCAAGGATCGGACTCACCCCATCGGCAAAGGCGCCAATCACCAGGCGCGTCAACGGGGCGATAATCAAAATGCCCACATAGAGCATCACCAGACCAATCAATAGCCGCCGCCCCCAGGCGCGACTACGGGCAATTGGTTTGGTGTGCGCCGCCAGTTCGCGCAGTGGTAGAACAGTGCTGGTCATGCGGCCTCCTTCCGGTTGCGGTTTTGCAACCAATCAACCAACAAGAGTAAGCTAAAGGCCAGCGCCACCATCACAATCGAAATAGCGCTGGCTCCCAACCGGTTTTCCGATTCCACCTCGCCCAACACATAGACCGCCGCGGTTTGTGAACGCAGGGGAATATTACCGGCAACAATCACAATCGCGCCAAATTCGCCAATCGCACGGGCAAAGCTCAGGAGCGCGCCACTGCTCAACGGCAGTAGCAAGGGCGGCAGCACAATGCGCCGGAAGATGGTAAAAGGCCCGGCGCCCAAACTCGCCGCCGCATCTTCCTGGGTGCGATCCAACCCCGCCAGCACCGGCTCCACAGCGCGCACCACAAAGGGAAAGGTGACAAAGAGCAACGCCAGAATAATGCCCGGCGGTGCAAAGATGATCTGCCAGCCCAACGCCTCTTTCAACCAAGCCCCCAACGCCTGCTGCGGCCCATAGAGCGCCACCAACATCACCCCTGTTACCAGCGTCGGGATCGCCAGCGGCAGATCCACCAGGGCATTGAGCAACGCCTGTCCGCGAAAGCTATAGCGCACCAGCACATAAGCGGTCATCGTTCCCATAATGGCGTTGATGACTGTCATCACCGCGGCTGTCCAGAGCGTCAACCCCAGCGCGTGCCACGCTACCGGCAGGGTGATCTGGCGCCACAACTCGTCCACACCGCCACGCAACCCATCGCGAAAGATGACCGCCAGCGGAATCACCAACATCACCACCAAATAGGTGATCGCCACCCCGCGCACCCCCCACGTCCCCCAGGGCAGCCGTGGCCGTTCCGACCGCGCAAGCGCAATTGTTGTCATAAGTTCCCCCTTGGAGTTACGAATTACGAATTACGAGTTACGAGTTACGTGGCCGACCTTGATTACACCCGTAATTCGTAATTCGTATTTTTCTCACTGCACCGGCGTCTGTGCTTCAGCGACGGTTTTAGTAAAGATGCCGTCGGTTTCGCCAAAGAATTGGGGCGTGGCGGCGGCCCAACCGCCAAAGTAGTCGATGGTGAATTGATCGGCCAACGCCGGGTATTGGGCCGCCGTGGCAGCAGCGACGTCAGGGTCAATCGAGCGCAAGCCATGCTTGGCGAAGATTTCCTGTGCCTCTTTGGTCAGCAGGAAGGCGACAAAGGCTTCGGCTACTTCACGGGTGCCATGTTTATCGACGTAGGTGTCCACGACGGCAATCGGGTTCTCAATCAGGATTGACGAGCGGGGCAGCACCATGTCGTACTCCTGTCCGCCCTGTTGCGCAACCAGCACTTCATTTTCGTAGGTAATTGCCACGTCGCCGACGCCTTGTTCAAAGTTGGTAATGCTTTCACGCGCGCCCTTGTCCATGACCGTCACATTTTTGAGGACACTCAGCAGAAACGCCTGGGCCGCGGCCTCATCATCCTTGGCAACACCCTCGACAAACCCCCGTTTGGCCGCGCCATAAAGCGAGAGAATATTCCACATGGCGCCGCCGCTGGTCTTGGGATTCGGTGTCAGGATTTCCACACCTGGTTGCGCTAAATCATGCCAGTCGGTAATGCCCTTGGGGTTGCCCTTGCGCACAGCAAAGGCGACCACTGACTGACTTACCATGCCTTTGGTTGGCCCGCTCTTCCAGTCGTGGGTGATCAAACCGGCGTTGACAATGCGCGTAATGTCCGCCTCCAGCGACAGCGCCACGACATCAGCTTCAAAGCCTTCGACCACAGCACGTGACTGGGCGCCCGACCCCAAGTAGGATTCTTCAAAGACCACATCCTGACCACTCTTCTCTTTCCATTGAGCCTGGAAAATGGGGATCAACTCGGCATAGGCTTCGCGGGGGGTGGTGTATGCGCCCAACGTCAGGGTAACAGCGCCATTGCTTGTCTCCGCGGCGGCACTATTACCGGAAGGGGCAGCACAGGCAGCCAGCAGGTTCACGACAACAAGCAGAAGCATGAATTTGATAAACTTTGTTATCATGTTGCGACTCTCTTTCATTTATTGCGATCAGGGTTTTATACAATCTCTTTGCGCATGGGAACGCGACCAGACAATGGCGACCAAAAAGCGCTGCTACTGCTGCGCGTGGGCGTGCGCACAATCAAAATCGGACAGGTGTTGATGGTGCGCACCAGTTGCCCCACCAGGCCGCCCAGAACAATCTTGCCGTCGGCATCGGGCAGAGGCGCGCCCAAAACCAACAAGTCATGGGCGCCAGCTTTGAGTTCATCCAAAATTGTCTCACGCACCCGCCCCACCCGCACCTGTTTCGTGCCGGCGACGCCGATAGCATCCAGCGTCTCCACCCCTTTGCCCAGGAAACGATGGACCCGTTCTTGTGTCTCCGGTGTATCTTGCGCTTCGGGCAGGATCGAGAGCAATTTCACCGTCGCCCCCAGGTGGCGCACCAGACGACCGGTGAAGAGGACATCCTCTTTGCCCGGCTCCCCGCTGGCAACACAAACAAGCGCCCGCTGTGGGGTCGCTTGCGAACAGGGAACAAGGAGCAGGTTATGGTCACCGGTCTGCAAAATCTGTTCGGCCAACGCCACACTATCAGCGCCACCTATGCCCAACACGACCAGATCATAGGGGTGGCGTTCGGTTTCTTCGCTAATGCTTTCTGCCGGCTCGCCATCAATGGTCAGGGTTTCCAACGCCGCCAGACCGCTGCCCATCTGCTCTTTGGCCTCCTGCAAATGACGCTGCAACGCTTCGCCCTTCAGGCCATAGCCGAGCAACGTAACCCGAGCATGCGAGAGGCGGGCAATCTGGCTGGCGACAACCAAAGCGGCCTGCGCTGGCGGCGCCCCATCCGTCGGCAGCAAAAATCGCAGACCAGGGTGGGTCAAAGCATGAATCCGGTTGACGCCGACCCAAACGCTTTGACCGGGCAGCAAGGGCAGATGGGCCACTTGATCCTGCGTGCGGGTCGCTTCAATGGTAAAGGCATGGCTGCCATAGGCCACCGGCGGAGCGATCGCGCGCACACCAGGAACCGGCGGCAGGCTCAAGTGTAACCGCTCAAAGGAACCGCCAAAGGTCACGCCCGCCACGGTTGCCTGGCCCAGTGGTTGACAGCGGAGTTCCTCTGGCGTATGCGCCAGGGCCACATCTTCCGGGCGGAAGAGGACTTGCACCCGTTGCGCCGCATCAACCGATCCTGGCTCATGAGCCATCGGGAAATGGTGCGGCCCGACCTGGACGCCGCTATGGGTCGCCTGGCCCACCCATAGGTTGGCCGTCCCCAAAAAGGTGGCGACAAACTCGGTCTGCGGTTGTTGGTACAGCACCTCAGGCAACCCCACTTCGAGCAGGCGGCCAAAGCTCATCACCCCCAAGCGGTCGGCCAGTTCAAAGGCTTCTTCCTGGTCATGGGTGACCAGGATGGCGGTGACACCCAGTTCGCGTTGGATCGCCTTCAAGGTGCGACGCAATTCGACACGAATCTTGGCATCGAGCGCGCCCAGCGGTTCATCAAGCAACAGAACATCCGGTTTGTGTGCCAGGGCACGGGCCAACGCCACCCGCTGCTGTTGCCCACCCGAAATCTGCCGCGGCATCCGTCCCCCCAGCCCAGCCAGCCCGACCAGTTCGAGCAATTCATCGCGCCGTTTGCGCCGTTGCGCCGCCGGGGTTTTGCGCACGCGCAGGCCAAATTCAATGTTATCGGCCACTGTCATGTGCTGAAAGAGAGCATAATTTTGGAAGACATAGCCGACATTGCGCTCTTGTGTGGGCAGATGGGTGACATCGCGGCCATGCAACAACACCCGCCCTTCATCAATGGCCGTCAACCCGGCGATCATACTCAGCACCGTCGTCTTGCCGCTGCCGCTGGAGCCGAGGAGGACAAAAAACTCACCGTCGGCAATTTCGAGCGAAACGTCGTTGACGACGGGGTGGCCGTCGTAGCGTTTCGTCAGTTGTTGTAAAAGAATAGACATGGTGTTTGTTCCTCCGCCCTTGCGTAGACTGTTGCCATTGTTTGTTGCGAGAAGAGTAGGCGATGGGGGTTACAGTGGCGGTAACGGTCTGGTAACAAAGTGGTAACAAAAGGCGCGGTCATAGGTTGACACGGCGCAGGGGTGACAGAATGAGGAGCGTAGCGATAGAAGGAAACAACCGGGCCGGCGCCTTTGCTGGCCTGGCGTTCAGCTTAGCGTGCCAGGGTTGGTGTAAACGGATGGGAATGAGCCGTTTCGCTCTGTCGTAAATGACCAATCAAGGTGCGCAACAACCCTTGCAACCGCTGCTCGATCTCGGCATCAGGAACCGACAGCGCCCCATTCGGCAGTTGCCATTGCGCGTCCTGAATATAGAGACCCTTGAGGATATGTTGCGCGCCCAGGGCAAAAAAGAGCGGTTTTAAGGCATAGTCAATGCTCAACAGATGGGCCACACTACCGCCGGTGGCAATCGGTAGAATGATCTTGTCGGCCAAGCTATCCTGGGGCAGGAGATCGAGGAACGCTTTCAACACGCCGGAATAGGCAGCTTTGTAAACCGGCGTAGCAATGATCACGGCGCGCGCGGCTTGCACTTTGGCAATCCCCTCGCGAATAGAGGGGCCATCATAGCGCCCCCAAAGCAACTCTTCTGCGTTTAGATCACGTACCTGGATGGTGGCGGTGGACAGGTGATAGCTGTGCAAAAAGTCGCGAGCATAGGCCAGCACCGCCGCCGACCGGGAGTTTGCCGAAGGACTGCCGGCAATCGTTACAACATCAGACAAAGTTCGATCCTTTCGATGCAATGAGTTGATCATATGGACTACGCTCGTAGCCACGCTATGACTGGTGTTAATGCGCCAGTCACAGCGTGGCTACGAGCAGCTTTTCTAAACGCTGTTTTCAACCAGCAAAGGCTTGTCGTAGGGGGATGGGGCCAAAGCGTGAGACAACCGGTCTTTGGGCAGTGGTCCGCAACAGGCCGTGGATGCCCTGGTCGATACGCTGTTGGGCTGCAGCTTCCAGATGAATCTGGCGGTCATGGAGTTTGACCTGCTGTTCGAGCAAGTACGCGCCTTCCAGAATTTGATTGGCGCCCAACGCCGTCAACACGTTGCGCAAGGCGCGGTCAACTTCCGGGAAATCGACCGCCGACGCGCCCAACGCGATCGGCAGAATCGTTTTGTTGCGAAACGCCGCTGGCGGCAGCAGATCAAAAAAGGCTTTCAACGCGCCGTTATAGGCGCCCTTGCAAATCCCGGTGGCAATGATCAGCCCATCAGCGCCGGCGATCAAGCGCTTACTCTGTTGAATCGGCCCGCTATGGCCGACCCCCAGCAACAGATCAGTGGAAGGCAGGTGACGCAAGTTGATCATCTCGGCTGTGATGTCAGCACTGGCCAAAACACGATGAGCATAGTGCAGAACTGCGGTTGCGCGTGACGTGGGGGAAGGACAGCCGGTAATGGTCACAATCGTTGGCATAAAGCGCTCCTCTTCCAAAGTGGCGCACTAGAGAGGCGTGCGCCACGACAAATCTGTCAATCGCCAAGTTGGTTGCCCGGTGTGATGACGGTCTTGATGGTACGGGTAAACTAAGGATATCAGGTGGTGGTAACAGGCGGCGTGCTGGGGCGGTAACAGGGGTGTAACAGAAGGGAAGATTGGGAGATTAAGAGATTGCTCGACTTAATCTCTCAATAAGGTCAAATGAGCCAGAGGTCAAATTTGACAAGCCGTGATCGAACTAATCGGGTTGAAAGAAGAG
>JAPKMW010000098.1 GCA_026645575.1 Caldilineaceae bacterium
AACCATTTTCCATGAGTTACATCATTTTGTTTAATTCTCCCCTATCCCAATTTCTGGATGGATACTAAGGGAATTTCCATTTTTAGCGTCAAAGCTCGTGACCTGGGCGAGAGCGACCCTGCCACCGATCTCTTTGTGGTGCAGGCGCTCTTTGCGACGCTCTCTAATGTCAATTTTGATGAAGCGCGCTTTGTCGGCTTGATCCAAGAAGCCTTTGCCCGCCGCGACATGCTACGGGAGCGCTTTTACACCCTCTATGAAGAACGCTATGGTCGCCCCTTTACCCAACCCTTGCCCGAAATGGCGACCTGGTATTACCTCACCGGCGATCAGGCTGAATTTGTGCAGAAGGGCGCCACTGTCGGCATCATGGCCGAGCCGAACTTGAACGAGGATCTCCGTTCTTTGCGCGAATTACTCATTTACGGTCTCAAGGGCTTGGCGGCCTACAGCGACCATATCGCCATGTTTGACGAATTGCGCATCGACCTCTGCGCCTTTGTGCAGGAAGCGCTCGCCTACACCGCGCAAGCCACGCTCGATGCCGATCAACTGATTGCGCTCTCGATGACCTGTGGCAAGATTGGTGTCGATGCCATGGCAGCGCTCGACCAACAGCACACGGGACGCTACGGCCACCCCGAACCGACACAGGTAAATCTGGGTGTGGTCGATGGCCCGGCCATTCTTATCAGCGGCCACGACCTGCGTGACCTGGAGGATCTGCTGGAGCAAACCGCCGGCACGGGGATCAACGTCTACACCCACGGCGAGCTATTGCCGGCGCATGGCTACCCGTTCTTCAAAAAGTACCCGCATCTGGTCGGCAACTATGGCAATGCGTGGTGGCAACAGCAGAAAGAGTTTGCCGCCTTTAACGGCCCGATTGTCATGACCACCAACTGCATCCAAAAGCCAACGGCCAAATACGCCGACCGTATCTTCACTACCGGCATGGTTGGCTGGCCGGAGACACAGCATATTGGCGAACGACCCTTGGGTGGGCGTAAGGATTTCAGCGCTGTGATCGACTGCGCACTGCGCTGTCCGTCGCCGACCCCGTTGGAAGCAGGAACGATCACCGTCGGTTTTGCCCGCCAGGCCATTCTCGACCGGGCCGATGTCGTGGTCAATGCCATTCAGAGCGGCGCCATCAAGCGTTTTGTCGTCATGGCCGGTTGTGACGGGCGACAGAAGGAGCGTCACTATTACACCGACCTGGCGCTGTCACTCCCGCAGGATCATGTGATCCTGACGGCGGGTTGCGCCAAGTATCGCTACAACAAGCTCAACCTGGGTGACATTGGTGGCATTCCGCGGGTGCTGGATGCCGGGCAATGCAATGATTCCTATTCATTGATTGCCGTGGCGCTCAAACTGGCCGAGGTCTTTGGCGCCGAGAGTGTCAATGATCTGCCGATTGCCTACGACATTGCCTGGTATGAACAGAAGGCGGTATTGGTGCTGCTCTCGCTGCTCTACCTCAACGTCAAACAGATCCGCTTGGGGCCGACCCTGCCCGCGTTCCTCACGCCGAATGTGATTAAGTTTTTGGTGGAAAAATTTGAACTGAAGTCGATTGGGACTGTTGAGGAAGATCTGGCCTTGATTGCTGTGGGTGCGTAGGATAGGAGAGATTGAGAGATAAAGAGATTCAGTAGCTGTAATCTCTCAATCTCTTTATCTCTCAATCTCTTTATCTCTCTTGCTGACTACGTAGCGTGGTTAGCAACATCAGCCCGACGCCGGTCATAATTGCCATATCGGCTACATTAAAGACGCCAGTGCGGAGCCAGGGAAAACCCACCTGCATAAAATCGACCACCCGCCCGTCATGCACAATGCGGTCGATCAAGTTGCCCAGCCCGCCACCGATGACCAGGGCGATGGCAAGGCTCACCAGGAAGGGGGTCTGCTGCAAATAACGCAGGGCAAAGACGCCGACGCCAGCCAATAACAAGGCCGCCATCACCACAAAAATCCAAAAGCGTGCGCCATCGGGTAGCGTCGCGCCCAAACTGAGGAACGCACCCGGATTTTCGGCATAGACAAAACGGAAAAGCCCGCCGGCATATTCTTGCACCGGTGCGGTCGCCAGGGTCTGGCGCGCCACGAATTTGGTCGCCTGGTCACAGCCGACACAGGAGATGAGAACAAAGAGTAGAATCAGGATGCGATTAATCTTTGGCATAGGTGTAATTCTTCTTTCAGGTGTATTGTTGAGAATGCTGTTGGCTCTACAACAAATTATCCACGATTGACCCGAATCAACTCGCCGGCCAAAGAGGGATATGTTTCAAGTGCAGCATGGATTCGCCGTGCTTGCCCAGCAAAGTTCAAATCTGCTGTACAGATGATGATACCACTATGGTTGGATGACTGTTTATGTAAAAGGCGGAAATCTTTGCGGTTAATGGTCAAAACGGCACGCCCATGCGCGTGAGCAAAGGCGAGCACTTGATCGTCTGGAATCTCTTGATTGGCACGACCAGTTTCCTGAACGGTTACGACATCGTGTCCCAGTCGGCGTAATTCTGAAACGACTGGTAGCGGGAAATTCTCATTGGAGTATAAACGCGCCATTGTTATGCCGCTTCGTTTTCATGAATTTCTTGTTCGATTTCTTGTGTATGGGCACGGTAGTAATTCCAAGCATTGGTTAAATTTTCCGCACTTAACGTGGGATAGGCGCTCAATAACGCTGCGTCGTTAGCGCCAAGCTTTTTATATTCAACCAGCGTCCAAACGGGAATTCTTGTCCCAGCAATGCGTGCTGAACCGCCACAAATGCCAGGTGTGCGTTCAATCCCAGGTGAATCATCACTTAGCTCCTGGGCAATTCGTTGGAGTAAACGCAACTTCTCCTGGTAAGTCATCGCTGGTAGCAGTTCTTGCACCTGTTCCAACACAGTCATGAATCGTTACTCCCCAGTCGTTTCTCAAGACATCATCTGCTACCATTATAACAGATGCGCTGACAATTTGCGAGTAAGTACATTGGCTTAAGTTCTAAGTGTACACTGCTAATCTCCTTACCATCTCCGCCCGATCTCCATCGCCCAGTTCACTCAGCAGGCTGGGAAAGTCGAGTGGCTGGCGACTGAAGACAATCTTACCCTCCTGGCGCGGCCACTCCGCCGGTGCGCGGTCCCAGGCTAGTTCGATGCCGTTGAAATCGGGGTCATGGAGATAGATCGCCTCGTGGGTGCCGTGGTCGGAGGCGCCGTCGATGCCCCATCCGCCTTCCAACAACCGCACTAGGGCCACGGCTAAGTCGCGGCGGGTCGGATAGTTGATGGCAAAGTGATAGAGACCAGTGGTGCCGGGCGCCGGCGGGGAACCATCCTTGCTCTCCCAGGTGTTCAGCCCCAGGTGATGATGATAGCCGCCGGCAGAGAGAAAGGCGGCTGTACCAAAATTCATGAGCAGATCAAAGCCGATCAGGTCGCGATAGAAGCGGATCGCCCGCTCCAGATTAGCCACTTTGAGATGAACGTGGCCGATACGCGTCTCTGCGGGAATGGCGGCGGCTGTCATAGTAAACTCCTTTTTGTTCACCTTGGTAGGGGGCGTGACAAATCCGGCGGTTCAACGTGAATTAATACTTTGGTGAAGAGCGGGTTCGCCCGGCGAATCGCATCTTGCACCTGATGGGCGACGACATGGGCAGCACTGACGGTCATGCTGCCAGCGACAATGACATCCAAATCAACATAATAATCAAAGCCCATTTTGCGGACATGGCATTTGTGGGTGCCAAGCACCCCTTCGACGCGTCGCGCCGCCGCGCGCACTTCTTCTTCTAACTTTGGATCAGGCGCAGCGTCGGTCAACTCGGCCAACGCTGGTCGGAACAGATTATAGGCGTTAAAGCCAATAATCCACGAGGCAAAGAGCGCCGCCCAATCGTCGGCGCTTTCATAGCCTGGCCCCCCCAGGAGCGCAATGCTGATGCCGATAAAGGCCGCCACCGAGGTAATGGCGTCGCTGCGATGATGCCAGGCGTCGCTCTTGACCGCAGTGCTGCTGGTGGCGTTGCCCACCCGAAAGACATAGCGAAAAAGCAGCTCTTTGGTGAGAATCACCAGCACCAGCACCACCAGCGTAAAAGGTGCGGGAGCATGGTGGGGCGTCCGAATTTCGCGGACGCTTTCAATAGCAATCCCCACCGCTGCCCCCAGGAGCGCCAGCGCCACGGCCACGGCTGCCAACGGTTCCGCTTTGCCATGACCGTATGGATGATTGGCGTCCGGCGGCAGGATCGAGATGCGCAACCCCGCCCAGACAATGATTGAACTGACCACATCCAAGGTCGATTCGACGGCGTCGGCGATCAAGGCATAGGAATTGCCCAGCACGCCCGCCGTCCCCTTGATGATGGCGAGGGCCAGATTGACGCCAATGCCCACCACCGTCGAGCGCATCCCTTGGGCGGCCAGGGTTGCGCGTTCACTCTGCCCTCTACTGCTCATCACCTATGCCTCGAAATATTCCTTCAGCCGGACTAAGCCGGTCTTAATATCTTCCACAGTAATACCCGAATAGGCCAACCGAATGTAATGACTTTTCTCGCCTGTCAGCGGGCGACCAAAGTGCTTGCGCGTGCAGAAGGAGACATCGGTGTTGGTCAGCGCCTCGGTCATCAACTGGTTTACATCGGTAAAGCCCTTGCGTTCCATGATCTGGGTTACATTGGGGAAGAGGTAAAAGGTGCTGTCGGGTTTGGCAATCGTCACACCCTTGATCGCCTGCAAACCGGCCACCGCCGCATCGCGCCGCTCCATCAAGGTTTCGACAATCGCATCGGGACCAGTGGTGTCGCCGGGAATGGCTTCGACCATCGCGCGCTGGACAAAGTGGGGCGAGCAGGATTCGACGTTGGTATTGAGCTTATTGATGACGTTGATGACTTCTTTCGGCCCAATCGCCGCGCCCAAGCGCCAGCCGGTCATGGCAAAGCGTTTGGAGCAGGTATAGAGGATCACTGTGCGCTCCTGCATCCCCGGAATATTGACAATCGACTCCGCTTTGCCACTGTAAATAATCTCATGGTAGGCGTCATCGCTCATCACCCAGAGGTCATGCTTGATCGCCAGTTCAGCCAGTTCCTCCATCTCCTGGCGGGTGGACTGGGCGCCGGTCGGGTTCTGGTAGTTGTTGTAGATCAGCGCCTTGGTGCGGGGCGTAATCGAGCGCTTGATGGCCTCCATGTCCAGCGCAAAACCGGTTGCAGTTTCAATATAGCCATACGGCACCGCCACGCCGCCCAAATATTCAATTTGCGACTCATAGATCGGATAGCCAGGATTGGGGTACAGCACCTCATCGCCGGGGTTCATCACCGCCGCGATAAACTTGCCGATGACCGGCTTTCCGCCCGGTTGCACCGAAACATTGTCGGCGCTATAGCTCACACCGCGCTTGCTGCCCACATCGGCGGCCAGCACCGCCCGCAATTCGGGAATGCCGGCGGCGGGACAGTAGCCGGTGTAGCCATCTTTGATCGCTTTGTAAGTCGCCTCGACAATGTTGGCCGGGGTGGGAATGTTCATATCGCCCAGGTGAAAGGGGTAGACGCGATGGCCCTTCGCGGCCCAAGCCGCGGCTGCACCGGAGACGGCAAAAGCGGTTTCGGTGCCCAGTTTGTCCAGTTGTGTTGCCAGTTGCATAAGCTTCCTCGGTTCTGTTGCTGATGTTTCCATGACGTGCATGAGGCGTCAGGTATGCGAATGATGGGAATTGCCTTCATTATATACCAGACGTTTGGATTGCGGAATCCAAGGTGGCAGAGTGTAGCCTACCGATTGCCTACGCGCAGGGTAAGCGACCATACGTCACGCTGTTGTCAGCGGTTGACAGGAGCCTCTCAACGGCGGAACCGCCCCAATCCCGTAAAGCACACTGACAGGAACCATGCTACCCTGTACCCGTTCGCGCCACAGCGTGACTATACCATTTCATGGTTTCCTAATCGGATCATTCTACAAACTCAGGGTTCCCCCAAGAAAGAGGAGGGATATGCACAAACGTTCTTTGCCACTGGCAAAATTACTGCTCACTCTCCTGGTCTTTACATTACTCTCTTCATCGCAACTGACCGGAGAGGCTACCGCCGCGCCTACGGGGCAACAGGTGGGGTCCACCACGGATACGGGTCTCTTTATGCCTGTCGCTGCGGAAAGCGCAACCATGCTCGTCCGGCAAGACACCGCCGACAGCAAGATCATTGTCGAACGTGCCCGCACAGTACAGATCGACTTTGCCCAACTCGGTGTGGCGAGCCGTGCGGACGGCGCCCTGCGAGCAGCAGGCAGCCAACCGTTACAACTCAATCTCTTTACCGATCTGATGTTGACGGCGCAGGTGGACCGGGTGGAGTCCAATCCCAGTGGCGGCGGCTATGTCTGGATTGGTAAGGTAGTCGAACAGCCTGATAGCATTGTGCAACTGGTTGTCAAGGACGGGCTGCTGGCGGCGGACATCCAGCTCCCTGGCGTCCCCAGCGCCCACGGCGCACAGATTGGCGCTGTCTACCAAGTCCGTCCCCTGACGGCTGGTCTCCATCTAGTGCGTCAGGTCAGGATGCTGGAAAGCGATCATGCCAAACCCGACTTTCTGCCGCCGGCGCCGGTTGAGCCGGCGCCGGCGGCCGCACCCCAAGCCGATGATGGTTCAGTGATCGACGTGTTGGTTGCTTACACGCCACGCGCCCGCACGGCGGCCGGCAGCACAGCCGCCATGGTATTGGACATTGACGCCGCCGTCGCGCTGACCAATCAAGCCTACGCCAACAGCGGCATCAACCAGCGGATTCGCCTGGTGCGCACAGTCGAGCTGAATTATGTGGAAAGTAGCATGTCCACTGATCTGAATCGGATCACCCGCAAAACCGATGGCTTTATGGACGAAATTCATACGCTGCGCAACGAAGCCGCCGCCGACATCGTCACGTTGATTGTCGATACTAACGAATCGTACGCGGGCATTGCCTGGATCTTGCAGGGGTTGCAACCTTCGTTTGAAGCCAGTGCCTTTAATGTGATGGACATCTGCTGCGTTGCCAGCGGCTTTGTCTTTGCTCATGAATTGGGCCATAACATGGGAGCCGGTCACGATTGGTATGTTGATGACGAACCGGGCGCCTTTACCTACAGTCATGGCTACGTCGAGCCGGCCTGTAGCTTCCGCACCGTGATGGCCTATGGCAGCGAATGTTCCTCGGTGGCGCGGGTTGCCCACTTTGCCAACCCCGATATCGCCTATCAAGGCAAGGCCACGGGGGTGCGCCCTGGTACAAGCTTGAATTGCACGGCCGGCAATCGCAACAATCCGTCCTGCGACGCCGATGTGCGCCTTACCTTTAATAACACCGCGTTGATTGTAGCAAATTTTCGCCAGAGCAATAGCCAGCAACCGACCCCGACCGTTGCGCCCCCGACCAACACCCCAGTCGTGCCGACCGCGACCCCTGTGCCGCCGACGGCAACGGCGTCGCCGACGGTCACCAGCCAACCACCGGCCGATACGCCCGCGCCGACAACAACCCCGCTCGCTCTAACCAATACGCCGGCGCCCCCAACTAACACGCCTGGTTCGATAAGCTCGCCGACCCCTGGCTTAACCCCGGCGCCGACCCAAACGGTTGGCCCAACGCCCACCTGTCCCACAGCCACCCCCACGCCACCGGCCACCGGTCCAACTTTGGAGATTAGCGGCGGTCCCAATAGCGGAGCGCCTGGCAGCTACTTCATGGTGATCGGACAACGCTTCCCGCCGAATACGACGCTCACGCTCTATATCAACAACCGGGGCATCGGCCAAATTCCGACTGACGGCAACGGCACATTTGTTGTCGCCTTGATCACCCTGCCCACAACGCCTGCTGGTTCCTATCGTCTATCGACCGATCCTGAATACGCTGCCGCCGTTACGATTACTGTTGACCCGACGGCCACGGTGAACAAGCCTGACCCCAACGGGCCATCCTTGACCGTGCCGGCAGAAATCGCACCGGCCACCTTGCTCTACCTGCCGCTCGTCCGCACCGACGGCAAAGGCGCGACGACGGAACTCGTCGGCGATCCCTGCGTCCCATCGCCCCCCACCGTTACCCCGACGGCGGTCGGCACAGTTCAACAGAATACGCCAACTGCCACGCCGACCCCCTAGCCGCCGGGGAATAAACTGACTTTCCCTGCACCACCCTCGCCCCGACTCGCCCCTCGTCACTCCTCCACCGCGCCCAATGCCTTGAGCGCCGCCTTCTGCGCCGCGCTAATGCCCGTGACGCCGGTGATGTTCATGCCGGCGTAGGGGCCGGGCGTATACAGGGTTTGCAGACAGACGCCGCTGCTCACGTCCCACAAGCGGATGCTATTATCATGGCTGGCGCTGGCTAACAGCCGGCCATCGCGAGTAAAGTCGAGCGCTTCGATGGCATGGCTGTGGCCAGACCATGCGCTACTCACCTGGCCGGTTACCGTATCCAGCAGACGGATCAAATGATCGCGACCGCCGGCGGCGACCCATTGGCCATCCGGGTGGATGACCAGATCCATGTAGACCGTTGGGGTTGACCAGGTTGTTTGTAGGGCGCCACTCGGCACATCCCAACGGCAGAGCTGGTTATCCCAACCACTACTAAAGAGGGTGCGACTATCGGGACTAAAGAGCAACGACTCGACAATCCTGGTATGGGCGCGCAGGGTATGGCGCAAGGGGTAGCCCGCTTGCGCATCCATGGCCCAGAGGCAGATGGTTTGATCCAGATAGACCCCGGCCAGCCAGCGACCATCGGGACTAAAGGCGCACACTCTGGCGAACGGGCTTGGGCCGGGTAGCAAGGATAGTTGGCGTCCGGTCGTCACCGACCAGAGACGCAATCCATCGTCGCTGGCGCTGGCGAGGGTTTGTCCATCCGGGCTAAAGACGACTTTGCGCACCGTGCCTTGACAGAGGAGCAACGCAAACGTGGCTCCTCGTTGCTGGGGTCCACTGGGACTGCGCCACAGATGGATCACGCCGCCATAGTCGCCGCTGGCGCTGCGCTCACCGTCCGGGCTAAAGGCCACCGTGCTGATCCGTTTGCGATGACCGGCCAGCCGTGCGATCACCTGCGCCCCCGCCGGTTGGCTGACATCCCACCAATATAAAGCACAGTCAGCGCCGCCGGCGACCAATTGGCGACCATCGGGGCTAAAGGCCAGTGTATTCATGGTGGCATGGTGCAGCCGATAGGAATCTAACCGCTGACCCGTGGCCACCGCCCACAAACTGATGGTGGCGTTGACATCATAGGCAACGACGATTTCACTATCGGGGCTAAAGGCGATTTGCTCAACAAAGCCAGCAAATTGCTCAACCGGCGCGGCATGATCCGCCAGCATCTGTTGAATTTGGCCGGTTTGCAGATCCCACAGATAAATAAAATGGTCGAAGCCCCCGGTCGCCAGCCAACGCCCATTGGGGGCAATGGCAAGATGGCGAATAAAGTGGGTATGGCCTTGCAACAGACCGTGCGCGCTGCCGCTGGCTGTTGCCCAGAGCCGTGCGGTGCGGTCATGGCTGCCGGAGACCAACAACACCCCATCCGGCGTAAACCGCAGCGCCGTCACCTGATCGGTATGCCCCGCCAGAGGATAGAGAAGCGTCGCCGTGGCGACCTGCCAGAGCGAGACCCGGCCGTTCAGGGTGCCCGACGCCAGGCGCCGGTTGTCTGGGGCGAAAGCCAGGGCGGTGACTGCTGTCGCATGGGCTTGCCACTGGGCGTATAGATGACCACTGGCAACTGCCCACACAAAAATGCGCCCGTCGGCATAACCAGTTGCCACATATTGACCGTCAGGGCTAAAGACGAGCCGCGTCATGCCGAGAGCGCCAACCAGGGTGTGGAGGCGACGATCACTCGCCACATCGAGCAGATGGATTGTCCCATCGCTGTTGGGTTGGGCAACGAGGCGGCCGGAACGATGCAAAACCATCGCATGAAAGGTGTGGGGATCGACGGTGAGCCGCTGGATGAGTTCACCGGTGTAAGCGCGCCATAGTCCCAACACCTCCCCGTTGAAACTCAAGGCCACCAAGTGACTCTCGTTGGAAAAGTACAACCCTTGGATGATGCCGATGCTATGGGTAAAGACGGCGCCCGTCAGATCGGCGCCGGCCAGATTGACACGCGGCAAGTAGGCATCGCGCAAGTAGGCTTGCCAGACGCAGAGATGGGAAAAGTCATAGTCGCTGACATCGACTGCCAACGTTAACAACAGATTGAGCAAGTTGCCGCCGGCATAACCAGGCAGCAAAGGCGCGCGGCGACGTAAGGTTATCAGCCATTGCTCAATCCGCGTGGTCAACCCCGCTTGGCCTAACTGCGCCAACAACCGCTCAGCCACGGGTTGCAGGAGCAGACGCACCTGACTCCGCCGGATGTACTCGGTTGCCTGGGCTTTCAGCAGGGCGTGGCGATTCAGCCATGACACGGTGACACGGTGACTGGGTGACACGGTGACTGGGTGACTGGGTGACACGGTGACTGAGCTTGTCGAAGTCACCGTGTCGCCTGTCATCGTGGCATCCGTAATTTCCATACAGACGCGCGCAACCAACTGTTCGGTCAAGTATTCAATGACGACATTTTGCAGGGAAAAGCCGTCGCCCCTATTTTCCAGCAGCGAGCGGCGCTGAAGGGCGCGCAAGGCTTCGAGAAAGCGCGGCATAGCGGGCGGTTGCACCAGATTGGCGCGCAGCGCGGCGGCGGTGATCGGCGCCCGTTCCACCGCCAGCCAGAGCAGCAACTCCTGCTCCAACGGCGAGAGGCGGGCAAACTGTTGGTCGAGGACGGCCCGAATATCATCAAAGATCGGCGCTTCAACCGTCAGAAAGGCGCGCATGTCACTCCCGAACAACTCATGCACCGTCTGGGCCACCAGTTTGAGCGCCAACGGGTTGCCCGAGTAACGCGCAACCAAGGTGGCGGCTGCATCCGTCGCGCCGGTCAGGCCGCGTGCCGTCAACATAGCCTGCCCAGCGCTGACGGGCAGCCCTTCCAACGCCAGGATGCGCACCAACGGCGAATCCTCTTCCCAATGCTCCAAACCCTGAGGCCGCTCGCGACTGGTCAACAAGAGGCAACTCTGATGGCTGCGCTCGGCGACGGTCTGGAGCAGTTGGGCATAGCCGCCATAGCCGGGGCGCATGTGACCGGGCTGTTCGGGATTGAGAATGCTTTCCAGGTTGTCCAACACCAGCAAACAACGCCGCTGGCGGAGAAAATCGAGCAGCAGCGCCAATTGCGCATCCAGGCTGGGTGGGATGGTGCTCAAGCGCTCATCGGCCAGCCGTTGCAACAGGTCACGCAAGAGTTCATCCAACGGCGGCGCGTTGAGCAACGAACGCCAGAGGACGCGGTCAAAAGAGGGCGCCGCCGCACGCACCACCGCCGCCGCCAGCGTTGTCTTACCTACCCCCCCAATCCCCAAGAGCGCCACCAGCCGCACCCTGTGCGCCCTCGACGCCTGCCCCAACCACTCCGTCAGCCGCGCCAACTCGCCCTGCCGCCCATAGAGCTTGCCGACTTCCGGTGTCTCGACCCAGTCCTGAGGGGGTGACAAGGTGACAGGTGACAAGGAGACAGGGTGAGGGGGCGAGGGGGTGACTTCGACAAGCTCAGTCACCTTGTCACCTTGCCACCTTGTCACCTTGTCAAGCTTGCCCGCCCGAATCTGCGCCACCAACGCCACTGTCTCTGGGTCGGGGTCAACGTCCAACTGCTCGCGCAAAAGACGGCGACAGGTGTCAAATTGGGCGAGAGCTTCGGTGCGCAGGCCGCGGCGGGCCAGACTGCGCATGAGTTGACGGTGGGCCTCTTCGCGGCTGGGGTCGAGGGCCAGTTGGCGACTGGCGTAGTGATGGGCGCGTTCGTCATCGCCTTGGGCTTCGTAGCCTTGCACTAGCGTATGGAGTGCAGCGATGGCTTGCTGGTGCAACTGTTCGCGGCGCAGGAGCAACCACTCTTCAAAGGGGGGCGCGTCGGCCAGGCTAAAGCCGGTCAGCAATTCACCTCGATAAAGCGCCACTGCTTCGACCAGACGGGTACGGCAATCAGCGCAGGCGTGGGGTTGGGCGTGGGCATGATGGGTGCAGGCCGTCAAAAGCGCCTGAAACTCGGCAACATCGGTCGTGACTAGGGTCGGCAGGATCCGGATCGTCTGGCGCGTACTTTCGATCAGGGTGGCCCCCAGGCCCGGTTGCACTTTCTCCAATGTCTCGCGCAAACGATGTAGCGTCACGCGCAAGTTATTGAGCGCCAACGTTTGATCGATTTCCGGCCAGAAGAGCGCTGCCAGTCGTTCGCGGCGCTGGGGGAGATCGTTCTCCAGGGCCAGGTAGATCAGCAAAGCGCGAATTTTATCGGTTGGAAAGGCAGTCACCGTCGTCGCCTGGATGGTGACTGCAAGGGCACCCAGGGTGCGCAGCGTCAGGAGAGACATCCTTGGCTCCTTTGGCTTGTGATGGATCGGGACGGGCAACATTTGTTGCTCCATTATCGCATGAAAAGTGCGCGTTGAAAAGCACTATTTTTGCTTGTAATGGTATTTGCCGGAAATTGAAACGTTTTTGTAATGGTAGCGCTGTTGTTTTGCAACGCTTTTGACATGATCGTCCGCTATGCTGGACACAAGGATCCCAATTGTGGCTGTACTGTTTGTTTTTATTCACACCAAAATTATTTTGAAAGGACTCTTCCATGAAACAGCAACCCCATGTCTATCAGCGGTTCCACACCCGGCGCCCGCTCATGAGCCTTCTCTTACTGCTGACCGTGACCCTGAGCCTGCTGCTGCCCCGTCCGGCGCAGGCGGCGACGCCCGCAACACCCGGCGGCGTGATCGCCTGGGGTTGTGGATCGCCCGGTGATAACTATGGGCAATGCACCGTGCCCGCCGGTTTGAGTGACGTAATCGCCATCGCCGGTGGTTTTATCCACAGCCTGGCGCTCAAGAGTGACGGCACGGTGGTCGGCTGGGGGTTGAATGGTGAGGGTCAGGCGACGGCTCCCACCGGCCTGAGAGGGGTCATTGCCATTGCTGGGGGCGCCTATCACAGTCTGGCGCTCAAGAACGATGGCACGGTCGTCGGGTGGGGGCGGAACAAGGAAGGGCAAACCACCGTTCCGTCCGGGTTGAGCGGCGTGGTTGCCATTGCCGCCGGCGCTTTCCATAGCCTGGCTTTGAAAAGTGATGGCACGGTCGTCGGGTGGGGCAAGAATGATACCGGTCAAACAACTATCCCCGTCGGCTTGCGGGATGTGATCGCCATTGCCGCCAATGATTACCACAGCCTCGCCCTCAAACGGGATGGCACAGTGGTTGGCTGGGGGCGCAACGATTTCGGCGAACTGGCAATCCCCGCTGGGTTGAGTGGGGTGATTGCCATTACGGCTGGTCTTGATCACACTTTGGCGTTGAAGAGCGACAGCACAGTGGTCGCCTGGGGCTATAACGGCTCTGGTCAGGGCACGATTCCAGCCGGGTTGAGTGGCGTAGTTGCCATTGCCGCCGGCGGTGACCACAATCTAGCGCTCAAGCGCGACGGCACGGTGGTCGCCTGGGGTTGGAACATTAGTGGTGCGACCACGGTCCCGGCCGGACTCAATAGCGTCCTGGCGCTGGCCGGCGGCGGCGTGCACAGCCTGGTGCTGACGCGCGCCTGTTATTGGATCGAGAGCAAGCTGACCGGCTATGTGTTGGATGTCACCGGCGCTAATCCAGCCCCCGGCACGCCCGTCATCGTCTGGCCGAAGAACAAGCCGGCCAGCGCTAATCAACTCTGGATCATCCACCCCAGTGACGGGACAATTGCCAGCAAGCTCAATGGGCTGTTCTTAGATGCCGGCGCCGATCGGCCTGCCCCCGGCGCCCAGGTGGTGGTCAACCCCAAACAGCCGGCGCCGGCTTACCGCCAGGCGTGGGCCAAAACGGATGAGGGCAATGGGTGGAGCGCAATCCGGGCGATGGCGCCCTGGTATCCTCTCGATGTGAAGGGCGGCAGCACAGCCAAAGGCGCGGCCGTCATTGTCTGGCCGCAGAACAACCCGATCACCAACAATCAACTCTGGCGGGTGGTGCAAGCGCCGGCGGCAGACTGTAACGCCGGCGTTAGCGTGACCGCCGCTGGCGCCGTCAGTGCCGAAAACACGTTGGTAGATCCGTCCTTGCCGGCAACCACCGCTGTCACCGAGAGTGCTGAGATCAGCACACCGGCAGTGGATCCTCCCGCCGTTGACGACGGTACAGCGCCGGCCAATCAGAGCAACCAGATCTTTCTGCCCTTGATCAACCAGGCTTGACGCACTAGGCGTGACAAGTAAACAACTTGTACAAAGGAGAGATTGAGAGATAGAGAGCTTGAGTAGCTGAATTTCTCTATCTCTCCTGTAGAAGTAACTGACTTGCCAATCCTATCGTTTTCCTGCGTGATGAACCGTACCCGTTCAACTGATTCTACCATATTTCCCATACCATATTGATGAAGGAGGAGCCGCTATGTTAACCGCACTGCAAACCCGCAAATTGACCCGTCTGTTCACTCTCTATGATGCCGATGGCAATGGCTTGCTGGAGGAACGCGACTACGATGCCGTGGCGCGCAATGGCGCCCGTGCGCTGGGCTACGATCCCGGTACAGCGGAATATGCCACCTTGCATGGCGCCTATATGGGCATTTGGCAGGGCGTCCGCCACTTAGCCGACAGCAACAACGACCAGCAACTGACGCTGGACGAATTTCTCGCCGCCTATGACAAGCTGATCGGCCAAAGAGAGGTCTTCACGGCGGTCATTCTGGACATGGCGAAGATGACGATTGCCTTTCAGGACAAAAACAAAGATGGCAAAGTGGAGATGGCCGAACATGTGGCCTACGACATGGCCCACAACATTCAGCGCGAGGAGGCTGAGGCCTCTTTTCACCAGCTCGACCGCGACGGCGATGGGTATCTGACCAATGCCGAATTGATTCAGGATATCGATGAATTCTTCTACAGTGATGATCCACAAGCGCCCGGCAATTGGCTGCTGGGGCCGTTTTGAGAGGAGCCTTTATGTTAACCGCATTGCAAACTCGCAAATTGACCCGCCTCTTTAGTCTTTATGATGTCAACCGCAACGGCGTCATCGAGCGGGATGACTATCGACTGGTAGCGCACAGCACTGCCCAGGCATTGGGCTATGCCACCGGTTCGCCGGAATATGATGCGCTCTGCACCGAGTACATGGCCAGTTGGGATAACCTGCAACAGTTAGCCGACAGCAACAACGATAACGAGTTGACCCAAGCAGAGTTTCTCACCGGCTACGACAAGTTGATGGCGCAGACAGAGCGCTTCAACAGCGTGATTCTGGGGCTGGCAAAAAACACCCTCCTCCTGCAAGACCGCGACAAGGACGGCAAGGTGTCGCAACAAGAACACCGGGACTTTCTGGTGGCCTTTAACACCACGCCAGCAGAGGCCGCGGAGACCTTTCGCCGGCTGGATCGCGACGGCGATGGCTTTCTGACGGTCGAAGAGATGGCGCTGAATACAGAAGAATTTTTCCGCAGCGATGATCCGCAAGCGCCGGGCAACTGGTTGGTCGGGCCGTATTGAATGTGAGGGGAGTGACAGAATGGCTCAACTCACCCTGTCACTCCTCCACCGCCCCCAACGCCTTGAGCGCCGCCTTCTGCGCCGCACTGATCCCCGTCACGCCGGTGATGTTCATGCCGGCGTAGGGGCCGGGGGCGCGCAAGGTTTGTAGACAAATCCCCGTGGTCACATCCCACAAGCGGATCGTTTCATCCTGGCCGGCGCTAGCCAGCAGTTGGCCATCGGGGCTAAATGTGAGCGCTTCGATGGTATGGGTGTGGCCGTGCCAGATGCTGTCGATGGCGCCGCTGTCACTGTCCAAAAAGCGGATGGCACGGTCACTACTACCGCTGGCAAGGCGCCGGCCATCGGGTTGGATCGCCAGCGCGGTATAGACGGTGCCCTGGGTCGACCAGCTTGCTTGCAGGGCGCCGCTTACCACTTCCCAGCGGCGAAGTGTGTCATCAAAACTGGCGCTAAAGAGGGTGCGGCTATCAGGGCTAAAAAGCAAGGCGCTGATCAGGTTGGTGTGCTGAGCCAAAGTGTGGCGCAAGATGATGCCGGTTGGCTCCGTCAACGACCAAAGACAGATGCTGTGGTTCGGATGGCCACTGGCAAGCCAGCGGCCATCCGGGCTGAAAGCACATTTCCACGCGTATCGCGTCGCACCTTGCAGCAGATGAGTCTGGCGACCCTTGGCTAGCGACCACAGACGCAAACCATCGTCGCTGCTGATCGCAAGGAATTGGCCATCGGGGCTAAAGACGATTTGGCTAATGGCTGTTTGCGCGTTCAAGAGTTCGCGACTCGACCAACTGCCCGTTGCACGATGCGGTCTGTACCACAAGCGCAGGCTGCCAGCAAAGTCAGCACTGGCAATCAGCGCGGTATCAGGACTAAACGCCACAGGACTAAACGCCACAGCGCGTGCGCGGTAGCGGTGGCCGACCAACCGCACAGCCATCTGAGCCTGGGTTGGCTGGCGGACATCCCACCAATAAACCGTCGCATCGACGCAGCCGGCAATCGATTGGCGCCCATCCGCACTGAAAGCTAGCTCCTGGATGGCGGCAAGATGTAGTCGATAGGAATGCAGCCGTTGACCACTGGCGACCGACCAGACGCTAATGGTTTCGTTTGCATCATGGGCGGCCAGGGTTTGATTGTCGGGGCTGAAGGTGAGCCGCTCAATGGGCGCAGCATGGTCAGCCAGCATGTACTGGACTTTTTGCGTCTGCAGATCCCATAGGTAGACAAAGGTATCTACCCCTCCCGTGGCCAGCCACTGCCCATTGGGCGCAATGGCAAGCTGACGGACAGGGCTGGTATGTCCTTGCAACAGTCCCTGCTGGGCGCCACTGGCCGTCTCCCACAAACACACAGTCAAGTCATGACTCCCTGTCATCATGGTCGTCCCGTCGGGGCTAAAGACCAGGGTCGCAACTTCATCGGTGTGACCGGGCAGCGTGTAGAGAAGGGTGGCCGTGGCGGCTTGCCAAAGCGCCACGGCCCCATCCACCGCCCCCGACGCCAGCCGCACGCTGTCCGGGGCAAAGGCCAGCGCCGTGACGGACGCGCGATGCGCTTGCCATTGGTGGCAAAGGCGGCCACTGGCAACCGCCCAGATACAAATCTGCCCGCTGGCATGACCACTAGCCACATAGTGACCGTTGGGGCTAAAGCTAATCCGCCAGATCGGGCTGGAATCGCCGACCAGGGTGTGCAGCAACCGATTCGTCGATACATCGACCAGATGGATGGTGCGCTGGGTGGTGAGTTGCGCCAGCAACCGCCCATCACTGCGCATAAAGGCCGTCTGAAAGGTGTGCACATCCATTGTGATCCGCTGGATCAGTTCCCCAGTGTGGGCGCGCCACACCCCCAGCACATCCTCCTTAAGGCCGATGACCCGCAACTCCTGATCGTCGCCAAAATATAGCCCCTGTACTGACCCTATGCGCTGAGCAAAAGCCGCATCGCGGAGGTCAGCGCCGACCAGTTGTAGACCCGGCAAGTACGCATCGCGCAAATAGGCTTGCCAGACGCAGAGTTTGGAAAAGTCATAGCCGCTTATATCCATCTCCAACACCAGCAATAGATTGAGCAGATTGCCGCCGGCATAGCCAGGGGTCAACGGCGCTGTGTGACGCAAGGTCGTCAGCAGCCGTTCAATCTGCGTCGCCAGATGGGCTTTGCCCACCCTGGCCAGCAAGCGGTCTGCCACGGGTTGCAGCAATAGACGGGACTGGCTTTGCCGAATCGATTCTGTCGCCTGGGCTTTGAGCAGGGCGTGACGGTTTAAGAATGAGTTTACGAGTTTTGAGTTACGAGTTACGGATTCTTCGTTGGGTGAGGCTTTTCGTAATTCGTAATTCGTAATTCCTAATTCGATCTCAATCTCCCCACAGATACGTTCCACCAACTGCTCGGTGAGGTACTCAATCACGACATTTTGCAGGGTAAAGCCTTGCCCCACCGTTTCCAGCAGGGAGCGGCGCTGGAGGGCGCGCAGGGCCTCCAGGAAACGGGGCATGGGGGGTGGTTGCACCAGGTTGGCGCGCAGCGCGGCAGCCGTGACCGGTGTGCGTTCCACGGCCAGCCAGAGCAGCAACTCTTGCTCCAGTGACGACAAACGGCCAAATTGCTGATCGAGAACCAGACGAATATCATCAAAGATCGGCGCCTCGACGGCCAGAAACGCGGCAATGTCGCCGCCAAACAACTCCTGGACAGTCTGCACCACCAGTTTGAGCGCCAGCGGATTGCCCGAATAGCGGGCGACCAGCGCCGTTGCGTCTGCGGTTGGCCCGGTCAGGCCGCGTGCCGTCAGCATGGCCTGGCCGGCGCCAGCATTCAGCCCTGCCAAGGGCAGGGTGCGCACCAGCGGCGAATCCTCGGTCCACTGCTCTAACCCGTGGGGCCGTTCCCGACTAGTCAGCAGCAGGCAACTCTCGTGGCTACGCTCGGCAAAGAGGCGGAGGAGTTGGGCATAGCCTTCGTACCCGGTGCGCATCTGGCCGGACTGTTCGGGGTTTAAGATACTTTCCAAGTTGTCCAACACCAGCAAAAGCCGCCGCCCCCGCAAATAATCGAGCAGCAACGCCAGTTGTGCATCCAGTGTAGCCGGGAAGTCATGCAACCGCTCATCCGCCAACCGTTGCAAAATGTCGCGCAAGAGTTCATCTAGCGGCGGGGCATTGAGCAATGAACGCCAGAGTACCCGTTGGAAGTGGGCGGCCACTGCTCTGACTGCCGTCGCCGCCAGGGTCGTCTTCCCCAAGCCCCCGATCCCCAACAACGCCACTACCCGGCACCGCTCCTGCACCAGCCACCCCGTCACTCTGGTCAGTTCCTCCTGCCGCCCATAAACTTTGCCCACCTCTGGCGCCTCGCCCCAATCCTGAGGGGGTGACAAGGTGACAGGTGACAGAGTGACAGGGTGAGGGAGTGAGGGAGTGACTTCGCCAAGCTCAGTCACCTTGTCACCTTGCCACCTTGTCACCTTGTCAAGTTTACCGGCCCGAATCTGCTCCACCAGCGCCAGCGTCTCTGGGTCGGGGTCAACGTCTAACTGGTCACGCAGCAGGCGACGACAGCTTTCATATTGGGCCAGGGCTTCGGTGCGCAAGCCGCGACGGGCCAGGCTGCGCATCAGTTGGCGATGGCCTTCTTCGCGACTGGGGTCGAGGAGGAGTTGGCGGCTGGCGTAGTGATGGGCGCGCTCATCATCGCCCTGAGCTTCGTAGGTTTGCACTAGGGTGTGGAGGGCGGCCATCGTTTGTTGATGTAAATTTTCGCGCCGTAGGAGCAACCATTCTTCAAAGGCGGGGGCATCTTCCAAACCAAAACCGGTTAGCAATTCGCCGCGATAGAGATCGACCGCCTCCGCCAAACGAGTACGACATTCAGCACACTGGTGCAGGTCGGCGTGGGCATGGGTGGCGCAGGCGGTCAACAGGGTTTGGAAGGTATCAATATCAATGCTGATTCGCACACTGTTCAGTTGCACGGTTTGGCGCGTACTCTCGATCAGCGCGCTGCCTACACCCGGTTGCACCTTATCCAACGTTTCACGCAGCCGGTGCAAGGTTACGCGCAGGTTGTTCAACGCCAAGGCCGAATCGATCTCCGGCCAGAAGAGCGCCGCCAACGTTTCGCGCCGGTGGGCGCCGCTCTTTTCCAACGCCAGGTAGACCAACAACGCCCGAATCTTATCCGTGGGAAAGGCTGTGACAGTGGTCGCTGCGAGAGTCACTTGCAAGGCGCCCAAAGTGCGTAGTTGCACGACGCTCATTGTTTGTTCCTTTGCCTTCTCAATGGATGACTAGCAGAGGGTGCATATCTATTGGGGGTAGCTCCGCGCTAGGCGAGTCCGTGACTCGCAACCCGGCGAGTCACGACTCGCCTAGTGCAAAAACGCGCCCCCAAGTAGATATGCACCCCTAGCAGAACCGTTATTATCGCGCCAAAGTGCGGCAGTGAAAAGTTACTGAATGCTGTCAGAATATTATTTACTGGATTTTGAAACGATCTTGTAATGGTATCCGACCGGTTTTGCAACGATTTTGACATGATGGGCTGCTATGCTGAGGGCAGTGTACTAGCTCTGTTCTGCGATTTGCTGTTGGTTTGCTAATCCATCAGGAGAGAACAACGATGATCAATGCAACTTTTGTCTCCCGTTTCCAACATTTCTGGCGTCGCCCCACGACTGCGCGCCAGCGTCCACCACAGCTAACCCGTTCCACAGCAGTGGTTACAGCCGGCGCAACCGCCGCTTTCAACATCTGCGTCAGCCGCCCCGATGCGCAGACGCCATTCACCGTCTTGGTGGTGCAAGGTGTGCTGGATCGGCAGAGTTGTACGGCCTTTCTAACCGCCGCCAATGAACTCTATACCCAGGGGTGTCGGCGCTTGTTGATCGACTTGCGCGGCGTCACCCGTATCGAACTGGCGGGGCGCTTTGCGTTACACAATGTCGCCCGCCTGTACGACGGCCAGCCGTTGCTCGACCCGGAGGCCGGTTGGCACGGTCTGCATGATGCGACCCATGCGGCAATCAGCGGGGAGAAGACAACCCACTATCTATCTACACCCGTGCTGGCGACGCCACCGCTGGCCGCGTTCCTCCGGCAAGCCGACCTGGGACGCACACTGGCGGTCTATGCCAATCGCGACCACGCACTGGCCGCCGGCGCTCTCGTCTAGCACGCAACCACAGTCAACGCCCGGCCTGACCACGGCCATCCTATGCAGGAAATGAAAATGCTGGAAACCGAACTATTCAAACCGCCCAATTATACCGCCTATCTGGTGCGGATGTGGCAAGAAAACCCGCACACCCCCTGGCGGGCTTCCGCTCAGTGCGCTAGTACGGGCGAAAAGTTCTACTTTGCCACCCTGGAAGCGCTCTTTGCTTTTCTCCAGGCGCAGACAGTCGCCGGGCTGACCGACGTTGACGATAGTGATAGTACAACAGCACAATCGTCGTAAAGACTTTAGTCTTTCCTAGTCCAAAGAATGAAGTCTTTACGACCGATCACAACTTACTTCACAAAAGGAACCAACTATGTCCCAACTACTCCATCGTCGTATCTGGCTGCTCCTTGTGGTTATCCTGGTTGGCGTCCTGCTCCTCGGGCGCACAGTGATGCCACAGATTGCCACCGCCAGTCCCCCCGACCCAATCACCGCCGCCTGGGAACAGGTGCGCACCGCCGGTTCGTATCATTTTGACGCCGACGTGACCCAACTCACCGTCCCCATCGCCAAGGTGACCAATGTTGGCCGCACCAGCCGCACCGAACAGTTACACCTGGCCGGTCAGAGCGATCTGCGCGCCCAGACCTTGCAACTGCACCTCTGGTCCGACGGCGGCAGCGTCTTGCAAACCGAAGGCGGCGTGGCCGTCAAGGTCGAAAACGGCAGAACCTTTGCCCGCCGTGGCGCCGGTGAATGGCAAGTGGCCGACGGCGCCGTTGATGGGTTGGCCCCGCAGGGCGACTTCCTGGCCTATCTCCAGGCTGTGCGGGCGGTGCAAGCCCATGCCCCGGAAGAACGGGCGGGCATCCCTTTCACCCGCTACAGCTTCACCATCGACGGTCCCACCTTCGCCGCCTACGTGCGTGACCAGATGGAAGCCACACTACGCGCCAAAGGTGAGTTGCCGACCGGCGTCTACCTGAATGTCCCGGCCTACTACCAGGCGATGACCGGCGACGGCGAACTGTGGGTGGGGGCCGATGGCCTGCCCTTGCGCCAGATTCTCAACCTCAACTTCCCCGAACAGCGCGAGCAGACGACCCATGCCCAGATCGTCGTCAACTTCTCCCGCTTTGGCGCCCCCCACCTAAGTCCAATGGCCTACCTGCGGAGTGGCGATCTCAGTGGTCTGCTGGCGACGTTGCCTGGCAGGCTGCCTGATCTAACCCCGTTGGCATTGCTGCTACCCATGCTGGTCGGCGTCGTGCTGCTGTTCCGCTACCGGCGTTCGCGCACGGTCTATGCTGGCCTGGTCACCGCCATCATCCTCAGCCTGGTCGTCGGTCCGCTCTTGACGACCCTGCAAACCGACGCCTTCTTTGCCGCCCAAAGCGCCAAAGCCGCCGCCCAGGAAGAAGAACAGACCAACGCCGAACACGCCCACGCTGCCACTATTGATCTGGGGAAACCAGCATTCAACCCCAATGTAAACCCCCTAGAAACCACGGTGGATGCAACACGCAACACGCAACACGCAACACGCAACCTTGAATCTCTCAATCTCTCAATCTCTCAATCTCCCGCTCTCCAAACGGTCGACCCCGGCACCGACACCGACACCGACGGCCTGACCGATTATCAAGAAGAACGCCTCGGCAGCGACCCGAATGATGCCGACACCGACAGTGACGGCGCACCCGACGGCGGCGAGGCCAAGGGTTTTCAACTCGGCGGCAAGAGTTGGTATCCCAACCCGCTGACCGTGGATAGCAATGACGATGGCCTGCCCGATGGACAAGAATGTTGGCAAAACCCGCCAGCGCCCAACACTGCGCCGAACCAGAAGCCCCCTTGCGATTTGGACACGGATACCGATGGCGCCCCCGATCTCTTCGACATGGACAATGACAACGACGGTGTGCCGGACCGGCTGGATGTAGCACCGTTTACGGTCAGTGCAGCGGCGACGCCCTTTGGCGATGCCAATCCCTTGAACCTGACGCTCAACGGGTTGACGGCCAATCAACCAACCTTGGTCGATTTTCAACTGCGCCCCACGGCCCCCAACCATCTCTGGTTTGCCCTGAATGTATTGGATTGGCCGCAGAATGACAAGGCGGGGCAGGTACAGGATGTGGACGGCAAAACCTATGCTGATCTGGCGACGGCGGCCGGACGCGCCCCTGGTGCGAACGAAGCCAATGGCGATCTCAAGCTGATCCCCATGTTGGAGATTCGCTTGCCCACCAATGGCGCCAATCTGCCGCCGCAGCGCGAACTGACCCCCTACAACATCAGCGTCAACCCGTTGACCAGCGACGGCAGCCAGCAGGTGGTCTATGTCCCGCTGAACGTTGTCACCGATGATACGACCGGCCAGCGCGTGGCCTTTAGCGCCCGCATGAAGTATTTGCCGACGGGCAACTGGCCCACGCCGCACGCTGTACGCCTGGCCTGGGTCGTGCAGACCTTGAACGATCTACCCTGCGATCCCAACGCGCCGGGGGCGGCGGCCAAAGGCTGTGCCGCCGACGGGTACATCCACAACGTCGGCCAGGTCGTGCAAACCTACTATGACAATTTCACCCTCACCGGACTCAACGTGAGTGAACAGCATGGCGCCAAGACCGCCGTGATCTACGAAGATCCCACCACCGACGGTAATCTGAAAGATGACGCTTCCTTGATTGCGCTGGCGCACGGGCTAGACAACTCCTTCCTGGCCGGGCGCGATCAAAATGGCGATCAGGTGCGGGATGTCACGATCCATGACCTTGCCCCGCGCTTTGACCATACCCAAAACAGTGGGGTCTCTTCGGAGCAACGCTGGGGGCTGGACAATGCGCTCAATAATTTGCGCGTCCAGCGCTACGATTACGCCACCTTTGACGAGGCGACCGTTGCGACCGCAATGACCAATACTGTCAGCGTCTTAACCAATCAATTCAACGCCGCCTGGAGTGCTGACCACGCGCTCAAACCAACGCTCCTGTTTGCCTATGAGCAACAAGCGCGCGCCCGTGGCTTGGATGGGGCGGGCAGTGCCGTGACCTTGAACGGCACGGGCGTCACAGTCAACATGGCGTCTGCGCCCCTCAGTGTCATGACTGGGTTGAAATGGGCGCACTACTGTCGCCCCGCCACGACTGACGCTTGGGCGGCGTGTGACAGCGAAACCTATTGGAACGAGTTGGAAAGCCGTTATGGCAATGCAGCGACCTTCCCCGGTGACCCAACCGACCCCGATTTTGTGGCGGGTCGCCAATTTGTCTTGCACCTGTATGATCTTTCGCTCAGCCAGGGCATCAACCGGGTCGTCCAGTTAGATAACCAACTCGTCGCCAGCACCTATACACCCAAAACGGACGCGGCCACGGCCAACACCACGCGCGACAGCGTGCTCTCGGGGGTGGCGGTGGTGAAGTTCATTACCAACCAAGCGGTCATGGCCGCCTATAAACCAGGCGATCACGCCCGTGTGTTTAAAGGGTTGGCCATTATCGCCAAAGCGGTTCAACTGGATGTGGCTGCTAGCAAAGCCGCCTTTTACCTGAAAAACTTCCGCACCAACAAGTTGGCCGCCTCTGGCGTCGTCCTGGGCGCCGTCATTCTGATTGGCGGGGTCGTCACCGGCTTAACCTTCCTGATCAAAGAATTCGCCGCCGGGAATCAGGACGCTCAAATTGCGCTCAAGTTCATCACCCTGAGCTTGAACACGCTGCTGTCGGTGGTCGCGCCCCTGGTCGCCTTGCGAGCCTTAGCCGGCGCAACTTCAGCGAGTACGGCCCTGACCACGGCGCCAGAGCTGATCAACAACTCGCGCACAGCAGGCGCGGTTGGCGCAGTGCTTGCCATTTCGGTGGTCTGGGGCTTCTTTATCTACAGCGTCGTGCATGATGACGTCTCGCCCAATACCATCGAATTTGATGCGGCCCTGGCCCAAACCATCGCTGCCACCATCTACATCATCCTCCTGACCGTCCTTTCCGCCACCGGCGTCGGCCTGATCCTCGTGGGCATCATCGGCGTGATCGACGGCATCCTCACCCTGGTCTGCGAACTCGGCACCGATAGTCTGCGCGGCTCGGATGGCGCCTGTTTTACCATCGGCGGCTCGATCATCAAAGCGATTGCCGCTGCCTTCTATGATTACGGCTTGCTGGTCAAGACCGACAACAGTGATCTCCTCTCCCCCGGCGCGCCAGTCACCCAACTGGCTGACCCCGCCAAGGGCTTTGTGGCGGGCAACGATTTGGCGATCACCATGCCGATCACCAACCATGTGATCCAGCGCAATGCCTACAGCGATCTGGGCAACTTTGGCCGCTTTATGGACGACAGCCCGGGTGACACGACCTTCCAATATAGCCTGACCCAACCCGGCCCGGTCGATATTACCAATGTAGCGCGCGGCCAAACCACCTGGGGTAACTACCATAACATTCCAGCCCGCCCCCAATTTTTGAAGGGCGCCTATGCCTACACCACGCCCCCGCCGGTGAGCGGCTTTGCCTTGCAACCAGGCTTGAATCGAGTCGCGCCCTTCTACCTCAACGTCGGCTATGCCCTGCCCGCCTACAGTTGTTGGAAGATCTGGACGCTCTCCGGCAGCTTCCCCTTCTACAAAAAAATCCCTATCTGCGGCGAACGCACCGTCACCGGGAAAAACTCAACCTTGGTGGACACGCTGCGCTATGACATCTTCCCGGCAACCATTGACGGCTTTATGGCCTTGACGGCCAAAGCAGGCGGCCAAGGGCTGGCCTGGGACACACAATTTGGCGCCCTGGCGGATGCCGACGGCGACGGCTTGCGCGCCAGCCTCCGCAGCGGTTTGGACCCCGATGACACCAAGATCGATGCGGATAACGATGGCTTGACCGACACGTATGAATTGAATCAACGTGCCAATGGCGTTGCCTACTTGCCCACCCAATGCGACACCGATGGCGACGGGTTGACCGATGGCCAGGAGGCGCACTTCCACACCAACCCTGCGCAGGTGGATAGCGACAACGACGGCCTCAAAGATGGCGAAGAAGTCTGGCATCAAGGCTATAACACCACCACTTGCCAGCCGACCAGCAATTGGAATGGCGGCTGGGCGGTGACCATCAATGGAACCACGCCGTTCCCCGTTCACGTCTCGTCCGACCCGCTCACTGCCGACAGCGACCAAGACGGCGTCAGCGACCTGGCCGAGAAGCAACTGGCCGCGCAACTGGACAGCCAGAATCGCCCCTATCATCCCGGCGTCTTTAACACCCCGCCGCTGGCCGTCTACACCGCCGCCGACAAACGGTTTGTGGCGCCGGGGCAGAACTTGATCTACACCACCACCGTGGTTGCCAATCAACCAATGGCGCCCGGTGTCCTCACTGTCGCTGCCCCCACCCAACTGGGCGATCTCCGTGCGGCCTACGCCCTGAATTTCAACCCGGCTGCCACGGGTTCACAAACCGTGACCCAGCAGACCGCACTGACTGCGCAGACCAGCGTAAACAGCCAAAACGTGGCGCTGCAGAGTAACGTGCAGGTACGGTTGGCCCCCAGTGGCCCACCCACCTGGACATGGGATCCCATTGCCGGCAACACCATCGGCAGCTACACGGCGCCGATCCTGCCAGTCTGGGCGTCAGCGGCAGCGAGTAGTCCCAGCCAAGAAGATGCCTATCGCTTGGCCGTGCTGGCTTCGGATAATGGCTATAACACAGGTACAAACGGCAATATCCAGACCTTCTCGCTGCCGGACGGTCTGAGTAGCCTGGTGCATGAAAGCTCGCCTGGTGGCGCCCGCATGGGATCACGCACACCGAGTGTGGCGTGTAACAATGCCGGGATTTGTATGGTCGCCTTTGGTTTCCGCGACCAGCTCATCGATGTCGTTACCGGCCCGACGGGTCAATTTGTGGATCAGGTCCGGGCCTATCTCTACAACGCTGATGGGCAGTTTGTTAACGGCGTTATTGTCACGCCCAATGTCACAGCCACACCGGCGGGCCTCTTCACCTATGAGTTTAACCCCCAGGTAGCGTCGGATGGCGTCAACTTCCTGGTGGCGCTAGAGGCAACCAATGAGAACAGCGCCACCCGCATCACCTACCTGGTCTTCAAGCGCTACAACGCGCAAGGTCAGGAAATGGGTACGGAAACCTCATTTGTTGTCCAGAACCCGCGACTCTCGAATTACACCGGTGTCAGCAGCATCGCAATGAGCCTTATCTGGGCCGGCGACCGCTACCGCCTGGCTTGGGGTACGCCTGTTCTGGGAAACACCCCAATTAGCACCAATATCTACATGACCGATCTAGATGCCAATGGCGCCATCATCGGCCCTAACTACACCCTGGTCACGAGCCACGGCGATTCTTTTTTTGACCCGGAACCCTTTGGCCTGGCCTATAACCCATTCCTGAATCGGACATTGCTGCTCTACGACAGATTAACCTACCCAGGACCAGCCAGTGGGCCGTTCACTGCTGCACTTTTCCAAGGCAGCAGTCTGACGCCTACGGAAACCCAGCTACCAGCGAACGGGTTTAGTCCACGCGCAGCCTTCGACCCGCGCACAGGCGGCTGGCTGATCAGCACATCGGATCAGATCCAACGCACTTTTCGCTTATGGAACGCTGATTTTACGGCTGAGCTTGCACCTGCGCTACCCTCCACAACCTACCGCTCTGACCCGAATGCATCCGCGTTGGCCTGTCCTGCCCCCAATTCGCAACCGGTTTTGGACTTGCGCTTTGAAGAACTGCCCGGCGCCACGACTTTTGTCGATAGCTCAGGGAAGGGCAACGACGCCACCTGCGCCAACTGCCCCAGCGCTGGTACGCCCGGCGCCGTGGATGGCAGCGGCAATGCCATTGGCACGCCCGCCTCGGATTATGCCATTAGCTTCAACGGTGACTTTGCCCAAGGCATCTTCATCCCCACGCCGGTGCAGAACCAGTTCAGCTTCACCTTCTGGTACAAATCACCCGCCTCAACCGACCAGAACGGCTTGCGGCTGGCCGATACCGGTGGCAGCGGCGCCTTCTTGAGTTTGAGTATTTTCAACCCCTATACCGAGTTGACGTCGGGTTCGACGATCCTACGTGCGAACCGCAACCTGAACGACGGCGTCTGGCACTTTGTCGCCGCTACACGCGACGATGCCACTGGTCGCTTGGCGATCTACATTGACGGCGACCCCACCCCGGCGGCGACAGTCGCCACCTCGGATCAGCCCTTCCCGCGTGACCCCCTGCTCTTGCGCAGCGCGCGTCCCGCCAACGTCGACAACTTCCGCATCTACGCGCAGCCCCTGAGCGGCTCGACGCTGCAAGCCATCTACAACCGCACGCAACAGTCCTACTGTCTGGGCGTCGGTCTCAACCGTGATACGAGTCAGTTGCAGTGGTTCAAACTCAACGCCACCCAAAGCGACCCGCGCGGCGGCAAGATCACGGCCAGCGGCACGCTGTCGATCACCATCGATGCCGACAAGCCAACCTCGACCATCGGCGGGCTGACCAACGGCCAATACCTCCTGGGCAACACCATCCACACCATTGGCGGCAACGCAGTGGATGCCACCGCCGGCGTCGCCAGTGTTGAAGTCAAGGTCAACAACGGCAGCTTCCAACCAGCCAGCGGTGCGGCGACCTGGGCCTATAACCTCACCGTCACCGAGGGCGCCTATACCCTGCAAAGCCGCGCCACCGATGCCGTGGGCAATGTGGAGACGCCAGGGGCCGGCATTACGGTGAATGCCGATGGCACGGCGCCCAATGTCACCCTCAGCCCACCAGGGGCGACGCCGGTGCTGCCGACCCGTAACAGTTCCAATCAGTGGATCACAGCGCTCAGCGGCACAGCCGCGGACCCGACCAGCGGCGGCATCGCCAGTGGTCTTGCCGCCAACAGCGTGGAAGTCCTCTTGCAAGGGCAGGGGAGCGCGGTCGGCAACGGTTGGCAGGCAGCCACCCTCAGCGGCAACACCTGGACGATCAACTATGTCTTTGGCAGCACGCTACCTGATCCCACCGGCGTCTATACTGTCAGCGTGCGCGCCGTGGACAAGGTCGGCAACCGCACAGCCGAAAACGCGGCCACAGGTCTGATCCGGCTGGACGCCACCGGCCCCATCGCCGTTTTCAGCGATGCCGACCTGGCCCGCGATCTGATCACCGACACGCTCACCATCAGCGGCATTGTCACCGACACAGGTCTCGCCGGTCTCGATAAGGTGGAACTGGCGGTCATCCCGGTCGAGAACATCGCCACGCTGCCGGCCAATACCACCCAGGCGCAGGCCGATGCCCTCTTGACCCGCACCTGGCTCCCCACCACCCTGACCCAACGAGGCGCCGGCGTCACCGTCACCACCTGGAGCCTGGCGATCCCGGCCGGGTTGGAGAACGAATACCAGATCGACCTGCGGGCGACCGATCTGCTCGGCAACGTGCGGATCACCTCCAACGTCTGGCGCGGCGTCATCGACACCGCGGCCCCGCGTGTGGTCGTCACTGGCACCCGCAGCACCATCTTCTGGACTGACCCCAATACCGGGGCGCAGAATTACGAGTTCATCTTTACCTGCACCGCCACCGACCGCTATTTGGACGAGCCGAGCTTTACCTGTCCTGCCAATGGCGCGACGCTGGTGCGCACCTTTGACACCAATCCTATCTTGCAGGCGCTCTTCCCCGACCGCACCATCCGCAACGGCCTAACCGTTGCAGCGAGCGACTGGCTCACCGATCCCAACGCGACCATCACGGCCAGCGCTTGTGATGTCTATGGTCGCTGCACCAGCTTTGGCACGCCGTTGACGCCGGTCGCCGCCAGTCAAGTGGCAGCCGCCGGCCAGCAATTGCTGACTTCGACAGGCTCAGTCAGCGAGGCAGGCTCAGTCAGCGGCGCGGCGGCTTCGACAAGCTCAGCCGCCGCAGGAGCACCACAGGCGATTATCGTGGCGCCGACCGAGGGCAGCTTTGTGGCAGCCAATGGCGCACTCAATGTGACGGTGGCGGCTTCGACAAGCTCAGCCGCCGGGTTAAAGGAGGTGACGATCAGCTTGGACAACACGGTGGTGCAGACCCTGAACTTTGCGCAAAGTGAAAATGCTACCCAGATTCTGCACACCGTCAACGTGACTGGCGTCAGCGAAGGGCAACACACGCTGAGCGCCCGCGCCACCGACTGGGCCAACGCCACCCAGAGTAGCGACTACCCCGTGACCTTCACCCTGGATGCCCAACCGCCCACCGTCACCATCGACCCGGCGACGCTGACCCTGGCCGACACCTGGGCGCCCGGCAGCGACATCCTGCGCTTTAACGGCACAGCCACCGACAGCGTTGGCCTGGCCGCGGTGCAGATTCGCGAAGGCAACGGTAGCTTTGTCGATGTTGAGTTTGGCAGTGGGGTATGGCAAACCGCACTCCCCGTGACCGACCCCGAAGGACGCACCCTCACGATCCGCGTGCGCGCCATCGACCGGGCCGGGCGGGTCAGTGAGATCAGCCAGACCATCGGCACCGATCTCTCGGCGGCGGATGCGCCCGACACGCAACTTACGGCTACCCCGCCGAACCCAAGCAATGATCTCACCGCCAGCTTTGCCTTCACCGGCGCCGCTAGCACCCGCACGGTGGCCGGCTTTGATTGTCAACTGGATGGCGGCGAGTTCCTGGCCTGCTTCAGCCCGTGGGAGATCCGTGACCTGAGCAAAGGTGAACACACCTTCCGCGTGCGCGCCATTGACGGTGAGGGCAATGTCGATCTCACCCCCGCCGCATTTACCTGGACGGTCAATGCCAGTGCGCTGGATGCGACGATCACCGCCGGCCCGACCAACCCGACCAACAGTCGCGACGCCGGCTTCACCTTCACGGGAACCGGTAACGCCTTCGACTGTACGCTGGATAACGCGGCCTTCGCCCCTTGCACCAGCCCGCAGAACTATAGCGGGTTGAGCTATGGCGCCCACACCTTCCAGGTGCGGGCGCGTAACGGCAGCGAGATTGGAGCAGCAGCGCGCTTTGTCTGGACGGTGGTCAACGCCGCGCCGGTGGCGATCAGCCAAACGCTGACCACCACCGAAAACAGCGCCATCGACCTGACGCTGACGGCGACGGATGCAGATCCACTGACCTACATCGTGGGCAACCCGGCGCATGGCGTGTTGCTAGGGACGCTGCCGAACCTGACCTACAGCCCGAATACCAACTTCTTTGGCACAGATAGCTTCACCTTTGTCGCCAACGACCGGTTGAATGACTCGAACGTGGCAACGGTCACGATCAACATTCAAGCCGTAGACCGCACCGCGCCCACCTCGACCATTACCCTGGCGCCGGTCGCACCGACGGGGCAGAACGGCTGGTACATCACACCCGTGACAGTCGCTGTGAGCGCCACCGACGGCAACGACCCCAAAGCGTCCGGGGTAGCCCAAACGCGCTGTCTTCTCGATCCGGCGACTCCACCGTCCACCTTTGATGCCTTGCCGACCGGCTGTGCTTACACGGGCGCCGGCGCCGAAGTGGTCAGCGATGGCACGCATACGGTCTATGCGGCCAGTCGCGACGTGCGGGGCAACAATGAAATCCCTGTCAGCAAGGGTTTCCAGATCGACCGCACGGCGCCCACGATCAGCGCCAGTGGTACACCGGCCCCCAACGCCGCCGGCTGGAACAACAGCGACGTGACCGTTCGCTTCACCTGTGGCGATAGCGGGTCAGGTCTGGCGAGTTGCACCGCCGATCAGATCGTGAACACCGACGGCGCCAATCAGGCTGTCACCGGTACAGCCACGGACAATGCCGGCAATAGTACTTCCACCACCTTCACGGTGAAGCTGGACAAGACGCCGCCGACGGTGACCTGTAGCGCCACCCCCAACCGGCTCTGGCCGCCCAACCACAAGTTGATCGACATCCAGGTCACGGTCACAGCGGTGGATGCCCTCTCTGGGCCGGCGGGCTTTACGCTGCTCTCTGTCACCAGCAATGAGGCCGACAGCGGCTTGGATGCCGAGGATCTGCCGAATGACATCCAAAACTTTGTCACGGGGACAGCGGACACGGCCGGCCAAGTGCGCGCCGAACGCAGCGAGACGGGGACGGGACGCCTCTACACCTTGACTTATGAAGGCAAGGATGTGGCCGGCAACACCGCGCACTGCACCACGACGGTCAGGGTGCCCAAGACACAGAATGGCCTGGCGGTGACAACAGCAGCCTTCGACGAAAATGCCCCCCGTGAGGATCGTTTTGTCGCCGACGAACCGGCTGTCACAGACCCGGTTCCCGTGGAAAGCGCGCCGAGTGTCGAGCAAACGCCGGCCGTGGTAAGCGAACCCACGGCTGATCCGGCGACGACTGTGGTGGTCGATCCGACTACGCTAACCAAGCAGATCTTCTTGCCGGTGGCGATCAAGTAAGCCGCTTCGTTCAATCGAATCAAGCAATGAGAAGATGACAAGGTGACAGGGTGATATAATTCACCTTGTCACCTAAAACGGCAAAGGGTGCGTCGAAAATTGGGGGCAACCGCTCTTTCAGAACTGCAAACGCCAGCGAGCAGGGCATTCTGCTTGCTGGCGTTTGCAGTTCTGACGAAAACTCGCCCTTTTTTAGGACACATCCAACGGCAAAACCACGCTTGGCAAAGCGCCGCCCTTCTGCTACACTACAAAACCATTCATTCCCATTCTGATCAGGAGCGGAGGTTGGTCATGGTGCGCCCGGTGCGGATCGGTGTGATTGGTTGTGGCAGTGTCATGCGCAATGGCTACATGCCGATTGCCCAGCAGTTACGCGTCGAAGGATTGGCTGAGGTCGTGATGGCCTGTGATGTGAATGCGTCCCTTGCGGCGACAATCCAGGAACAGTTTGCCATTCCCCAATTCACGACCAACTACCAAGAGGTGCTGGCTGCGGCGGATGTGGATCTCGTATTGGTATTGACGGCACCGTCAGTCCACGGCGCCATTGCCCATGCGGCGTTGAGCGCCGGTAAGCATGTGTTGGTAGAAAAACCAATGGCGCTTGACCTGGATGCAGCCGCGGCGTTGCTGGCATTAGCCGAACAGAGTCCCGGCATACTGTTACCCGCCCCCCACATTCTCCTCAGCCCAACCTATCAGCAAATTGGTCGCCACTTACGCGCCGGCGATATTGGCACAGTTTTTTCCGCTCGTGGCATCTGTGGTCACGGTGGACCGTCGTGGGGGCCGTGGTATTATCGTCTGCCTGGTGGCGGTCCCCTTTTTGATCTGGCTGTCTACAACATCACCAGCTTGACTGGTTGGCTTGGCCCGGTGCGACGGGTGACGGCGTTGATAGGCATCGCTATTCCCGAACGCGTGATTGCCGGGGAACGGGTCACAGTCGAAGCGGAGGACAATGCCCAATTGGTCTTGGATTTTGGCAACGCCATCTTGGCTGTCATCACCAGCAGCTTCACGATTCAACGCTATCGCGACGCCACCATTGAACTCTACGGCACGACCGGCACCATCCGCCTACAAGGGGATGACTGGGCGCCCGACGGCTACGAACGCTGGCAGCAGTCTACTGGCGCCTGGCAACGCGTCGCCGAAACCAACCCCACCTGGAACTACTTGAGCGGTCTGCGTTATCTGGTCGGGTGCATCCACAACGGCCAGCGCCCCATCATCACCCCAGCGCACGCCTATCATGTGTTGGAAGTATTGCTCAAAGCGCAAATCGCCGGTCGCACAGGGCAGGCGCAGACCATTGAGAGTGATTTTCCGTTGCCGAAATTCGACTAAACTAGTTTGGCAGAGATTAAAGAGATTGAGAGATTAAGAGATTTACTTCAACCTCTCAATCTCTCAATCTCTTTAATCTCTCAATCTCTTCTACACCATGAGGAACATTATGAACACCACTCACCCTCGCATCACCGTTGTTGGTAGTTTTGCCGTTGGTTTGACCATGCGTGCGTCCCGGTTTCCAGTCAAAGGGGAAACGCTGCTTGGTCGTGATTTTGACATGGGGCCGGGCGGCAAGGGGTCTAATCAAGCCGTGGGTGCGGCTCGGTTGGGCGCGAAAAGTCATTTTGTCGGCTTGATCGGCGAGGATCTCTTTGGTGAGATGGCGATCCAGCTTTATGCCGCCGAAGGTGTTCACACTGAATATCTGCGCCGAACCAGTGCCCGCAACACCGGCGTCGGTTTTATCACCCTTAACGATGCCGGCGATAACCATATTGTGCTGGACATGGGCGCGAATGAACTGCTGACACCCGCCGATGTGGATTACGCCGAAGGCGTCATCGCCCAGAGTGATGCTGTGCTGGCCGTTCTGGAAATTCCACCGGCGGCGGCGGCGCGTGCAATGGAACTGGCGCGTCGGCATCAGGTGACGGCGATTCTCAACCCTGCCCCGGCCACGGCACTGGAACCGGCGCTGCTGGCAAATGTTGATGTGCTGACACCCAATGAAAGTGAGCTACGCATCCTTTTAGGGTTAGCGCCGGACGATCCGACTGATACGCTGGAACTTGCTGGTCGACTCCGCCAAATGGGGGTGCGCAACATTGTGGTGACGCGGGGTGCACAGGGGGCGCTGGTCATTCATGCCGATGGCACGACAGAACAGGTTCCCGGTGTAGCGGTCAAGGTCGTGGATACCACCGGCGCCGGCGATGCGTTCACCTGCGCGCTAGGGGTGGCGCTGGCCAAGGGCGAATCGTTGTCGGATGCCGTGCGCTATGCCACCTATGCCGGTGCGTTGGCTTGTACGAAACTGGGAGTGATCCCAGCCCTGGCAACAGACCAGGAAATCGCAGCGTTGATGGCGAGGAGATAAATAACAGCGATAACATATATGTGCGTTGTGCTGTGTACATATCACCGCGAATCAGAGGGTTGGCAAATCAGCCGTAGAAAGATTTGCTAACCCTCTGATTCGCGGTGATAGTGCTTGTTAGCTTAGTTCACCACGACCTCTTTGCGATGCCGATAGAACGGCACCGTCGCCGGCGCCAGGGGTTGATTGCCGAGGATCAGATCGGCGGCTTTTTCGGCAATCATCATGGTGGGCGCGTAGATATTGCCATTGGTCACACAAGGCATGACTGAGGCATCCACCACATACAACCCCTCTAGCCCATGCACCTTCATCGTCAACGGATCGACCACCGCCAGCGCATCCGTCCCCATTTTGCAGGTGCAGGAGGGATGATAGGCGGTTTCGCCGTCATGGGCCACCCAATCGAGAATCTCTTCGTCACTCTGCGCCTTTGGCCCTGGAGAGATTTCACCGCCGTTAAATTCGTCAAAGGCTGGTTGGTTGAGAATGTGCCGGGCGCAGCGAATCGCCTCTACCCACTCGCGACGATCCTGCGCCGTCGAGAGATAGTTGAAGCGCAAGGCCGGATGGACGGTCGGATCGGTGGATTTAATCTTGACACTCCCCCGTGCATCGGAATACATCGGCCCCACATGCACCTGATAGCCATGTCCGCCACAAGGTGACGTACCGTCATAGCGAATGGCCAATGGCAGGAAATGAAACATCAAGTTGGGATAATTCACCTCTTCGTTGCTGCGGATAAAGCCGCCCGCTTCAAAGTGGTTGGTGGCCGCCGGCCCGCGCCGGAAGAAGAGCCACTGGAAGCCGACCCACGGCTTATTATACCAGAGCAGCGCCGGATACATGGAGACGGGTTGGGTGCAACGATATTGCACATAAACCTCCAGGTGATCCTGCAAATTCTCGCCTACACCCGGCAGATCATGAACCACATCTATGTCGAGTGCCTCTAATTCGGTCGCATTGCCCACCCCGGAAAGTTGCAACAGTTGGGGAGAATTGATCGCACCACCGCAACAGATGACCTGACCGCCATAGATCTTTTGGCTCCGCCCCCGCCCCTGGACAATTTCCACACCAACGGCCCGTTTCTCCTCAAAGAGAATCCGTGTCACCAGGACGCGCGTCATGACATGCAAGTTTGGTCGTTTCATGGCCGGATGTAGATAAGCCCGTGCGGCGCTCAAGCGACGACCGTTCTGAATATTGCGGTCAAACGCCGAAAAGCCCTCTTGCTGATAGCCGTTGACATCGGTGGTGAGTGGGTAGCCGGCTTGTTGCACAGCGGAAAAGAAGGCTTTAAAAAGGGGGTTGCTGGCGCCGCCACGTTCCAAGACTAATGGCCCTTCTTTGCCGCGATAGTCACTGTCACCAACCAGGCAACTTTCCATGCGTTTGAAATAGGGCAGGCAGTGGGCATAATCCCACGACTCCATGCCTGGATCGCGACCCCATTTTTCATAATCCATGGGGTTGCCGCGCTGAAAGATCATGCCGTTGATGCTGCTGGAACCACCCAACACCTTGCCGCGTCCGTGGGCAATCCGCCGGTTGTGCATAAAAGGTTCCGGCTCCGATTTGTAACACCAATCATAGTGCTTGTTGCCGATGGGGATGGTCAACCCGGCGGGCATGTGGATAAAAATGTCCCAAAGATAGTCAGGTCGCCCCGCTTCCAAAACAAGCACCTTGTGGCTGGGATCAGCGCTCAGGCGATTCGCCAGCACACAGCCCGCCGAACCGCCGCCGATAATAATCGTATCAAACTGTTGCTGAAGATTGCTCATCGTTCCCTCGTGTTGGTTGGTACTATACCGTCCGGTTGGTATAGTAAAATAAAGACAATTCTACGGCGCATGCACCAGTGCTGTCAACTCAACTAGGACGCCATTCTATCTTCTCTTGCTATCAGGTCACATGCCTTGACGGCACCGAAAACGATAAAAATTTCACCGCGAAGCACACGAAGAGCGCAAAGGAGCGCTTAAGCTTTTTCTTAGCGCTCTTCGCGGCCTTAGCGGTGGTTATTTTCAGAACAGGCCACATGTCTGACGACACCACAAACGATGAAAATTTCTACCGCCAAGCATACGAAGAGCGCAAAGGAGCGCTTAAGGTTTTCCTTCGCGCTCTTGGCGACCTTCGCGGTGGGTATTTACACATCAGTATAAGAGATAACGTTGATTGGGTGGATAAAGCCAATCAACGCTGATTTTCGGTCAACGCAAACGGATTAACCAGCTTGACCTTATAGGTGGGATAGCTTGACAACAGAAAAGGTTTCGTCTATTATGCAGTCCAAGTGCAATATAGACGAAGCTACGACAGGAGGGCTACATGTATATTGAACGTACATTAGAAACATTTATCAAGCGCGCCACAACCCAATTTCCTGTCGTTTTAGTCACTGGCGCCAGACAGGTGGGGAAGACGACGATTCTACGCCAATTGAGTAAAACGGGACGCACGTATGTAACGCTCGATGATCCGTTACTTCTGGCCCTCGCCAAAAGTGAACCCGCCCTCTTTATGCAACGGTTTCCGCCGCCAGTCTTGATCGATGAAATTCAATATGCCCCGGAACTCTTGCCTTATATCAAAATGACAGTCGATGACCAGCGCCAGCCCGGCTCCTTCTGGTTAACTGGCTCACAACAATTTCACCTGATGCAAGGGATTTCTGAGTCGCTGGCTGGTCGTGTGGCGATTGTTCATTTATTGGGCTTCTCCCGTTGTGAACTGACTGGGCAAGCCCAAGCTGCGCCTTTCCTGCCAACGCCGGACCAAATCCAACAACGAACAGCCGTGGGGCAGCGCTTGACACTCAAAGAACTCTATCGTCGCATCTGGCGCGGCGCTTTTCCAGCCATTGCCCTCAACGATGCTGTCGATCGCGATCTCTTTTATGGTTCCTATGTGCAAACCTATCTGCAACGCGATGTACGCGACTTGGCGCGCATTGGCGATGATTTGGCTTTTCTGCGTTTTCTCCGGGCAGCCGCCGCGCGTACAGGGCAACTCCTGAATTTGGTGGAACTGGCCCGTGATGCGGATGTCGCGCCGAATACGGCGAAAAACTGGTTGTCAATCCTTCAGGCCGCCAATCTGGTCTATCTGCTAGAACCGTACTATACGAATATCACCAAACGGCTGGTGAAGACGCCGAAATTGTACTTTCTCGATACAGGGTTGGTCGCCTATCTTACTGAATGGGCCACGCCGGAAACACTGGAAGCCGGCGCCCTCTCTGGCGCTATTTTAGAGACATGGGTGATGGGGGAGTTACTCAAGTCCTATTGGCACAATGGGCGGCGCGCGCCCTTTTACTTTTACCGGGATAAAGATCAAAAGGAGATCGATCTGTTGATCGTCCAGGATGGCGTTGCCTATCCACTGGAAATCAAAAAGAGCGCAGCGCCTGGCAAAGATGATATTCGCCATTTCAGCAGCATCGAACGGCTTGGGTTGCCGGTTGGCCCTGGCGGCGTCATCGGCCTGGTTGATCAGCCGCTGCCGATTACGGCTACGGTTCAATCGATTCCGGCCTGGACGATTTAACGCCAATACGGTCTAACTATCGGTTTATTTTCGCCGTTGTATACTAGATTTTCGCAACCAGGCGGGGAAAGGGTAAGGAATGAACACAAAACGGAGTGCAGAGGAGACTCGTGCCTTGATTTTTGCTTCCTGTGGCCGGATTCTGCGGCGCGAGGGGTTAACCAGTTTGACACTAGAGACTGTGGCGGCGGAGGCCGGGTTGAGCAAAGGCGGGTTGCTTTACCACTTTCCCAGCAAATTGGCGCTGATTGAAGCCTTGTTTCAACACCATATTGACCGCTTTAACCGTGACCTGCAACGGTTGGTCGAGACGGAAGAACAGGGGCCAGGTGGCTGGCTGCGCGCCTATGCCAAAGCTTCCATTGCCGAGATTACCGATCCCGACAACGCCAGCCTCTTTGCCAGCCTCTTTGCCGCCGGCGAACGCTACCCAACGGTGTTGGACATTATGCGGCGCAGTTACGTGGAATGGCAACGCCAGGTCGAAGCCAGCCCGCTCGATCCCGCGGTTGCTCTGCTGGTGCGGCTGGCGGTGGATGGTTTTTGGTTCACCGAGATGTATCAATATGCGCCGCTGAGTACAACACAACGGGTGGCCGTGTTGCAGGAGATTTTACGCTTGACCGCTTGACAGCGGAGAAACCTTCGGGGTCAACGGGAATCCAGGGGGTTGACAACAAAATCTTCCGGGAAGGTCGTCTTTGTTGACAGGATCGTCTGGTCAAACCTTCCCGGAAGATGGCGGTCAACTCCCCCAGTTCCGATTGAGCCAACCTTCGTCAGACACCCCCTATTCGCGCTGCCGCACATAGCGAAAACCGCCTCCCTGCGCCACCTGCATGACATGGCCGCGCCAATGGATTCGCTTCGGTAGCAGGAGCGCAGTCAACAGTTGCAGGGGCAGCAACAGTTGAGCCGCCGGCAGCAGCCAACTCCAGCGTAATGGGGTTGCCCGGCCCAGATAACGGCGGTCCAGATTCAGGAAGATCAGATAATTCAAGAGCAAGTAGCCGCCGGCCACCCACCACCAGGTTGATTCGATCAAGCCGGCAACCAACAGCAACAGCGGGGCCAGGGTGGGGAGCAACGTGTTGCCATAGAGCACCATCAATTCACGCCAGGCCAGGTGGCGCAGGAGTGACTCGCGCGGGAAGGTGAGCCAGCGGGTCAGCAGCCGCCAGTAGGCACCCCCGGTCGCTACATGATTGCTGACCGCATGACGCAGCGGCGTTTGGACAAGTCGATAGCCGTGAGTGCGCACCCGTTGCGCAATCGCAAAGTCGTCGGCCAGGATCGGTTCCAGCCCGCTAAAGCCGCCCATCGCTGTCAGCACATTACGCCGCAGTAGATAGAACATGCCGTTGATCGTCAACGGCTCGCTCAGCACCAGATAGGGCAGGTAGGTGAGCAGGCTGCTACTGTTGACAAACAGGGCGACCAGCCGTGACCAGAGGTTTGTAAAATCAACTTGATAGGGCAGACCAAAGACCAACCCGGCCTCGTCCAGCTCCAGGTAGGGCAGCGCTTCGGCAAAACCCGTTTGGGGCAACATGGTGTCATCATCGAGTACACAGATCACGTCGCCGGTCGTCATCGGCAACGCGGCGATCAGCTTGACCGTTTTGGGGTTATGGCCTTGGGGCGCCGGTGGCAGTAGGGTCAACTGGATCGCCATGTGGGGATAAGAGGCCATAATCGATCGGCAGATCGTTTGGCCCACCGTGTCACTTTCATCGACCAGCCAATGGAACGCCACCGCCTGGGGCGCTAAGCGTTCCATCACCGCCACATTGTGCGCCAGGCACGCGGGCATGGTCGGATCACCGCTGAGGATCGGCTGCAAGATGCTAATCCGCCTCTGTGTGCGCGGTTGCGGGGGCCGTGGCCGCGCAAAATAGCGCACCACCAGCCACCACTTGCCCAGCCGTTCCGCGACCAGAATGATACCAACGAACCAAAGTAGTAGGCTCAAGTTTGCCTCCCGTGACGGAATAGTGGGACAGTAGGACAGTAAGTCAGTCCACTGTCTCACTGTCCTACTGTCTTACTCCACATCTTCAAACCCACCCCCCTTGTGAACCCGCAGCCGTTGGCCGCGCCAGATCACTTCGCGACGACCAAGCATCGCCGCAACGATCTGCAACGGTGTGATCAGCGCGCTGATGAGGGCCAGGGGCCACCAGCGCGGCGGGGTAGGGTGGCCCAAATAGAGCCGTTCACACAACCCATTCACCAACGTAAAAAGCAGGGCGCTGCTGCCAAAGGCGAACAACGCCCGCCGTCGCCTTGTCAACAAGGCAAGCAAGGCTAAGAGCGGCAGCAGCAGTTGGTTGAGGCTGCCAAAGGCCATGACGGCCCGTTCGCGACGATTCATCGTTGGCATCATCATCTGCTGGGGAAAGACAAACCAGCGCCACATCTGGGTGGCATAGGCTGCCAGTGAGGTAAACCGATTATCAACATCATAGATCAACGGCGTTTGCACCACGCGCTGCCCCAACGCCCGCACCCGCCGCGCCAACTCGTGGTCATCATCCAGCCGGCCAGCCATGTTGGTGAAACCACCGGCCGCGTCAAAAATCGCCCGTCGCAAGGCAAAACAGTGGCCGGTGATCGTAAAGGGCTGGGTCAAATAGCACAGGGGGATATAGCTCAACAGGGCGTTGCTGTTGACAAAGCTGCTCATCAGGCTCGTGGGCAGATTATGCCAGGCGGTATAACAGGCCAGCCCAAAGACCGCGCCGGCCCCTGGCATGTAAAGATAAGGCAGTAAGGTCGTCAAGCTTGCGGGGCGCAAGGCAACATCGTCATCGACAAAGCAGAGCACCTCACCCGTGGCGTAGGGCAGCGCCGCGTTGAGCTTTTCGATCTTGGTCGCCATGGGGCGCGCCGAGGAGACGCGGATCAACTGATGATCCGCCGCGGGTTGCGTCGCCAACCAAGCTGCACATACCTGTTGGCTTTCGACATCCGCGGCGTCACAAATGAGCAGTTGCTGCACCACCCCGGCATAGTGCAGACGCCCACGGCAAGCCAGCACATGGGGTAGGTTGCTGGCGCCACGCGTGATCGGCGAAAGAATGGTCACTGTCGGCCAGCCGGTGGCCGGTGGTGGCGGCGCCGGTCGGCGAAAAAAGTGGACCACCGCCGCCAGCTTCCAAAGTCGATCCAGGGCAAAGAGACCGGCAAGGCCGATGGCCAAACGATCAGTTCGGCGCAGCACCCGCCCAAACGGAGTAAACATCTTCTATCCTTGCTGGGCTAGGCGTGCCCAAAATTCGCCATACGCGGCAATGTGGTGCGCCAATGCGTTCAAGGCGCTACTGTGGCCGGTGGCGTTAATCGTCAACCGGTTGGCCTGGGGGTAAGCGGCGCCCAAGGCGCGCCGTTCTTCTGCGTCAAATAGATTGTCTCCCTGTGCCTCCACGATCAGCGTTGGCCCGCACCAACGGATGCTGCCTCCACCACGCCACGCCAGCGCAACAAAAAGGGCGCACCGTTGCCAAAGCCAGGCGCGCGTGAGGTGTGGCAGCAGGGTGTGAAAATAGTCACGCCAAAAGCGTTCCAGCCCAGTCGTTGCGCCGAGAAAACGTTGGATCGACCCGCGCATGAGCGCCAGCAAAAGCGGCGGTGGCACAAGCGTTACCAAGGTCATCAGCAGAGTAAAGAGTAAGACGCGTCGGCGCCGGGGCAACCCTGTGTTGGCAAAAACGAGCGAGGCCACGCGCGCCGGGTAACGCTGCGCAAAATGATGGGCGACTGGTCCGCTATAGGAGCCACCGACAAGTTGCACCTGATCAACCCCCTCTGCGTCTAACAGCAGCGCCAGCCCCGCCAGCAGTTGATCCAGTTGACGGCTGGCCGGCGGATAGTCGAGTGAGAGCACCCGATAGTGTCCGGCAAAGGCTAGCATGTAGTGAAAGGCGGTATCCGCCACCCCTAGTGCGCCCGGCAAAAGTACCACACACCGCTCGCCCGCGCCACCGGCCAGGTAGGACCAGGTCACCCCATGGATGACTCGGCTGATCGGCGGGTGAGCGCGGCGAAAGTCCTGTAATAGTTGGTGATGATCGGTCGCTGCGTCAAAGAGTGCCATCACCAACCCCTGTGGCGGCGCCCACAGGGCTGCCAACCATTGTCTGAAAACGCCTGCGCTGGGCAAAGAGCAGCCGTTCAACCAACTGCGGGGCAAGTCGGTAGCAGATGCGCAGCAGATGTTCACCACCCCACCAAACCGCTTCCCGTTTTCCCTGAGCCAATGCTCGCACAATCGTCTCGCCGATCTGCTCTGGTGTGGCCAAGGTGGGTTGACGCCCAGTGTCGGCCTGCGTCCGTGCCGCCATCGGGGCGGTCATAGCGGTGGCCGTGGCCGGTGGATAGGCAATTAGCAACCCAATCCCCAAGGGGGTCAACTCGTGCCGTAGCGCTGCACCAAAGTGATGGAGACCAGCCTTGGTCGCGCCGTAGAGGGCGAGATAGGGCAAGGGCACAAAACTCGTGGTGCTGCCGACTAACACCACGCGGCCCCGTTGGGCGATCAGATCGGGCAGCAGCAGGCGGGTCAATACCAGCGGCGCCGTAAAATTGGTGGTCACACAAGCCTGCACGGTTGCCGTCGATTGGTCAAGTAGCGCACCACCGGCCAGGATGCCCGCGTTGTGGACCAGCGTGTCGATGGGTCCCCATGCGCTGTGTACCTGTTCAATCAGACGCGGCCAGGCGTCGGGGTCACTGAGATCAGCCGTGATGCTTAGTGCTGCTTGGCCCAAGGTACGCAACTCCGCTGCCGTGGCTGTCAACGGTTCCTGCCGCCGCCCGACCAGGGCCACCGCGACCCCGCGCCGCGCCAACGCCAGGGCGATGCCGCGCCCGATCCCAGTGCCGCCTCCTGTAACCAGGGCTATGCGCCATGCGTTTGCGCTCAAAAGTTCACCGCCAGCACACCGAGGGTTAAACCGGCGCCGCTGCCCAAGAGGAGCAACCGTTCGCCCCGCTTGATCTGCCCGCTTTGCACCGCTTCGGTCAACGCCAGCGGAATCGAGGCGGCAATACAATTCCCACGCGTGGCTAAGTTGGCGATCACCCGGTGGGGGGCAAAGCCGCCGCGCAAGGCCAAAAACTCTAGCCCATGGCGGCTGGCCTGGTGGGGCACCACCCAATCGAAGGCGGTCGGCGAGGTGCCGGTTTGCTGCCAGTAATTGGTGAGGAAAGGCCCTAATAGGCGTCCCGCCTTTTTAAAGATCGCCGGCCCATCCATGTGAAAGAGATTCATCTCGGGGGTGGTGGCCGGGTGATTCGGGTGATGGCGCGTCCCGCCGCCGAGCACCGTGGTCAAATCAGCCCCGCTGCTAAAGGTGGTAAAGCGCCCTGGCCCAATCGACCCGGTGGCGCCAGGCTTGGTGCGGACCAGAACAGCCGCCGCGGCGCCATCACCAAAGAGGACGGCACTCTCTGGTTCAGCGGGATTGAGCGAGCGGGAACCAAGTTCGCTGCTGTAGATCACGGCGGTCTGGCAGGCGCCGCCGGCGATCAACTGTGCGCCATTTTGCAGCGCAACCAGAAAGGAGAGGCAGGTGGCATTCAGATCAAAGCAGAGGCTGCCACCATCGGGCGCGCCCAAGGCGCGCTGGACAAAACTGGCCGTACAAGGGATCGCCTGGTGGGGACCGGTCGACGCGCCAATGATCAAGTCGATCTCGTCCACCTCGCGTTCGGCCATGAGCAGCGCCTGGCGGATCGCCGCCACCGCCATCTCAACCGAACTTTCCGACTCGGCATAACGGCGTTCACAAACGCCAGTACGCCGCTCGATCCAGCCGGGTTGAAGTCCTAATTGTGTTTCTAATGCCGCGCTGGTCACCCGCCGTGGCGGTAGATACGCGCCAAGCCCGGCAATGGTAACCGGCAAACTGGTTGGTGGAATCATAGTTCATTCCTCTACTGTAACTACCAAGCCTGCTCTTAGCCGGTCCGTGACCGGCGATGGGGGCGCCGGTCACGGACCGGCTAAGAGCTTAGTAGTTACCCTCTACTAAAAAGTGCTGCGCCAACCATGCCACCGCACAGGCCGGCCCAGCTTCGGCTTGCAGCGTGCGTTGGTGCGATTGGGCATTGGCCTGGAAGGTCGGATTGGTAACGGCTTGCCCCATCGCTACAGCTAGTTTGGCCCCCGTCAGTTGACGGCGGGGCAGTGGGGGCGGCGCAACGTTAAGCGCGTGAAGCCGCTCACCCCAAAACAGTTGGTCACCAAAGACGGGTACGACGACACTGGGTAGACCGGCGCGCAACGTTGCGGCGGTGGTCCCCGCGCCGCCGTGATGGACCACCGCCGCACAGCGCGCAAAGAGCCAATCATGGGGCGTTGCCTCAATGGCAAGTACGGTTGGCGGCAGCTTGATATTGCCCAGATCACCCCAGCCGCGATAGATCAACCCCCGTTGACCGCTTTGGCCAAGGGCATCGACCAACAGGTGGGTCATTGCGTCGGGGTCACGCCCACCGAGAATGCTGCCAAAGGTGATCACCACCGGTGGCGGTCCGGCGGCCAGAAAATGGAGCAAGGGCGCGGGCGGCTGCCACGCCGTGGGTT
>JAPKMW010000099.1 GCA_026645575.1 Caldilineaceae bacterium
CGTAATTCGTAACTCGTCTCACTTGGGGAGAACGCAAAAACTGGCATCGATTGTACTGAGAGTAACACAATTCGGTCAATTAAGAGAATGGTCAATTGCTCGAACACGTGTTCGATTTCAGGGGGTTGTAAAATTCACTTTTCTTTGTTTTTATGGTATACTTTAGGCTATGGGAATGAAATGAGAAAACAATCAACAAGGCAGCACAGTACAGGTGTAATAACCGTTGGATTGCCGCTGCAACGCCGGGCGCGCTGCGTCCCAAGCGTGAAAACGACAGGGGATAACGTGCCGTAGAAGCACGGACACACCTGTAATAATTAATTGTTCTCCATTGATAATTAATTATTCGATAGCCTTTGGAGGAATTTGTGGCGAACGAACGCAATACGAACTATGTTTATGGCGCTGATCAGATCCAGGTGTTGGAAGGGTTGGAGCATGTCCGCAAGCGCCCCGGTATGTACATTGGCGGCACTGATATTAAGGCGCTCCACCACATGGTCATCGAAGTGGTGGATAACTCGATTGATGAAGCGATGCAGGGCCGCTGTGATCAGATCCGCATCATCATTCACAAAGACCATAGTGTGACAGTGGAAGACAATGGCGCCGGCATCCCGGTGGACATTCAGAAACAGACCGGTCTGCCCGCTGTTACCGTTGTCATGACCAAACTAGGCGCCGGTGGTAAATTTGGCGGCGGCGGCTATAAGGTTTCCGGTGGCTTACATGGCGTCGGCGTGAGCGCGGTTAACGCCCTCAGCGCCTGGATGGAAACCGTGGTCAAGCGCGACGGCAAGATCCATCGCCAGCGCTTTGAACGGGGCGTTCCCGTCACCAACGTTGAGGTCATCGGTGAATGTCCGCCCAACGAAACCGGCACCATTCAGACCTTCCTGGCCGATGACACGATCATTCAAACGCTGGATTTCCAGTGGGAGACCTTAGTCACCCGCTTCCGCGAGATGGCCTTTCTCACCCGTGGCATCAACCTCTGTTTTATCGATGAGCGACCGGAGCAACCACGCGAGATTAATTTTTACTTTGAAGGTGGCGTCAAGTCGTTTGTCCGTTATCTCAATCGCAATCGCACGGTGCTGCATACCCCAATCTACACCGATGTCGATGTGGAAGAGAGCCATGTCGAGGTCGCGTTGCAATATACCGATAGCTACTCGGATGCGATCTTTGCCTTTGCCAATACCATTAATACTCCTGATGGCGGCACCCATCTCACCGGTTTGCGCGCAGCGATCACCCGTTTGATCAACGATTATGCGCGTAAACAGGGCTTTATCAAGGGCAACGAAGAAAACTTTACTGGTGATGACACCCGTCAGGGCATGACCGCAATTGTCAGTGTGCGCGTCATCGACCCGCAATTTGAAGGGCAGAACAAACTAAAGCTGCTCAATAACGAAGTGCGTTACCATGTCGAAACGGCAATTGCCGACGCTATGAGCAAATGGCTGGAAGAAAATCCGCGCGACGCCCGCCAGATCATTGAAAAGTGTCGCATGTCCTTCCGTGCCCGTGAAGCGGCCCGCAAAGCCCGCGATCTGGTCATGCGCAAGAGCGCGTTGGAAAGCCTGACCCTGCCCGGCAAGCTGGCTGACTGCTCCAGCCGCAAGCCGGAAGAGTGTGAACTCTACATCGTCGAGGGTGACAGCGCCGGTGGCACCGCCAAACAGGGTCGCGACCGCCGCTTCCAGGCAATTCTGCCCCTGCGTGGCAAGATTCTCAACATCGAAAAGACCAGCCTGGACAAGGCGCTGGCGAACAAAGAGATTCAAGCGCTCATCACGGCCTTGGGAACAAACATCGGTGAGAACTTTTCTTTGGACGGCTTACGGTATTACCGAGTTGTCTTAATGACTGACGCTGACGTTGACGGCGCTCACATCAGAACCTTACTGCTTACTTTTTTCTTCCGCTACATGGAATCCTTGGTCTCCGGCGGTCATCTCTATATCGCCCAACCGCCGCTCTACCGGGTGGCGGTGACGCGTCAGGAGAATGGCAAAGCCAAGCGCGCCAGCGAATATGTGTACGATGACAACGCCCTCGATACGTTGCGTAAGGAACTGGGCGAGGTCAATGTCCGCATCGAGCAGCGCTACAAAGGCTTGGGCGAAATGAACAACGAACAACTCTGGGAGACCACCATGAATCCAGAGAATCGCACCATCCTCAAGGTGAGCATTGAGGACGCCGCCGAGGCCGACCGCACTTTTGACATGCTCATGGGCAGTGAAGTGGCTCCCCGCCGCCGCTTTATCACCACCCATGCCAACCAGGCGCGATTAGACATCTAACCCAAGCGTAGAAGCGACTGAATACGGGTGCAGGCTTGCACCCGTATTTTGTTAAAAGGCTCTTTGTTCAATCCTGTGTAGAATTGATGTACCAGCCAGTGATCGAGCGACCGGCAACGCCGAAGCAAACAAGATCGTCTACACCCCAGTCCGCGGCGATGCCTGCTACCACAACCACAGTGCAGCGCCAAGGGGGGCAAAGAAAGGGGTGGCTATGGCTCTTGGCCTTGCCGCTCTTGCTCTTTCTGCTTTTGCCGCTGGTTACTCTCGGTCTGCGCATTGACCTCGTGGCGCTACCAGTCAATCTAGTCAACCCCCAGGTTCGACAAGCAGTCAGTCTGAGTTTGGTAACAACGAGCATCAGCACTGGGCTGGCCTTACTCTTTGGCACCCCCCTAGCCTATCTGTTGGCGCGGCGTCAATTTCGTGGCCGAGCGACTATCGATACGCTGCTGGATCTGCCAATGGTGTTACCGCCGTCGGTGGCGGGTATTGCGCTGCTGCTGACGTTCGGGCGGCGCGGGCTGGTGGGCGCTTATCTGGCAGAGATAGGAATCACGATTGCCTTTACCTCCCTGGCGGTCGTCCTGGCACAACTCTTTGTTGGTGCGCCCTTTTATGTCAAGGCCGCCACTGCCGGTTTTGGCGGCATCGATCAAGAACTGGAACAAGCCGCTGCCCTTGATGGCGCCAATCGCTGGGCGATCTTACGGCACATCACCATCCCCCTCGCCTGGCCTACGCTCTTTGGCGGCGCCGTCATGACCTGGGCGCGCGCTTTAGGCGAATTTGGCGCCACCATTATCTTTGCCGGCAACTTCCCCGGTCGCACCCAAACCATGCCGTTGGCGATTTATATCGGCTTTGAACTCGATCTAACCGTTGCCCTGACGCTGGCGGTAATTTTACTCACCATTTCCTTTGTCGCACTCTTCGTCGTCAAAGGCTTGCTGCACCAACGCATCAAAGCCATCTAGACCCTAACTTTGCTTACATCAATCATGCCAACATTTACCGAAAACCTGCAATTTCTCAAAGAATTTTTCAGCCATATTGCCGAGATTGGCGCTGTCCTACCCACCTCCGCCACCGCTGCCGATGCCCTGGCGGCTGAAGTCGCCAGAGTCAAAGGACCGAAGCGGGTCTTGGAGGTGGGCGCCGGCACGGGTGCGATCACTTCGCAACTCGTGCATTATATTGATGCCCAGGATGAATTGGTGGTCTGTGAAATCAACGCCACCTTTATGACCTTGTTACAGCAGCGGTTTGCCCAGGAAGCAACCTTTCGTCGCGTGCTGCCGCAGACCCGTTTTATCGGCGGCAGTATTCTCGATCTGCCGGCTGAACCGCAATTTGATTTTATTGTCTCCACCTTGCCCTTTAACAACTGTCCGCCTGATTTTATTGAAGCAGTGCTTGCCCACTATCAGCGGTTGCTCAAACCGGGTGGCGTTCTCAGTTACATTGAATATGTCGGTGGACAGACTTTAAAGCGGGTCAGCGGTCTCGATCCGCAACAGGCGGGGCGGACTGCTGTCTACAATCGCCTCCTCACCCCCTATGAATTTCGCCGTGATCTGGTGCTGCGTAATGCGCCACCAGCGTGGATTCATTACTTGCGCTATCAGCCGGCACAAGCCGCCGCCGCACTCAAACTGGCGCCGCCTCGCCGTAACCATCGGGTGACGATTGGTGATTTTGTTATGGACAGTGCGGTGTTGCCGTTTCTGGCACTGGCGGGTGCGGTGGCGGCTTTGTTCTACAAAGTTGCGCCACAGCGCCGTGCCTGGTGGGCGCCGGCGGCGTTGTTGCCACTGTTGGCCGCCTTTTTCCGCGACCCCAAACGGCCAAAGCTGCGGGATCAGCGCATTGCCTATGCGGCTAGTGATGGCGTGGTGTTGGCCGTGGAAGAGTTGACCGATGATCGCTTTGGCAAAGAGCCGTGGCTGCGCATTGCGGTCTTTTTATCGCTGCTGGATGTGCATGTCAACTATGCACCAGTGGCGGGGCGCGTGACCGAAATTGTGGCAAGCAGCGGCGGTTTTGCGGCGGCCAGCCTACCAGCGGCTGAACATAACAACGCACTCTATACAGTCATTGAAGGAGTGCAGGGGCGCTGTATTGTTGCCCAGCGGGTGGGCTTGATCGCTCGTCGGATTGTCAATCGGCTGCGCCCCGGCGCTCTGGTGACGCAAGGCGAGAAGATGGGGCTGATCCGTTTCGGTTCGCGCACCGATGTTTACTTGCCGGCGCACCGTTTTACTGCATTGGTCAAGGTAGGGGATCGGGTGCAGGGGGGCGTGACGCCATTGGCGCAGGTGAAATAGGAGCGCGGATTTAGGATAACGCGGATCTTTGGCCCACAGACCGAATCCGCGTCATCCTAAATCCGCGCCCCTACCGCGTTCGCTTCTGTTTCAACCACAACACCGGCCCACTGCACAGATAAACTGACGCACAGGTCAAAGCGCCGGCGGGTGGGTTAACGATCAAGCTGCCAATCGCCAACACCCAAATCCACTTGGGCAGACGCCGCAACTGTGACAATTTCATATAGGGAAAGACGCTGACCATGAGCAGGGCTAACAGCGCGACTAGGGCCAACCCCCACGCTAGCGCCAAATCGGGCGCAGCTAGATAGAGCAACGCAATCACCGCACCGGCAAAGGTGGTGGGAATGCCTTGAAAGTAAGCGTCGTTGCCCGGCGTCACATTAAAGCGCGCCAGACGAATGGCCCCGGTCAACGCCACCAGGCTGCTTACTGCGGCCGCAATTAATAGGTGCGACGGCTCCTTCTCCATCAACCAGTAGTAGGCCAACGCCGCCGCCCCGATGCTAAAGGCGGTCAGGTCGGCCATCGAATCCAATTGTGCGCCAAAGGAACTGGAAACTTTCCAGTGGCGCGCCAGGTTGCCGTCACAGCCGTCGAGGGCCACGCTGGCCAGGAGGCAAAACGCCGCCTCGGTCAACATGCCGGCCATCGTTAAAATCAACGAGGCAAACCCCAGGATCAAACTAGCTGCCGTAAAGCTGTTGACGACAGCAAACCGTACTTTCGTTTCAAGACGCGGTGGTTGTTGCATGGTTGGTCCGTGAATGAATGTGTTGGGCGAAACCGATGGTCAAGGGTGGTTGAGTTAAGATTATATGCGAATTTATTCAAATCGTAAAACGGTAAGGATCATGATACAATAGGTTCATCCTATTCATTTCATGCACCAGTTTACGAGGAAAGACATGGCTAAAACGACTTACCCGCTTGTATTTGATGGTCACAATGACACTATCTTGGAGATGTTGCGCGGGCGCTCCTTTTTTGAGGAAAGTGATAAAGGACATATTGATCTGCCGCGAGCCAAAGCCGGCGGCTTGGGCGGTGGCTTTTTTGCGATCTTTGTCCCAAGCACCAAACCGATGAAGGGCTTTCCCGGAATGCAGCGCGATGTCAATGGCGGCTATCATGTACCACTGCCGGACCCATTGGAACACCGCTACGCCCTGGACTTTGCTACCCGTGCGCTGCGCCGTCTCTTTGAAACAGAAGCGGCATCAGCAGGCAAAGTGAAGATTGTGCGCACCGCTGATGAATTGGCAACTTGTCTGGCACAGGGCACCTTTGCCATGATTCTCCATTTTGAAGGGGTGGAAGCGCTCGACACCGACCTGAACTGTTTGCATCTCTTCTACCAAGCCGGTCTGCGCTCGGTGGGCATCACCTGGAGCCGACCCAACGCCTTTGGGCATGGCGTCCCCTTCAGCTTCCCCGCCTCACCCGACACCGGCCCCGGTTTGACAGACGCCGGTAAGGCATTGGTCAAAAGCTGCAATGAACTGGGGGTGATGCTCGATCTCTCCCATCTCAATGAAAAAGGCTTCTGGGATGTCGCCGCGCTGAGTACGGCGCCCCTGGTGGCGACCCATTCCAACGCTCATGCGCTGGCTGCCACCCCGCGCAATCTCACCGACAAGCAGTTGGATGCGGTCAAAGAGTCAAATGGCGTGGTCGGCATCAACTTTCACATCGGCTTCCTGCGTGAAGATGGCCGCTCCGACACCGAAACTTCGCTCACCGAGATTGTGCGCCACGCCGCCTACATCGCCGACCGCATTGGCATCGACCATGTGGCCCTCGGCTCCGACTTTGACGGCGCCACCATGCCCCACGATCTCAAAGACGCTGCCGGTCTGCCCAAATTGATGAAAGCGCTCAAGGATTACGGCTTTGACAAGAGCGCGCTGGCCAAGATCGCCCATGAAAATTGGGTGCGGGTGCTGCGGGCGACGTGGAAGTAGTTAGTTAGTTGGTTAGTTAGTTAGTTGGTTGGTTTCGACAGACTCAACCAACTAACCAACTAACTTTTTCCCATCAACGCAATCCGATACGGATACAACTCTGCCCGCATAACACCCTGTTTGACGGCGGGGTCGTTGCCCACAATGGCACGGGCGGCAGTTTCATCAGCGGCTTCAAAGATGACAATGCCAAAGGCGCTGGCGTCGGTGTTGAGGATTCGCATAGTCGTTATGGGTATCGAAAGTGTTCGCTAACCAGGCGCGCTTCTTCCTCGGTGGGACCTTAATAACACCGCCAACGGTGCCTTCTTTCACATCAATTGCCTCGACGCGGATGTTGGGGCCAAAGTGGATTATCCATCAGTGAAGCAACATTACATTCTAGTGTTCAATATCAACCTGGCAGCATAACGGGAATTATGCTGCCAGGTTAATCGCCTACTATCCTTCCAGTTACCTCATTGTTCAATCAATTCAAGGTGGTAAGTGCCGCTGGAATCCTCACGTGGGTCACCAATGACCAGGAGATAGGTGCCATTTTGTGCAAGGGTTTGGACACCTGGATTGCTGCATCCAATACAGGTATCGAAAAGCTCGTCGCCATTGGGCGCAGTCAAACGCCAGTTGACCTGGGCGCCTAGACCAGCATTGGCTTTTATCTCAAAGCGCACACGTTGCCCTGCTGTTGCCGGGAAACGATAGTGATCTTCGACCCCTGGTGTTTCAATGTTGCCGGCGCCTGGCCCTGGCACGCCATTAGAGATTACATCCCCAATATTGATCGTAAATTCATTCGGTGGTGGCACATTCCATAATTGAAAACGATAGGTGCCGACCGAATCTTCCTGCGTGTCACCGACCGTTAGCATGTAAGTGCCGCCCTGTGATAACACTTTGACTCCTGGCTCGAAGCAGCCTAGACAGGTATCAAATACCTCTGTTCCATCGGGTGCGGTTAAGCGCCAGTTCACCTGACTGCTCAACCCTCTGTAGTCTTGTAGATCAAAGAAGACATGTTGGCCTGGGTTTGCGGTGAAACGATAAATGTCTTCCGCCCCGGGCACTTCAATGCGGCCGGCGCCTGGCCCTGGTACGCTGTCTGAAATGACATCGCCGATATTGATGGTAAACTCATTTGGCGGCGGCACATTCCACAATTGAAAACGGTAGGTGCCGATTGAATCTTCCTGCGTGTCACCGACGGTCAGCGTGTAGGTGCCGCCCTGGGATAGCACTTTGACTCCCGGCTCGAAACAGGCTAGACAGGTATCAAATACCTCTGTTCCATCGGGTGCGGTTAAGTGCCAATTCACCTGACTGCTCAGTCCTTTGTAGTCTTGTAGATCAAAGAAGACACGTTGGCCTGGGTTTGCGGTGAAACGATAAATGTCTTCCGCCCCAGGCACTTCAATGCGGCCGGCGCCTGGCCCTGGTACGCTGTCTGAAATGACATCGCCGATGTTGATGGCGAACTCGTGCGGCGGCGGCACATTCCACAATTGAAAGCGGTAGGTGCCGGTTGAAGCTTCCCGCGTGTCACCAACGGTCAGAATGTAGGTGCCGCCCTGGGATAGCACTTTGACTCCTGGCTCGAAACAACCTAGACAGGTATTGAATACCTCCGTTCCATCAGGCGCTGTGAGTAGCCAATTTACCTGAGAACTTAGCCCCTGATAGTCTTGTAGATCAAAATACACCCGCTGCCCTGGCGCTGCCACAAACGAAAACAGATCAAGTTCACGCGAAGTGCTTATTTCGCCGGTGATCACGTCGCCAATCTGAATTCGCGTTGCGCCGCTCCCATCGTCATGGAAAAAGTCAAAGAACATAAAGACCGATTCACCCGTCGCTGGGCCAGTTCCCTTAAAAGTACGCGTTTCCCCTGTTGCTGTGTCAATGGCTAAGGCGGTAAAGGGTTCAGCGGCGGGAATAAACGGTACGAAGAAGTAGCCGCCGGGGTCAGTCATGCCGGTGAAGGGGGTGCGGTTGCCGTTGGAGAAGATTTTGACCATGACTGGGCTGGCCTGTTGGAGATTGGCGGCGGTGAGTTGATTACTACCGCCACTACCGCCAGAACCACCACAGCCTGGACCACCTGGTGGCGGAGCTGCGCCCATGCCGGTGGGGCCAGAAGGTGAAGGACTCTGTGACGGTTCACATTGCGGTACAGGACAGGATTGTAAGTCAAGCAGAAGTGATCCGGCCAAAATATTTTTGCATGGTGGACAATTCTTCTCTATGTCACGCAAAAGCAGCCAGGTAATGCCAACCGTGTGTAACCCGCCACTAAGTAATAGTCCAATACCAAGAGGCGGAATCGCTGCCCCCAAGATCGATGCGCCAAGACCAACACCAAGCATTAACCAACCCAAGTTGTTGATTTGTGATATATGAACGGCACTTAGATCGCAAATACCCTGTGGCGTAGTGAAAATATTTGCAGATTGTGTTGATGGATATATTGCTTCGGTATTTTGAATTGAAGCCGCGAACCATTCAATAAATCTTCCTTGATCAGATGTTGGATTTGCTGCCATCGTCTGAATCATCTGCCGGATTTGCTCGATCTCACTAATGTTGATATTCAGGCGGTTGACTGCTTGCGCATCATTGGCCTGACTTTGGATTTCGCGAATCGTTGTAAGCGTACTCAGTGTAGTGGATAGAAACGTGTCGATCACGTTTGCCGGTGCTTGGACGGAAGGCGCCGTTTGAATATTGAGGACAACCGTCTGAGAGCGAGAATTGCTACTTTTATTGTATAATTGGAGGGTTGCTGTACCAACCGGCAAAGGGGGTATCATAATAACTGCCCGTTGGCTTGTTCCATCAACTGCACTAGGTCGTGTTGCAACTGGCACTTCAAGCTGATTTTGCAGCGCTGCTGCTCTAAAAAGGCCGATGTTTGCCGTGGTTGCAATTGGGTTCATACCGACCGTCCCAATTTCCAACAAATCCCCTGGTGCAACGTTGATTACTTGTTCGATGCTGCTAATAGGTCTTACTGTACTATTCGTGACGCGCATGTAAGGCGGTTCTAGGCGAACTTGCGTGATCGGATCCGCCACCACATCCCCATTGGGCGCGACGCTTGCCGTATTCACCACCACAATCTCATCTGCCCCATCGCCATCGGCGTCGGGCGCAATGCGATAGTTGACGACCGCCTGTCCCGGCTGCACACGATTGCCAAAGCCGGCGGACGCCACCATGCCAAAGGGGCCGGAAATGGGCGCGCTGGCCTGCACATCTTGCGCGCCCAAAAAGGTCACGCCCATGGATTCCCAATCAATGCCGTGGCGGGTGGTGGTTTCGGCTTGGGTCAGTTCGTCCACGGTAACCGTTGTTCCCTCCGGCACGGAACCGGGCAACAGAGAAATGACGCTGCCGATTTCACTCGCCAGCACGCCGCCGGCAGTGCCGATGGTGGCGCTTTGGGGTGGGTTCGGCACAATGGTGACGTTGATGCTCTTGGTTGTCTCGCCACCGGGACCGCTGGCTGTCGCCGTCAGTTCGGTGGCCCCGGCGGGCAGGTTGCGGGCATTTAAGAAGAGGCGAAAACCGTCGCCGGCTGTGGTGTCCGTGCCCAAGTCGCTGACGCCGGCGCGAAAGGTGACACGGTCAATCGTCGCCCCATTGGTCGGTTGGATGGCAAAAAAGGTGACGCCGCCAACCGCGCTGCCGTTGATCGGGCTGTTGATCACAAAATCTGGGGCGTCGGCTGGCTGTACGCTTGGACTTGCGTTGTTGAGAATGACCGGTAGAAAGAGCGAACCGGCGGCGTCTTGGGCCGGCGGTGCGGCATGGGCTGGTTTGTGGTTGTTCCCCAAAAACAGATCAAGCACGGGCGGGGTGCAGAGCGGCTGGATCGCCAGTAACACGGCCAACAAAAGTGCAGTCAAGCAGGAATAGAAAGGTCTTTTGGGCATCAGGTTTCTCCATTGGGTCTATTCAAATACGGATTGACGAAGGATCGGCGTTGTGGTGGCTCCAATGCTCTGCAGAAATGTAACAATCGCCGTAATCTCACTGGTTGTTAAACGCACCTGTTCTTCACCGGGGGCGGGATGACCACTTGCCAGCAGCGCGTGCAGGGTTGGTGCGCTGCCATCATGGAAATAGGGGGCGGTTAAACGCAAATTGAGCAATGACGGAATATCAAAACCGGTGGCTCCACGCACGTCGCGCTGGTTGAGCGTCCCCACATTCCGCAACACACTATCGATCATGCCGTTCCCGTCGGGGTCAAGTTCGCCGGGCAAGCCGGGCAAGGTGCTGGCGGTCCAGGTGGCGCCGCCGTGACAAGCCGCACAACCGGCGCTGATAAACAGGGCGCGCCCATGTTGTTCCTCTGGCGTTGGCGCAATTGCCGGCGTCCGAATCCCCTGACGCATAAAAGCTGCCAGCGCATCTAACTCCGCCGCGCGCCCGGCGTTGGGCGCCCCCAGTTGCGCCGGGTCAGCGCCGGGCGCTAATCCTAACCCCAGTTGAATCAGATGGATCGTCTCTTCCACATCCTGGGCTTCATCAAGCGCCGCCGACCAATGCCAGGGCAGGGTTTCCTGCGCATTCCAGATGGGCGGCGTCTGACGGGGACCATCTGGAAAGATCCAGGTGACACTGTCTGTGCCGCCATCCGGGTGACAACTGGCACATGAAATCCAACTGCCCTGACTGAGTTTCGGGTTGACGGCGTTGTGAAATAGAATTTTGCCCCGTAGCACATCGGGTGTGAGCGTCTCCGCCGTTGTTGTAATCTCTGCTGTCACAGCCAGCGTGGTCAGATCGATCACGGAAACGGAACGGGAAAGATAGTTCATCACATAGCCGAAGGCGCCGTCCGCACGTAAGGCCATGCCGCGTGGGTTCATGCCCACTGCCACAAATTTTGTTAATTTGGGTTGGTACGGCGTGCTAATGTCTACCACTTCGATCAGATCGCTGCCGGCCAGCACAATGTACAAGCGTTTGCCATCGGGCGCTGGTATGGCGGCGATCGGATGGTTGACCGGCGAGCCAAAGATCTCTTGATCGTTCAGCGGTAGATAGGCCGCCGTCACTTCCTGTTGGCTACTTAGGCTCAAGACCGATGTCGCGGCAAAGATGCGTGTGGTCAGGCTGTTGGGTAAATCGGGGGCGGCGCGGGTATGGGGCACCCAGGCGCTGTCACCGGCTACTGTAATCGATGTCAGCAAATTGGGAAACCCGGTGGCATTCGGCAGCAGTACGGTTTGCGTAAGAACGGTGGCTGTTGCCAGACCCAGGATGGTGACACGCCCTTCCCGCCCATCATCGGTTGCTTCCACGCCATCGGCTCTTGGCCGCGCAAAGAGATGGGTCACGTAAGCCCGCTCATCCTCATCTTGCCCGTCGCCATCATCCGTAATCGCAATTGCATAGGGCTGGTAATCAACCGGAATACGGTTGACAACTTGCTGCGTCCGCGTATCAACGACAACGACCTCATCGGTCGCCAGCGAAGTGATATAAGCAGTATGACCACTTGGGCTAAGTGCAAGGCCGCCCAGTTCGTAACCGACGGCGACAGTTAGAGTGACGGTATTGCGGATCGCATCGACCACAACAAGATGGCCGGTCGCCCGGTCGGCTATATAGACCAGCTTACCATCCGGCGCTACAGCCAGTGACCAGGGTTCTTGCCCAACAGGGATTTCTGCAATACGAACGCCAAGACGGCTGTTGATGGCGGTGATTGAACCGGCATCCGGGTTGACAGTCCACACACTTTGGTCGAAGGGTGAAACCGCAATCGGTGAACTCCAGGAGGCGCGCCCATCTGTCCGTTGGGTTGGCGTCACTGTTCCCTCAACTTGAATAAGCGGTAAGAACAAAGGCTGTGCGGTTGCCGCCTGTTGATCGTTAGACTTACCTGTTACCCGACCTGTTGCCCGGTTGGATGAGACGGGTAAAAATAAGAGCAGTCCCAATAGTGCGTTCAGCAGAAAAAGGACAAAGATCTGTTTCACTTTGTGCCTCGTCTCTCTTCGGTCAGCCAAGATGACCCAAGAAATGGGTAACACATTTGCGCGTTAGTGAAAAACGATGTGATACATTACAATAATGTTTGCAATGTAGGAATTAGTATACCATATAATTCAGTATTATGATCTACACAAAACTTCCAAAGATCCTCTAAAGATTCTATTGACAATCTCGTTATGGCGACAAACCAAGTGACGATTAGCCGATGCACCTTACCTTTTTGACCACTCCTTCTGCTGATCGGGAATCCGAACGATGGATCGAACTGAACATTATCATTGCTTGCAAAAGTGTCTGTGCGGCTCTGGAAAGACTAGAGAAGTGCGCCTAATTGCGCAATAAATAGGTTGATAGGCGCAAGAGGCACAGGTAGCGCGAAAAGTATTCCCTTCCACCAGCCTGCCATTGTTCGCTATGCGCCAGGTGGCGCCATTGTCAGCCGACTAGGCCACAAAGATGCGGTAGGCGCCATCCACTTTTTTCGGTAAACTACATAAAGCTTGCCGCTGCTGTCACGCACGATCTTGCGCCCATCAGGGTAGCCCAAGGCGCGGTAATCTTCGGTGGCGTCAATAGGTGTCAACGATAGTAGCTTAAAAAACTATCATATTATATCTGGTAATTTACTTAGCTATTATGCAACTTTGCAAGTTATCATACTAAAAAAGTCAGATTTTTGTCGGCGCAAACCTTACACTTGTTCTATGCTACCGCTACAGTTCATTGCGCCAACACGCACATAATTTTGACAAACTACCCCCACCCCTGCTACACTTCCCAACCAACAAGATACTCTTATCCAGAGCGGCGGAGGGAACGGCCCGTTGATGCCGCGGCAACCGGTGAACAGCTTGCCTGTCAACCATGGTGCCAATGCCGATAGCGTTTTGTAGATCGGGTGAGAAACCGCCATCATGATCATGCAACAATCGATTTTTGCAGTTGTGCTGATGACTACGGGGACTACTACCACTACTCGATGCTGGGCGATGAGAGCGCGGTCTGTGAGTCGTTTGTCTCCAAGAGAGTAAGCCACAACCGCCGATTCGGGTAACCAACCCCGCTCATCGCCAGACGATGAGCGGGGTTTTTTATTGCTAAAAATCTACTCGCGCATAGCCGGTCCGTGACCGGCGCTTGGGACGCCGGTCACGGACCGGCTATGCGCGAGTGGGCCGAATATTTTTATTTATCTTTGACCAAAGGAGCAAAGCATCTCATGATCGTCATGAAATTTGGCGGCACCTCCGTCGGTAGCATCGACGCCTTCAGGCAAGTGGCGGCCATTGTCGCCGACAAAGTCGCTGCCGAAGCCAAGACTGCCCACCCCGGTGTCGTTGTCGTCACCAGCGCCATGAGTGGCGTCACCAACCTTCTCATTGCCGCTGCCACCCAAGCTGCCGCCGGTGATGAGCGCAACCATCACGCTGTCGCCGAATCATTGCAGGCCAAGCATCGCGCCGTCATTGACCACTTTGTTGCCGACGCCGAGGAACGGGCCGCCCTGGCCGAATTGAGCGCAGCCCGTCTCCGTGATTTTGACCGCTTGTGCAGCAGCATTGCCATTTTGGGCGAATTGACCGACCGCGGGCTGGATGTGGTAAGCGGCTTGGGTGAACGCCTGAGCGCACCAATTCTAGCGGCGGTTTTGCGCGCTAACGGTACACCCGCCGAGTATGTCGATGCCACTGAAATTGTTGTCACCGATGGCGTTTTTGGCGGCGCGGAACCATTGATGGATCAGACTGAGGAACGTTGCCGCGCCCGCTTGCTGCCGCTAATCCAACAGGGCATTGTCCCTGTGATCACCGGCTTTGTCGGCGCTACCGTCAACGGTGTGCCGACCACCTTGGGCCGTGGCGGTTCTGATTATTCGGGCGCCATCATCGGCGCGGTGCTGGATGCCGATGAGATTGAAATTTGGACCGATGTTAACGGCGTCTTGACCGCTGATCCGCGCGTTGTCCCCAATGCCCGCAGCCTTCACCAGTTGAGCTATGAAGAGATGGCCGAGTTGGCCTACTATGGCGCCAAAGTTGTCCACCCCAAAACCGTGAAACCGGCGATTGCCAAGCGCATTCCGGTGCGCGTCCTCAACACTTTTGAGCCGAGCCACCCCGGTACCCGCATTGTCGAAAAAGCCGACCAGGCTATTGCCGGCACGGTCAAAGCCGTCACCGCCATTCGTGATTTGAACCTGGTTACTGTCGCCGGGCGCGGCATGATCGGCGTGCCGGGGATCGCCGCCCGCACCTTTGGCAGTGTCGCACGGGTGGGCGCCAACGTCTTGATGATTAGCCAAAGCAGCAGCGAACAGAGCATCTGCTTTGTCGTCCCGCATGGCTCCGCCGCCACGGTGATTAACGCCCTGCGCGAAGACTTTAAGGCTGAACTTGAACGGGGCTTTATTGACGACATCTCCGGTCACGGCAAAATTGTGATCGTCGCCGTTGTCGGCAGCGCTATGCGGGGGACGCCGGGGCTGGCTGCCGGCATTTTCAAAGCAGTGGGCGATCAACAGATCAATGTGATTGCCATTGCCCAAGGCTCCAGCGAAGCCAACGTCAGCCTGGTGGTCGATGACGCCGATGCTAACCGCGCCGTCCGCGCCATTCATGATCTCTTCCAACTGGACAAGCCAAGCGCTGAACGTAGTGCAGTAAGGCAGTGAGACAGTAAGGCAGTGAGACAGTGAGACAGTGAGACCGTGTACCGACCTACTGCCCCACTGCCCTACTGACCTACTGTCTCACTGACCTACTGCCCCAACGACTATTTTGCGTCGGGCAATGGTCTGAATGAGGAATTTCAAACGGCGCTATGGTATAATCGGAACCCGGCAGCAAAGGGTGTACCTGGCTGCGGCGCCGTTTTTTGTAAGCAAACCAAACCGATAGGGCTGCCACTCCCGGCTATTGGCGGGCAGAGACCCTACCAGCTTTTGCGAGTGAATATCATGCGATCCATACCTATTATTCTTTTTGGCGTTGGCGGCGTTGGTCGTGCGCTGGTGCGGCAGATTGTCGAATTGCGCCAGTTCCATGCCGAAACTTATGACCTCCGCTTCCAATTTCACGCGCTCTGCGACAGTGACGGCGCCGTTGTCGAAGATGGGGGCTTGAGCGATGCCCAAGTACAGGAGTTACTCGCCTACAAAGCGCAAGGCGGCAAGTTTGCCAACCATGCGCTGGGCGGCCAACAACATGACCCGGCGGCCATTGTGGATATTGCCGGCCGCACCAATGCTGTCGTTGTCGATTGTACGGCGAGTGTTGATACGGTGCCGGCCTTGTTGCTGGCGCTGGACAACGGCTACCGCATTGTCATGGCGAATAAAAAACCACTGACAGTGGAACAAGCGGTGTACGACCGGCTCATCAGCGCCGGCGCCACTGATAATGCCGGTGGAACCGTTCGCAATCTGGCGCGCACCCGCTGGGAAACCACCGTCGGCGCTGGGCTGCCGGTCATTGTCACCCTCAACCGCTTGGTTGCCAGCGGCGACCCGGTCACACGCATGGCCGGCACCTTTTCTGGCACGCTGGGCTATGTCATGACCGGCCTGCAAGCGGAACGCCCCTTTAGCGAAATTGTGCGCGAAGCGCATAAACTGGGCTACACCGAACCCGACCCGCGTGATGATCTGGGGGGCGTCGATGTGGCGCGCAAAGCGCTGATCCTGGCGCGTGGCAGCGGTTGGCGGCTCGACATGCGCGATGTCCAGGTGACCGGTCTCTATCCGGAGCGCATGAGCAGCCTCTCGGTCGCTGAATTTATGGACGCGCTGCCGTCGTTGGACGCTGATTTCAGCGCCCGTGTGCAAGCGGCCAAAGCCGATGGCAAAGTGCTACGCTACGCCGCCACCATTGCCGATGGCCGTTGCACCGTCGGCCCCGTGGTTGTTGATGCCAATAGCCCCTTGGGGCGCCTAAGCGGCACCGACAACTTGGTCGAGTTTCACACCAAGTGGTACTCGCCCAATCCCCTAGTCGTTCAGGGGCGCGGCGCCGGCGTCGATGCCACGGCGGCAGGTGTACTGAGTGATATTGTTGAATTGGCTTATACAAATTAAGGAGAACGTTGATGCGTGATACGTGATGCGTGAACTGTATAATGAGCTTGGTGGATTACCGAGAGCCATAATGCAAATCACGCAACACGCAACACGAATCACGTTTCTCTTCCCATAACTTGGAGAAGATGGTATGCAAAAGAAGATTAAAGTCGGGGTGTTGGGTGCGACGGGCGCCGTGGGGCAACGCTTTGTGCAGATGTTACAGGGCCATCCCTGGTTTGAGTTGACAGCGCTCTGCGCCTCGGAACGGAGCGAGGGCAAGCGCTATGCCGACGCCTGCCGCTGGAATTTGCGGGGCGACATGCCGCTCCATCTGCGCGATTGGGTGCTGCAACCTTGTACGCCCGATGTGGATTGTGAGATTGTTTTTGGTGGTTTGCCCAATGAAGTGGCCGGCCCGATTGAACAGGAATTTGCGGCGGCCGGCGCCATTGTGTGCAGCAATTCGCGCAACCATCGCTATGACCCCGATGTACCTCTCTTGATCCCCGAAGTCAATCCCGAACACATGGGCTTGATCGAAATTCAGAAGCAGCGCCGCGGCTGGCCCGGTTTTATTATCACCAATCCCAACTGTAGCACCACCCACCTGGTGAGCGCCCTTCACCCACTGCACACCGCCTTTGGCGTCAAGCGGCTCTTTGTTGTCACCATGCAGGCCGTCAGCGGCGCCGGCTATCCGGGTGTCAGCAGCATGGACATCTTGGACAACATTGTGCCTTACATCGGTGGCGAAGAAGAGAAGATGGAACAGAAAGAGCCGCAGAAGTTACTTGGGACTTTCACCGGAAACGGTGTACAATATGCTGACATTTTGATCAGCGCGCATTGCAATCGGGTGCCGGTGCGCAATGGACACTTGGAAGCGGTGAGTGTGGAATTTAGCGAAAAACCGACGGCTGGTGATATTCTGGAAGCGTGGCAGCAGTATGCGCCGTTGCCGCAACAGTTGAACCTGCCCAGCGCGCCACAGCCGCCGGTCTTCTATGATGATCGGCAGGATCGTCCGCAGCCGCGCCTGGATCGCTTGATCGGCAATGTGCCGGGCATGACTACGGTGGTTGGGCGCTTGCGCCCCGACCCGATCTTTGATTACAAGTTTCTGGTGTTGGGACATAACACGATTCGCGGCGCTGCTGGCGGCAGTCTGCTCAATGCCGAATTGTTGGTCGCCCAGGGCTATCTGGGGCAAGAACGCATGGCTGCGGTGCGCGCTGCTGAGTTTGTGAGTAGGAAGTAAGTAGTAGGGAGTCGGAAGTAAGTAGTAGGGAGTCGGAAGCTGACCGTGGACCGCCTACTTCCTACTCCCTAGCTACCACAAGGAGAGAAACCAGATGAGTGTATTGACGACAGCGATGCGTGTCGAGGCTGAACCGCCGACCAAATTACAAAACTTTGGCCAGGCGGCGCTGGCTGATTTCTTCGGCGATATGGTGATCTATCGTAACCTGGAACCGCTGGAGAAAAAGTTACCCGGCTTGAAAGCTGCGGCCTATCGCATGGGGCTGACCAGTGATTTGATTCCCCGCAAATTTGAACCGGACTATGCCAAAGCCGCTCTCTGGTTTGCCGAAGAAGCGCAACGTTTGCGCAAGGCGCCGGCCACGTTGCGCGAAGTTCTTTTTCTAGGTGATACGCTCTTGAACGATGGTCAGGCCTATCATAACTTGGTCAAGTTGAGCGGCTGGAAGGGCGCCTGCTTTATCGGCGCCGACCGTCTGGAACAAGCGCCGACCATAGAACTGGACGAAGCAACCGGATTAACCAATACCAATCGCTGGGCCTTTTTGGGTGATTGGGTGCAAGCGGTGGCGGCGCAGGACTTTGCCCTGGACCAGCGCACCTTGCTGCTGGTTGATATTGACAAGACCATCCTGGGCGCCAAAGGGCGCAACGATTCGATTATTGACCGGGCGCGCCTGGAAGGCATCTTTCACACCATGGATGCGGTGCTGGGTGAAGATTTTCATCGTGTCCAATTTGAGCAGCAATATAGCGCCCTTAATCGCGCCCGCTATCATGGGTTGACTGCGGACAATCAAGATTATCTAGCCTATATCTGTCTGGTGCTGAACACCGGGTTGATCACCTTTGACGAGCTGCTAAGTGAGATCGAGAGCAAAAGCCTGGACAACTTTGAACAATTTGTGCGCTGGGTCGATTCCCGCTTGATGAGCCGCAACAGCGTCACCGAAGCCTTCCGCCAGGTGCATGAAGCCGTACGCGCCAGCCTCCATGTCGGCGATCCAACGCCTTTCAAGCAATTCCGCCGGGAAGAATTTCGCAGCACTGTCGCCCATATGGGCAGTATGGCCGAAGACGCCCCAGTTGACAAAATTCTGGCAGAAGAGATCACCTTGACCGAGGAAGTTTGCCAGTTGTGTGAATGGCTAAAAAACCGGGGGGCGCTCTTACTCTGTCTCAGCGACAAGCCCTTTGAAGCCTCCTGCCCTACGCGTCAATTGGCGAACGAGTTTCAGCCGCTGCACCGTATGAAAACCCACCGAATCGGCATATCGATTGCAGAGAAGTTGCGCGGAGTACGGTAGGATTGGCAAAGAGTGGGTGAGTGATACTGGATATTGGGTATTCGATATTCGGTGATTGTCGTCGTAATACCGAATATCGAATACCCAATATCCAGTAATAATTTACAGAATGGACTGATTGCATGGCATCTGAGAAAAACCCGAAACAACAACGCAAAGGCGGCGATGACAAAGGCCAGAACGGTAATTTTTTTAGCCGGGGCTGGTTTTGGATTATTCTGGTTGTGCTGGCGCTCTTTGGCTCGCGCTTTCTCTTCAACACCACCAGTGAAGTGGGCGATATGGTTGGCCTGAATGAGGTGGCGCAACTGATTAACCAGGGGCAGGTAAAGAGTATCACTGTCCAAGGCGAGGCTGTCACTGTCGAGCTGAACAATGAGCAGAAGTCGGTGCGTACACGCAAAGAGGGGAACGAAAGCTTGCTTGTGACCCTGGGCGCCTTTGGCGTTGATCGTACACGCCTAGAAGCGGTGCCCTTGGAGATTGAAAGCGCTCCCAACACTGCGATTATTCTCAACTGGCTCATCATGATGTTGCCGATGATCTTGATCTTTGGCTTTTTTATCTTCATCATGCGGCAGGCCGGCGGTGGCGGTCAGAATCGCGCCATGCAATTTGGTCGCAGTCGGGCGCGCAAGCTAGACAATGCGGATCGCCCCACTGTGACCTTTGACGATGTCGCCGGTTCCGATGAGGCCAAGCAAGAACTGGCCGAAGTGGTGGAGTTTTTGAAGGAGCCGCAGAAATTTGCCGCTCTGGGCGCGCGCATTCCCAAAGGCGTCTTGATGGTCGGCTCGCCCGGCACCGGCAAGACGCTGCTGGCGAAAGCGGTGGCTGGTGAAGCGGGCGTCCCCTTCTTTAGCAGCTCCGGCTCGGAATTTGTCGAAATGTTTGTCGGCGTCGGCGCCAGCCGCGTGCGCGACTTGTTCGAGCAAGCCAAGAAGAATTCGCCCTGTATCATCTTTGTGGACGAAATCGATGCGGTCGGTCGCCACCGCGGCGCCGGCATGGGCGGCGGCAACGATGAACGGGAACAGACGCTCAACCAGATTCTGGTCGAGATGGATGGCTTTGACACCGACACCAATATTGTCATCATCGCCGCCACCAACCGCCCCGACATTCTCGACCCGGCGCTGCTGCGTCCTGGCCGCTTTGACCGCAAGGTGATCGTAGACAAGCCGGATCGCAAAGGCCGCGAAGAGATTCTCAAGGTTCACGCCCGTGGCAAACCGGTTGGGCCGGATGTCAATCTGGAAATCATTGCCGCCCAAACGCCCGGCATGGTCGGCGCCGACCTGGAAAACTTGATCAACGAAGCCGCCATTCTCTCGGCCCGCCGCAATAAGCGCTCGATCAGCATGGACGAGCTGGTGGAATCAATCGAACGGGTGATGGCCGGCCCGGCCCGCCGCAGTCGTGTGCTGGATGCCAAAGATCGCCGCGTGGTGGCGTATAACGAGGCCGGGCGCGCCCTGGTGATCGAGGCGTTGACCCATACCGACCGCGTCGCCAAGTTGACCATTGTCAGCCGTGGGCAGTCACTTGGCTACGTGATGTCATTGCCGGAGGAAGAGAAACGGCTGCGCAGTCGCGCGGAGTATGAAGATGCCATTGCCGCGCTCTTGGCCGGTCGCGCTGCCGAAGAGATCATCTTTGCCGAACCGACCACCAAGGCCGCCGAAGACCTGGAACGGGTCAGCAAATTGGCGAAAGCCATGGTCACGCGCTTTGGCATGAGCGATCTGATCGGCCCCATGCAGTTGCAACAAGGGGACAGCAACCCCTTCATGGGCATGGAGATCGGTGAGCAGCGCTCCTATAGCGAAGATGTCGCCCGCAAGATCGACCAGGAAGTGCGCCGCATTGTCAACTCTGCCTATGACCGAGCCAAGACCATTTTGACCCAACAAAAGGATAAACTCACCAGCGTTGCCGAAGCGCTCCTAGAGCGGGAAGTGTTAGATCGCCAGGATTTCCTCAAGTTGTTGGATGCGCCAGCGCCTGCTGGTGCGTAGGCATACCATATTCTTCAGCCAAGATCGTCCCGTAGGGACGCCTGAGTTTAGGGAAGAAAATCATTACAATTCCTAAGCTCAAGTGTCCCGACGGGACAAGATTCGTTCCTTGTTCCTACTGATTCAACGCAACTGCAATTTGCGCTGCTACGACGGCGTTGTTTTTTAACAAGGCCAGATTGGCGTGTAAACTTCTTTCGCCACTTAACGCCACCAGACGCGATAAAAGATAGGGTGTTACCTGCGCCGAACGTAGCCCTTGTTCCTCGGCTTCGGCCACCGCTTGTAGAATGAGTGGCTCGATGTCGGCGGCGGGAATTTCCTGTTCGGCCGGCACCGGCACTGTCACGAGCAAGCCGCCAGGTAACTGTAACTGTTGTTTGGCGCGCCAAAGGGCAACGACTTCTTCAGCGTTGTCACACCGCACATCGACCGGCAGACCGCTACTACGGCTATAAAAGGCGGGGAACTCGTTGCTCTGCCAGCCGATCACGGTGACGCCGTGGGTCTCCAAATATTCGAGGGTGGCCGGCAGATCCAAAATCGCCTTAGCCCCGGCACAGACGACAATGACCGGCGTTTGTGCTAACTCTTGCAGATCGGCGCTCACATCAAAGCCATTGCCGCGATGGACGCCGCCAATGCCGCCGGTAGCAAAGACCTGGATGCCCGCCCTCGCCGCAATCCACATGGTGGTGGCGACGGTGGTGGAGCCATCTTCCCGGCGGGCGACGACAATCGGTAGATCGCGGCGGCTTACTTTGCGCACATGGCGGCTTTGGGCCAATTGCGTCATCTGTTCGACGGTCAACCCCGCCAGCAATTCGCCACCCAAAATGGCAACGGTGCGCGGCTCGGCGCCGTTGCGCCGGACAATCGCCTCCATCTCCTGAGCCAATGCTAAATTGTGCGGATAGGGCAACCCGTGGGTAATTACCGTCGATTCGAGGGCGACGGCTGCTTGTTGTGTCATACGTTACTCACTTTCCGATTGTTTCTTGATTTGCTTCAAACACTTCCCGCTCCTGGCGAGTCCGTGACTCGCCCTGGAACCGAGATCCTCCCACCCGCTCTTCGCGAGTCCGTGACTCGCCCTGGAACCGAGATCCTCCCACCCGCTCCTCGCGAGTCCGTGACTCGCCCTGACTTGGTGCGAGTCACGGACTCGCGAGGAGCGGACAGGATTCGCTCACGGGTTGGTGCGAGTCACGGACTCGCGAGGAGCGGACTTGGGTTCCTATTCGTATTCAATCGCGCCCAACGCCCGTAACGCCGCCTTTTGCGCTTCGGTCAGGCCGGTGACGCGGGTGATGTTCATGCGCTCGTAGGGGCGCTCGCTGCGCAGGGTTTGCTGCCAGGCGCCGCTGTGGGCATCCCAGAGGCGGATGGTTTCATCTTGGCCGCCGCTGACCAACAGGCCGTTGTCGGCAAAGGCCAGCGTCCAGACACAGCCCTGGTGACCGTGTAGGGTATGCACCAACGCGCCATGTTCGACATGCCAGAGACAGATGTGCTGGTCATCCCCGCTGCTGGCCAGCCATTCGCCATCGGGGCTAAAGGCGACAGCCCACACGGCATCACTGTGACCTTCCAACACATAGCGACAGCGTCCGGTCGCCACCTCCCAAAGGCGCACCGTGCAATCAGCGCTACTACTGGCCAGCCAGCGTCCATCGGGGCTAAAGGCGACATGCCAGATGCGGCCTTGATGACCACGCCAGCTTTGAATCTGCTCGCCGCTCTCGGCATCCCAGAGGCAAACCGCCGTACTATCGGCGCCGCCGGCCAGCAATCCACTGTGCGGGTGAAAAGCAATCGACCAGATGCGCCCGGCGCTGTGGTGGATGGTGCGCTGGGTGCGGCCACTAGCCGGGTCCCAAAGCCGCACTGTCTGATCCTCACTGGCGCTGGCGACGGTGCGACCGTCAGCGCTAAAGGCCACCGCCCAGACACGGTTGGTGTGACCCGTCAGGATCTGATGACAAACGCCCTGCTGGGTCTGCCAGAGGCGGATGGTGTGATCATCGCTGCCGCTGGCCAGCCATTGGCCATTGGGGCTAAAAGCCACCGAACGCACGCGTTCCCGATGACCTTGTAACAAACGGACATGTTGGCCCGTACTCAGGGACCATAAGCGTACAATGCCATCATCCCCGCCACTGGCGAGCAGTTGACCGCCAGCGGCATGGGTCACCGGCAGCGCCAAGGACCAAATTTGGTTGGTGTACCCTGCCTGCTTCCGCACGAGATGACCAGTGGCGACATCCCAAAAGCGCAAGGTTTGGTCGTCACCGCCGCCAACCAGCAGCTCACCGCTTGGGTGAAAGGCAACGGACCAAACGCGATTGTGATGACCGGTTAGGAGATGGCGCATCTCACCAGTGGCTACCTCCCATAAGCGGACGCTCTGATCATCAGCGCTGCTGGCGAGGAGCGTCCCATCCGGGCTAAAGGCAATCGACCAGATTAAGTTGGCAGGACCGGTCAAAGTGCGCAGACAACAACCAGTGGCAATGTCCCAGAGTTTGATGGTATGGTCAAAGCTGCCGCTGGCGAGGATCTGGCCATTGGGGGCAAAAGCCAGGGCGCGCACAGGTGCGCTATGGCCGGTGAGCGTTTGCCGCCATTGCCCCGTTGCGGCGTCCCATAGTTTGATCAACTGATCTTGCCCGGCGGTGGCGATCAGGCGATCATCGGGGCTGTAGAGGGCATGCCAAAGCCACCCTTCATGCGCTTGCCAACCCTGGCGGCTTTGCCCGGTGGCAACAGCCCAGACTCGCACCAGGGCGTCATGGCCGGCGCTGACCAGGTGGTCGCCTGTATGGTCAAAGGCAACGCTTTTGACCCAGTCGCTGTGGGCATGGATCTGTATGAGACATTCGCCACTGTTGACATCCCACAGGCGGACGCTCTGGTCTTCACTGCTGCTGGCCAGCCGCTGGCCGTTGGGATGAAAGGCGACGGACCAGACCATGTCGGTATGACCTTGCAACCGCAAAGGCGGCGCCTCGCTGTCGAGTCGCCAAATATGAATCTCCCCGTTGGTCATGCCGGCTGCCAGTCGATCACCCTGGGCGCTATAGGCAACGGTGGCGATGCTGCCGAAGGTTTCTAAGAAGGTGGTGTCACGGAAGGTGCAACCACTAAAATTGACATCTTGTAAGATGACGTTGTGCAGATGGGCCTGGCGGATTGACAGCGTGGACAAATCACGCCCGGTAAAATTGGCCGAAAGATAGACCAACAGATTGAGTAGATTGCCGGCGGCATAATCGGGCGTGGTCGGTTGTTCGCTTTGTAGCCGTTGTAACATCTGCCAGAGCCGACTGGTGATCGTTTCTGCTGACCAGGTGTGACGTAAGTGTTCGATGATTGGTAGAAGCAAGCGGCGTGCCTGGCTATCGCGCAGATGTTCCTCGGTCTCGGTTTTTAAGAGGGCAAAGCTGCGCAGGATCAATGGCATTTCGGCCCTAATCTCGGCGACAATCAGATCAACCAGGCGTTCGGTGATATAGCCCTGGATAACGGTAACGAGGCTAAAGCCATATTGATTGGCTTCGATCAGGGAGCGGCGACGAAGTGAGTGCAGGGCCTCCAACAGTTGGGCGGCTGGCACGGGCTGAACGAGATTCTGTTGCAAGGTTTCCAACGTAACCATCTTGCGTTCGATGCCCAACCAGTAGAGCGTTTCGCGTTCGAGCAGCGTGAGCCGGCTAAATTGCTGATCGACCAACTCGCGAGTGTCGTGTAGGAGGGCAGTACCGGTGGCGAGAAAGGCAGCAATATCACCGGCAAAGAGTTCACGAATGGCATCGGCGGCTAATTGCAGCGCCAGGGGATTGCCGGAGTAGCGTGTACAGAAGTGGTTCCAGCTTTCCTCGTCACCGCACAGCCCTTTGCTGTGCAACAGTTGCTGGGCTACTGCCGCCGGCAATCCTGTCAGGGTGAGCGCCCGAATGGGGAGGCCACTCCCTTCCAGCCGAGCAAATTCAACCGGTTTTTCCTGGCTGGTAAGCAGGATGCAACTGCGGTGGTGCGTGGCTGTAAGGGTATGGAGGAATGGGCCATAGTTTTCGTATCCGGTGCGATAGCGTCCGGTGGCGTCCCCTTCTTCCATAACGGTTTCAAAGTGATCAATCACGACAATGCACTTATGCCGGCGGAGCGTTTGAATGAGCAACATCTGTCGCTTTTCCACCGTTAGCGGCAATTCACCTTCGGGTTGCGCCGTCAAGCTGGCTAGACAATCGCCAAGAAAATCGAATAAGGGCTGGGCATTGTGCAAGGATCGCCAGTAAATGCGCGGGAATTCCGACGCCATTTGATGCGCCAGGCGGGTGGCAAACAGACTCTTGCCGATGCCGCTCATGCCAAAGATGCCGATGGCGCGGCACTTTTCCTCTTGTATCCAGCGCCGGCCTATGGCAAGCTCACTGGGACGGCCATGAAAATGAGCAATGTCAGGCGCTTCCCCCCAGTCGATGCCGGAAGCGTGCGGAGGGCGTGGGATCGAATTTGCCGGAAGCATTTGCCCATTCGTGGACAGGACTTCTTTCGTTTCTGTAAGCAAACCTGATGCAAATGTTGTGTTTTGTCCAATCCAAAAGTATAATGTTGGTACGTACTTTTCTATGGCTTCTGTAAACTCTGCCGGTGAAAAAAAGTGGTTTACTTCAGAAAGAAGGTCGATCGGCAATCTGACCAACCTGGCCAACTCAATCGCTTCCTCGGCACGACAGCGCTCATTGTTCAACAGATTTTGGGTAAAGGCGCGAATTAGCGAAAGCAGCCAAGCTGCCGGCACATTCGGTTTTTGATGAACACGCGTCGTAAAGCGGTTTTCAAAGGTGCTGCGGGTAATCTCGCAACCATCCACCTGCATGCGGGCAACGACCTGGTCGATATTTAACCCGGAGCGCGCTAATAATTGGTTGACAAGCAGAATAATACGTTCTTTGTCAGGGTTCACTGGTTTCATAAGTCACAAGTAAGTTTGTATAGCGTCACACGTTTTTCTAGCAATAGTATGCCGATCATCAACCAGAAATCCGTCAATAATGACGTATCTCTTATCTACATCTATAGTACGCTTGTTGCAGCTAAGGTGATAGGAAATGGTAACAAGATTACTCCTGTGGGCCTGGCAACGTTGAAGTTTTCACACATAGCCATAAGGATACGAGAATGCATTTACTGACCACATTGTTGCTTGCACACTTATTTGCTGATTTTCCTTTACAGACGAATGGCTTGGCCAAATTAAAGAAAGAGAGTCTGACGGGGGTCTTTCTTCATGTTCTCGTCTATGTTGCCATTACCACGCTCTTTCTTGTTCACCCGCTCGATTACTGGGCGCTCATTGTTGGCCTGGGTATTGTCCATTTCTGTATCGATGCCTTAAAGATCCGCTACAAACAGACCTTTGAACCCTACTATTTTGTCTTTGACCAATGTTTGCACTTCTTATCGATTGCGCTTGCCTCCTATTTAGCACTCATCTACTACTATCCGCCACCGACAAGTATTGTCCCGCTTGGCGTTGCGATCATTGCTCTCGTCTGCGCGTTCCTCCTCGCCTTTATGGTCTTCTGCTGGGTTTGGGTGAACAGCTTGACGGAAGAGCGTGTTCAAAGCCATTTTCTGCTCAACTGGGCAAAGCATCAGATGCTGGAATTGGAACAGCGGATCGGTCTGGTATTAATTGGCTTTGTCTTTGCCGGCCCGACCTATCAATGGTTGACGAACCTGTTTCAGGTGATGTTGAAGTAGTCATCAAATACTTAGGGCTAATTGGTTGGAGTAGCCTAACGTCCGCAGCCCGAAGTCAGACTCCTAATCGACAAATTAGTTTAATCTCGCACGTAACTCTTCAGCTCCTAGCCGCCCCCCCGCAGGGGTGTGGCTAGGAGCTGAAGAGTAGTTACTCCCCTCTTGTGCGACTATTTGGCTTATCTATAAGTCAGGCTCTATAGTGTTATGCTCTACTGATACTCAAGCGTCAGCGGCGGCTTTTGCTGCGTCGGTGCTGCTCAGTTGCTCTGTAACCAAGGCTATGCTTAGGCTCAGGAGTTGTTGGCTCTGCTCTATGGTAATGCCGCCGCCTTGGGCAAAATCTTCACGTCCACCGCCTTTACCGCCAACTTGGTGCAAAACATCGCGTAGCAGGTTGCCGACATGGCTTTGGAGATCGGCGGACCGGGCAAAGATCAAGGTGGCCTTCTCCCCTTGCTGGACACTGAACAGACAAAGGGCGCCCGGCTGTTGTTGCACTTGCAGGGCAAGCCGTTTAACCAGATTGACATCTCTATCCGCAAAGCGTTGAGTGAGCAGTCGGTAGCCATTGATCACGGTGGCTGTTGCAAGCAGTTGTCCAGCCTCGGCGCGCAATAGTTCCTCTTGTAAGCCATCAATCGTTTGTTGCAATTCCTTGATCTGCCCCAAATTCCGCTCGACCAGGGCCGGCACCTGTGTAATTTCATTGCTAAAGAGGTTAGCCGCCGCCGTAATTAAGCCATGTTTCACCCGGTAGTCCTGCCACGCCCGTTGCCCGCACAGAAAGGTAACGCGCACCTGTCCCCGGCGCCGCTCCACTTTGGTTACTTTGATCGGCCCAATCTCCGCCGTGGTGCGACAATGGGTGCCGCCACAGGCCGAATAATCAAACCCATCAATCTCGACAATGCGAATCGTCCCTGTCACCTTCGGTGGTCGGCGCAGGGGGATAGTATGGAGTTCCTGGTCGCTGACGAAATAGGCTTTGATTGGTAAGGCGGCGTAGACAAGTTGCATGGCGTCCCGCTCAACCGCTTCGATCTGGGCCGGCGTCACTTCCGGCGTTGCCAAGTCGAGCGTCGATTCTATCGCGCCAAAATGGACGGCCACTGTTTCAAAGCCCAAGCGTTGATAAAAGAGTTGTGACAGCAGATGCTGCCCACTGTGCTGTTGCATATGGTCGTAGCGGCGCGGCCAATCGATCTGCCCCGTGATCGGTTCCCATGCTTGCTCCGGCGCCAGCGGTTCGGCCAACAGGTGCAACACTTCCCCCTGTTCGTTAACCACGACATCCAAAACCGCTTTACCGCCCAAAATTCCCGTGTCGTTGGGTTGACCGCCGGAGGTGGGGTAAAAACAGCTTTGGTCAAGGATTACCGCCATTTGTCCATTGAGCGTGGTGAGGGTGGTGACATTGGCGGTAAATTCGGTTTGATAGGCGTTGGTGTAGTAGAGACGGGTTGTCATAATGCTCTCACGATCATGCTTGGTCACGCGTTATTGCTCATTCATTACACATGTAGACACAGCGATTCGGTATTACGCCGTTCTGCGTTCTGTAGTTTATGCTACCCCTTCCCACTTTGACAATAATCGGCAAACGAGGTTGGCAATTGAAAGTAGCAATGTGCGTTGCAGGAGTCGGACAATGTTTCGAGAAGATCCGTATCCCGTGCCACGCAGGGCTTTCAGGATAATTGCGCCCTTGCGCTTGGTTGCAGCTTTCCTTGACCAGTGCTAGGATCAATGCGCAACCACCCGATCATTGTAAATCTCAACTTACATTTACTGGAAGATTTAGTAATGTTGTTCGGGTTACAGCCGAACGTACACCATGACTCATACAAAAACTGCTCAACGGGGAAGGCAACCTATGAAACCGACCGATTTGGAAATTTATCTTTTTGACCTCAATGGCTATCTAGTCTTGGAAAATGCGCTGACCAAGGCGGAAGTGGACGAATGCAACGCTTGTTTGGATGAAATTCCGCCCTTGAAAGTGGGGGAATGGTGGGGCTATGTTCATGCCCATTCGTTTGGCACAACCGATGGGTTGAATTTGCAGCAGATCTATGAAGCGGGGGAACCCTTTGAAAAGCTGATCGACCACCCGTCGTGGATCGAGAAGGTGAAGTATTTTGTGGGCGGCGAAGGCACGTTTGATTACAACCACGGCCCGCTCTTTATTGACGAAAACTTTGCCAACTTCCGTGGCCCTGGCGAAGCGATTGGTCTCCACTCCGGCGGTCATACCCATACCAAGCGCACCCAGTTTCATGTTCACAATGGGCGTTTTCAGTGCGGGCAGATCAACATCCTGCTGGCGCTGACCGACTTTGGCCCCGGCGACGGTGGCACAATGGTGATTCCGGGCAGTCATAAGGCCAACTTTCAACATCCTGACTTTGAAAAGCATCGCATGGCCCATAACGCCTCGGTTGACGGCACCGCGGGCGCCATCGAAGTGAATATGAAAGCCGGTGACGCACTGCTCTTTGTCGATGCCATCTCCCACGGCTCGGCCAAGCGGACGAATCCCGGCCAACGGCGCAATACAGTCTATCGCTATGGGCCTTCCTGGGGCAATTTCCGCCACGGCTACCAGGCATCGCCGGAACTGCTGGCGCGCCTGACCCCGGAACGGCGTCAGATTGTCCACCCGCAACGGATCATCCCGCGCGACCAACAGCGCAAAAATAGTTAATGGAGAATGGAAAATGGAGAATGGTTCATGTGTGCTGCATGACTAACCGTTAATGATTAATTATTCTCCATTAATTATTTTGATCGTTATGACTTATGGAAAAACAAATTATCACGCGCCAAGAATACAACTACTTCCTCCCCATTGCCACCCGTTGGATGGATAATGATGTCTATGGGCATGTCAACAATGTGCAATACTATTCGTTTTTCGACACGGTGATTGGTCATTACCTGATCCATGAAGGTGGGCTGGATTTTCGCCAGGATCCGGTGATTGGTTTTGCCATTGAGAGCCAATGCCAGTACAAGCGCGCCATCGCCTACCCCGACCTTGTTGAGGCGGGGTTACGCGTGGCGCGCATTGGCAACAGCAGTGTGCGCTACGAAATCGGCATCTTCACCGCCGGCTACGAAGAGGCCGCCGCCACCGGCTACTTTGTTCATGTCTTTGTCGATCGCACCAATGGCAACCGGCCAACGCCGGTGCCAGAAAAGATTCGGGCGGCGTTGGCGCGGATATTGGTGACTGGGTAATTGGGTGATTTTATGCGTTTTTACAAATATCAGGCGCTTGGCAATGACTACCTTGTTATTCCCCCTACAGAAGCACCCAATGGCCTCACTGCTGCCGAAATCATTCGCATCTGTGATCGCCACTATGGCGTCGGTTCCGATGGCATCTTGTTGGGACCGTTGCCAAGCACGGAAGCTGACTTTGGCTTGCGGCTCTTCAACCCGGATGGCGGCGAGTTTGAGAAGAGCGGTAACGGCCTGCGCATCTTTGCCCGTTACCTGTGGGATGAAGGGCTAGTGCAGGATAACCTCTTTACCATTATGACCCCTGGCGGAAGGGTGACGGCACAGGTTTTTGACCAGGGTCGGCGCGTGACCGTGGATATGGGGCAGGTTAGCTTTGATAGCACGCGCATTCCGGTCTTGGGGCCGCCCCGTGAAGTTCTCAACGAAACCATCGACATTGCCGGCCAGGAATTATGCTATTGTGCGGCCACGGTGGGCAACCCTCATTGTGTCGTGCTAATGGATGACGTGAATGCCACCATTGCCCACACCTTGGGGCCACCCCTGGAAATCGCCCCATGCTTCCCCAACCGCACCAATGTCCAGTTTATGCAGGTGTTGGATCGCCACAATATTCGTATTGAAATCTGGGAACGCGGGGCGGGTTACACACTGGCGTCAGGGAGCAGCAGTAGTGCCGCGGCGGCGGTCGCGCATCGCCTTGGCTTGTGTGACAGCCAGATCCATGTCCACTGCCCCGGCGGCGTGATCGACATCGGCATTGGCCCCGACTGGTCGATCCGCATGACCGGCGCCGTGACCAAGGTGTGTGTGGGCGAGTTGGCGGCGGAGGCGTTTACAAGCGATTGAGGTTCAACGGGAACTCATGGGCTTGACAACCATCTTCCCGGAAGGTTTGACAGGATCGTCCAGTTAACAAGACTGACCTTCCGGGAAGATTTACCGGTCAACTCCGGCTCGACTGAGCTCGCCGAACGTCCTGGATTCCTGATGAGCCGAGATTGAGAGATAAAGAGATTCAAGTCACCTCTAATCTCTTTATCTCTCAATCTCTTCATTACCGCACCGGCAACCCTGCCACTTTCGTGCGTATCCGATAAAGCGACGTGCGTGCCGTGACATATAAACTCTTGCGATCAGCATCGCCCCAGGCGCAGTTGGCCGGGCGCTCTGGGGTGGTGACAACGCCCAGCAATTCACCATTGGGTTGGAAGACCCAGACGCCGGTTGCCCCGGTCACGTAGAGGTGGCCGGCTTCGTCGATCTTCATGCCGTCGGGCGAACCAGGTTGGGGATGATCCATGTCGGCGATGATGCGGCTGTTGGTCAGCGTGCCGTCGGCGTGCACATCAAAGGCGCGTACGTGGCGGCGCGGCGAGTCATCGATGTAAAGAATACTTTCATCGGGCGAAAAGGCCAGGCCATTGGGCCGATCAAAGTCGTCCACCAGCAATTCAATCGCACCATCGGGCAGAACCCGATAGACGCCATTGCACGGCTGTTCCCGCTCCTCTGGCTGGATGCCATAGGGCGGGTCGGTGAAGTAGACCACCCCATTCGATTTGACCACAATGTCATTCGGGCTGTTGAGCTTCTTACCCTGGTAGCGGTCAACAAGCGTCTTCACTGTTCCATCCGCTTCTGTGCGCGAAACGCGTCGCCCGGAATGTTCACAGGTCAACAAGCGACCCTGGCGATCCAACGTATTGCCGTTGGCGTTCCCCGTCGGCTCGCGCCAGACCTGTGCGCCTGTTTCCGGCGTCCAGCGGTAGAGCCGACTGGCCGGAATGTCGGAAAAGATCAACGACCCATCCGCCTGCCAGACCGGCCCTTCGGTAAATTGAAATCCGCCGGCAACCAATTCGGGATCGCCGTCTTCGATTAAGGTTTTGAGTTTGAGCATGGTTTCTCCTTTGGATAGAGATTGAGAGATAAAGAGATAGAGAGATTAAGCATACCCCGATGGCAATCTCTGAATCTCTCTATCTCTTTATCTCCTATTTCCCCATTTTTCGCAACGCATTCAAACAACGCGCCACCGCTTCTAAGGGCGGATAGGCGTCGCTCTCATATTCGACAATGTACCACTCGGTGCCACCCACCGTTTCACACGCCTGGAAGAAGTCGGCCCACGGCACATCATCCTGGCCGATGATCGGGCGGAAGATTGCTTCGTGATCGCTCATGTCGGCCACACGGGTAAAGGGTTTGAGGTGGACGGTGACGGCGCGCCCTGGGTATTGCTTGAGAATCCCAACCGTATCGGCGCCACCCAACATGGCGTTGCCATTGTCAAGCTGCATAATCACCGATGCTTTGGTATTGCCGAAAAAGGTGTCCCAGGGCGTTTCACCATCGAGCGGGGCAAATTCAACATGGTGGTTGTGATAGCCCGTGACCATGCCGTGGGGCGCCAGTTTGTCGGCCAGTTCATTAAAAAAGCCCGCCAATTTGAGCCAATCGGCGCGCGTCTTGCGCAGGTCGGCGGGGATGCCCGGAATGATCAGTTTGTTGTTGCCGAGGATCTGGTTAAACTCAATGGTCTCCGCCAGTTTGTCAGCCTGCACCGCCGAAAACGGGGTGTGTGACCCACAGCATGTTAACCCTTCGCTATCCAAAATAGTACGTAATTCTTTGGCGCTATGGTTGTGCCAACCGGCAAACTCGACCCCCTCATAGCCCATCTCAGCGACGGCATGAAGCGTCGTGCGCACATCCTCTTTCATCTCATTGCGCACCGAATAGAGTTCGAGGGCAATTGGAATTTTGGTCATGATTTGCTCCTTTCATGTTAACCTGATTCGTGCTGCGTGATTCGTGGCCTGAGCCTGTCGAAGGCTACGAATCACGCAGCACGTTTCACTTACCGCATTCGTGACGTGGACATCCACATATCAGGGTTATTACCCAGCTTGGTTTTCACCGGCTCAGTGACCCGGCTCAACTCGGCAAGGACATCTGCCGAGAGGGTGAGATCCAGGACAGGTAAATTCCACGCTAACTCTGCCGGCTTGCGGGCGCCGACCAGGAAGGAGGTGACGCCCGGTTGCTGTTTAACCCAGGCCAGCGCCACCGTTGCCATTGGCTGGCCCAACTCATCGGCAATGCGTTTGATGCCCTGCAAGGCCGTGAAAATCTCCGCTTCACAGCCGGGGTCGCGATGTTCGGCCATTGAACGATGACTGGCATAAAGCCGTGTGCGCGATAGCCCATCCGGCACCTCATCCGCAGTGGTATAGCGACCGGTTAGCAACCCTTGCGCCAGGGGACTATAACAGATGATGCCCACATTGTGGTCAAGACAAAGGGGTTTGATCTCGCGCTCGATCACCCGCCAGAGCAGACTGTAGGGCAGTTGGTCGGTGGTGCATTCACTTAGCGTCAGCATTTCGCTCAAATCCTGTACGGCGAAATTGCTTACGCCGATGGCCCGGATCTTGCCCTGTTGCTTCAATTGTTGCAGCGCCTCCACTGTTTCGGCCAGCGGCACCTGCCAGTTGGGCCAGTGGATCTGGTAGAGGTCAATATAATCGGTCTGCAAGTTGACCAGGCTCTGTTCACAGGCTTTGATTACATCGGCTTTGGCCAAATGTGATGGGCTGACCTTAGTAGCAATGATCGCCGCCTGCCGTCGCCCAAGCAGACCCCGCCCTAGCACCCGTTCCGAATGACCGTTCTCGTACCCTTCAGCGCTATCAAAGAAGTTGATGCCGGCATCGAGCGCAGCGTGAACCGTCGCCACCGACACCTCATCATCCTGTTCACCCCACACCTTGCCCCCAGCAAAGGGCCAACAACCCAGCGCCATCACCGAAACACGCATGTCGGTTTGGCCAAGTTGGCGATATTCCATAAATCCCTCCAGACTGTTGAGAGATAAAGAGATTGAGAGATTATCTTTACGCTACCCACCACTAAATCGCTTGAATCTCTCAATCTCTTTATCTCCCCTTAGGAAAGCTTGACAATCCGATTCTCTTCCACCGACTGATACGCGCCTAAAATAATCTGCAACGTTGTCGTCGCTTCATCAACCGAGTGGAGCGGTTCATAGCCGCCGATGATGGCCTCGGTAAAGTGCTTAATTTCGGCGGCAAACGAACGACGGTAATCCCAACCGGGATATTCGACCGCCGCCGGGCTGGAAAAGCCGACCGGTTGGTAATAGAGCTTGTCAATTTCGCCCCAAAGCTGGCCTGCCTCGGCCATGATGTAGAAGAGCGCCGGTTTGGCGCCGGGGCCGCGCAGCCCCCAACTGGAGAAAATTTGGCCGATCATGCCATCTTCAAATTTCACCAACGCCATTGCCGTGTCCTCACGCGCCAGCGGTAGGCGATAGGTGCCCAGCATGGCGGTCACTTCGGTTGGTTTCTGACCGGCCAGGAAAAGGAGGCGGTAGGTAGGATGATAGCCAGTGTCGATCAACTCGCCGCCGCCCATTTTGGTGGGATCGTTGCGCCAGCCCCAATTGGCGACAGACATGGGCTGCCCCCAGGTTGCTTTGTTGGGGTTCAACGGTGGCCGCCGAGCGCCACAGTCAAGCGAGTGGATCATGTAGACCTTACCCAGGTCGCCATTCATGAGCATCACTTTGGCTTGTTGCACCGAAGGGAAGAAGAGCTGATTATGCGCCGCCATCATGATAATGCCGCTCTCTTTGACCGCTTTGCCAATCTGCGCCGCCTCCTCCAGATTGAGACAGAGCGGCTTTTCGGTCATCAAATGTTTGCCGGCCTGGGCCGCCGCCACAATCGCTTCACAGTGCAGGTGATGGGGCAGGCTGATGTCTACAGCATCAATGCCCTTGTCCACCAGTAGATCGCGGTAATCGCTGACAATTTCCGGGTCGGTGCCAATTTGGGCCGCGCGGCGTTCGGCGTTTTCACGCGAAACATCGGCCACCGCCACAATCTCCGCCTGGTCGGCTACTGTTTTCCAGCCTTCGACATGGGCTTCGGTAATCCCGCCACAGCCGATCAATCCAATTTTGAGCGTCATGGTCACACCTTTTCTAGCATTGGCTTCTCGCATTGGGAAGAAGTTGGGAAAAAGCATAGCGAAACTATGCACATGGCGCGATCATACCCCTTCCGATTATAATGCGCAAGTGCTATGGGCCGCGCCCTGGAGACCGGTAGCATTGACCCAAAGTCACCGCTGAAATTGGTGGATAGTACATGTTAACAGTGTAATAAGTCTTTACTCCCGGTGTAACAAAAAAGTGGGGGATTGACAGAATTGTCAATCCCCCACTTTGGATGTAATGCTTAGGCAAACCCCTTACTCAAAGGGAACGGGTTTGCTGTGAATGGCTAGACCTTGGTGACGCCGGCAGCAGCGGGACCCTTGGGACCTTGCTCAATGCTGAACTCGACGCGATCACCCTCGGCCAGGCTGCGGAAGCCATTGGCAATGATGGCGGTCTGATGCACAAAGACATCCTTGCCGCCGCTTTCCGGGGTGATAAAGCCAAAGCCTTTTTGATCGTTGAACCACTTCACGGTGCCTTTTACTTTGACTGGGTTGCTCATTGTTGGAAAACTCCTTTTCCGAACTAAAATTTGGTTTACTACGACGTACAAAATGGATGTTCCCAACAATCCGGCACAAAAAAACCGCTCGATTGTTGTGTTCGAGCGGGTAAATCAGTACTCGTGGTAGAACCTACAACATCTTGCACCAATATCATACCATAACTTTGCCTGGATGTCAACTATCAAAAATTGCTCTCTTACAAAAAAAAACAGTTTTAGCCCAGTTGACAAAGTTGATAAAATCCTGCCTAATATAGCAATTGCTTTGCTTCTTGTGAAATGTAGAAGATCGTTGGTTCGTTAGTAACCAGCCATATAAGAACGAATCAACCAACCTGCGAGGAACCTATGTTAAAAGCAACGATTACTGGCGAACGGCAAGCCGCTGTTATCACCGTCCCTGATCCGACGCCAAAAGAGAACTGGGTGGTGGTCAAAGTCCATACCGCCCCCATGTGTACCGAGTATAAAACCTACGTGGCCGGACGACCAGTGGATCAACTGGGGCATGAGGCCGCCGGTGAGGTGGTGGCCGTGGCCCAGCCGGGGCGCGCCAACGTGGGCGACCGAGTAGTGGTGATGCCCATGAGCGGCTGTGGCAAATGTGCGCTCTGTCTGGCCGGCGACTACATCCACTGTGAAAACAACACCGACTTTGGCGCCTTCCACGGCACGCGCGACGGCAGCGCCACCTACAACCAATACCTGCTCAAGCCCGATCATCTGCTGGTTCCCATTCCTGAAGGCATTTCCTATGACCATGCGTCGTTGGCCTGCTGCGGGCTAGGCCCGACCTTTGGCGCCATGCAACTCATGAATGTGGGCGCCAACGACACTCTACTGATCAGCGGCTTGGGGCCGGTGGGGTTAGGCGGCGTGATCAATGGCGTCCATCGCAATGCACGCGTCATCGGCGTCGAAAGCAACCCCTGGCGCGCTCAACTGGCCTTAGCGCTGGGGGCCGAAGCAGTTGTCGATCCAACCAGCCCCGATGCCCTGGCCCAACTTCGTGACTTGACCGGCGGCAAGGGCATTGATAAGGCTATCGACTGCTCTGGTGTGGTGGCCGCCCATCGCCTCTGTATCGACGCCGCCCGCCGCAAAGGGCAGATCGCCTTTGTCGGTGAATGCAGTGACGAAACGCCCCTACGCATCAGCCCTGACATGATCCGCAAAGGCTTGACCCTTATCGGCTCCTGGCACTATAACCTCAAAGATTCGCCGGCCATCATGGCGCTCATCGGCAAGGTCGGCCCGCAGTTGGAGAAATTCGTCACGCACCGCTTCCCGCTAACGCAGGTGCAGGACGCGTGGGAGTTGCAGTTGACGGGGAAATCGGCCAAAGTGTTGTTAAAACCCTGGGAAGCATCAACCTAAGTGAGCGCCTACCCATAAGCTCCCGCTTTGCTCGCCGCGAGTCCGTGACTCGCAACCAGTCGGTTGCGAGTCACGGACTCGCGGCGAGCGGAAGTTATTTCTGAACGACATTTCTGCCTAAACGCACGCATCCCTACGGGACGGGCTACCCCAATCAATCCCTGATTTTTTGTAAATGAAGAAAACGGTTAAATAACGTCCGGCGTCTGTTTGGCCGTAAGCTGCATAGACATTTTCCTCTTGATTTCGCCGCCCTTTAGCGATAAACCGGAAACGTGGTTTGTTCCAAAAAACTTCCTCTACTTCAGTCGTCGTTAGCCCGCTCCTAGCCGCACCCCCGCGGGGTTCCCGGTGACCGGCGATGGGCCGCTGGTGGCCGGTAACCCCCGCGGGGGTGCGGCTAGGAGCTGAGTAGTTACGGCAAATCATATAATTCATCCATCGCGAATCACGCAGCACGAATCACATTCTCTGAAATGCACCCGCCTGTGGTGTGAGGTTGCCCTTTTTCCGGCTTTGTGGTATACCTTACCTAGACTTTTGAAAGTACCCTGTTGCGTGTATCCAAACCCATCCGCACTGATTAAGATAGGAGAAACTGTCATGATTCCTCTGGCGAATACGCGTGTTGCCCAACCATCCGGCAATCCCATGTTGGCTTCGCTCTATGCCGGCGTCTTGACGGCGCTTATTGCTTATGCCGCCGTCTTTTTCCTGCAAAGTGACAACCTGGTTCTCTTTGGCGTCGCCCTGTTGCTGACGGGTATTGGGCCGGTGTTGGGCTATGCCTTTGCCTCTGGTCGCGTCGGTGCCAGCATCCCCGGCTTGATCGGCGGGATCATCGGCAGCATTATTCCGTTGGTCAGCATCCTGCTCTGGCCGATTCTCGTAGGCGCCTTCACCAAAACCCAATCGGTTGGCAAGTTGCTGCTTGGCAGCATTATCGGCGCAATTCTGGGCGGGGTGGTCTTCTTTGGCATGGCTTCGGTCATGGGACAAGATCCAAGTTGGTTTGGCGCCGGCGTTATCCTCACCTTTGCCGTTTGGGGCGGCGCTTGTGGCGCCATCATGACGGCCTGGGCCAAGTACTAAAGTCACTGGTCTGTTTCGGTCAGTTCAAATAACGAACAAACTGCCTACAAAGAAGCCCGATGGATTGCGTCCATCGGGCTTCTTTGTGTAATTTGCATAACGCAATCATAGCGAATTGCCGAAAAATCAGAGATAGTTATATAATTCACATATACCCCCGCCGTTGCTATAAGAGTAATAAAAATTGTGCCAAGTAGAATACCTTACCTTTTGGTCAAATCGTACTTTTATTGCAATTGTGCCAAACAATTAACGTATAAACCGTCTGCGGATTCACTTTTGATTTGGGCATTATGTACAAAAACGGTGTAACACTTGATGATGTTTTCCGGTTAGCGCTGCCGCCAGATAGTAAATTGTTAGTAGGCGACGAATTGTTGGATCGCACCGTCAGTTGGGCGTGCAGCCTGCGTCCCAGTCCCCCTGCCTTTCCCAAATTGGACGGCAACGAGCTGGCGCTGATTGACATGGAAGATCTACGCCGGCTCGATCCGAAAATGCAACTGGCGCGGGTGGTGCGTAGCCTGGAAAACGCGCGTATTTCGGCCATTGCCGTGCTTGGTCCCGTCGAAGAGAGCGCCATTATGGCGGCGCAAGCGAACCGGATTGCGCTCTTCCAACTGGCTGACAGCCAGTCGCTGGTGCAGATTGAACGGGCGGTCATTCGCTTGATTGTTGACCGCGCCGGCTACGTGGCCCAACGCTCGGCCGAACTGCAACATGAACTTAACCAGATCGCCCTGGATGGTGGCGGGATCGCAAACCTGGCCCACCATATTGCCAAGTTTGCCCAACAACCGCTGATTCTCTTACGAGAAGATGGGCAAATTGCCACCTACGCTGGTTTGGAGATGCTTTCGGAAGCGCGTCGTCATGGCCTCTTTGGCCTGTTGCCCAATATGACTACGCTACGAAGCTGGGCCGCGACTCAACCGGTCACCAAGTTGAGTAAGACCGTTGGCGCGCTGCCGCTTAATGGTGTGGGGGATGCGGCCGGTTTTGGTCAGGTGGTGATTACACCAATTGTGGCGGTGGAGTCGGTGCGCGGCTACTGTCTCTTGTTGCGCCCTGTCAGCAATGTCGGCCAACCGATCAGTGCGGTGGAAGAAATTGCTGTGAGCCAGGGCGCCGCGGCGGCAGCGCTGGAATGGGCCAAGTTGAACGCTGTTGGTCTGGCCGAAGAGCGGATGCGTGCGGCCTTTGTTGATGAATTACTGGCCGCGGAGATTGCCGACGAACAAGCGTGGATTCAGCGCGGCGCTTCCTTGGGCTATGACCTGACCCGTCCCCATGTGGCCTGGGTGGTGGATGCCAAACAGACGCCCGAATGGCCGGCGCCGCTTCTGCGTTTTCTGCGCGACCAGGGGGTCAATCTCCCCATCAGCCGGCGTGATGAGGGGATTTTGCTCTTCTGGCCCACCGACAACCCCAAAAGCGGACGTGATTTTAAGACCATTGCCAACGCCTTTGCCGAACGCTTATTGACCCAATACAGCAAGGCGCAACTGATTATCGGCATTGGTCGGCCGGCGGTAAGACCTAGCGACTGGCTGCAAAGTCAACAACAGGCGCGCGAAAGCTGGCGGCTGGGCAAAGAGTGGAAGGGGACGCCCGTCACCTACTTTGGCGACCTGGGCTTATATCAGTTGTTGACCACACTGGGGGGCAACGCCGAAGCCGGTCGTTTCTACCGGCGCACCTTGGGCCGCCTCTTGCAATATGATGAAACCAAAAATGCCGAGCTGGTGCAGACGCTGGAAGCCTTTTTTGAATGTCACGGCAACGCCAGCCAGACCGCCAGTCGTCTACACATCCATCGCAATACACTCACCTACCGGCTAGAGCAGATCGCCAGCATCACCCAACTCGATTTAGATGACCCCGATGCCCGTTTTTCGTTACAATTTGCCTTGAAGTTACGACCGGTGATCAAGTGATACGTGATACTCACCTGTTCCGTCACCTTACTTCCCACCGCGATGCGAACCCGCCGCCAACTCAGTTCCCAGCTTACGCACCGCCGCAACCCCTTCTGCGCTTCCTGCCGCTTTAACCAACGCCGACCCCACAATCACCCCTTCGGCAATTTCGCTTACCGCCGCGGCTTGTTCGCCGGTGCCGATGCCAAAGCCAATCGCCAGCGGCAAGTTGGTATGGCGGCGCACCCGTTGAACAAAGGCTTTGAGATCGGGCGGCAACTCACTGCGGGCACCGGTGATGCCGGTGACGCTGACCAAGTAGATGAAGCCAGTGGCATGTTGCGCCACAAACTGAATGCGCGCTTCGGTGCTGGTCGGCGCCAGGAGATAAATGGTTGCCAACCCGGCGTGGCGACAGGCGCGCTCCACCTCTTCAGCCTCTTCCGGCGGTAGATCGGGGACGATCAAGCCGTCAAAGCCGGCGGCGACGGCATCCTGCACAAAGCGTTCCACCCCATAGGCAAAGAGCGGATTGAAATAGGTCATGGCGCAGAAGGGCTGCGCCACCCCTTGGGCGCGCAATTCACGTACCATGGCCAGACAATCTTTGACCGTCGTGCCTTGGGTGATGGCGGTGTAGGTGGCAGTTTGGATGGTGGGGCCATCGGCCAGCGGATCGCTGTGGGGAATGCCGATTTCAAAGAGATCGGCGCCCACAGCGGCCAGGGTGGCAATGACTTCCAGGGTGGCAGCACGGCTGGGATAGCCCATGGCGTGGTAGGGCATAAAGGCGGCGCGCCGCTCTTGCTTGGCTTTTTCAAAGACAGCGCGAATTCGTTCCAACCCGGTTGGCCGCGTTCCTAACGATGTTTGCGAATTGCTCATAAAAAGAATCTTCCTTACTAACTGGCGTTGCCTGCCTGTATTATAGTGGATATTGTTAGCTACATGTGAATTTAATCACAATTTAATCATCTTTTAATCGCAATCTAAGCTTCTATCTGCGATCGTTCATCATATCTGTAACGATTTTGCCTTGATCCGTATGACAACAACTACTACTGTGTCCAACCTTCCTGTGCGTCCCGTGACTTGGGCCTGGCTCAAGCGCGTCGGTTATTTTTGCTATTACCAGGGGCTTTGGCTCCCGATTATTTTTCTCGTTTTCATGTTTGTGCAAAACCCCTTTGCCGATGCTGCCGATTATGATTATGATGAAGGCATCAATCTCATGAAAACGTTGCTGCATGAGCAAAACTATAAGCTGTATAGTGATATTTGGAGTGACCAGCCGCCCCTTTTCACGGTCTTGCTTGCCGGTTGGTTTACCCTGGTGGGCGAATCGATTACAACCGCACGCATTTTGATTGCGCTTTTTTCGGCCCTGTTATTGTGGAGCTTTTATCTTACTGTTCATAAATCCGTGAGCGCCTTTGCTGCCATTGGCGCCACCTTGCTCTTGGTCCTGAGTCAATATTATCTACGGTTGAGCAGCGCCGTCATGATCGGCCTCCCCGCCTTGGCGTTGGCAATGGCAGCCATTGCTTGTTTGGTCAATGCCAGAGAACGGCGCTGGCTATTGGTGCTGTCGGCGCTCGGCATGGCGTTGGCGTTGGAAACCAAGCTCTTTGTCGTTGCCCTTTTTCCAGCCATTGGTCTCTTTCTGCTGTTGGCTACGCCGCCAACTTTCTCCTGGCTCTGTCGTTTGCGCGATCTGCTGCTCTGGTTACTACTTGTCACTTTAGCCTTTGGCGGCCTGAGCATCTACTTTGGGGCGTTGAATGCGGATATGCTCCTCACGACCCACTTTGGCGCCCAAACCCAACAACAAGTGACCTTTGTCGGCAGCGGTCAGGAATTTCTAGGAACCTTCATCCGAGAACAGCCGGTTTATCTCATGGTGGCGCTCATGGGCGTCCTCTATGCGATTCGCCAACGCAAATGGGTCTTCCTGTTGCCGTTGACCTGGTTTGTGACCGTTGCCATGGCCTTTATCGTTCACCGCCCCCTCTGGTATCACCACATTATGTTGTTAACCATCCCAATGGCCTGGCTCTGCGCCTTTAGTCTGGACGCATGGAGCAATGTGTTGGATCATCTGGCTGGTCAAACGACACGCCGCCGTCTCGTACAAACGGCCTTATTAGCCACTACGGCTGCCGCTTTGATCACCGCCATTCTTTACTATCCGACGCCCCTGGAAAAGCGCTTGGATCAACAGGCGGAAATCTACCGCCCGCTCTATATATGGGAGATGGTGCGACAATTACGAAGCGATGCACAGCAGCAGCCGGGCTATGTCTTTACCGACCGCCCTTTCTATGCCTTTCAAGCCGGCCTACCGGTGACGCCGCCCATTGCCGCCATTAGCCGCAAGCGGTTGGAGTCCGGCATTTTGACCGAAGCGGATATGTTGGCGGCTTTGACCAAGTACAAACCACAATATGTGATCCTCCAACGCTTTACCGATGAAGATTATAGTGCGGAAGTCATGGCTGAAATTCACCGCCACTACGAACTGGTGCTGGAAATTGAGCCTGGTCGGTACTACCGGCGTCTGCCGGGGAGTTGAATGGCTGGGTGGGTGATTCGGCGGTTGAGCTTGTCGAAACCGCCGAATCACCCACCCAACTATTGCTACGCCTGCAACACCTGCATAACCGTGTTCAAATCCTTGTCCCCGCGCCCGCTGACGTTGACCAGGATGATCTGATCTTTCGCCATTTGGGGCGCCAGCTTCATCACATGGCCGATGGCGTGGGAACTTTCCAGCGCTGGGATGATGCCTTCTAACTGGCAGAGCAGCTTGAAACCCTGCATGGCGTCATCGTCGGTGCAGTAGCTGTACTCGGTGCGCCCCAAGTCGCGCAGCCAGGCATGTTCCGGCCCGACGCTGGCATAGTCGAGACCGGCGCTAATGCTATGGGTGAGGGCAATCTGACCATCTTCGTCCTGCATGACATAGCTTTTGGTGCCTTGTAAAATGCCCAGCCGCCCAATCTTCGGGTCGGCAAAGCGTGCGGCATGTTCGCCCCCTTCGATGCCATGCCCGCCGGCTTCCACGCCGATCAACCGCACCTTTTCAAAATCAAGGAACGAGTGGAAGATGCCGATGGCGTTACTGCCGCCGCCTACACAAGCCACCACCGCATCCGGCAAGCGCTTGGGACCATCTTCGCTGTCGCGCATCTGGTAGACCGCTTCGCAACCGATGATGCTCTGGAAATCGCGCACCATCGCCGGGTAGGGGTGCGGGCCGAGGACACTGCCTAATAGATAATGGGTGTTGTGGACATTGGTGACCCAATCGCGAATCGCTTCGTTGATGGCGTCCTTGAGCGTCTTGCTGCCACTCTCGACCCCGCGTACTTCGGTGCCGAGCAATCTCATGCGGAAGACATTGGGTTGCTGGCGCGCCATGTCCACCGTACCCATATAGACCACACACTCGATGCCTAGCCACGCCGCCACCGTCGCCGTCGCCACGCCATGTTGACCGGCGCCGGTCTCGGCCACAATACGTGTCTTGCCCATCTTGCGCTTCATTAGCAAGGCTTGGCCCAGCGCGTTGTTGATCTTGTGGGCGCCGGTGTGGGCCAGGTCTTCGCGTTTGAGATAAATCTGGGCGCCACCCAGGTGTTGACTCAGCCGTCGCGCATAGGTGATCGGCGTGGGGCGTCCGATAAAGGTGCGCTGGAGATAGGCCAGTTCCGCCATAAATTCTTTGTCATTGCGCGCCTGGAGATAGGCTTCTTCCAGCTCTTCCAGAGCGGGCATCAGCGTTTCTGGCACAAACTTGCCGCCATACGGCCCAAAGTGGCCGGATTCATCGGGGTAGGCACTGTATTGAACAGCCGGTTGTTTCGTTGTGGTCATACCTTGTCCTCAATTGACCGGCAGCAGCCTTCTTGTCGGCCAGCCGCCGCTTGCTCTTGATTTCACACCAAATTGACTGGTTGTAGTGTACACTATTAGACGAGGTTGGACAAGCTTTGTAGGCTAGTGGTAGTGAGGTGGAGATTGAGAGATTGAGTCACTCAATCTCTCAATCGCTTAATAAGGTCAAATGAGCCAGAGGTCAAATTTGACAAGCCGTGATCGAACT
>JAPKMW010000100.1 GCA_026645575.1 Caldilineaceae bacterium
CTAAGTAAAGCCCAGAAAGTCTTTAGACATAAAATTGCATTTTTACTCATGTGAACACAGAATTCTATTTCTAATTATTTTCTGGGTTTTACTTAGCTTCCCTGTAGCGTCCCATACGCGTAGCCAGGGAAGCTCCATGTTTATCCATCTACCATGCCAAATTCCTAATTCGATGCCTAGACGCGGAATCGGAAAGTGTTTACGCTCATTCGGCGGAACTGGTTGGTAGCGGCCTTCAATCATTCGATAAACATCGAGTAGACCTTTGTCTGCATCGTAAATCACATAGTACGGCGCGTGAATCGCTTTTTCATAAATCCAAAATTTGCCATCGTTTGGCGTTCGATCCCATTCGCTGCCATCAGTTGCTGAAACAAACTCTATAACAATGAACGGAGCAATGTGTTCTTGCCACAGGACATAGGATCGGCGGGGCTTTCCGTTTAGTGTGGGGGGCACGTCAGGTATATAAAACCAATCAGGTGTAATGGCTCCTTTTTCCGGCGGCTCGGTGGGACGCCAGTAGATGCCTGAATCTTGCCCAATTGTAAATTGCGCGTCGGGGTGTAACTTCTGTAGAATCGGCCAGAGTGACTCGGTTAGCAAGAGACTTTGGGGAAAGGTGTAAAAATTCGGCGCAAACGTGCCATCCTCTTCTGGCAATTCGGTGTGATCCGGCAGGTGGGCAAAGGGAATGCTGGCAGGGATGGTAGGTTGCTTTTCTGTTTGTTTTTGACGAACAACTGCCGCTGCTTCAGCCATTGCTCTCTCCTATTTCTTCACACGTTCACTACCGTCACTTGCCTTGGCTCGCATACGCGCCCCGGTGGGATCAAAGAAGGGGGTGGCGACCACTGTCGCCGTCACCGGGCGACCGGCCATCATCACCACGACTTTGCCGCCATTCCAGGCGTGGGAGGTACGTAGATAGGCCAGCGCCAACGTCTTGCCGACACTGTAGCCGATGGCGCTGGAGGTGATCCGTCCGATCTGTGTCCCCGGCGTCACGGCATCGGTACTTTCTTCGGCTTCGGCGCCGCTTTTCTTTTTGCGTTTACTGGTCGCCACATCGCCGATGCTGTAGATGGCGTCACCGGCAACGGCAGGCGTTTTGGCGTCCAGATGGAGACCAACCCAGCGTTCCTCAATGCCTTGTTCCTGAATGCGCAACAGGGCATCGCGACCGATAAAGCCCCGTTTGTCCAGGCGCACCCAGCGGTCGGTGCCAAGTTGGAAGGGGTTGATGCTTTCGTTGATGTCGGGGCCATAGAGCGGTAACGCCTTTTCGATGCGCAGGCTCTGCATGGCCAGCACGCCGTAGGGTTGCAAGCCAAATTCTTTGCCCTGTTTGAGCAAATATTCCCACAGGGCGCCGGCTTCCTCGGCAGGGGTGTAGAGTTCATAGCCCAGTTCGCCGGTGTAGCCGCTGCGTGAAAGAATAAGTTCTGTGTCGTTGATGACGGCTGGTGAAAAACGGAAAAACGGCAGACGGTTCAGGTCAACACCATCGGTAATGCTGCGCAAAAATTCGCGTGAGCGCGGCCCTTGGACAACGGCTAACGCCACCGACGCTGAAATATCAGTGCTATAGGCGCTGGCGCCGCGGGCTTGTTCGGCAATCCACTGGACAACCCGTTTGCGCGGCCCGGAACTGGTGACGATCATAAAGTGTTCGTCATTAAATTTGTAGACGGTCAGGTCGTCGATCAGGCCGCCATCCTCGTTGCAGAGTGAGCTATAGCGCACCTGCCCCGGCTCCAGATCGCTGATCTCATTGGCGACCAGCCGATTGACCAGCCGTTCGGCGCCCGGCCCCTTGATATCCACCTCGCCCATGGAGGAAATATCTTGCAGCCCCACATTGGTGCGGGTGTTGACATGCTCATTCTCGCCCGACGTATAAGCATCGGGGAAAAGATAGTCGCCGCCGCCTTTCACCAGTTGACCGGCGTGGCGCAGGTGATAATCGTAAAATGGGCTGCGTCGTTCAGCCATTGTCCAGAAACTCCTCTATTCATGAATCGAAGGCGGATGCCAGCCTGCCTGCACCCAATAACGGCGGACAGTGCGGGCAATTGAATTGTTGAGCTTTAGCTCAATGATCGTAACTCTGCCACAAGGGGTTAGGCCAATTAGCTCATCCCCTGAAGCGTTCCAGCAAAAATGTTCTCGCCAGCGTTGTTTGCGCGGGTTAAATAAATCTACCGTTACACCAGTGGCTGGATCAACGCCATCGGTTTTCTGCCATTTGTGGTCGTTGCACAGTTCACAAGCAAGGCATAAGTTTTGCTCATCATTAGTGCCACCCTTTGCCACCGGCCAAACATGATCAATTTGCAACAAACCCATTGTGAAATCCTGGTGGCTTAAACAGTATTCAAACGGTTATCTGCCCGTAACCGGACAAACTCTGCCACCTGCTTGTTGACTTTGCTTATGGATGGAGCAGTTTCCGCAGTCCACGCCGCACTGCTTCGGCTAGCCCTTGCGCTTTGCGGAGCATCCCTAGTCGATAGATCTGCATCAACCCTAACAATTCAAATTGTTCGATCTGCGTTAATCCCTCTATTTTTCCTTTGCTTTGTAGGTCACCGAGTCTTTCGTTTTGCGCAAAACTCATCTTTAGATTCGCTAATTCTAAAATTTCTTGGTCTGACAAATTGGTAACGTCCTCATACAACTTATCGACAGATGTATTTTCCAACATTGGCCAAAGCATTTCCAATGAATCGCCCAACGCATCTTCGAATGTACCGCGGGTTGCTCGGCTATAGAGTCGCGCGTGTTCGACGACACCATTCGGTAAATCTAAGGTTACTTTTATCGTCATCTTTCCCTCTCCATTACCTGGGCAAAGACGCTATGACTGGGTTGGCACGTTTTCGTCAAGATACCCCATGATACGCCACGGTTCAAAATTCTCCTGTAAGATATAAGCTGTACGGAGCCGTCTGAACCCCAGCTTTTGGTAGAAACCCTCATGCCCATGTGTACTCACCAACATGACCGACCGCTTCGGCAGCCGACCCAGCAAGTTGGTCATGATCGCTTTACCGACGCCCTGGCCTTGATACCGTGGATCAACAACCACATCATAGACCGCAGAACTGACAATGCCATCCGAGATAGCGCGGGCTGCGCCAATCAAAGTCGTTTGGTCCCAAGCGAAACAGCAAGCATAGCTGGCTGCAAAGAGTCGGCGCGCCATCTCCGGCTCCCGTTCGCCCAAACCAGTCCAGCGAAATATATTGCAAAATGCCACCCAATCCACGCTGGTGGTATCTTCCGTCAGCCTTATCGTGCCGCTCATTTGGGGAAGCCTAGCGCTTTCTTGCGGAGGGTGATAAAGGCTTGCAACTCCTGCTCCAAGCCCTGGTCAAGCGGCGGCGCTTCGTATTCGGCCAGGAGTTTTTTCCAACGTTGGTTGGCCCGTTGATTGGTGTCCAAACTGCCGTTGATCTCCCACTGTTCGGCGGAGTTATAATCAAAGACCTCAGAGCGATAGAAGGCTGTGCGGAAATGGCGCATGGTATGTTGCGTCCCCAGGAAGTGACCGCCCGGCGGCACCTCTTGCATGGCGTCAAAGGCAAAGGACTCGTCAGAGAGATCCAGCCCCTTGGCCCAGGTGTGGTACATGCCTAGCAGATCCCAGTCGATCATAAACTTTTCATAACCGGCGGTTAGGCCATTTTCCAGCCAACCGGCGGCGTGCAAAATAAAGTTGACCTGCGCCAGTACTGCCGGCAGCATCACCTGGATCGACTCGTAACCGGCCTGGGCGTCAGCAATTTTGGAACTGGAGAAGGTGCCGCCGCTGCGGAAGGGCAGCTTGTAAAATTCCGCCATCTGTCGCCCGGCAAAGAGCGCCCACTGACTCTCCGGCGAGCCAAAGACCGGCGCACCACTTTGTAGATCAATGTTGGTCATAAAGGAGCCATAGATCACCGGCGTGCCAGGGTTGATCATCTGCACCAGGACAATGCCGGCCAGCGCTTCGGCATTTTGCAGCGCCAACGTGGCGGCCACACTCACCGGTGACATGGCGCCGCTCATCAAGAAAGGCGTAATCAGCAAGGCTTGACGTGCCTTCGCATAGACAAGAATATCGCCCAACATGCGGTCGTCATAGCGGCGGGGGCTGCTGACATTAATCAGCGAGAGCAGACCCGGCGTCTCTTGAATTTTCTCTTTACCAAAGAGGATTTCGGCAATCGCCACACTGTCGGCTGCATTGATCGGGTCGGTGACAGACCCCATAAAGGCTTTGTCGCTATATTTGATGTGGGCCATGAGCATATCGAGGTGGCGCGTCGCTACCGGCTCATCGGTCGGCTCGACCACCGTGCCGCCAGAGTGGTGCAAGTAGGGACACATATAAGTGAGCTTGACAAAGTTATGAAAATCTTCCAACTTGGCCTCTCGCCGACCACGATCCAGGTCGAGGACAAAGGGCGGGCCGTAGACCGGTGCATAGACGGCCTGGTTGCCGCCGAGAACCACATTGTTCGCCGGGTTGCGCGCCAGTTGGGTAAATTGACTGGGCGCCATGCCTACATATTTCATCACCAACGCTTCATCAAAGAAGACTGTCTCGCCCACGACCTTGGCCCCATGTTGTTGCAGAATCGCACGCGCTTCGGCATCATACATGTCGATGCCCAGGTCACGCAGAATCCGCATCGACTCATCGTGAATGCGCTGGATGGCGCTTTGGTCGATCAGATTATAGCGCGGCACGTTGTAGCGGATCTGTTGCATGGCGGGGCGGGCGGCGGCGTCGCGCTGGCGTTCACGCCGTTCCCGTCGGCGTTCAGTGGCAGGCGCAGCAGGTAAGACAGTCATAAATTGGCTTCTCCTCAGGTAAGACGATGGCTAACAGGTGGTTGCACGTTGACAGTTGCTGCTGATAGTATAGAACGCAATGGCGGTTTTGACAAGAAAGGGGCTGATCGGGGGCAAAGAGAGTGCGTTGTACAGGTCACAGAGGTTCGCATGACAACATCATCGTCTCTGAACATGAGGAGCGGTTCATTGATATTGGCTTGTCTAACCGCCGCCGTCTCTTGGCTGTTGTTTACACCGAACGGGTAGATAAGATTCGCATCATTAGTTGTCGGAAGGCCGAGCCACCGGAGCAGAGACAATATGAACGACACAAACCTGAACTTGTGTCAGGGAGGCAGGCGGCTTGCTTTATCGGCTTCCTGCCTTCCCTTCGCCTACAAGAATTTTTTCCCAACCTGAAATCTTCCTCACGTTACCCTTTCGACTTGGTAGATCAGCAGCAATGTGCTATACTCCGACGAAAATTGATGTGCGTTACCTCTGATCAAGTGGAAGTAGCGCGACAAGAGATAGTTTTCCCAACACCATCGTCCATATCCTCGGCGCCCGGCGCTCAAACCGCCTGTTTCTTATTATTTATCATTTGATAAACTATAGTTGTTTATAAACTATCAAATTTGACAAGGAGTAGATGCGAATGACCACTCAACGGAGAATTCACCCAGCCGTCCTTGACGCAGCCAGCGACCTGCGCAAGGGTAAAATGAATCGCCGCGAATTTTTGCGCTTTGCCACCCTCTTGGGCGCTTCGGCGACCACTGCGTATGCCTTGGCCGGTTGCGCTGCGCCAGCGGCCGCGCCCACCACTGGTGGTGACGCTGCACCCGCTGCCGCAGCCGGCGGCATTAAACGGGGCGGCACCTGGACGAGCGCCATGCAACTGCAAGGCATCGACCACCCGGCCCGCCTCTCCTGGATTCAGGGCGGCAATGTGGTGCGCCAGGTGTGTGAATATCTCACCGAAACCGGCCCCGACAACATTACGCGCCCCCACCTGCTGGATCGCTGGGAGGCCAGCGACGATGTCAAGACCTGGACGCTCTACCTGCGCCAGGATGTAACCTTCAACAATGGCGACAAGCTGACCGCTGATGATGTCATGTTCACCTTTGGCGAATGGCTGAACCCTGATGTCGGCTCCAGCATGTTGGGCTTCCTCGGGTATATCGGTGGCCTGGAAAACATTGAAAAGGTGGATGATTACACCATTCGCATCAACTGCGCCGAAGCCAGTATCAGCTTGCCGGAAGATCTGAATCAGTACCCGGCCGTGATTCTCCACCGTAACTTTGAAGGCGATTTTCTGGCCCAGCCCATTGGCACTGGCGCCTTCACCTTGAAAGAGTATAAAGAAGGCGAGCGCGCCACCTTTGAAGCACGCAAAGATTACTGGCGCAAGGATGCCGATGGCAACCAACTGCCCTACCTCGATACGCTGACCTATGTCTCGCTGGATCACGACGCCGCTGTCGCCGCACTCCTCGGCGGTCAGGTTGATAGCATGTATAACCCCACTGCTGCCGACTGGGAAGCGCTCAAGGAAGCGCCGGGCATCTCTGTTTATCCGGCCAGTACGGCCCAGGCGTTGGTTGGTCGTATGCGCGTGGATCTGGAACCGTGGACCGATGTGCGCGTGCGCAACGCCTTGAAGATGTGTCAGGATCGCGAAAAGATCGCGCAACTGGCCTATAAGGGCCAAGGCGATCTTGCTATTGACGCCCATGTGGCGCCGGTGCATCCGGAATATGCCCCGCGTGACATCCCGGCCTATGACCCCGAAGGGGCCAAGAAGCTGCTCGAAGAATGGGCGGCGGAAAAGGGCCAAACCTTGCCGTTGAAGGTCAAGCTGGCGACCAAGAACGATGAAGGTGAAGCTGAAATTGCCCAGGCGCTCAAGGAACTGGCTGCTCCCGCCGGCTTTGACATTGAACTGGACATCACCGACGCCAACGGCTACTGGGATCGCTGGACCGAAGTTGATCTGGGCATTACTGCCTGGACGCACCGCCCGCTTGGCACCATGGTCTTGGCCGCCGGCTACACGCTGGACGCTGAAGGCAAACCAGTGCCGTGGAACGAGACCCGCTGGGCCGACGAAGAATTCAACGCCAAACTCAAGGAAGCCCAAAGCACCCTGGATGTCGAAGCGCGCCGTGCTATCATGGGCGAGATCCAGGACATTTTCCAATCACGCGGCCCGGTCTTTATCAGCTTCTGGAAGCAAGTTTGGAACATCACCCGCAGCGAGTTCAAAAATGTCGTCGGCCACCCCACCAGTTACGACCTGCTGACGGAAGTCTGGAAAGACGCGTAGTAAGACAGTGAGACAGTAGGGCAGTAAGGTTGGTAAGACGGGAATCAGTCACTGACTCACTGTCTTACTGTCTTACTGCTGTCAACCGCTAACCCTTACTCTTCTCCCCCCAGCCGCCTCTGTGGAGCAACTGATGGCAAGATTCCTACTGCGCAGCATCGTTTCAACCGTGATTACCATGCTGGTCGTCTCGATCACCCTCTTTACGTTAATGGAAGTGGTTGGACGCAAAGTGTCCGTCCAGATTCTCGGCGTCTTTGCCACACCGGAGTCGCTGGCCTCCTATGACAACCAACTGGGGCTGGATTGGCCGGCCTGGCAACGCTATCTCGATTGGTTGGTAGGGAGTGATTGGCGCGCGACTACTGCTGTCGGTCATCCGGTGGTAACAGCCGTTGACCCGTCGTCGGGGGATCGCAATTGGTGGGCCGATGTCAATGGGCAATTGACCCGCTGGGAGATGCGCGCCGGCGAACTCTACGCCCTCCTGCGCCAGGAAGATGGCTCCACCGTCGAGCAACCGGCAGGTGATGTCTGGCAACAAGCGGCCGATGGTCGCCAGATCTTTTGGGGGGTTGATCGCAAAAATAACGCCGCTATGTGGGCCAAAGATGATTCGGCCCAGGTCTTTGAATTGACCAAAGCCGGGCTGCGCGAGGTCGGCGACGGCCCGCGTGACTACATTCCCTTGCGCAAAGGGTTGGTACGCGGTGATCCGGGGATTTCGTTTCAATACCAACGGCCAGTGGCTTCCACCCTCTTCTCCCGTATCAATAACACCCTGGTTCTGGCCGGTTTTGCCTTTATTGTGGTCATGCCACTGGCGCTGCTGCTCGGCACGATTGCCGGCGTAATGGCTGGTCGCTGGCCGGATCGGGTGATTTCGATCGGTGGTCTGGCGCTGACCGCCACACCGGAGTTTGTCACTGGCATCTTTTTGATTATTATCTTTGGCGTCTGGCTGAAGTGGTTGCCACCCGTCTCCATCTTCCTCAGCGACAGCGATGTCTATAATCCGAAAAATATAGCCCTGCCGGTGATTACCTTGACTGCCGTCGAGCTTGGGTATGTGGCCCGCATGATGCGCGCCAGTCTGGTGGAAGTGATGGATTCGCCCTATATTCGCACAGCAATTATCAAAGGGATGCCCTTCCGTCGCGTGGTGCTGCGTCACGCCCTGCGCAATGCCCTCATGGCGCCGATTACGGTGATCATGTTGCATGTCAATTGGCTGATCGGCGGCATTGTGGTGGTAGAGGTCATCTTTGGCTTTCCGGGACTGGGCAAGTATATCTATGAATCGGCGGTCTTTGGCGATTATAACGCCGTTGAAGCCGCGGCGATGTTTACGGTTTTTGTCGCTGTTGGCACTCGTCTACTGGGCGATCTGGCTTATACGTATTTGAATCCACGGATTCGCTATTCGTAAGGGAACTATTTACCCCTCCCTACCCCTCCCCTGCAAAGGGCGGGAACCGTTGCGCGCACGACGGTTCCTCCCCCAAGCTGAGGGAGGATAGATGGGGGTGATTGACTCGTTGCTTTATAAGAACCAGTGAGGATCTCTTTATGGCGGTAGCTTCCATGTCCAAAGGCGCGGGGCAATCGAGCGGGCGTTCGCCCGCTCGGTGGCGCCGGTGGTGGAGTAGTATCTCCATCATCTTTAATTCGCGCGTGGCGACCATCGGCCTTTGTATGGTTTTATTTTGGCTGCTTGTCGGGTTGGTCTCCTTTTTCTGGACGCCTTTTGATCCCAACGCCACTGATTTTGCACAAAATCTGCCGCCCAATGGCGTCAACTGGCTCGGCACCGACTATCTGGGGCGCGACATTGTTTCGCGCTTAATGCAAGGCACGCAGGTTATTCTCTTAAAAACCCGTCTGCCCAATGACGCCGGTGTGCTTCCCGGCGGTGTGGCGATTTTAGGGGTGCTGGGCGCCTTGCTCTTTGGCGCGACCCTCGGCCTCAATGCCGGTTACCGCGGCGGCTGGTGGGATCAGATCATCATGCAGATATTAGATGCATTGATCGCCTTTCCGGTCATTGTCCTCTACCTGGTGATTGTGGCGGCGCTGGGGCGGAGCGATCTGGTGGTCATCATTGCCATCATGATCACCGGTGCGCCGGGCATTGCCCGGTTGACGCGCAGTATGACGCTCGACTTAAAAACGCGTGACTATGTGCGCGCTGCCGAAACACGGGGCGAAAGCGCCTGGTATATTATGCGCCGCGAAATTTTGCCCAATGCCCTTGGCCCCCTCATGGTCGATGCCATGTTGCGCGTTGGCTATGCCATCTTTGCCATCGGCACCCTTGGCTTCCTGGGCATTGGTCTGCCACCACCCGACCCCGATTGGGGCGGCATGGTCAACGAAGCGCGCAAAAATATCTTTGTCAACCAGTGGGCGGTCATCTGGCCGGCCCTTGCTATCTCCTCGCTGGTGATCGGCCTCAACTTGCTGGCCGACGGCCTCAACGAAGAGACAACCCGCTACCAACGGTAAAGTAAACTATGTCATCATCACCCGTTCTCAAAGTCGAAAATCTGGCCGTTGCCTACAAAGTGCGTGGCGGCGAAGTCGAGGCTGTGCAAAATGTCTCCTTTGAAATCCACCGCGGCGAGTCGTTGGGGATTGTGGGGGAGTCCGGCTGTGGCAAGAGTACCGTGGCCTGGTCGATTGTGAACTTTTTGGGGCGCAACGGCTATGTCAAGCGGGGCAACATCAAGTTTATGGGCCAGGAACTGGTGGGCAAAAGCGGCGAAGAACTACGCCAGTTGCGCGGCGACCAGATTGCCATGGTCTACCAAGACCCGATGCAAGCGCTCAACCCTTCCATGCGCCTGGGCGACCAGATGAAAGAGGTGCTGACCGTCCACCGTGGTAGCACCGAGCAGGAAGCCGAGCGCCTCTCTATGGCGATGTTGGAACGGGTCTACATGCCCGATCCGGCCAATGTCATGAAACGCTTTCCGCACCAGATTTCCGGTGGTCAGCAGCAACGCGTGGTCATTGCCATGGCGCTGCTCAACAACCCGGCGCTCTTGATCATGGATGAACCGACCACGGCGCTCGATGTCACCGTCGAAGCGGCTGTGCTCGACCTGATTGCCGAGTTGCGTCGCGACTTTGATACGGCCATCATGTTCATCAGCCACAACCTGGGCGTTGTCGCTCGTGTCTGTAACGAGGTGGCGGTGATGTATGCCGGCGAGATGGTGGAACGGGCCAAGGTGCATGATCTCTTTGCCCAGCCCCAGCATCCTTACACCCAAGGGCTGATGCGCTGCGTCCCCAAGTTGGGCCAGGATAAGAGTAGCGCCATGCTCTATCCGATTCCCGGTCGTGTGCCGCCGCCCAACAACCGCCCGACCGGCTGTGTCTTTGGCCCCCGTTGTGATTATGCCAAGGATCGCTGTAAACAGGAGCGACCGCAACTGCGCAAAATTGATGATGGCGCGACTTGGGTACGCTGCCACTTTGCTGAAGAGATCGATCCAGCCCACTGGGTGCCATCCGAAGAGCTAGCTGCTTCTGTTTCAACTAAGGCAACCGCCAATGGCGCTACCACTGACGCTGCCAAGCCGTTGTTGGTGGTGCAAGACCTGAAAAAGTATTATCCGGTGCAGGGCAGTTCGCTGCTCGATCTGGTCGGGTTGGGCAAGAAGCGCTTTGTCAAGGCGGTGGAGAATGCCAGTTTTACCGTCCCCAAAGGCAGTACGCTGGGCATTGTCGGCGAATCGGGCTGTGGCAAGAGTACGTTGGTCAAGACCATCATCGGGTTGGAGAACAGCACCAGCGGCAAAGCCGAGTTTATGGGCTTTGACATTACCGGCGACCTCTCGCAACGCAATGTTACCCTGATCCAAGAGTTACAGATGGTCTTCCAAAATCCCGATTCGACCATGAACCCGGCCTATCCCATCGGCCAGCAGATCGCCCGCCCCATGATTCGCTTTGGCACCGTGCCGCGCGAACGGGTCCACGACGAAGTGATCAAACTCTTGCAAGCCGTGCGGCTCAACGAAAATTATTATGACCGCCTGCCCCGTCAATTGAGTGGCGGTGAGAAGCAGCGCGTCGGCATTGCCCGCGCCCTGGCTAGTCGGCCCGATCTGGTGCTTTGCGATGAGCCGGTGAGCGCGCTCGATGTCTCGGTGCAGGCGGCGATCCTCAACTTGTTGCTCGACGTGCAACAAGAGTACAATACCACCATGATCTTCATTGCCCATGATCTGAGCGTGGTGCGTTTTTTCTCGGATAATGTGGCGGTGATGTATCTAGGCCAGGTGATGGAGATCGGGCCGGCGGATGCCATCTATGCCCCGCCCTATCACCCCTACACCGAGGCGTTGCTCTCTGCCGTGCCGATCCCCGACCCGACGGCCAAACAGGCGCGTATTCGCTTACAAGGAACCGTGCCGAGCGCGTTGAACCCGCCTAGCGGTTGCCGCTTCCATACGCGCTGTCCGCGACGTCAACTATTGCCAGAGGGGGGGAAGATTTGCACCACCGAAACCCCACCCTGGCGCGAAGCGGGTGATGGACATAAAATTTTCTGTCACATTCCATTGGAAACGTTGCGCAATTTTGAAGCAGTCGTTCAAGAATAAACTTTTGTGTCGATTCAGTCACCCCCTCCTACCCTCCCCCAGCTTGGGGGAGGAACAGTTGTGCGCCTAATAGGCTCCTCCCCAGCCTGGGAAGGGGTGAATAGCTACAACTGCCTACGGACCACCCCAGCAATAAGAGGAGAGACCTATGCTCATTCGTGATTGTATGACCCGCCACCCGATCTTAGCACCGCTCTCCTTGCGTGCATCCGAAGCGCAAGCGTTGATGGCGGAAAACAATATTCGCCATTTGCCCATTGTTGGCGACGGGAAGCGGTTGGCCGGCTTGATCACACGCGAGCGCCTGGCGGTCAAGGCCGATATGTTGGGTAGCCTCAATGTTTGGGAGATCTCCCGCTTTTTGTCCGACCAACGGGTGCGCGACTTGATGGTCAAGGCCAAAGAGGTGATCACTATCACGCCAGAGCGCACGGTGGAACGGGCCGCTGCCATGATGACTGAACATAAAATTGGTTGCCTTCCCGTCGTGGAAGATGGCGACTTGGTCGTCGGCATTGTCACCGAAAACGACCTGTTGCGCAGCTATCAAGAGATGTTGGGGCTACCGAGCGAGGGTGTGCGTGTGACTGTGCGAATGCCCAACCGCCACGGCGAATTTGTCCGGTTGATGGCCGTTTTGGTCGAGCAGAATTGGGGCGTCATGGGGATCGGCACCTTCCCGACGCGCCGCGATGCCAACACCTATGATGCCGTCATCAAGATTCCCAATGTCACCATTGCGGAAGTCCAGGAAGCCTTGGCTGGTATTCCAAACCAGACCATTGTCGATATCCGCGCTGCTGTGTAATGGTTACCTTGCACCGTGGCGGACAACCTAGGGGTGCGGATTCAGGAAACGCGGATTGTCTACCTGCTCGACAATAATCCGCGCCCCTACCCTTTTCCTTGTACAAAGAGGCGAACGAGGCGTGGGAGTTCATACAGCCCAGCCCCTTTGCTCCGCACCCAAGATTTGTTGACCAAGGCGATCAAAAATTCTGGTGAACTGCCGGTGTGGACAACCGCATCGTGACGGGTAAAGGCGTTGGGAAAACTGGTCAGCGCAGTTAAGATCGCCTGCTCCTGCTGGCTAAGCAAGCTCCAGCCCTCTTCCAGCACGGTTATCATGCTGCGCTGTCCTGGATTGTCGCTCCGATAGGCCGCCTGTAAAATCGCCAAACTACGCTCTAGTTGCTCTGCAATTTCCTGCCAGCTATAATGCAAGGCAAGGGCCGCGGCTTGCGTGAGCGCCAGTGGATTGCCCTCGACCAAACGACAGATATGTAAGATCGTTCGTAGACACTCTACGGACAAGCAAATTCGCGGGTTTTGCCGTTGTAGCACATGTAAGAAGAGTTGCAACGCCGGCGCTTTCTGACTGATTAGCGACGGTGCTAGGTGGTCAGTACGCTCGCTGGCTGATGCGTTTTGCCACTCGGCCAAAAGCAAGGTTTCGTCCATTGCCGCTGGTAGTGTCAACCCTTCGACGGGCAGAATCACTTCGCCCGGCAACTGTAACGCTCCACGGGCGGTGACAAGTACTTTACACTGCGGTGCTTCTTGCAATAATTCGGCGATAAAGGTCGCACCGGCGATCAGATGATCAAAGTTGTCGAACACCAGCAAGAGCGACTGGTCATGGAGATAGGCGCCAAGCTGCTGACTAAGGGTATCGGTCGTGGTGGGCAGAAAACCAATGGCTTGGGCCAGCGCCAACGCCAGTGTCTGGGTTGCGTTTGTTTGCCTGTTCTGAACGGCTGCACGATCCTCCTCTATTATCGCCTGCCTTTGCCCAGTCGGTAACGGTACAAAAATCGGTTGCATGTCCATCGGGATCATCTTCTGATCAAGCAAAGCCAGCGCCAAATGGGTTTTCCCAATGCCGCCCATGCCCACCAATGTCACCAGACGCACCGTTGGATTTGTCAAATAGGCTTGTAATTGATGAAGACTTTCTGCACGGCCCAGCAATGGCGTTAATGGTTTGGGAATCTGTTTCAACGGTAAGTTACCGAGCCTGTTGTCATGCACCACTGTTGATTTAACAGAAATCAGGGCTGGGGTAGCGCCGGTGCGAATTTGCTGATAAAGCTGTACCAGATGGCTTTCCGGTTCAAGCGCCAGTTCTTTTTTCAAGTGAGCGCGGTAGTACTGGAAGTGTTGGATCGCTTCTTCGCTTCGCCCCATTTGCGCCAGCAGGCGTAGACTCAGTTCTTGTACTTCTTCATCAAGCGGGTCTAATTCAAACAAACGCTTGGTGTAACTAAGTGCTTCCTCATAGCGCCCCTTGGTTTTGCTCTCCTCCGCCAATACTTTGAGTGCGTCGATTGCCTGTTGATGTAACCGTTGTTGCTCCTGCTCGACCCAGGCGCCAAAGACGCGACTTTTGGGTGGCTTCAAATCGCCCAAAAAATCACCCTGATAGAGTTGCAGACCGCGCTGTAAGCGTGGTGTTTCAATAATGGCGCTTTTCCCTGTCGCCTGTGATTTTTGCTCCAGCGGTTGCATCTGCCATTGAAATTCATGCACATCCAACCAATACTTCAGATCTTGATGCAGACCAACTTCCTCCAGATTGACAACAATGAATGAGACGAGGTTGCGGCGCGTATCCAGCAAAAGTTTCCGCAAATTGCCGTGGGCGCGCTGGGAACTTTCCTCCGGCCAAAATAGGTGGCAGAGGTGAGTGCGGCTGACTTTAACCCTTTGGTAAGCCAGGTAGATCAAAAGCGTTGCCTCGCGTGGGGGAATGGCTAACGGCTTGCCTGTGTTGCGCCAGTTGATGGTAACATGGCCAAGGGTGCGAATCTCTAACATCTCATTGTTTTGCATAAAAGGACGCAATTCTGCCTACCTTGTATAGGAAATACGGTACAGCCACAATACAGTCTCAATACAGTCTCAATATAGTAACAGTACCAGATTATCGACAATGTTACTGGATTTTAGTGGAAAACATGTTTCAATTTTCTGACAATCTGGCGTTACCATTGCGAACCAGTCCAACGTAAAGTGAATATTCCATTGCCTAAACCGCTGCTTGTTTTTACTCTGGTGTTTGCTACGCTTTCTTTCCCTTACCTGAACCCAATTCTTACCATTAATTAACGCTTTCGCTGCACCGTTACCAGACGGCGCCACGCGTTACCATTGCATAGCCATGCTAAGGGCGATGCGCTTCCTTAGACTGACTTTTGTAACGCCCCCTATGCTATTGTGCGGTTGCGTTTTTGATCGGTGACTGTTCAATCAAAAACTTAGGTTTTCACTACAGATTCACAATAACTTACCCCAAAAAAGCCTGGTTTCTTTACTTAATGGATGGGTACATGATATTTCACAATCGCTTCCAACGTTTCTTTTGGCTCCTCGTCGGCTGCGGGATTGGCTTACTGCTCTTGTGGGGCAAAGGCGGGCCAGCGTCGATTCGTGCGCAAGACACGACGGAAAACGATGAACAAAAAGTGTTTCTCCCCTATTTTTCTTCTGGTCGTACTGCGCCGCCTACTGTCATTATTGAAGATGATGGCCATACTCATCATCACCAACCTCTATCCAACGCCTGGCCCCCTCAGCCCGAAGGGATTGACCAGGTGGTTTGGTTTTCCAATGCGCCTTCGGCAGAGGTAATTGCGGCGGAGAATGGACTCAAAGCGGCTGCACAACAGACCCTGAATGCGGCTGCCGTTCAAGCCGCACTGGGGGAACGCTTTGTCCAAAGCGCCAGCGCCTATACGGATGACAAACAGGCGCTCTATGCTGCGCAGAGGCTAGGGCAGCGCGCCCCGACAACGGCGCGTGTGACTTATTTTAGCTATAGCCGCAATGCAACGGTGGAAGTTTTGGTGCAAGATGGCGCCGTGATCGATGTCAAGAGCATACCCGCCGCCGTCTACCAACCGGAACCGACCAACGGCGAGAAGCAACGTGCCATCGACCTGGCGCGCGCCTATTTTATGGAGCAAGGCTTTGACCGGGTGCAACAACTGCAAGGCTATGTTATTCAAGCTTATCAACCAGAAGGCGCTACCGGTTTTTATGAAAACCGGGTTCTTTATGTCACCTTTCATGCGGGGCTGGATGAGCGCCCTGAATTTGTGGCTTGGGCGGATTTAACCCACGAAACCATCAGCAAAGCCTTCCAGGATCAATATCAGGTCACGCCAATCGAGGAGGCTCAGTAACCATGCGCCGACAATCTTTGTTACTCATCACCTGTTTGCTCTTGGGTCTGCTACTGCCGCCCACCGCGACGCCAGTGCAGGCGCAAAGCAGCGCCACCGCCGGCACGGTGGCCTGGAACGGTTGGTCATTCAGCTATGAAGTCAGCGGCAACTATGATGGCCTTTCGCTGCGCAATGTGGCCTATAACAGCACATCGTTACTCTATAAAGTTACCTTTCCGGTTATGCGCGTTTTTTACACCGATAACCTGTGCGGCCCCTATGCTGATCGCATTGGCCCCGATGCACTGGCGCCAATTTCTTGGGCAAATGATGCGTTGTTGGTGCAACGTGAATTTACCCTCAATGGGCGCCAGTGGCTGGAACTTGGGATTCGCGCCTTGATCGGCAATTATGACATTTACCAGAGCTACTACCTAAGCCAGGACGGCATGTTGGATGCCCATATCTTTAGTCGTGGCTTGCAATGTAATGCTGATCATGAGCATTACCCCTATTGGCGGCTTGATTTTGAAGTGGATGGTGCCAACAACCAGATCTGGCGCGAGACCGCCAGCGGTTGGCAGCTCTTAAGCACAGAATTTGACCTCGCAGCAACGACAGCCTTGAACCACCGTTGGCAGGTGCGCAACCCACAAACCGGCGCAACAGTCGCCGTATTACCTGGCTTCACCAACTTTACCGTACCCGGGGACAATCTGCCCGTTGGCGATTACGCCAATCACCAACTTTTTGGTCGCTTCTATCGTGCCGCGGAAGACACCACCTGGTATTATGGCGCTCTTGCTGAAACACCCTTTAACAATGGCGAGAACATTGATAGCCAAGACCTGGTTCTCTTTTACAAAGCCTACCTGGCCCATTCGGTGGCGGAAGGACCGGATCTCTGGCATTCCACCGGCGTACGGTTGGCCTTCCTGGGCAATGCCGGCGGCGGCAACCCAACGCCAACGCCCACCCCCTTGCCCCCGACGCCAACCCAGACGCCAACTCCGGCGCCGACAATCGCCCCCACAGCGACACCAACTCCCAGCGCATCCGCTTGTTCTACCGGCGGCGGACGTAGCACCTATATCAACTTTGTCAATGCCACGAGCCGGACGGTTTATGTCTATTGGGTCGATTACAACTGTAATGAACGCTTCTATAAAGCCCTCTCGCCCTGGCGTTCCTACTGGCAACAGACCTATGGCAATCACGTTTGGCGAGTCTACGATGGGTCGAACCGGTTACGCAAACAAGTGACCGCACCAAATTATTCGACAACAGTTTATATTCGTTGAGCAGCGGTAACTATTCCGGCTGTGGCTCCCGATGGCTGAATAGTCATGCGCATCGGTTCTTCGACATGGTTGTAAAAGAAAGGGGGCGAATGACATAACGATTCAACATCCTGTTTTATCACATTGATTGTCAAGCCGTTCTAACAGAAATCAGCAATGAATCTTTTCTACAATGTACAAAAACATCAAGGTACAAAAGCAACGATGAGGACCACAATGCAAAAGATCTATCGACATTTGTCCCTTCTGGTAACACTCCTTTTGATCGGTGGGATGCTGTTGACTCCCAACGCTGGTCAAGCTGCACCGGTGTTCCAAGAAAGCGGCGATGATAGCGCCGGCAAAGCTTATCTCCCTGTGATCGCTGTTCCGGGGCAGGCCGAAACTTCTGCCGCCCCGTTGACGCCGGATCAATATAATTCGGAAAGCGAAGAGGCGCCAACACTGGCCGAAGGTCAGGTGCAAAGCTCCACTTGTTGGACCTACATCAAATTTACCAACAGCAGCAGTTACAGCATTAGGATCTACTGGATCAACTATTCTGGCGGCGAATCTCTCTACAAAACGCTCTCTGCTGGTTCTTCGTACTGGCAACAAACCTTTTATGGTCACAAGTGGCGTGTGCGCGATACTGCGGGCAACTTGCTAAAAAGCGTTACAGCCAATAGTTGCAGCAATATCTATGTGACGATCTATAACAGTGACTTCCCGCAACCAACGGCTACACCAACCCCAGCACTTGGCTCGATTGCTGATCGGGTTTGGGATGATCTGAATCGCAATGGCTTGCAGGATAGTGGTGAGCCAGGAATTTCCGGTGTGCGGGTGGAACTTTGGGTGGACTCCGATAATAACGGCAGCCATGATACCCTGGTTACCAGCACCACCACCAACAGCAGTGGGAACTATAGCTTTACTGGTCTGAACACTAGCAAACGCTATGTTGTTAAGTTCTCCTTGCCCACCTGCTATGTCTTCACTACACCAAATGTGGGCAGTAACGACGCTATCGACAGTGATGTCACCGTCTTCTCCTATGGCGGCACAGATTTGATCTCGCTCGCCACGAACCGCAATCGGACCGATGTGGACGCCGGCATGTACAACAACTGCCAGCCGACAGCGACACCGACGAAAACGCCAACGCCAGCGCCCCAACTTGGCTCCATCGGCGATTTTGTCTGGAATGACTTCAATCGCAATGGCATTCAGGACGCCGGCGAACCGGGTGTGGCCAATGTGACCATGCAATTGAAGGATTGCGGGCAAAGTCTGATCCGCACCACCACCACCAATGGCAGCGGCGCCTATAGCTTCACGGGGTTGAGCGCCGGCTGTTATATCATTGGCATTGTGGTGCCGGGCGGCTTCCAAATCAGCCCCAAAGCCCAAGGCACCAATAACAACCTGGATAGCGACATCAACATTGGCAATGCCATGAGTGATGCCATCAACCTGGGCGCGGGTCAGAATATTACCAATATCGACGCCGGTATCAACCAACCGGTCGCGCCAACGGCCACGCCAACCCCGACCAACACCCCGGCGCCGCAACTTGGCTCGATTGGCGACCGCGTTTGGAATGACTTCAACCGCAATGGCATCCAAGAAGCGGGTGAACCGGGGTACGCCGGTGCGCTAGTCCAGTTGAGGGATTGCAACGACAATGTCTTGCAGAACGTCAACACCGATGGCAACGGCCTCTACCGCTTTAGCAATTTGTCTGCTGGTTGCTACCGGGTTAGCGTCGTGTTGCCGGGCGGCTTCCAGTTTAGCCCGCAAGACCAAGGCGGCAATGACAACACCGACAGCGATGTCAACCCTGGCAACGGCACAACCGCCAACATCAACCTGGGCGCCGGCCAGAACATTGACAATGTGGACGCCGGCATCAATCAACCGGTGGCCCCGACGGCCACGCCGACCAATACCCCGGCGCCCCAACTTGGCTCCATCGGTGACACGGTTTTCCGTGACGTCAATGGCAATGGTGTGCAGGATGCGGGTGAAGCAGGTGTCCCCGATGTGACCGTGCAGTTGAAGGATTGCAGCGGCAATGTCTTGCAAAGCACAACCACTAATGGCAGCGGCAACTACAGCTTTGGCAACCTAAGCGCCGGTTGTTACACCATCACTGTTCTCCTGCCCGGCGGCTTCACCTATAGCCCGCAGGATCAGGGCGGCAATGACAATATCGACAGCGACGTAAACCCCGGTAACGGCACAACCGCCAACATCAACCTGGGCGCCGGCCAAAACCTGACTAATGTCGATGCCGGGTTGGTTCCGCAAAGTGGTGGCGGTGATACTTGTATCGGCGACCGCACCTGGCGCGATAACAATGCTAATGGTATCCAAGACCCCGGTGAACCAGGGCTGGACGGCATTGAAATCTATCTGGGGACTGATAATAACAACGATGGTCGTATCGACCGCTACTTTGGTAGCACCATCAGCGCCAATGGCGGCCAATACCAATTCTGCGGCCTCGACCCGGCCATCACCTACGCCGTCGAATTTGTCCCGCCCGGCTTCTGTGGCTTTACCTTGCCAAATGTGGGCAGTGATGACACCATCGACAGCGATCCTGATCTCAACAAAGGGATTGCCAACGGGGTCGTCGTTGTCAGCGGGGTGAGCAACAACACCATCGACGCCGGTTTTGTCTGCCACGACTAAGGGTTTGTCAAAGAATCGCTGTTGCTCCTTGCAAGTCCGTGACTTGCCTTAGCGAGTTACGAGTTACGGACTCGCAAGGAGCGGTGGACGACGTTATATTTTTGCGAACCCTAAGTTGCCGTTCTTTGGTCGTAACTATCAGCCCGCTCTCAGCCGGTCCATGACCGGCGTCCCCAAACGCCGGTCATGGACCGGCTGAGAGCGGGTCGGAGTTTCTGCACGTCTATGTTTATCACCCGGATGTGGGACTGTTGTAAGCTTTCGGTAGGGCCTGACAACGGGCCATGCTGCTGGTTGCTGACCATTGTTTGGCTTTTGTCGAATCTAATACTCATGCAAAAAGCCCAGTATTTACCAAGATGCTGGGCTTTTTGTTTGATTGTTGTTGCGTGAATTTTGTAAGCTAGATGTTACAAGAAAGGGTCTGTTCTTGTGGTTAAATAAAACCGCTTTTATCCAACATGTTCATGGATCGCCAACTACTTCATTGACACCCCTTAATCTATGGCACAATCTCTGATGATAGGGTACTATGCGGGCAAAGAAAAATTTCCGATTGCTGCTTCTGAGCTTATTGAGTGTAGGCGTCTTGTTGGCCTATAGTCTACTTGCTATCCAAACGCAAGTCATTGCTGATTCGGCGGCGCCCACTCGCCGTCAGGCCGACAGCACTGCTGCGCTCTTCTTGCCCGTCATCCACAAAGGGGGGAATCAATCTCCGCTTGTTAGTGAACCGCGTTTGCCGGATAGTTACTCATCCGAACAGGATGATCCGCCCCCTTTGCCGGAGGCGCCACAAACCGGTGCGTGTCAAAGTCTGATTCGGTTTTCCAACTATACCAATTACCCCATCTATGTCTACTGGAATCGTCCCGATGAGACCGATGTTTTTTACAAGCTGCTCAACTCCGGCCGCCAGTATTGGCAGCACACTTATCTAGGGAACCAGTGGAATATCCGTGATGATCAAGGACGTTTGATCAAAAGCATTACGGCGGCCCGCTGTGATCACTCCTTTGTTGACATCTATATCGGCGATTTACCGGCTTGTGGCCGAATCACAACCGTTGCGCTCTGGGATCTAACTACGGATGGTCCCGTCCCTGGTTTTGACGCAATGACCAGCGGCGCCGTCATTCCGCTGGAACAGTTGGTCAACGCGAATCTACGAGTTAATGTGCAGGAAGTGATCGAAAGTATCAAATTTGATCTCAACGGTGTAACGAGCATCAGTAATGTCGGCCCCTATAGCTACCCGGCGCCCCAGCAGGCTTGGGAAGCAGAGGCCGGCGTTTACACCCTGGTGGTTGAAGCCTATCGTCAAAATGACGCCCAAAGCGCCCTTTGTGACCAGCGCCGCCTTACGTTGCAAGTTGGCGACTCAATAACGCCGGTTGCAACCATAACGCCAACCGCCACTGTCATCGCAACGCTTACCCCAACGGCTACCGTAAGTCCAACGTCCACACCCTCTGTTACCGCAACCGTGACGCCCACAACCCCGATGACGCCAACCGTGACGCCAACTAGTACGCCGTCGCCCACCATGACCCCCACGCTCTGTTCGGGGCGCATCACCGATCTACGCCTCTTCAACTTGGCGACGGGGCAGGTGATCGCCGCCTACAATTCTTTGTCTGATGGCGCCGTCATTGATCTGGCGACCTTGCCGACGCGTTTCAATTTGGATGTTGGAGTTAGCGGCTTGGTGGAAAGTGTAACGATTCTGGTGAATGACGCTCTTATTGTGGAAAGCTTTGCGCCCTACCGCTATCCTGGTGGTGATATTGTCCCGTGGCAACCAGCGCCGGGCATCTATACCATTCGGGTAGCTGCCTATAGTCAAGATAACGCCGACGGGTTTCTCTGTGATGTCAAGCTACTCTATATAACCTTTGTCAACAGCGCCCCGACGCCCACCCCGACCGTGACGCCGACCCCCACCGCCACCAATACACCCCCGCCGTCATTGGATGCCAATTGTATTGGCGACTGGGTCTGGCGCGATAGTAACGCCAATGGCCTGCAAGATGGCGGTGAGCCAGGACTGGCCGGGGTGCCGGTCTATCTTGGCCCCGATGCTGATAACAATGGCCGCCTTGATCGGATTCTCGCCACCACCACAACTGACAGCAGCGGACGTTATGCCTTTTGCGCCCTGACGCCAGGCACTTACCTGATCGAATTTGGTGCGGTGGATGGCTGTGTCACCACGCTTGATCATCAGGGCAGCAACGATGCCGTGGACAGCGATGCCAGCGTCGGGTTTGGCATATCACCATCCATTGTAGTAACTGCCGGCAGCGCAAATAGTACAGTCGATGCCGGTTTCATCTGTAACTGAATTGGTTACGGCGCGTCAACTAACAAACAGGCGATCCGATGCTCTTTACCCACCGCCACTGTGGCCGGATCAACTGTCTGGCACTTTGTCATGGCGGCCGGACAACGCGGGTGAAAGCGGCAACCGGTCGGCAGGTGGATCGGATCAGGCGTCTCGCCTTGTAAGATGATCCGCTGTCGGCGTAACCGCGGATTGGGCGCTGGCGCCACCGAGAGTAACGCCTTCGTGTAGGGATGCTGCGGGTTTTGCAGAACGGTCAGCGTTGGCCCGATTTCGACAATACGGCCTAAATACATAACCGCAATGCGGTCGGCCAGCGACGCCACGGTGTTGAGATCGTGGGTAATGAAAATGATCGAAATCCCCCGTGTGCGCCGCAGATCGGCCAACAGGTTGAGAATCTCGGCGCGGATACTGACATCCAGCATCGACACCGGCTCATCGGCCAGCAACAGGGTTGGTTCCAGCACCAGCGCACTGGCAATCGCCACCCGCTGCCGCTGCCCGCCGGAGAGTTCATGGGGCCGTCGGTTGATAAAATGCTCCGCCGGTTTCAACCCGGCATCTTCCAACGCCCGGATCACACGCTGCCGCCGTTCCTGTTTGTCAGGCGCCAGGCCATGCACTTGTAGCGGCTCGGCTACCGTTTCGCCAATGGTTAGCAGTGGATTCAACGACTCGTAAGGGTCTTGGAAGATCATCTGTACATGGCGGCGCATGAGCTTCAATCCAGCCAGATCAAGCTGCGTCACCTCTTTGTCTTCAAAATAGATTCGTCCGGTCGTCGCCGCTTCCATGCCCAAAATCGTCAATGCGAGGGTACTCTTGCCGCACCCACTTTCACCAACCAGCGCCAATACTTCGCTACGGTTAATGGTAAAGCTAACATCATCCACGGCGTGGACAAACTCAACCGGTTTGCGCCAAAGACCAGCGCGTCCAATGGGGAACAGCTTGCGCAAATGGTCAACCTGTAATAGCGGTGACGCGTTCATCTTCGCTTCTTTCTTGCCCTACTAAAAAACAACTTGCAGTATGTCCCGGCGCAACCGCATAAAGGGGCGGCTGATTTGTCTGACAGCGAGCAAAGGCTGCCGGGCAACGGGGTGCAAAACGGCAACCCGGCGGCAAGGCATCCAGCCGCGGCGGATAACCGGGAATGGCGGCCAACCGGCCATTGGGACGGGTCAGATCAGGGAAGGCTTTGAGTAGCTCCTGGGTATAGGGGTGACGGGGTGCGTTGTAGATCGTATCCACATCACTGTACTCGGCCACCACGCCACCATACATGACCAGCACGCTGTCGCAAATTTCCGCCACCACCCCCAGATCATGGGTGACAAAGAGGACAGAAAGCCCCAACTGTTCGCGCAAACGGGCTAATAACTCAAGAATTTGCGCCTGTACCATCACATCAAGTGCTGTGGTTGGCTCATCGGCAATCACCACTTCCGGGCGACAAGCGAGCGCCATCGCGATCATGGCGCGCTGCCGCATCCCGCCTGAATATTGGTGCGGATATTGATCACGCCGATTGGGGTTGATGCCGACTAAATTGAGTAGCTCATCGACACTCCGTTGCAAGATCGCTTTGTTGGTAATCTTTTCGTGGGTGGCAATCGATTCGGCAAGTTGGCTTCCGATAGTGCGGGTAGGGTTTAGTGGCTTGGCGCCATTGAGCGGAGGGTGGTGGCCATTCGTATGCGCGTCGTTGACCTGTGGCAGGAGGTAAGCGCTCGTAGGCATCGTATGGCGGGCAATCGGTTCGGCGATCTGGCTACCGACCGTGCGCACCGGATTGAGGGCATTCATGGCGCCTTGAAAGATCATAGAAATGTTCTTCCAGCGCACATCGGCCATCGCGTTTTCGCTGAGACCCAGCAGATCCTGTCCCAGAAAGCAGATCTCGCCCCCAACAATGCGTCCCGCCGCCGGCAACAGCCGCATCAAACTGAGCATGAGCGTGCTTTTACCACAGCCACTTTCGCCCACAATGCCCAGCATCTCGCCCCGGCGCAGGTGAAAACTGACCTGACGCAGCGCATGGGCCGGCGGCTTACCGGTGGCAACGTAGTCAACCGACAAGTTGCGTACGTCGAGCAGGAGTGGAGGGTTGTCGTCATTATTGGTGTTCATGAAGAAGTTCCTAATATTAGGTGTTAGGTATTGGGTATTGGGTATTAGATATTGGCGGGTATAGGTCATGGCAAATACCCAATACCGTCGCTACTGTACCGATATTTCCACCGCAGCCTGACCAGTCGCCGGCCGCACCACCATCTCATCGCCAACGGAAAGATGGTGCGTTTCGAGTTTGGGATTAAAGATGCGTTCCAGGCCATTGCCCAACAGCGTCAAGCCGAGGACAACCCAGATGATGGCAAAGCCAGGGGGGGCCAGCACCCACCAGGCGCCGGCGCTCATGGCGCCGCGACGAAAGGCAAAGTTGAGCATCTGCCCCCAGCTCAAGCGGGTCGGATCGCCTAAGCCGAGAAAAGCCAGCGTACTTTCGTTGAGGATCGCTGCCGAGATGACCAACACAGCATTGACCACCATGAGTGGAAAGACCAACGGGAAGATATGGCGCCGGACAATGTAGAAATTACCGGCGCCAATGGCGCGAGCGCGCTGGACAAATTTGCGTTCCCGCACCGAAAGCGTCTGCGCCCGCACCACACGGGCCGTGCCGGTCCAGCCCAGAATGCCGATCACCAGAATGAGGATGTCCAACCCACGCCCCAGCAGCGCGATCAGGACGATCATCAGCGGCAGATCGGGGATGACCAACAAGATGTCGGTGATGCGCATGAGCAGATTATCGACCCGATTGCCATAAAAGCCGGCGATCAACCCAACCATCCCGCCGATGACCAGCGAAATAAAGGAGGCAAAGAAGCCGACGATCAACGAAACGCGCGCCCCATAAATCACGTTAGACAGCACATCCTTGCCGGCGTCATCGGTGCCTAGCCAGTGGGTTGCGTTGGGCGGGGCATAGATATTGTCGATGGTCACACGCACCGCGGCATTGGGGTCAAAAGGCGCCAGCCAGGGCGCTAACACTGCCATCACCACCACCACTAGGAGCATTACCGCCCCTAACACCGCCATCCGATTGCGCAAAAAGAGCGGCCAAAAGCCGTCAATGCTCATTGTGATAAACCTTATTCCTCCAAAAACAGTAGGTGCGGTTGCAAACCCATCGGCATGGCGCTAAGTGCGCGTCTACCAATAAGTTCCCGATTTGCTCTGTGCGAGTTCGCGACTGGCCCCATCCGGTTGCGAGTCACGGACTCGCACAGAGCGGATTGCCCTATCCAACGCGCACGCGCGGGTCAAGATAACTATAGAGCAGATCAGCCAGCAAGTTGGCGCAAATCACACTGACTGCCAGCAATAGAAAAGCCCCTTGTAAAATGGGGTAATCCTGGCGATCAACAGCATCAACAATCGCTTGCCCCAAGCCCGGCCAGGAGAAGACCGTCTCGATCTCAATCGCGCCGGCCACGGTGAAACCAAGGTTAAGCGCCACCACCGTCACCGTTGGCAACATGGCATTGCGCAGGGCATGGTCGCGCAGAATTTGCATGGAACGCAGACCCTTGGCCTTGGCGGTAAGAATGTAATCTTCCGAGAAAATTTCCAAGATGGCGCTGCGCATAAAGAGGGTATATTGACCGGCATAAATGATCGTATAGGTCAAGGTTGGCAATAGCGCATGGCGACCAATGTCCAACCACCGTTCCCACCAACCGGCATAATCGGCTCCAACCGTCAGCTTGCCGCCAATGGGCAAGCCTAGTTGACTCGACCCCCAAAAGAGCAGAATGATGCCAAACCAGAAGGTCGGCGCCGCCCAGGCCACCAGACTGCCGATCAACACACCGTAATCCAACACGGTCTGCGATTTCCAAGCCGCCAGCACCCCCAACGCCATGCCCAACAGAATCGAAAAGAACGTCCCGGCGCCAATGAGCAGGAGTGTATTTCCCAAACTTTCGGCCAGAATGGTAGCAACCGGTCGCTGCTGATGAAAACTGGACCCCATATCGCCCTGTAACAAATTGCGCACATAGAGCAGGAACTGAACATAGAGCGGCTGATCCAATCCAAAGCGCCGCTGAATCGCCTCAATGCTCTGCTGCGTCAGGCGCGGATCCTTCACCGCCCGCGCCGGATCGCCCGGCAGAATCCGAAAGAGAAAAAAGTTCAACACGATGACAAAGACAATCGTCATCAAAGCCCAGCCAATTTTGCGTAGAACATATTGATTCATGACCGTCAATTTTAGGAGTCCACCGTGATTCATGCTGCGTGATTCGTGGCCTGAGTCTGTCGGAGACGTAACTACCAAGCCCACCCGCTCTGAGCCAGTCCGTGACTGGCGACCCAATCGCCAGTCACGGACTGGCTCAGAGCGGGCTTAGTAGTTGCTTGGAGACAACAAATCACGCAGTACGAATCACGAATCACTTCACCGCTTCCACCTGCTGTAACACCGTCACACTCTCCAACATCAATGTCGGCGCATCGGTGATCCAGCCGGTGAAACGGTCGGTGCGGTACGCTTGGACCGTTTGTTGGTAATAGGGGATGATGTAGACGACATCGTTAAAGACAATCTCCTGCATCTGGAAGACGATCTCCCGCCGTTTCTCGCGATCCAGTTCAACGGCTTGTTGATCGTAGAGGGCGTCATAATCGGCGTTGGCATAGCCGGTCTCGCTGCTGCCGGTGGAAATTTGGTCGGTGCGCATAACGCCCAGCGGATCGTTGGGATCCGGCCCCCAACTCCACCCCCAGATCATGATATCAAAGTCAAAGGCCGGACAGCAGGCTGCCGTCAGCGCATCGGGATCGACTGCTTGCGGCTCCACTTTGACGCCAATTTGGCCCCAACTCTGGCCCAGCAACTCGGCAATGCGCGGCGCTTCGGGAATATCATTTGGCCATTGGATCCGGAAGATAAGCGGCTGGCTGCCGTCGGGCATTTCCCGCACGCCATCGCCATCGCTGTCGTTGTAGCCGGCCTCATCCAGCAGTTGGTTGGCCTTGGCAATGTCAAAGGCGTAATCTTGTAGGTTAGGGTTATACCAATAGGCTTGACCGGCGGCCACTAGGGTCAACCCCGGTTGCGCCAGCCCCAGCATAGCGACATCAATGATGTTTTGCTTATCCGTGGCATGGGCCAGCGCCAGCCGCACCGTGCGATCCCGCAGCGCCGGGTGGCCGGTGCATTTGCCATCCTCCGGCGGACAATTCTCCGGAGCCAACTGATTGAAGATAATATCGCGCACAGACGGGCTAAGCGGCGCGCCGCTGACGACAGCCACATTTTCGGTGCGCTTCAAGACCGGCACCGCCGTGTTGGGCATCTCGGTGATCATGTCCACCTGTCCCGTCACTAGCGCTTGCACCAGCGCATCTTCATTGCCAAAGGTCTGAAAGATCACCTCGGCCACATTGGGCGGACCGTCAACATAGTCAGGATTCGCCACCAGATGGACAAATTCATTCTGCTTATATTCTTGCATCTTGAAGGGACCAGTGCCGATCATTGCTAAGTTCTCAAATTCAGCAGCGGCGTTGCCCTCGGCATGTTGCGACCAGATATGTTCCGGCAGAATGTAGAGCGCCAGCAGTTGACTTTCTAGGTTCGGAATGGCCTCGGTGAGCGTCAAGACGACGGTCTTGTCATCGGGCGCTTCAATCGTGTCAAAGTAGATGGTATAGAAATTGAGGTAGGGGAAATCTTCGTGGGCCTTATAGAGATTAAAGGAGAAGGCCACATCTTTTGCCGTCATCGGCTGCCCGTCATGGAATTTTAAGCCCTGGCGGATAGTGAAGGTCCATCTCTTGCCATCATCACTGGTGGTGACTGTTTCGGCGGCATCCAGGCTAAAGGTGCCGTCAAAATTCAGCTTGTAGAGCGTGTTGTAGACCATGTCATAGACGACATAGGCTTCGGCCAGAATGCCGACGCCGGGGTTGAGCGTATCGGGGCTGCCGGGCCAGCCGATGCGCAAGGTGGCCGGCGTACTGGTTGCATCCCCCGTTGACGCCTGACCACCGGCGGGCGCGGCGGTCGGATTACCGGCGCAAGCAGTTAACAAAAAGAGCAACAAAGGAAGTAGCCATCGATGCCCGTTGCGTTTCATGATTCTCTCCTAGAATCAGTTTTGTAGAAGGCTGGCGCGTTTCTACAACAACCACTGTTTGGTGTCAAAGTCGATCCGCTTCCCTACGAAAAAGCGCATAGACGAAAAAGCGCATAGATAGACGTGTTGCCCCCTTTGTCAAGGTAAAGGGGCAACACGTTACAACCGTGCTATTGATAAACGTCTTTAGGAACCTAATGCGGATAATGTCGTAGTGGAAACATTATTCATTATACGCAATGTTGTGGAATCAACAACTAGCGCAAGGAGTTTAATGCAATAATCAGCGGAGCAAGGCTGTGGTTACATGAAAACCCCGGTTTCGATGAGAAACCGGGGTGTTGTCAAGGCAATGTTTACTTGATTGCCACCGGGAGTAAAACTTGGTGGGGGGCCGGTCCCGGTGGCGTCGCTTCCGGCGTTGGTGTCGGCAGTGTTGGTGAGACACTTTCTGCATTGGGAATCAATTCTGTCGCAGTGGAAAACTTGCCGCTATGATCAACAAAGCGGCCCCAAATGCCACGACTACGATGATAGCCGCCAAGCACTGGCCAGGAAAGTCGGTTTTGGCTAGGCATTGCTGAAGTGTAGATTGTAATCGTATCAATAGACACAACACTTTTGCCGCTGCTATGAAGATTGAAGGTTAAATAGGGTTCTTCAGGATGGTCATGGAAGGTAAAGGGGAGAGAAAATTCTTGATAGCTGTTGGATTGGGCAAAATCAGTGCCTTTGATCACCAGTGGGCCATAGGTAACGCCGCCCCCCTCGATTCTAAAGCTCAACACTTCATCAGGATTCAGATTGTCGCTAACCTTCAAACGAACATAGGCAGTGAAATCAACATTTTTGTAGAATTCGGTGGTCCAATAACGGGCATAGCCGGGGCGACCGGAACCCATCTTCAGAACAGTACCGCCGATGGCATCGCTCTCACTAACCTCTTCCCCATTTCCCGTCAGAGACTCAAAGAGCGTATCACTGTCATCCCCTTGCCAGTTGACGCTGAGTTGCACTGCCGGCCAACCGCTCTTGTCTAAATTATAAAAGTCCAATTCCCGTTCCACCGTGGATGCCTGTTCGAGACTCAAGGTTTCGCGTGGCAGGGTTGCGCCCAGGTAGATGGCGTCAGAAACCAGGCTAGTGCGCCCTTGGGCGTCGCGTGTCTTTACGTAGACGGTGCGCCAGCCTTCACCGGCAGCTAATGTCCAGTTACGCTCTTGTGCAAAAGGTTCCCACGTTATGTTCGCAAACGAAGGCTCATTGGCGATCATCATTTCGACGGCATCTCCCATGCCTTCCAGGCCATTTTGCGCCACTGGGTTGTAGATATAAAGCTGCACGTCAGCTACCGTTGTCTGGACAGCTTCATTGTTGATAATCACCGGCGCATACGCAGGATCATAGCTGAAGTCTTGTACCAGGTAACCGCGCCCGGTGGCAGGGTTGCGGTAGTAGCCGACGCCAATCTCGCGATAGGTCGGCTGCAGGATATTTTGCTTGTGGTGTTCGCTATTCATCCAACCCGCAACGGCTGCTTCCGGCGCTGCCAAGCCGCAAACCACATTTTCGCCCCAACTTTGGGCGTTACTGTAGTTAAAGGCCAACAAACGATCCCCCGGCGATCCTTCATTCGTATCGGTATGTCCGCAGTAGGGGCCATTACGGTTCTCAACCGAGTTTTGGGCAAACCAACGGGCTGCCCCACTGATCTCGCGGTTCCAACGCAAGGGCGCTAATCCGGCCTCACGACGTTTCAAATTGGTGAGGTAAACAATCTGCAATTCATTATAAAACAAATCGGGCGTTTGCTGTGATTGGAACAAGGGGGCGGCGTGAGCTGTAGTGACGTGCGATGGGAGGGAAACGAGCAAAGTTGTGCAAAGAACAATTACACACAAAAACGAACGCCCTAGTAACTTGTCCATTATCGCTATTGACTCCTTAAACTCACGAAAGCAAAAGTGGGAAACAGGTGAACGTTGTTAGTGGCGATCAAACGTCTCTATTATACCTAACTTAACGCAAACGTAAATTTCGCGGAGGGGCTAGATCACTTAATTTGGCCTACGGATAGCATACGCAGAAAGTACGACTCTCATGCGATTTTAGACCGATTTCAGATCGAAGTTAGACCGTTCCTCTACGCAGTGTGCCGGCAAAGCTACGCCAAGGATTGGCGCACATCCCGCATTACCGGCGGGTGTTCTTTGCGCACTTGATAGAGTTCCAGGTCATTAGCAATGGTGGTGGCGGGGAAAACGGCTTGCGCCTCGTCGAGAATTGCTTGCACATGGTAACGGCGGGAGACATGGTGGAGAACCAGATGTTTCACGCCGGCATTACGCGCCAGGCGCGCCGCAGCTAACGCCGTGATGTGCCCGTGTTGTTTGGCTAATTCTTTATCGCCATCCAGATAGGTGGCTTCAATGGCCAACAGATCGGCCCCTTCCACCATTTTATGCAAGGGGCCGGTATGGCTGACATCCCCAATGAAGCAGAGTTTGACGCCCCGTTGCGCCTCGCCCAACACCTCATCTGGTTCGATCACGCGCCCATCGGCCAGGGTGATCGTTTTACCCTGGGTTAGGTCACGTCGTTCCGGCCCTGGCGGAATGCCCAATGCTGCCGCTTTTTCCGCGAGAAACGGGCGGCGCGCCTTCTCTTCAAAGGTAAAGCCAAAACAATCCGGCCCCCGATGTTGGACAGGGAAAGCCGTCAGGGTAAAATGGCGGTCTTCAAAGATCACGCCGGCGCCCATGCGGTTCAAGGCAACGCCAACATTGGGGATCTGGTTTGGGCCGAAGACTACTTCCATCAACAGTTGGACGCGGGTCAAGGTGGCAGGGCCGCCATAGATATTCAGTTCTTCTAACGCCTCCCAGCGCCCTAGTGTGCTGGCCAGGCCACCCAAGCCTAAAATATGATCCAGGTGGCCGTGGGTGAGCAGAATTTTATCCAGCCGCCGAAAGCCCAGCCCGCTGCGCAAAATTTGGCGCTGGGTGCCCTCGCCGCAGTCGATCATAAACCGATGTTCATTCACCATGACCACGGCTGATGAAAGCCCGCGCTGCACCGAGGGCGCCGAGGCCGATGTGCCGAGAAAAACAAGTTCAAACATGAGCCGCCTGTCCACCTGTACCGTCAATTGTGTCAAAGTAACAATTCAGTTTACCGGATTTTGGGCAGAAGGGCAAACGGCTGAAGGAATAACGTGGACTTCAAATTTCAACGTACTGCCCCAAGCTTTTACACGGTTCCATGACGATTCCCTACTGGCTGGCTGACGCCCACCGCTATCGCTGGCCTGGCACAGGTGATCGTTGTTCAGTTACTTTTTTGCGCTTTTGACGTCTATGGGAATAGGATGTTGTTCTGGCTGGGCGGCTGTACGTATTGCGATTGTGATCGAAATGAACGGGGAGGAGCCTTGTGAACAGCGCACTTGCCGTACTATGGTCTTTCGGGATTGCGAGTGGACTCTTTCTTTGTTACCGCTTATTGCTGAGTGTGGTGCATCTTGTGGTCATCTGTTTTGGCGTCGAGACAACCGCGTTGGTGATCAATGCTCAACGCTGCGACAAAGATGACAATATCTATCTACAGGGCCACTATGTCTTCAAAGACGCCAACGGGCACGAACATTTTTTTGCCTTCACGATCTGCGCGGACTGGCCGGGGGATGACCAATGGCGCAAACTTATGCGTTCCTATGCCCAAGGCGCCCGCAATCCCGTGCGTTACCTGCCCTGGCTACCCAACTTTCATGAAGTGCAGACGCCGGTCTAACCGCATGGTTAGCTGCTGAGGCAGCTTCCCGCTGTCAGCCGGCAGTTTCAACTGCCCTTCCCATCGTTGCCCATCAAACCAACAACGCTGCCACCTGTTGGCGCAATTGCGGCAACGTTGCCAACCCATGATTGATCGCCTTCGGTCTATGGGCGCGGTCAAGCAGAATTGTCGTCGGTACGGTCATCACGCCATAAAAACGGGCAACCTGCTCTTCCTGCACGGCATCAACTGTATGTAAATTCACCGCCATTGCCGCTGTCAATTGCGACAAGATCGGCGTCTGTTGCAGACGACACTGGGCGCAGTGTTCACCAGTAAAATAGAGAACTGTTGGCCCAGGCGCCAACCTCCCTGCCAATACCGTTGGCGCATCACTCTTTGCCAGCACGGCCAGTCGCTTGGTCTGATAATAGTGCCACAGTTGCCACAGCGTAATAGCAACACTGAGGACAATCAAGAGAATCAATACTCGCTCAACCATTGCTTTCCTCTCCCTGGAAGCTGACAGGGTGACAAGGTGGATCATGCTGCTTCCTGGCACCCTTTGTAGATCCTTTACCGCCAAAATTCGCTCTACTGTTCCTGTGTTACCCCTGCCACCCTGGCAGGGCGATGCGCACCCCGCGCCGTGCAAATTGATAATAGAGATAACAGCCCAGGCAGAAGTGCAGGAAAAGATTCACGGCGGCCAGCACAACCACAATGCCCACCAGCAGCCAACCTAGCACCGGCAGCCCGCCGCCCAACGCCACACCACTGCCAAGTAACATAATGCCGCCCAACCCTTGCGCAAAGAGATGAGGCGACTGTTCATCCGCCACCATCTGTGGCTGCATAAGGCCACGTGGCTTCAATCCATACTTGTAAACCAACTTAAATAGCCCAGCATGCGGCCACCAGGTGCCGATCAACATTACTGCCGCTACGAAAGCAACCAGCCAAAGCTGATCAAATAAAAAAGCCAGGACAAGCAAGCTAATGATTGCCATTTGGTTGAAGCGCAAGGCGCTATGGTCAAGCATAGTTATGGTTTCCTTTGGGTGTGTAAGTAACGGTAGTAAAGACTTTACTCTTCGGTGCGCGCCAAGACTAAAGTCCTTACTGCGAATTGAACGTATCAATCAAAAATGCCTAAGCTGACATATTTACTGCCGTCATCGGGCAGCAGGGTGACGATCACCCCCTCATTGACCGTTTTTGCCACTTGTACTGCCCCGGCCACTGCTGCCCCGCTGCTCACGCCGACAAAAAGACCGGCTTGGCGCGTCAGCCGCCGCGTGATTGCCCAGGCCGCCTCTGCCTCTACCGGTAGATCCTGATCCTGCACCTGTGGATCGTAGATGCCGGGGGTGATCGCTGTTTCCAAATACTTTAGCCCTTCAATCACCGACAATTCATCTGCCGGCTGCAAGGCGACCAATTGAATGGCGGAGTTGCGCTCTTTTAGATAGCGCCCGGTGCCGATAAAGGTGCCGGTGGTGCCCAGCCCTGCGACAAAGTGGGTGACGGCGCCGTCAGTCTGTCGCCAGATTTCGGGGCCGGTGCTTTCATAATGGGCGAGCCAGTTGGCCGGATTGTTGTATTGGTTGGCATAAAAGTAGCGCTGCGGATCAGCCGCCACCAGATTGCGCACCAGCCGAATCGCCCCATCGGAGCCTTCCAGCGGGTCGGACTCGATCAACTGCGCCCCGTAGGCCCGCACTAACGCCTTGCGCTCCGCACTCACATTGGCCGGCATCACCAGATGCACGGGGAAGCCCTTCACTGCGCCAATCAACGCAAAGGCAATGCCTGTATTGCCGGAGCTGCTGTCGATCAAAATCTTCCCCGGTGTTAACTCGCCAGTGCGCTCGGCCTCTTCAACAATGCGCAACGCCGCTCGCGCCTTCACCGACCCGCTGGGATTGACCCACTCGGCCTTCGCCAGCAGTCGCACTCCCGGCCCCACACCCAAATCCCGCGCAAAGGCACTCAGATCCAACAACGGCGTATTGCCCACTTGATCGAGAATCGTACCGGTCACGGTTACTGCTCCTTGTTTATGACAGGGTGAAGGGGTGACAGGGTGAAGAATGATCATGGCTTGAACGATTCTGTTACCTTGTCATCTTGTCATCTTGTCACCCCCTCACCTTGTCACCTTGTCACCAATGCCCCAGCCGTCTCACCATGTCCATTGCGCGAGGGGAGGCCGCAGAATTGTTCGTAGTCGATCAACTCGGTTACGGATGGATCTTCACCGCAGACCGGGCAGTCAGGGTTGCGTTGGATGCGTAGCGTGCGGAAGGTCATGTCGAGCGTGTCGATCATCAAGAGCCGCCCAATGAGTGGTTCGCCGATGCCCAGGAGCAGCTTGATTGCTTCAATCGCCTGGGCCGAACCGACGATGCCGGGGAGGACGCCCAAAACGCCTGCTTCGGCGCAACTCGGCACTTCGCCGGGCGGGGGCGGATCAGGGTAGAGACAGCGGTAGCAAGGGCCACCCTCGACGCCGTGCGCTTCGTCGCGCGGCTGGTAGACGGCGACCTGTCCTTCAAACATAAAGATGCTGGCATCAACCAATGGCTTACCCAAAAACTGGCAAGCATCGTTGACCAAATAGCGTGTCGGGAAGTTGTCCGAGCCATTGAGAACAATGTCGTACGCTTTGATGATTTCCAAGGCATTGTGGCTGGTGATCGGTTCACGGTAGCCAATGACCTTGACATCGGGGTTAATGTCCTTGATGCGATCCGCCGCCGATTCGACCTTGGGGCGCCCGACATCCTTGTTGCCGTGCAGTAATTGGCGTTGCAAGTTTGACACATCGACCGTATCAAAATCGACAATCCCCAGCGTGCCGACCCCGGCTGCTGCCAGATACATCGCCGCCGGACTACCCAACCCGCCGGCGCCGATGAGCAGCACTTTGCTCTCCAAAAGCTTGATCTGTCCGGCCTCGCCCACTTCTTTCAACAGCGTGTGACGACTGTAGCGGATGCGCTGCTCGTCGTTCAACACCAACGGAATCTTGAAGTCGAAGCCGGCATTTTTCCAGCCGTTAAAACCGCCGATCAGGGAGATGGTATTTGCATAGCCCATCTCCTTTAAGTTGCGCGCCGCCAACGCTGAACGCACGCCGCCGGCGCAATAGACCACCACCGGCTTGTCGCGCTCCGGCTGATGTTGTTCAATCTGCAATTCCAGATAACCCCGCGGGATAAAGACCGCATCGGGAATGTGACCCTGGACAAACTCGTCCCGTTCGCGCACATCGACCACCGTCAGTTTCTCACCAGCGCCCAGGCGCTGTTTTAACTCCTGCGCCGAGATTTCGGTGATCTCACTTTTGGCCAATTGCACCAGTTGGTCACGGTTCAATTTGCTCATTTTGCTGCTCCTCTTATTCTCTCGCAGTTCTGCTTTACGCAGCTTGTCCGCCTGCCATGGCCGGAACAATCGAGACTTGATCAGTGGCTTTGACAGTCGTGGCCAGCCCTTGCAAGGTGCGAACCTCGCTCTCATTGACAAAGACATTGATAAAGCGCTTGACATTGCCCTCGCCATCTAAAATCTTATCCGTAATGCCCGGATATTGTTTTTCCAGCGTCTGAATGAGGGCGCCGATCGTCTCTCCTTCTACCGTCAGTTTGCTCTGCCCGCCTGTTAAACGGCGCAGGGGCGTCGGTACTAACACTGTTGCCATTGGTACTACACTCCTTTGTTAAGATAAAGTCGGAAAGTCGTGTAGTCCGTAGTCCACAGTCCGTAGTCTCTGTGAGCCTACCAACACGGTTGACCTTGGACTCTGGACTCTGGACTCTGGACTAAAAATAAAAAAAGCCGAATTCATCAAAACGATGAATTCGGCAGGAAAGACCTTGTTGGTTCGCCTGTTCTTGATAAGCGGTCAAGTGATCCAGCACTTGACAGTTGGGTCAACCGGCTATCAGCGAACAGGCATAAAAAGTTTGCACGTTCTTCATCGCTTGCGCTAGCGTTCTTGTGGCGGTGGCAAAGGCCATCGGCGGGGCAACCAGCTTCTTGCTGGCGGCACCCGCTATCGACACAAGCAAGCCTGTGCAACAAGCGAATGAATCGTCACTGAGCAACCCTCTTGACCTGGTAGTTGTCTAACCATTGTTGGCTGAACAAAGTTGGCTGAACAAATCAATATAGGCACTATAAAATTTATATCGCCTTTTGTCTAGTATACTGGCTTCCCGTTGTTTTTGTCAACCTTGTTGAGAGCTAAAGTGCATTGGCATGAACAGCAATGGGATATTCATGTAAAGAGACGACTCGCGCTTCTGTCTCTTGTGCGTCTTCGTAGTAGACCACGTAGAAGGGCAACGATGCCTCCGCTGCGATTGCTTGTAACGCAGGAGGAACAGGTCTATCCGCACTTTGATAATAGGCGAAGAGGTGGGGCCGCGTCTCATAAAAGGCCAAGGCGGTTTTCAAGGCGGCCACATCGACATCGACAAAATGGGTGATCATGCGAAAGGCGCGGATGACGGGTGCATCATCATACGCCAATGAACAGATCAGATAGATGCTGTCAGGATAGGTTGCATTCCAGGCATCGGTGGCCGATGGGTAGGCGACGGAGACAGGGTGCGAATGATAGACGCCCATCATCTCATCGCCGCTGTTCTCAAATTTGAATTGGAGCAACAAGGTCTGCTCATCAACTTCGTAGTTCTCGATCCGCTCGCGCGCTACATTGCGGCCACGGAATAGCTCATCGGCTACCATGCCCCGCCCGCGCAAGATGCCGCAGATCTCTTCCGGCTTGCCCTCGCGCGCGTGAGCAATAATTTCGTCGTAAATGTGCTGGGGTAGTTGAACGCTCATCGTTGTATTTGTTATCCACTCTATTGTTCGTCACGTTGCCTTATCAAAGGTCCACGATGACAGGTCGCTTGTCCTGCTGGCATAGTACCCGATTCCGAACGATTTTGCCAAAGTCGGTCAGCGCAACAACAAAAAAATCTTCAGAAAGGAATTGTAAGTTGCCTCTTTGCCTGAAGCTGATTATAATGGGGTCTTCTATCCATTCATGTTTGCCACTGATTATATACATTTGTCTATACGTTTGTCTATGCGTTTGTCTATGCGTTGGGTCTCGTCGGCTCTATATCCGGCTTGAACCCACTTTTATCAAAATAAAGCGAATTCAACCACAAGGAGAACTAGAGATGAACCGTCGTGAGTTTATGCAGAATCTAGCCATCCGCACCACTGCGGCCACTGCCCTTGGTCTGGCTGCTGGTTGCGCGGCCCAAGAAGTTGGCGTGGCGCCCCAAGCCGAATCGGCGACTGCTCAGGAGTTGCCCGAATTAACCTGGGATATGCCCACCAGTTGGCCGGTGGCGCTCGACACGATCTTCGGTGGCGCCACCACCTTTGCCGACACCGTGAAGGCGCTGACCGGTGGCCGCTTCACCATCAACGCTCGCCCTGCCGGTGAATTGGCGCCTGGCACCGAAGTCCTCAATGTTGTGCAGGAAGGCGCTTTCCCGATTGGTCACACCGCCTCCTACTACTATGTCGGTAAAAGCCCTGTCACCGCCTTTGGCACGGCGCTCCCCTTTGGCTTCACGGCTCAACAACAGAACGCCTGGCTCTATGAAGGGGGCGGTTTAGCCAAGATGCAGGAGATCTACGCCAAGCTCTTCAATGTCATTCAGTTCCCGGCCGGCAATACCGGTGTGCAGATGGGTGGTTGGTTCCGCAAGGAGATCAACACCGTCGCCGATCTGCAAGGCTTAAAGATGCGTATTCCTGGTCTGGGTGGGCAGGTGATGGCGAAACTGGGCGTCACGGTGCAAACGCTGCCCGGTGGTGAAATCTTCCAGGCGCTCCAGACTGGCGCTATCGATGCCGCCGAGTGGGTTGGCCCCTATGATGATGAAAAGTTGGGCTTACAGAAAGCGGCCCAATTCTACTACTACCCCGGCTGGTGGGAACCGGGTCCTACCCTGGAAGTCGAGATCAACCTTGATGAGTGGAACAAACTGCCGGCCTTCTATCAGGAAGTGATCAAAACCTCCGCCTATGTCGCTAATATGACCATGTTGGCCCGTTATGATGCCCGCAACAACGATGCGCTGGGCCGCCTGGTCGAAGGCGGTGCGCAGTTGCGCGGCTACAGCCAGGAAATTATGGATGCTGCGGAAAAAGCATCCTTTGAATTGTACGACGAACTGGCCAGCAAAGATGCCGACTTCGCTGCCGTCTACGAAGAGTGGAAGGCTTTCCGCACCCGTATCTACGCCTGGCACAACATCAATGAAGGCAGCTTCTCCCGCCACTACAGCAGCAAGCTCACTCAATAACTATCACCCAAAGCTGTCAGCGTTTCAACACTTGGCAGCTTTGGGTTGACCCATAAAAAGCGCCAAAGCGGTGACCGCTTTGGCGCTTTTTATGGGTCGTGGCAGCTTTTTATTGACAGTAATTTGCTGACACTGATTTACAACGCGACTGGAGTAGTATTGCGTCCACGCAGGATGCGCCCGATGATCATCACAACCAACCCGGCGATCAGCGTGTAAAACCACACGGTCATCATCCCGCTATCGCTTTGCACCCCGCCGGCGCTCAGACGCATGGTCGCCGAGAGATCGATAAGCCAGCGCACCGTCTGGGGAAAGAGAATGACCAGCAGCAAGACGACGACTTGAATTACGACAAAGGGGAGCGCGCCGCGATGAATATCCAGCGTTGACACCTCTTTGGGCGCTGTGCTTTGCAGGTAGAAGAGCGAAAAACCAACCGGCGGCGAGATAAAGGCCGTCTGTAAATTAACCGCCATGACAATAGCAAACCACGCTTTGTCAATGCCCAACGCATCCATCGCCGGCACCAACAGCGGCATGACAATAAAGCAAATTTCGGTAAACTCCAACGGAATCCCCAGAATAAAGACAGCGATGTTGGCAATGATAATAAAGCCCACATAACCACCGGGAGCATTGACCAGCAACTCGGTGATCAACTGCTTGCCCCCCAGTGCGTCAAAAACCAGGCTAAAGAGCGACGCGCAGAAGAGAATCATCACCACCAACGCTGTCGTCAACATCGTTGACCGGGCTGAGTCCTTGAGCAATTTCCATGACAGTTTGCGGTCCAATGCCGCCAACAGACAGGCGCCCACCGCACCTACGGTGCCTGCTTCGGTGGGCGTGGCAATGCCGCCGAAAATGCTGCCCAACACCGCCATAATCAGCAGGACGGGCGGCAAGATGGAATTGATACTCTGCAACAGCAACGGTCGCCCTTTTAGCGTACGCGCCTCCGGCGGTAACGCCGGCGCAGCATCGGGGCGGAAGTAGGCGACCACCAACACATAGAGGGCATAAGCGCCGGCAAGCATTAATCCGGGGATGACAGCGCCTAGAAAGAGGTCGCCCACATCGACGCCGATTTGATCGCTCAGTAAAATCAACACCAGACTGGGCGGAATCATCTGCGCCATTGTCCCTGATGCGACAATGACACCGGAGGCCAGTTGCTTGTCATAGCCATAGCGCAACATGGTGCGCAACGTCAACATGCCCATCACGATAATCGTCGCCGCCACCACGCCCGTTGTCGCCGCCAGCAGCGTGCCGACAATCACCACGGCCAACCCCAATCCACCCCGTAGCGGCCCCAGGAGAATCCCGACGGTGTTCAGCAGATCCTCGGCCAGCCCCGATTTTTCCAGCACCGCACCCAAAAAGATAAAGTAGGGGATTGCCAAGAGCGTAAAGTTGGACATGGTGCCAAACCAGATGAAGAGCAACGCCCGCAACCGGTTGGGATCTAAAATCCCCAGCGCATAGCCGATAATGCCAAAGACAATCGCTGTCCCGGCAAACGAAAAAGCCACTGGATAGCCACTCAACAAAATGATAATAAAGCCGGCAAACATGGCAACGGCCAGCCATTCATAACCCATTCGCGTACTCCTTGTTACTACTGAACACTTTTGTTTTGACAGGGTGACACCGTGTCATCACTGCTGCGCTGTGCCATTATACCCCTGGCTACTTAGACGATGTTGAATCTCGCGGTGGCCGCACATGAGGGCGTAATATTTGATGGCCTGGGCGACGCTTTGCACCAGGAGGAAGGAAAAGGCAATGACGACCAGTGATTTCACTGGCGCCCGTGGCAGCCCGTTGGCGTCGCTTGACATCTCCCAGGTGATCCAGGAGCGCATCACTGGTGTAAAGGTGACATAGAGACCCAAAATGCAGAAGGGAATCAGAAATAAGACCGTACCCCAAAAATCAAGGGCGGCGCGCTGTTTTTCATTCCACTTGCTATAAAAAAAATCGACCCGCACATTGATGTGATGTTTGAGGATATAGGCGAAACCCAGAAAGAAGATGGCCGAGAAGAGATACCATTGCAATTCAATGTAGGCATTAGAAGAGAGCGTGACGCCAATCCATTGACCGATATAACGGGTGACAACATTGTAGAAGCCAATCAAAATCACCAGAATGACCAGGAGCGCTGATAAGCCACCCTGCCATTCGGTGATGCGATCAACGGCATCAGCAAACTTTAACAATCCTTTCATGCACGCGTCCTTTCGCATCAATCGACTTGGGATGAGAAGCGGAGTTTTAGCCGTGTTAACTTTGTAGGTAAGCCTTTAAGTACGAATTGGGCAAAGTAATTTAAATTGTAGATGATTGGGTTGGTTGACATTGTAAATCAGGATAGCTATCTCTGCAACAATCCTTATGTCATGTCAGCGTTCATGTACAGCGAACCAAGGGGCGCTCATGCACGTTGTTGATTTTCGCTAAACGTGGAGGTCGGCACGCCCCCGTGCGGACCCGCTTCCGCCTACCGCAACAGGTAAGGAACATTCCCTCGCGCAACGTATTTTGCACAAGCTTTAATTTCAGAAAAGGGTCAGTAATCAAGTATCATACAATGTTTGTAGCATAGAAAGGGTTGGGTATGGATATTCATATTGGCTTCTGGATCGGCTTTATTGTCATCATCGCCACGCTGCTTACACTGGACTTGGGGGTCTTTCACCGGAAGTCCCATCAAGTGAGTGTGCGTGAGGCCGCCATTTGGAGCGTGGTTTGGATTTCGCTGGCATTGCTGTATAACGTCGCCGTTTATCTGTTTCTGGGGGCAGACCAGGCACTGGCCTTTTTGGCCGGCTACCTCTTGGAAAAGTCTTTGAGCGTTGATAATATCTTTGTCTTCGTTCTTATCTTTTCGTATTTTCGGGTCTCACCCACCTACCAGCATCGGGTGCTTTTTTGGGGTATTCTCACGGCGCTTATCTTACGTGGCGTGATGATTGTCCTGGGTGCGGCCTTGATTTCCCGTTTTGAATTTCTTATTACGATCTTTGGCGCTTTTCTCATCTACACAGCCTACAAGATGGCAACCGAAGGCGAACGAGAAATTGAGATCGAATCGAACCCCCTGGTCAACCTGCTGCGGCGCTTCATGCCAATCACCGATGGCTATCGCGCCGAACATTTTACCGTGGCCGAAGCCGGTCGGCGCATGGCAACACCCTTGCTGGTGGTTCTTTTGATCGTCGAATCGACCGATGTGGTCTTTGCCGTTGATTCGATCCCGGCCATCTTTGGCATCACGACCGATCCCTTTATTGTCTTTACATCCAATATCTTTGCGATTTTGGGCCTGCGCTCGCTCTACTTTCTCCTGGCTGGCGTTATTAACAAGTTCCACTATCTGCAAACGGGTCTATCGGTTGTTCTTGGCTTTGTCGGTCTCAAAATGTTGGTGGAAAGTATCTCCAGCTACATGATGGCACATGCGATCCACATTCCCATCGAATTATCGCTGGGCTTTATCGGCTTTGTCTTGGCGGCCTCCGTGGCGATCTCGTTGCTCTTCCCTAAACAAAAGGGCGAAACGCCGCATTTGGTGGAAGTCCACACCTCGACTGATCATTCTAGTTGATCACAAAATCACCCACTCACCGAATCAAGCAGTTGGTGAGTGGGTGATTTTTTTTATAGCCCCGCCGGTAACGGTAATTGAAGGGGATCGAGCGTCGGGTTGCCTTCCTTGTCAAGCGCCCAACCCGCTCCTAATGGCACGTCCTTATCTTTCGCCACTTCGAGTTTGCCACCCGCCACAATGCTCGTCACCATGTCCAGCACCAACGGTTGATGACGCGCTGCCGGCACGGCAATCGCGATCGGGCTGTTGTGGACGCCCGCCGCCTTCGCCCCATACGGCGCCATGTTGGGCGGACTACAGACAATGGCAATGCCGGCCATGATGTACGCTCCTCTCAACTTTTGGGTCTGTCCGCTCGTAGCCGGTCCGTGACCAGCGTCGGCTTGACGGAAACGCTGGTCACGGACCGGCTACGAGCGGGGGGCTTAAATTTCACGGAGAATTTGCCAACTGCGCTGAATGGCCGCATAGGGATCGGGTAACTGCGGACTCAATTCTAAACTGACGCCGCCCGTGTATTGTAATTCGTCGAGTGTGGTTAGGGTGTCACGTAGGACGGTGCGAGTCAAGACGCCATCCAAGAGCGCCCAGTGTAAATCCCCTTGTCCATCGTTGTCATCCAGATGGACGTAACCCAGTCGATCCCCGGCGGCGTGGAGGGCAGCCACCGGCTCCTCTTTCGACATTTGGGCGTGGCCGATGTCAAAGAGCAGATAGAGATTGGGGTGATTGATCTCTCGCAAGTAGGCCAACGTCCCGGCAATGGTCGGCAAGGCGCGACCGGGAAAATGTTCGATGCAGAGTTTAATGCCCAATGTAGCGGCCTCGTCCGCCAGCGTTGTGATGGCGTCGGCATAACGGGCTATGGCTGGCACACTGGCGTCTAACCCTGGAATGATGTAGGTTGTATCAGCGCCCAGATGTGCAGCGTGGCGTAGACCAATGCTTGCCGCCGCCATCGCCTGTGTACGCACGGCGCGATCAGCGCTATCTAGCGTGACCCCTGGCGGCAGGGCAAAGGAAAGACCGACACAAGAAAGTTGCAAGCCATGCGTCGCAATCAGATCGCGACTCGTGTCAGCGGTGAAGTCAATGGCGCGCACATCAATCCAGGCAAAACCAAGTTGCGCCAGCCGGTCGAGGATCGTCACATCAGCGCCGGCCAATGCCCAGGTGCAACAAGCAAATTTCATAGAAGGGCATCCTTGATGGGTATATGAGAAAGGCGGATCAAAAAATTGGGAGATTAAGAGATTCTGCACAAGGAATCTCTTAGGCATCTTCAAACAAATAGCTATCCAGTACGGGCATGAGGTTGGGCGGGCAGAACGGTCATTTTGTCGCAACGTGATCTTCCGCCCAACCTCGTGCCCCTACGACTCTGGATACTTTACTCTTTGAATGCGCCTTAATCTCTTGATCGCAAACTTTGCTAGGTGGCGAAGCGCTACATCCGCTCCGGTACGGCAATGCCAAGCAGGTCGAGAACCAGCGTCAGTGAACCAACCACCCCTTCGGTTAGCGCCAGCCAGGAGGCTTGCTGGGCGGCGTTGGCTTCGCTCAGAATATGGTGTTGATGATAGAAACGGTTGAAGACCGTCGCCAGGGTATAGACATACTCGCATAAGTGGTGTGGCATACGCTGGGCAAAGGCCAGATCCACCACATCGGGCAACTCCAACAGCTTGAGGAAGAGGGCGCGTTCGTCCTCATCCACTGGCGCTTGCAATGGGCCAAAGCG
>JAPKMW010000101.1 GCA_026645575.1 Caldilineaceae bacterium
TGATCTGACAACGCAGTGGCAGAGCTTCACCTATGAATTCACCACCCGAAACTTCACCACCCTTGTCCAGGATGGCCGTCTACGCTTCTGGTTTGCCGGCTTGGCTGCCACTGGCGACACCTACTGGATCGATGCTGTCCACCTGCATAAAGTTGCCGGTGTTACCAGTGCGGCACTGGCGGAGGCAGGAGAACCGCTATCAGGAACGGTCACCTTACCCGCTTTTGCCCTTGTCCAAGGGAGCGAACAACCGACGGTGACTGCACCTGTGGCAATTCATGGATTGGTTACACAACTGGTGGATGATGGCATTACCCAAAGCGACCAACCAGCCGCAGGTATAACGGTACAAGTATACGTGGACATGTTAGCGGGGGGTACATTAGTTACCAGTTTGACGACAGCTGCCAACGGCGGCTTTGTTGTCCCGGAACTGCCTACTGGTCTCTACACCTTGCTCATCGTACCACCGGCGGGTTACACAGCCGCGCAGCCGGATTTTATCGAACGAAACGCCGAGACAACAGTGGTAATCCACGTGGCATTACAGCCGCTCCGACAACTCTATTTGCCACTTGTTGCACGGTAAAGGTTCAAGGTTGAGGGCAACAATTTGTACAATTGTCTGGAAAGATCGGCCCCTTGGACCGGCTTAAAGACAATGTTGGGTTGGTCCACTGCCAGCAGAGCGTGAACGGTCGGTTGGGGCTGGTTGCTGTGACCTATGATCCTCTACCTGCCATTGACCCATTGAGATCACGCTACGTCAGTTTGCCCTCTTCCTTCGCCACCGGCGCCTTATCATATAAATAACAAGCCACCACCCGCCGCTCATCGGTCTGATAGAGCGGCGGCATCTGTTTGCGGCAAACCTCCATCACTTGTGGGCAGCGGTCGGCAAAGCGGCAACTCTGTGCCGCCAGTTGTTGAGCACTTTGGCGCGCCTGCATCTCCCGTTGGCCCCAATGCAGCTTGGGGTTGGGCAGCGGAATGGAGTCGATGAGCAGTTGGGTATAGGGGTGTTGCGGCGCTTTGATCACCAAATCGACATCCCCCGCCTCGACCACATTGCCGCGATACATCATCAAAATGCGTTCGCTCAATTGGTAAGCAGTGGTAAGATCATGCGTGATGTAGATGATCGAAATGCCAAACGCCTTGTGCGCCGCCAGCAAACTTTCCAAAATCGTCGCGCGCAGGGAGGCATCGACCATCGAGACCGGCTCGTCAGCCACAATAATACGCGGTTTCAGCAGCAGCGCCCGCGCCACCATGATACGTTGCCGTTGCCCACCGCTCAGTTGATGGGGGTAGCGCCCCAAGGTCTCTTCCGGGCGTAGACCAACGGCCTGCAACGCTTCTTCCATCATGCGCCGGGTTTCTGTCGCTGTGACTTTGGGGAAGAATTTGCCAATTGGTGCAGTCAAGGCATGATCGACTTTGTAAAACGGGTTGTAAACCTCAAAAGGATCTTGAAAGACGGCCTGCACCTCACGGCGGAAGGTGCGTCTCTGCTGATTGTCCAGCCGCCAGAGGTCCTGGCCACGGTAGAGAATTTGGCCGGTACTGGGCGGTGTCAGGCCCAGTAGGAGGCGCGCCAGCGTCGTTTTGCCGCTGCCACTTTCGCCGGCAACCGCAATAATCGAGGGCTTATCCTCCTGAATCGCTACGGAAGCGGATTCGAGTGCGACATTGTGCTTCCGGTTGAAGAGACCACCACCGTAAACTTTACTGACATTACGTGCTTCGAGAAGAGGAGCCATAGGATTTCAATCGAGATTAGAGACTGGCGATTAGAGACTGGAGACTAGAGATTGATGATCATAACAATTTCAAGCTTCAATCCCTAGTCTCCAGTCTCTAGTCATTAGTATAATAGACAGGACACCCACCGTCCCGGCCGTACTTCTTGCAGCGTCGGAACTTGGGTTTTACAGCGATCCATCGCCTGGGGGCAGCGCGGATGGAAAGTGCAACCAGGTGGTGGGTTGAGCAATGACGGCGTAATGCCAGGGATGCCGCGAAAGACGCCTTTGCCCTCCAACGAAGGCAGGCTGGCAATCAAAAGTTGCGTATAGGGGTGGAGCGGCTCTTCAAAGATCTCCTCGACCGGCCCCACTTCCACCAATTTGCCGGCATACATGACGCCGATGGTATTGACAAACTGCGCCATCAACCCCATATCATGGCCTACCAGAATGAGTGATGCACCAATCGCTTCCTGCACCTTGCCCAGCGTCTCCATCACCTGACGCTGCACCACCACATCCAACGCGCTGGTCGGTTCGTCGGCCAGGATAACTTGTGGCTGCAACGAGATGCCCATGGCGATACAGACGCGCTGCTTCATGCCGCCACTCAACTCGTGGGGATACATCTCCGCCACACCGCGATTTAGCCCCACCGATTCCAATAATTCATGAATGTGGGTCATCATCGCACTCTGGCTCAAATTGCCGTCGCGGTTATGATAGCGAATCGTATCCAGCAACTGGTGCTTGATCCGCATCACCGGGTTGAGCGAGTTCATGGCGCCCTGGGGGATCAAGGCAATCTGGGAAAAGCGCGCCGCCCGCATTTCATTATCAGAAAGCTTGAGTAGATCGGTGTTCCCCAGCAAGACCCGACCGGCCTCAATCTTCGCCGGCGACTTCAACATGCGCAACAACGCCAACACCATTGTTGACTTGCCCGACCCCGATTCGCCAACTAGGCCGAAGCGTTCCCCTTTTTTTAATGCGAAGGAGACATCCTCCACCGCCCGCACTGGCCCAGCCAGGGTGTGATAATAGACCCGTAACTTTTCAACCTGCAAAACAGCCGTCATAAGAAGTTTCCACTACATCAAGAATAAAACCTTTGGGTGATTGGGTATTGGATATTAGGTATTGGTTATTTGCTGCCAATAGCTAATATCCAATACCCAATCATCTCACGCCGTCCGCCGCGCCCGTGGGTTGGCAATTTGATCCAAACCAGCGGCAATCATAAAGAGCGAGATAAAGAGCATGATGATCACAATGACCGGCGGCGCCCACCACCACCACATACCGCGGGGCAAGCCGTTGTAGTAGCGCGCCCAGTAGATGGTCATGCCCAGTGTCGGTTCGCTTTGGGGGCCGAGGCCGAGCGCTTCCAGACCGATGGCGGCCAACACCGCCGCACTGACGGCGCCGACAAAGCTGGCGGCGAGATAGGGCAACAGGTTTGGCACCATCTCTTTGAAGATGATCTCAAAATTGTTCAACCCATTGAGCCGCGCCACTTCGACATAGGCCCGTTCGCGCATGGTCAAGACTTGCGACCGAATGGTGCGCGTCGGCCACATCCAGGCCAGGGCGGCAATGATCAAGGCCAGGATCTCCGGGCTGAGGGTTTTGCTGATGACCGAAGCAATGACCACCAGCACCGCTAACGCCGGCACGGTCAACACCACATCGGCGGCGCTACGAATGATTGAATCCCACACGCCGCCAAAGTAGCCTGCGGTAAAGCCCAGCACTGTGCCGATAATCATGCCTAACGCCCCGGCGATCAAGCCGATCTGCAACGTTGTCGGCGCGCCGGCTACCATGACCGCCAACAATTGACGACCAGCGCTGTCGGTGCCGAGCCAATATTCACTGGACGGGGGCAGATCGGTGGGGGCAGACAGGGGGGCGGCCATTTTACTATCCACCGACAGATAACCGATCAGCCAGAGAATTACCATGGCCAGGAGCGTACAGACGCCGGTGGTCAACATACTGTTGCGCCGCAAGTTTTGAGAAAAGGTAGCCACCGTTTAGCCTTTCTGATAACGAATGCGCGGGTCGAGCAGCGGATAGATGAGATCCAACACCAGCGTCACCAGGGCAATGGTCACCACAATGAAAAAGACAATGCCGTAGATGACAAAGTAATCAAAGCCGGTGATCGCGGAAAAGAGAACCGAGCCGATGCCTGGGTAATTGAAAATAATTTCGACCAGCAACGAACCGGAGAGGATCGACCCCATCGAGAGCGCTAGTGCGGTGGTCTGGGGTAACAACGCGTTACGCATGGCATACCAAAGAAAGACCCGCCCATTGGGCAACCCTTTGGCCTCGGCCAGCGTGACGTAATCTTCCCCCTCCACCGTCACCATCATCCCGCGCATGGAGAGCGCCCAGCCGCCCATCGTCACCAGCACAATGGAAAGCGCTGGCAAAATGGCATGGTAGACCAGTTCCAAGAAATAACTGAGGGTCATCGTGGGCATAGTCAAAATTTGTGAACCACCGGTGAGCGGGAACCATTTCAAGCGGAAGGCCAGCACATAGAGCAGAATCAGCGCCAACAAAAATTGGGGAATTGCGCCAAAGGTAAAGAGCGGCGGCAAGAGAATCCGCAGGATGCGTGGCGCGCCCGGCCAGGCCAACATGCCCCCCAAAATTGTCCCCAGGCTAAAGGCGATCACCGTGGAGACGCCCAACAGCGCCACCGTCCAGGGAATAGCCGGCGCAATCAGATCGACGACACGTGTGGGGAATTTGGCTAACGAATAGCCCAAGTTAAAGCGAGCGACATCGCTGAGGTAATTGACGTACTGCTGCCAGAGCGGCTTATCCAGCCCAAATTTGACTTCGTAGGCTTGTGCAAGCCGCTCAATGTTGTCGGCGTTCATCCCGCCCATCGCCACCATCATACCCAGCCGTTCGCGCACAGGGTCGCGATCCTGGGCCAAACGCGGTAAAAAGAAGATCAGGGTGACGCCGGCCCAGATGACAACAAAAAAGAAGAGCAGACGCCCTAAGACGTAGCGTAAACTCATGATGATTCCTTCAATTGAATCCTTCTGACTGAATTGTCGTGTGAGGTAGGGGAAGCATCGTAACTGTCATTGCTTATAACTGTAGCATAGGGTGCAATCCCTGTCAAACGCTCTTTTTGCGCATATTTTCATGTAAAATCCTGTATCAAAGAAATCATTATGGCGATTTGTGCAGTCGTTTGTGGTTGGGTATACTATCCCTGCTCCCATGCCCGCTTTACGGCGGAACCTTTCATCTGTCCAATCAACCAATCTTTACAAGGAGGACGCAATGTACAAACGTTGGCATCGTATTGTACCGCTATTGACGATCTTGTTGCTGCTCTTGAGCGCCTGTGGTACGCCGGAGTTAGCGCCGGCCGCACCGGCAGCAGAAAGCAGCAGTGGCAGCAGCGGCGGCGATACCCAAGCCGCGGCACCGGCCGAAACCAGCGGCCAACCAGAGGGTCTCAAGGATGTACCGCGCAACCGCACGTTGATCATGGCCGGCTTGGGCGGCGAGCATCCCGGCGCCTTCACCGATATGGAGATGTTCAACTCCTATGCGCCCGGTCTGTCGCGCAGTGGCTTTACCCAAGCCTGCACCGAAGGGCTGTTCTATTATAACATGATCGGTGACGAATTTATTCCGTGGCTGGCAGAAGGGTATACCTACAACGATGACTTCACCGAAGCCACCGTCACCATTCGCCAGGGTGTGGAGTGGAGCGACGGTACGCCGTTCACGGCCAAAGATGTGGCCTTTACCCTTAACATGCTGTTGGAACATCCTGATCTGGGTTATGCCGGTGAAATCATTGACACCGTCAAGAGTGCTGAGGTAGTCGATGATCTCAATGTCAAGATTACGCTCAATGGCGTCAATCCCCGCTTTGTTTTCGACAAACTGACTTTCCATGCCGACCTGGGCGTACCCATGATCGCAGCCCATGCCTGGGAAGGACAAGACCCGGCTACCTTTACCAACTTTGATATGGAAAAAGGCTGGCCCCTTTGCACCGGCGCCTGGAAACTGGTCTACAGCGATGTCCAGCGCAAAATCTGGGATCTGCGCGAAGATTGGTGGGGTGCCAAGACCGGCTTCCACGAACTACCCAAAGTCGAACGCATGATCTTCCTGCCTGGCATGGATGAGAACACGATGGTGCAGTTGATCAGCAACAACGACATCGACCTGGCCTTCTCGCTCACGCCGCAGAACATGGAACTGGCCCAAAGCCAGAATGACAAGATCACCACCTTCAGCGCCAATCCGCCCTATGGCTTCCTCGACTGGTGGCCGATCAGTTTGGCCTTTAACACCAGCGAAGCGCCCTTTGACAGCCCGGATATCCGTTGGGCCATTAGCTATTCGCTCGACCGCGACCAAATCATTGATGTCGCCTTCAAAGGCACGACCACGGCGATCAAGCTGCCCTACCCTGGTTATCCGGGTATGAAGCCCTTTATGGATTCGATCAGCGACCTGTTGGAACAGTACCCGACCACTGAGTTCAACCTGGATAAAGCCGCTGAGTTGATGACCAAAAACGGCTACGAGAAGGATGGCGAAGGCTTCTGGGTCAAGGATGGCGCCCGCATCACCTTTGAGATCATCACCTTCCCGCAGCACCCGTCTACCACGCCCCAGGCGCCGGTGATCACCGAGCAACTGCGCAAGGCCGGCTTTGATGCTAGCTTCCTGCTGCCGGCTGACTTTGTCACCCGCATCCAGACCGGTGCGGCCAAAGCCTTCCTCTGGGGGCATGGCGGCTCCATGCGCGATCCCTATGCGACCCTGGAACGGCTCTATCACATCAAGCATGTCAAGCCGACCGGCGAAGCGATTCCCTTCACCAACCTCTACCGCTGGTCGAACCAGGAATTTAGCGACATCGTCGATCAGATGACCGGCGTCGCCGAAGATGATCCGGCGCTGAAGGATCTCTTCCGCCAGGCGATGGAGATCTGGCTGCCCGAACTGCCCGATGTGATGACCATCGAAACGGTGATCTTGCTGCCGCGCAACACCACCTACTGGACCAACTGGCCCACTGATGAGAATCCCTACGTCCACGAAGGTTTCTGGCACCGCACGGCCAACCTCTTCCTGGTCGAATTGCAACCGGTGGAGTAAGGCATAGAACGCGGATAGCGCGAATCTAGCCGATTGAAGCGGATTTTAAGAAGAACCCCGCAGGGAACTGTGGGGTTCTTCTTTAACGGATAGTATATTGTCTTGTCAAAGGGGGCTTATCCGGTTGATCTGTCCCGTAGGGACATCTGAGTTTAGGGGACAGCATCGAAAAAGGGATTGACGGATTAGGTTTTCATCTGTATCATAGCTACAAGCAAGTAAGAGAGGCGGTAGACGACATGGCGTTAGAACCGGAATCCGATTTACCACCCGATCTTGCGAATGAAATCGCTGCAATGGCTTTATTTACCGATGACGCACTTTGGTCGGCAAGCGAAACTTCCCTTTCGCCTGCGCAACAACATCGTCTACGCCAGCTTACCCAAAGCAGCCAAGAACGACGGTTGACTGATGTTGAATCGTCTGAACTTGAATCCTTGCTGGAACAATATCATAATCGCATTCTTGGCGCGGATGTGACGGTGAAAGCTTTACGGAAGCGGATAGCGATTCAATATCCGGATCAACCTGTTCTTTACATCGATGCTGAACAGGAACCGTCCTTGGTCGTTCTCAGCCCCCATCTCCGAATTTCTGATTCAGTGTAGAAATTTCCCTGAATTTTATTCTAGAAATGTGAGCGATAAGATGAAACTTAAAGGCAAAGTTGCCGTCGTCACCGGCGGTGGGCGTGGGTTGGGGCGGGCGTATGTGCTGCATCTCGCCAGTCTGGGCGCGGATGTAGTGATTAATGACATTGATCTCAACGCCGCGGCGGAATACAACGAACAGTTGACGGCGCCCACCGTCATGGCCGAAGTCGAGGCGATGGGTTGTCGGGCGTTGGGCGTTGCCGCCGATGTCATGAACAAGGATGCCGTCGATGGCATGTTTGAGGAAGTAATGGGCACCTTTGGTCGCATCGACATTTTGGTCAACAATGCCGGCGGCGCCCTGCGAACTCCCCCCAACAACTCCGCCGCCGAGGCCGACATGGCCCACTATCAGTACATCATGGATCTGAACCTGACCGGCACGATTCTCTGCTGTCAGGCCGCTAGCCGCCCCATGAAAGCGCAACGGTCGGGCAAAATTGTCAATGTCTCGTCGCAAGCCGGCTTGTGGAGCGGTCACAATGGCGGCGGCATGGCCTACAAGGTTGCCAAAGCCGGCATTGCCCATTACACCCGTGTGCTAGCGGCCGAGTTGGGACCCTATAACATCAACGTCAACTCGATTGCGCCAGGCTGGATTCTCTCGTCGCGCGCCGTGGCCGGTGGTCGTGACAGCGAAGAGACGCGCGCCAAACTCTTGCCCCAAATTCCCCTGGGTCGCATGGGGATGCCCGAAGATTGCGCCAAAGTGGTCGAATTCCTCGTCACCGACCTCTCCGACTATGTCACCGGCCAGTGCATCCCTATCTGTGGCGGCGTGGTGGCGTGGTAGTTCAAAACCGTTGACAGCCCATGCTTGCTCGGCCTTTCGCTCTATGGTAAAGTATTTCCCAGAATAGCTTTGTGCGCGATGCGGATAGCTTTGGGAAGGTGAGAATGAACATTGAATATACTGTTCAGATCTGGCAAGAAAAAGAGCAATTTGTTGCCCATGCCATGCCGCTGGATGTAATGAGTTCAGGCACAACACCGGAAGAGGCTCGTCATGCCTTAGCAGAAGCGGTTGAGCTTTTTTTGACCACTGCGGATGAAGTAGGGACATTAACCGAGATTTTGGAAGAAGCTGGCTACGAAAAACAACAAAGAAACTGGGCAAGCCCACTGTGGGTCTCGATTGAACGCCACTTTGCAACCGTTGGGAATTAAAAATGCCGAAAATGGCAACAGTCCACTGGCAGACGCTGGAAAAAGTCTTCCTGGCGGCCGGGTTTCGTTTTATGCGTCAGCAAGGCAGCCATCGCTCCTATGTTAAACCCGGCATCCTTAGACCAGTCGTCATTCCAACCTATTCTGAAGTGCCAGTCTCGATCATCCGCAGTAATCTAAAAACCGCAGAAATTTCACGTGATGAATACTTTGCGCTACTGGAACAAGTGCGCTAACAGATAAGGAACTGGTAATGCGTTTAGCAGACAAAGTCGCCATCGTGGCCGGCGCCGGCTGGGGTGGCATTGGCGGGACAAGCGCCTTTCGCTTTGCCCAGGAAGGCGCCAAGGTTGTCATCAACGCCCTGCCCGGCGAAGAACGGCTCTTTGAAACCGAGAAACAGATCCGCGCCATTGGCGGCGAAGTGGTCACCGTACCCGGCGATATTAGTCAGGCCAGCGTCTGGCAGGCGTTAGTGCAGGCGGCGCTGGACAATTTTGGCAAGCTCAACATTTTGATGAGCAACGCCGCCCAAGCATTTGTCAAACCTGTCATTGAAATTAGTGAGGAAGAGTGGAATCGCGCCCTAGCTGTTTCGCTCACAGGCCCCTGGCTTGGCGCCAAGCATTGTATCCCAGAGATGATCAAAGCTGGTGGCGGCTCCATTGTTTTTACTTCTACCGTCAATTCGCTGATCACCAACCCCGGCTTTGGCATTTATAGTTCTTCCAAAGCTGGTCTCAATGGCTTGACCCGCAGCCTGGCCATGGAATATGGCCGCAGCGGCATTCGCTGCAATGCGATTGCCCCCGGCCTCATCGTCGGCGCACGCCAGCAGGAAGCGATGAAACAAGACGTGCTGGAAGATCAGATGAACACCGATCTCTACCCCGTCGGGCGTTATGGCCGACCGGAAGATATTGCCAATGTGGCGCTCTTCCTGGCGTCGGATGAAGCGGCCTTTGTCACCGGCATTGTGCTGGTGGCCGACGGCGGGTTGACCCTGCAATCGCCCGAAGCCATTGCCCGTCCGGCTTTCCGCAAGCGTTGGCGCGATGACATTTTGGTGCCGCAACCCTTATAAGCACGCAATCGACCGTAGATCGTAAGGCATCCCTTTACAGCGATTGACTAGCGCCACTGTAGAGGGATGCCCACAACCACCAGGCAGGATTATATGCTTGCAACTGGGCTTACCACATAGCGCTCATCTTCCCACAACGGCGGCGGCGGATCAAGGCGATCAAATTCCTCTTTGGTCATGCCAAAGTAAATGGTGTCATAGTGGCGACCGTTGGTGTAGACAGTACGACGTAAGCGACCCTCGAAGACAAAGCCCAGCTTTTCGTGCATTCGTAGCGAACGTTCGTTGAAGCTGTAAACCAGGGCCGTTAGCTTTTGGTAGCCTAACTCGCGGAAATAGTAGCGCGCCACAATCTTGATGGCCTCCCTCGCATAGCCGCGCCGCCAGTACGGGCGGCGAATCAGAATGGCATACTTGAAGACGCCGACGCGCCGTTCACAATCAAAGGTGTTGATGTAGCCGACGTTTTCGCCTTCCAGGTTTTCGATGATCCAAAAGAAGGCGTCGTCGCCTGGTTCCCGCTTGCGCCGTTTCTCCAGCTCAGTACGATCTGGCTCACTGCTGTAGGGAAAGTCAATTTCACTTTGATAACGGTCCGCTTCACTATCGACGGCCGTCGCCGACTGGGCATCGGCGTCCAGATCTTTCTGTTCAAGCGGGCGCAAGAGTACACGGTCACCGCGCCAGAAATGATAATTCGTCACTTGCCCTCCTCTTACTTATTTGGGGATTGAGGTTTTGTCGCCTCCCAAGGATATGCGAATGGGCTATAATTGTCCCATGATTGGATGCAAATAGCATAGCAACATATCGCGACGACAGCGCGACAAGATAACGCCAGACAATTTCCAAATTCTCCCTATGTCTATCTTGCTTCAACTAACCCTATTCGGCAGCCCGGCAGTACGGTATCGCGGTCAACCCGTGACCGGCTTTCGGTCGAGCAAAGCCCAGGCGTTGCTCTATTACCTCGCGGTCACGGGGCGGCCCCATACGCGCCCGACGCTGGCCGGTCTCTTCTGGGGCGACCAACCGGAAGCGGCAGCGCGCACCAGCCTGAGCAAATGTCTCTCCAACCTGCGCGACCTGGTCGGTGACGCTGTGCTGGTGGATCGGCAGACGGTCGCCTTTAACCGCCATCAGCCCCATCACCTGGACACCGAAGGTTTTCTGGCCGGCATGGGTCAGCCACCCACGCCGGAGACGCTCCCTACTTGGCAAGCGGCCCTAGCCCTCTACCGTGGCGATTTTCTGGAAGGCTTCTATGTACGCGAGGCGCCCGACTTTGAACAATGGGTGCTTGTTCAGCGCGCCCACTACCGCGAAGCGGCGCTGATCGGGTTGCACACCCTGGCTAACTGGCATGAGCAAGGAGGCGACCTCCCCCAAGCCATCACCCACACCCGCCGGCTGTTGACCCTGGAGCCGTGGCGGGAAGAGGCGCACCGCCAGTTGATGACACGGTTGGCGCGCAGCGGTCAACGGGCAGCGGCGTTGGCGCAGTTTGAGACTTGTCGCCAGGTGTTGGTTGATGAACTAGGCGTAGAGCCGGATGCTGAGACGATTGCCGTAGTAGAAGTGATCCGGGCGGGTAAGTTTGACAAGGTGAGTGCGCCTGATGGTTACCCTGTCACCGCGCCCATATCGGGCACCCGCCCCCCCCACCCTGTCATGCCGGCCCTCCCGGTTCCACCCACGCCGCTGATTGGACGTGAACGCGAACTGGCCGAATTGAGCGAATTGATCAGCAATCCCCAGTGTCGGTTGATCACCATCACGGGGGTTGGTGGCATGGGGAAGACGCGCCTGGCATTGGCGGCTGCTGCGACCCAATCGACAAAGTTTCAACATGGGGCCGTCTTTGTGCCGTTGGCCGGCGTTTCGTCAACCCAATTTCTGCCGCAGGCGATTCTCAGTGCGCTCAACGTTCCGTTACAGGAGACGCTTTCACTACAGCAACAGGTGCGGCTCACGTTGTATAACCGCGAATGTCTGTTGGTACTAGACAACTATGAACACTTGTTGCCGGATGTTGAATTGTTGCTGGACATACTCTACTATGCGCCCCAAGTCACCCTGTTGGTGACCTCGCGTGAACGATTGGCGCTGCAAGCTGAGCATTTATGCGAGTTGACGGGGTTGACCTACCCAACCAGTCAAGCCACAACGAAACCGACAATCTCAGCGCCAACTTTGCAAAGCTATAGTGCGATCGAGCTTCTTCTCCAGCGTGTACACCAAATCCAACCACGTTTTGCCGCGAGTGAGGCAGAGATGGCAGCGGCTGTACGCATCTGTCGGATCAGCGAAGGGATGCCGTTGGCGCTAGAACTAGTGGCGGCTATGGTGCGCGAGCAATCCTTGGTTACGCTGGCTATTGTCCTGGAAGAAGGGCAAGCGCGCTTGTCGTCGCGCCTGCGTGATCTGCCCGAACGGCATCGCACCATGGAAGCGGTCTTTGCCCATTCTTGGCGTTTGCTTTCCGTGGAGGAGCAGCAGGTGTTGGCTGCGCTCTCGGTCTTTCGTGGCGGGTTTGAGGTTGAGGCGGCAGACGCAGTGGCGGGCGCAACCCCAGCCATCCTGACTGCACTGGTGGATAAATCCTGGTTGCGGCGTAATCAGAGGGGTCGTTTTGACATCCATGAATTGGTGCGCCAGTTTGTCAACCAGCAACTGGTTGAGTCTGGCGAGTTTGATGCGGTGCAACATCGTTACACCGCTTATTTCTTCAAGTGGTCGGAAGACGCGCAAACTGGCGTATCGGGTCAACAACCGACCGAGTGGATGATACGCATCGAACACGATATCGATAATCTGCGCTCGGTTCTAAAATGGCTTACCCTACACGCTCTAGAGGATGGTCTGCGTATGACCATCAATCTGCATTGGCTTTGGCAATCGAAAAGTTATCTACAAGAGGGCTGCGATTGGTATGCGCTTATGCTCGCGCAGGAGGCGTCAGTTGCCTCGATTATTCGTGCAGATGCGTATGATGGTGCGAGCCTGCTTGCCATCATGGCGAACCAAATCGACAAGGCGGAACGATTGTTGACGCAAGGTTTTGCCCTCCATCAACAGCTTGATCCGGCCGATCCACAGGTTGGTGAAGGATTGGCAAGTATGTTGAACCATTTGGGTGTGGTCTCCATCTATCGTGGCGAATATCAACGGGCGGTGCAACTTTGTCATCAAGGATTGGCAATTGCGCAACAGCGTGGCAGCCTACCGAAAACGGCGTCGGCCTTTTTCTTTGCTGGCGAAGCGTACTACCTGCAAGGATCACTGGAGGAAGCCAGGCATAGCTTTGAGGAGTGCTGTCGCATCAACGAGACCAGAGGGAGCATACGGTCACGCGCATACGGCTATGTTCGTTTGGGGCATGCAGTCTGTGCGCAGGGAGATTTGAGCCAAGCAAGCACGTTGTTCGCAGAGGCGTTGAGGTTAGTCAATGAATGTCATGATCTGGCTGGGACCAGTATGGTGCTGATCGGGCTGGCAAGAATCGCTGCGCTTTGTGGCAAGTATGAGCGAGCTACTGTCTTAACCGCTGCCAAGGAAAAGATGTTCATCGTCAACCCAATTATGCGCTATTGGCCGATGGAGCGCGCCGAAAACGAACGTACATTGGCACTCATCCACGCCCATTTGGACAATGCTACCTTCGCCGCGGCTTGGGCTGAAGGCAGCGCAATGTCAGTAGCGCAAGCGGTGGCCTATGCGTTGGCCGAATCTACACCTGAATGAACTTGAACGGTTGGCAGATCTGACGCTGACTTTCAGGCGCTGGGTCTCATCCTGAACGCTGGTAGATGGGTTGGTTCCGCCAGCCAATCTTGGCGCATCGTCCGTTCCAGACCCTTGCGTGCGGCATCAACGCTCCCTAGCGCTGCATCTCCTGCGCCCATCAAAAGATGCCGATTGGCTCATCTTTTGATAGGAAGAATCATTTTGTTAAAGAAACGCCATAGTGGTCTCCTAAATAAGCCCGCCAGCCGGCCTCAAATTCTGCGGCAGATACACCGTAGACCGCCGGCAGCAGCGTCTCCCAACTTTCGTGTTGACCTAAGCCCGCCACCAGCGCGGGTAGACGCTCCCGTCCATAGGCGGCCACGGCATACTCGATGAGCGTGGCCAGCGCCACCGTGCGGCCAGGATGAGAAGCCAGGCGCAGCGCGTCCTGCTCCTCCTGGTAATCATCTGAGGGCAGGGGTGCGAACAAGTGGTCCAAGCGGATCAGCGGGGCGTACCAGCCCCACGGCGATAAGAAAAAATCTTCCCATGCCTCTTCTGCACACAACAAAGGGATATTCATTTCCGTCGGCGACGGCAGCCAGAGCTTATGCGATGCACAGAGCGCGGTGTACTGTTCCGGCATTACCGTGGTCTGGTCCGGGCGAGCGTTTGGCAGGTCTGTATAGACCCACGTCACCACCGCTTCCCGCCAGGCCGCCAGGGGCAGATCCAGATCCCACACTTGCCACAAGCGCAGCCCATTGACCAGTGGCTGCCAGGCCGCGTCAAGTTGATACTGCTCACCTGCTTGCGTCAACACATGGGCAAGCAGGGGAAGGGCCACGGCCTGCACCAGCAGATCCTCATCGGTCAACGCCACCGGCGCCCGATAGACCGCCGGGGAAGGCACAAGGATACGCGTCGGCGCGCCGCGCCAGGGGATGGCCTGTCCAGGGGGTTGCGTCACACTGACTTCAATCCTCAGCTTTTCGCCGGCAGGTGCGCCAGAGAGGCCAACGTTACGTCGCAGGGTGGTGTATAGCGCCTCGATCGGCGTTGTAGCCGCAATGACAATCTGTGTATCCTGTTGACGAAAGTGATAGACGAAGGATGGTGTTTCCAGTGTGCGTGGCGCGCCCCAGAGCGCCGCATCTGGCGCCGTCTGCTGCCAACCGGCGGCTGTACGGCGATAGAAGTGCGTCTGCCGATAGGCTGGTTCCCCCTCTTCTGTGTAGATCACAAGGTGGCCCCACGCCTGATCGCCCTGCACCGTCCAGGGCGGCGCTGCGGCAAAACCGTAGACAAGGGACGCCCCGTTTTGGCCCGTTTTCTGCTCTCCGCTTACCGCCGGCCCATGCCGGCGCAACCAGTTGCCAGCCGGCGCGATTGGGGTTTGGTGCAGTGGCATCGTCGCCTGTACTTCGACCTCCTTCTGGCGTACTTCCTCTTGGTTGGTGCGCCACCACCAGACGCCCACCAGCAAACAGAGGAGAAGGGCAACGCTGCCGAGAAACCGCTGGACAGCAAGGCGGCGTTGGAAGGATGGCGGCTGGTCTGGTATGGGCGGGAGACAGAGCCGTTGCCATTCCGCATCGCTTTCCGCTATATACCATTCGACAGGCGGTGTTCGCTTAGACATGGGGCTTACCTCGCATAACTGAAAATCGCGCCAACAGTCTCTTTGTCTGGCTGCAGCAGTAACAACGTAGCCGCGGCGCGTAAAAAACGTAGTAGCAATGGAGAGATTGTGGTATCATGACACACGAAGCCAACGGCAAGGTGATTGAGGCGTCGTTGTCGTGTAGCATAGCAGACCGCCGGGACGGGATCGCGACGGCATCGCGACGAAATTTTCCAAATTTGCCCATAAGCAAACATCTTGAACGAACATTACGCGATTCGATCCGCCACTGAAACGGCAACAACATGTTGCGCTCATGGATCCGGTTACCATCGCCAACGAACTACTTTTTGACCTCTTCCCAAGCCCAAGCGAATGGGCTATAATGGCCACATGGTTGCTATGGTGGCGCCATCCCAGCTTATGACAACAGCACAAGGAGACCGCGACAAGCGATTCCCAAATTCTCCCTATGACCAACTTGCTTCAACTAACCCTATTTGGCAGCCCGGAAGTGCGTTTGCATGGGCAAGCGGTGACTGGCTTTCGCACCAGCAAAGCGCAGGCGTTGTTCTATTATCTTGCAGCCAACGATACCCAGCGCATGATCGCAAGGTGGTATACATGCGGGAAGATTGTCTTACAGGCGTCCAGAACTGGGCTTTACCTACATTGAACGGGAATATGGTCTGTGAGGTATAATGGGTTGAATGATTGTACAGGCATGTTGTTAAGTAGTAACCTAACACGAAGGAAGAGACGATGAAATTGGATTTTCGCACACGGATTACCTACGACCCGAACATTATGGCAGGCAAACCGGTCATTCGTGGCACGCGCATACCAGTCGATCTGCTCGTGCGCATGGTGGCGCAAGGGATTCCGCAACCAGAGATTCTGGCTGATTATCCCCGCTTACAAACCGAAGATATTCAGGCCGCACTGCTCTATGCGGCTGCCATCCTGACCGATGAGGCTGTCTTTCCTTTAACGTTGGAGCCAGCTTAATGCCGAAGTTTATTGTCGATGAATGCACTGGTATTGCGGTGGCTCACTTTCTCCGCACGCAAGGATTTGATGCCGTCAGCGTGAGTGAAGAGTCGCCGCAAACCAGTGATCTCGATATTCTGCGTCGCGCCGTTGCCGAACAACGAATTGTCGTGACCAATGACAAAGACTTTGGTGATATAGTCTATCGTGATAACCATCGCCACCGGGGTGTACTATTGTTACGGTTAGCCGATGATCGAGTTGTTACCAAAATACGCGTTGTTGCTGCTGTCCTAAGTCAATATGTTGACAGGCTTCAAGATCGGTTCGTCGTGGCTACCGAGCAAAACATTCGGATTCGTTCTCCGCGCTCGTAAGGGGCTGCTCATTATGCCCAACCCACTCCAACTAACCCTCTTCGGCAGCCCCGAAGTCCGCTATCACGGTCAACCCGTGACTGGCTTTCGCTCCAGCAAAGCGCAGGCGTTGCTCTATTACCTCGCGGTTACGGGGCGGCCCCATACGCGCCCGACGGTGGCCGGTCTCTTCTGGGGCGACCAACCCGAAGCCGCCGCCCGCACCAGCCTGAGCAAATGTCTCTCTAACCTGCGCGAGTTGGTTGGTGAGGCGGTGTTGGTGGATCGACAAACCGTCACCATTAACCGCAATCACCCCTATGACCTGGATACGGAACGCATTCTGGCCGGCATTAGCCAACCACCAAACTCGGAGACGATCCAATCCTGGCAAGCCGCCCTGGCCCTCTATCGTGGCGATTTTTTGGATGGCTTCTATGTGCGCGAGGCGCCCGATTTTGAGCAGTGGGTGCTGGTGCAGCGCGCCCATTATCGCGAAGCCGTGCTGCAAGGGCTGTATACGTTAGCCAACTGGTATGAGCAAGGAGGCGACCTCCCCCAAGCCATCACCCACACCCGTCGCCTGTTGACCCTGGAACCGTGGCGCGAAGAGGCCCATCGGCAGTTGATGACACGATTGGCGTGCAGCGGTCAACGGGCAGCGGCGTTGGCGCAGTTTGAAACGTGTCGTCGCATTTTGGAGGAGGAGCTGGCGGTCGAGCCGGATGGGGAGACGGTAGCGTTGGTCGAGGCGATTCGGACGGGGGAGTTTGACAAGGTGGGCCCAAGGGGCACCCCGTGGCAGGGTGACAAGGTGAATGTACCAAATCACCCTGTCACTGTGTCACCCCGTTCGGCTGATCTCACGTCGAAGCCTCACCCTGTCATCCCAATTCCGCCCACACCGCTAATCGGTCGCGAACGTGAACTGGCTGAACTGGGTGAGTTGATCAACAACCCACAGTGCCGGTTGGTTACGCTCATCGGAACGGGCGGCATGGGCAAGACACGGCTGGCACTGGCTGTGGCCGCAGAACAAAGCGGCAGCTTCCAGCATGGCGCCGTCTTTGTGCCACTGGCTGGCGTTTCGTCCGCTCAATTTCTGCCACAGGCGATTCTAAGTGCCCTCAATGTACCCTTGCGCGGCGATTTGTCGCCACAGCAACAAGTGCGTGCGGTCTTGTCCAGTGAGGAACGGTTGTTAGTGTTGGATAACTATGAACAGTTGTTGCCCGATGTCGAGTTGTTGATCGACCTATTGTCTTATGCACCGAAAATTACATTGTTGGTAACCTCGCGTGAACGGCTGGCATTGCAGGCTGAACATTTATACGAGTTGGCCGGTCTGGACTATCTGCGTTATTCATCACCAACGATGGACACCAAATCCTCACCTGATCCTGGCAGCTTTGCAGCAATTCAACTCTTTCTACAACGGGTGCGCCAAATCCAGCCACGCTTTGTTCCCAATGCGGACGAATTACAGGCGATTGTACGCATCTGTCGAATTAGCGAAGGGATGCCGCTGGCGCTTGAACTTGCCGCCGCAGCAGTGCGCGAGCAATCCTGCGTAGCGCTGGCTGCCATGCTAGAACAGGGGCAAGCTCGATTGGCGGCTCGCCTGCGTGACTTGCCTGAACGCCATCGCACGATTGAAGCTGTATTCGAACATTCCTGGCGATTGCTTTCCGAGAATGAGCAGCAGGTGTTGGCTGCGCTCTCGGTCTTTCGTGGTGGGTTTGAGGTTGAGGCGGCAAACGCAGTGGCGGGCGCAACCCCAGCCATCCTGACTGCACTGGTGGATAAATCCTGGTTGCGGCGTAATCAGAGCAGCCGTTTTGACATCCATGAATTGGTGCGCCAGTTTGTCAACCAGCAACTGGTTGAGTCTGGGGAGTTTGATGCGGTGCAACATCGTTACACCGCTTATTTCTTCAAGTGGTGCGAAGATGCGCAAACTGGCTTGTCGAGTCGACAACCGACCGAGTGGATGATACGTATCGAACAAGAAATCGATAACCTACGCTCGGTTCTAAAATGGCTTGCCCTACACGCCCTAGAGGATGGCCTATGTATGACTCTTAATCTGCACTGGCTTTGGCAATCGAGAAGTTATCTACAAGAAGGCCGTGATTGGTATGCTCTTATGCTCGCTCAGGATACGCCAGTTGCCCCGATTATTCGTGCAGATGCGTATGATGTTGCGGGACTGCTTGCCATCATGGCGAACGAGATTGATCAGGCGGAACTATTATTGAGCCAAAGTCTTGCCCTTCATCAACAACTTGACCCGGCCGATCCGCAGGTCGGTGAAGTAATGGCAAGTGTGTTGAATCATTTAGGCGTGGTGTCCATCTATCGTGGCGATTATCAACAGGCGGTGCAACTTTGTCATCAAGGATTGGCAATCGCGCAACAGTGTGGCAGCCACCCGCGAACATCGTCGGCCTTGATGTTTGCAGGCGAAGCGTTATACTTGCAAGGATCTTTAGAGGAAGCCAGGCGTAGCTTTGAAGAGTGTTGCCGCACCAACGAGGCTAGAGGCCCACGCTCGCGCTCATACAGTTATGTTCGTCTGGGACACGGAGTTTGTGCGCAGGGAGATTTGAGACGAGCCAGCACGTTGTTTGCACAGGCGTTGCGGTTGGTCGATGAATGCCTTGACCTAACCGGGATCACGATGGTGCTGATCGGGTTGGCAAGAATTGCCGCGCTCTGTGGCGAGTATGAGCGGGCTGCCATCTTAACTGCTGCTAAGGAAGAGATGCTCACTGTCAGTCCAATTATGCGCTATTGGCCACTGGATCGCACAGAAAACGAGCGCACGCTGGCAATCCTCCATGCCCAAATGGAGGATGCGACCTTCGCTGCCGCTTGGGCCGAAGGTGCAGCTATGTCGGTAGAGCAAGCCGTGGCTTATGCGCTGTCTGACTGGCCGAACCTATGAACGTCACCGACGCAACCAGCTTAGTGCCAGCACAGGTTGCCACCCTCAAGACATTGGTAACACTCTCTACATGGCCCATACTCGAGTCACGGTACGGGCAATGGATCGGGTAAGATCCAACTAAGCGCTTGATCGATCTGTCCTTCCCACTCATCATAGACATGACCAAAACCGCGTTCGCGCAGCAAGGCAGCAACCCGACGCATGAGCACCTGTTGACGAGTAGGGCTGCCCGTGCTGATCAGAGCAAGCAAAAACGCTTCCAGTTCACCAGGTTGCCAGCCTTGCCCAACCAGACGATGAAGATGGAAAATCAGACGACTGCTGTAGGGTCGCCAACGTTGCTCCAAAGCAAAGAGCAAGTGCAAAAGACTATCCGCCGATTGTGCTGCTTCCAAACGACCGCCCAATGTGTTGCCCCGTCGCCAGCATTTGAGCGAACGAAAGAAACCATTCAGATAATCATCATAAAAACCAGCCACGGTACTCTTTGCCCGCTCGGCTGACATGAAGCGCAAAGGTGCAAAGAGGCGTTCGGTTTCTCCTGAGCGATCATAGAGAATGCGCGCTTCCGCCCAGGTTGGCAACATCCATGCCACAATGGTTTCCAGTTGCAGGCTACGCGGCGACTCGTTCCACATGTCCCTTGTGCTAACCGATGAAGGCAGCGTTATGCCGCGTGGGGGGAAAGTTTTCGTCTCTTCATAGCGCGCCATCGCTTCATCAGTAACCACAAAGACAACATCATAATCGGAGTCGGGTCCTGTTGCGCCAATTGCCCGCGAGCCGGTCAACACCAAGCCAATCACATCAGGATCATCTGCTGCCTCGCTAATCAGGGCTTGAATCACTTCATCAGTATCAAGGTTGTATGCCATCTCATGGTCTCCTTCTTTACTGCAAATGGACTTTACTGCAAATGGATTACATCGCGGCTCGACTGTTCTTTTTCATGTTATTTTCCCAGTAGCAGTTCTGTCACCAATGGATAATGATCACTGCCAAAAATCGGCGGTTCGGCATCACGCACAATCGTACAGGAGAGCGTTTGCAGCGGCTGTTGTCCCGCCCGTGCCATGATCCACTCTACTCGCCAGAATACGCTGCAACCCCATTCCAACGCAAAGTAGTTGCTACCATGAAAGCCGTGAAAGGTGCTCGATTCGACCGAATCGGCGTGACGGGCAGCGCGATAGGTGTCGACAAAACCCAGCTTGAGTAAGTTACTGGCAATCCTGCGTGCGGTCGATTTAAACTTGGCCTTTACCCCTTTGCATCGTCCAGCAACAGGGTAAGCTTACCCCGGCAGTGTGCCGAGTTGCTGCAACAAGGCCAGCACATCGAGATAGTGATGAACTTCTTGCACCCTCCCGCCAGCAACGGCATACCAGATGGCAGCCGCGACGCGGAACGTCTTCCCCGATGGCGGCAGCGTACCGGCTGGGGTCGGTAGTGGTCCCGTTTGTGTCCCCTCCCAAAGGATTTCTTGGACGACGGTATTGCCCTGACTCACGCTCTTGAGAATGGCGCCCCGTGCATCGGGGATGGCCTGCTTCCAGCCTGCCAGCAATTGCAGATAGTCCTCTATACTCAGGTCAGAATGAAAGGCGGATTTTTGTAAGGGCGTCCCCTTGCGGGCGCCCGCAAGGGGACGCCCTTACAAAAATCCCGGTTCTCAATTTGCTTTGAGTATAGATTCTCGACGCGCCGCTGCGTCCCTGTCTCTGTATAGACCACATTGGGGGCAATCGTCGCCCGGATCTGATCCCAGTCCGCCGCATTGAAGGCCGCAATCACGGCCTCGGCCAGTTGGACGGGGGGTTTTGGTTTGGGTCGTTGTCATGGGTTCCTCCGGTTGTGAAAAGTGTCGATGCCTACCAAGCTCCCTATCTGACATCGATCGCGATTCAGGAAGCAATGGCGCTTGCCCTAAACTGATAATTCCAAATATGCCGATGCCACTGCCAGCGCCCCTCTTCTTGTCGCCAGACGATCAGATAGTGTCCGCGTTCGGTGACTGCCCCCTGTTGGTCGAGGAGTACATAGGTCCCTGTTTCATAGCCTAACGCGCCATCCTGGGCAACTTCATGGGTTTCTACGAGAACATGCCGCAAGCCGTTATTGATTGCCTGCTGCCAGCCCGCTTCAATGGCGTCCCGACCAGCAATCAGACCGCTGGTCGGGACATAGGCCCTGGCGTGTTTGCCATAAGCCGCCGCAATTGGCCGTACATCGCCTTCCGCTAGGCCGGCTGTCCAACTGTTGCCGACCTGTTGCACCGCCTGAATCAAGCTGGTGTCTGCATCGCTTGTTGCTTTGTAGAGATACCGTTCCATTACAATTTCCTCCCTGGTTTATGCCGATCCGCCGCCAGCCATGGCCCGTTCCAACGCACTGGGAAAGCGTGTCTCAAATGCCGCGGTCAGTTGGATTACGGTCAAGGCACTTTGCCAGGTACGCGGCCCGACATAAGCCGCCAACAGCAAGCGGTATTCGGGGGCAAAGCTCACCCACACCCATTGCCGACAATCGCTGCTTTCGTCACTGCTTTCGCCGTCTGCCGTGCGTTGCTGCGCCACTTTGCGTTCGACAAAGCTCCATATCTCATCCAGTTGCACTTGCGTCACCTTCACTTCCCGCAACAAATGTGCATTGATTTCTTCGGCCTTGGCTGCGGCACGCTGCAACCAAGCCAACACGCTGCTCTCACTGACCCCCAGCACAAAGCGAATGCTCATCAATTCCACCTTACACAGCAGCAATTTCAGCGCCAACAGCACCGTGTTTTCGTCTGTGCGCAAATCGAAAAACACCGTCTCTCGCGTCTCCGAAAATTGTTCGCCACAGGTCGTGCATTCAAAGATGCGGCGCTTCCCGCTTTGCGTCGCATACGTCGCGATCGCTCTTACGTTCCCACGGCTTTTCAGTTTATAATAGCAACAGGCCGGGTTGGGACATGGTTCGCCAGTGATTGAGCACCCACAAAGTGATGCAACCGTATTTGGTGGCGATGAGCGTATGGGTGGATAGGTTGTACACTCATGGTTATGCTTCTTTCTCTGTTCATTGTAGCCGCGCTGGGAACGGGGAAAGTCCCCAGCGCGACGATCTACGACTTATCGCGTACTCAACGGCTTACTCATTTGTCGCCCCATCCTGCTGATCCCAGGCGATCACCTTTTCTGCCACCTGCTTACCCATCGCCCGCCCGGCCGGCATTTCAAAGCGGAAGTGGATGCCGGCCCAGATGCGCGATTCGAGCGCTTCGCTAGCGCGGCCCCGGATAAAGTCGGCATAGGCCGGGAACTGATCGGCCAACACTTCAGAGATGGCCCCCGAAGCACAGCCATGCCCCGACGGGTAGCTGGGATAGTTGGGGGTCGGGAAGACAGTGGTCAGCGCCGTGTCCAGATGAAAGGGACGGGGGTACCAGTAGTGATACTTAGCATGCCAACAAGCGATCAGCGCATCATAGTGCGCCACGCTCATCATGGCATAAAGACGAGCAGCACGTACTGCGTTGGCATGTTGCCCTTGCTCGAACAGGCGCGTATGGGCAAAGGTGTACCAGCTTTCAAAGGCTCCGGTGGGTGTTTGCCAGCCGGCGGCCATATAGTTAGATTGCCAAGTGCGGGTAAAGCTTTGCACCTCTTGTAGTTCGGCTGCCAGTTCGGGCGAGTCAACTGCCAGTGGGGGTTCGGGCAGGATTTCCGCGGATGAAGCCAGCACCCAAGTCTGCCATTTGGCAGCGTTTGGTTCAACGGGTTTCTCCCCCGTCCAGTGTCCTGGTTCACTGGGGATCACACCATCCCAAGCCGGTAGTGCATCATCGAGCTGAGCGCGGGCGATCACCTGTTCGGCGACGGCTTTGCCCAGCGCCAATCCAGCCACCACATCGCTGGGGAAGTTGGCGCCAGCCATCACACGGGAAGTCGCTGCTGCTTCGGCTTTGGCTTGGAAATCTTGCGCCAGATCAGGGTAGACATAGCCCAGAATTGTCGCAGCCGCACCCGCCGCCACCGCATGTTCCGAGGGATAGGAAGGACTGTTGGTCTGTTGTGCGAGCACGGACAGGCCGGGGGACAATGCTGCTGGGCGCGCCCGGTTGTAGGTATACTTGGCATCCCACGCGGCCACCATCGCATCGTAGATCGCCACATTGAGCAGCGACATCATGCGGACGATGCGTGGGCCAGAGCTGGGTGTGGCGCGATTTTGGGCAAAGGCGATTTCAATCCAGCGGTAGGATGGGGCGCCGCTGTCCCAGTAGGCGATCTGTTGCAAGGCCGCTTCATCACGGCTGGCGACCGCCGCCTGCACTTCCTTCAACTCCGCCTGGGTGGCGGCCTGATCGGGTGGGGCCGCCGGACGCACCGCCGCCACATCGATCACGACCCAAGTTTGCCACTGGCCGGCGTTGGGTTCCACCGGCGGGGCAATGGGGGCCGGGATGCAGCCGGCCAACAAGATACACAGCACAATGAAACAGCGCGGGATCAACTTCATTTGTTTGCTCCTTCGGATTTCGTGGATTGAACTGCACAATCGGTTGTAGGTTGGATCTAACATTATTCCTCGCTTTCCTCCTGCGTTTTTGCTGGAACAAGCGCCGCGACAAGCGCCTGGAGTGCGGCCATGAACGTAGCCGCATCGGCAAATGCCTGCTGCCGACCTGTGCGTGGATCTTCCAGGCGAAAACGCCAGACAATCCGTTCCGGCGGGCCACGATTCTGTTCCTGCCAGACGGTCAAGAGATAGATGCGGTAATAGGGTTGTTTGCTGTTCATGGAAGTAGCATAGCAGGCTGCCGGGACGGAATCGCGACGAGATCGCGACGAGTTTTACCAGAAAAGTTGTCATTATCGTTTGCAATTGGTTGACACAAGCCATGAATCATGGTATGCTCTGTTCATTGTTTATCAACCCGCATGTAAGAAAGGAGGCGCAACCATGACAATAAACCGAATGACTTCGCTTACTGTGTGCAGATTGCGCCTCAGCTACCCGCTTCGTTAGCCTGCTCGTTCTTCACAAGGCTTACCATCGCTACAAATATCGGTTGAGGAACGCTGTGCTGTAGGCCCCCCTTTGGCCGCGCCCGATGGTTCCCCACCTTCATTCATCCTTGGGGGCTGCTGTATGCGTCTTGCCTTAACCCTATTGGGCACGCCGGAAGTTCGGCAGCGCGGTCAGGTCGTGACCGGCTTCCGCTCCAGCAAAGCACAGGCGTTGCTCTACTATCTCACTGTCACGGGCCGGCCCCATACACGCCCGACGCTGGCCGGCCTCTTCTGGGGCGACCAACCCGAAACGGCGGCGCGCACCAGCCTGAGCAAATGTCTCTCCAACCTGCGCGACTTGGTCGGTGACGCTGTGCTGGTAGACAGGCAGACAGTCGCCTTTAACCGAAATCTGCCCTATTACCTGGATATTGAAGGTTTTCTGGCTGGCATTGGTCAGCCACCCACGCCGGAGACGCTCCCTACTTGGCAAGCCGCCCTGACGCTCTACCGAGGCGATTTTTTGGAGGGCTTCTATGTGCGCGATGCGCCCGACTTTGAACAGTGGGTGCTGGTACAGCGCGTCCACTACCGCGAAGCAGTGATTAACGGGTTGCACACCCTGGCGAATTGGCATGAGCAAGGAGGCGATCTCCTCCAAGCCATCACCCACACCCGCCGCCTGTTGACTCTGGAACCGTGGCGCGAAGAGGCCCACCGCCAGTTGATGATACGACTAGCGCGCAGCGGTCAACGGGCAGCGGCGCTGGCGCAGTTTGAAACGTGTCGGCGTATCTTGGAGGAGGAGCTGGCGGTCGAGCCAGATGCCGAAACGGTAGCGCTGGTGGAAGCGATCCGAAGTGGGGAGTTTGACAAGGTGACTGGGTCAGGTGCCCAACCTGGGCGCGGTGACAAGGTGAATGCCATGCAGGATAGACATCCTGTCACCCTGTCACCCCTTCACCCTGTCTCTTCCACGCTGCCGCTCCCACCCACGCCGCTGATTGGACGTGAACGCGAACTGGCCGAATTGAGCGAATTGATCAGCAACCCACTGTGTCGGTTGATTACGATCACTGGGCCTGGTGGCATGGGCAAGACGCGCCTGGCGTTGGCCGTGGCAACAAACTTGACAACCACTTTTGCGCAGGGAGCAATCTTTGTACCGTTGGCGGCGATCAGCAATCCTGATCTGCTGGCGACAGCAATCTTGCAGGCGTTGGCACAGCCATTGCAGCCCACGGTAGAGCCATCGAGTCAATTACTGGGCTATCTACACACCAGGCAACTGCTGCTGGTGTTGGATAATTACGAGCAACTACTACCGAACATCACGTTGTTGTTGGATCTGTTGGCGCAAGCCAGTGGCGTGAAACTACTGGTGACATCGCGTGAGCGGCTGGGGCTGCAAGCGGAGCAGCTTTTCCCGTTGACCGGGCTAGACTATGCCTTGCCCGATGCGATTAGGCTGTTGACAGAACCGGCCGCGACCCAACTCTTTTTGCAGCGCGTGCGCCAACTCAAACCAAGCTTTACGCCAGACGCGGTCGAGCGCGCCCACATTGCCGCCATCTGCCAAATCAGCGAGGGCTTACCGTTGGCGCTAGAGTTGGCGGCGGGTGCGATCCGTACCCAATCGGTGAGCGCAATCGCCATGGCATTGGCCGCCAGTCAGCCCTTGCCCAGCTTGCACCTGCGCGATCGGCCGACGCGCCATACCTCGATGCAGGCGGTTTTTGCCCATTCCTGGCGCTTGCTCACCCCGCAGGAACAAAGGTGTCTGGCGTCTCTCTCGGTCTTTGGCGGTGGTTTTACGCTAGCCGCAGCCGAACAAGTGGCCGCTGTCACCATCGAGATCCTGGCCGGGTTGATCGATAAGTCGTTGGTGCGCTCACAAATGGGGGATCGCTTTGATCTGCACGAGTTGTTGCGCCAGTTTGCGGCTGCCCAGCTACAGGAGCAAGGCGAAGCTAACCAGATATACTGGCGTCATCTGCGTTATTACCTCAGCTTGGCAGAGACATTGGCGCAAAAGATGGGCGACCCACCACGCACGGAGACATTGCAGGAGTACGATTGCGAACATGCTAACTTTCGCGCTGCGCTGCAGTGGGGCTTTGCCTCACCTACTGTTTTCCCGGCGGTTGCACGCAGTATCGCCTGGCTGACAGTACATCTGGTGCGCTTTTGGGAATTGCGCCACTATGAGCGCGAAGGGCGTGAATGGTTGCACAAAGCCTTGGCGCTCCAACCAACGTCGGCCACGCTGTCGGCAGCAATGGATGAGCAAGCGCAGCAAGAGGAGTTGGCGCTACAGGCGGCGTTGCACTTCTGTGCTGGTTCCCTGGCTTTGGAGCCAAAGGTAGCACAGCCTTTATTGGAGCAGAGTCTGGCTGAATACTTGCGGTTGGGCGATTTGCGTGCGCTGGCGAAGAACTACTATCTGCTGGCCACAACCGTCATGGAACGCGGCGATAATGCACGTGCTGAAGCGTTGTATACCGAAAGTCTGGCCTGTGCGCGTCGTCTGGCCGATCCCTGGTTGGAGGCGAACGTACTGTTTCGCTTGGCTAGCTTGTTAGCGGAAGAAGGTAAGCTGCAACAGGCAACGGCCATGGCAGAAGCGAGCAGAGAACTGTTCCAGCGTCTCCAGGATCAGCGCGGTTTGGTCAGCGCGCAAATCACCCTGGCGCACTGTCACCTGGCGCAAGGGAATTATGCGTTGACCAGCGCTCTGCTGGAAGAAGTACACGAACTTACTCTTCGCCAAAACCCCAATTTCAAAGGTGGGCCATGGACATTTCGGGTATTGGGCCTGTCAGAGCAGATGCAGGGCCACTATACCAAAGCAACCGACTATTACCGCCGCAGCCTGGTCTTACGCCTGGAACAAGAGGAGATGGGGGGCGTGGCCTGGGCGTTAGAAGGGCTGGTGGAGGTGGCGGCGGCTACGGGAGAGCCGATCCGCGCGGCACACCTGGCGGGCGCGGCCGCACGGTTGCGCCAAGAGATCGGCTCCACTATTTCTGCTGACGATCTGGTGCGTTATGAACCGGCACTTGCCACTGTGCAGGCTGCTTTGGGCGAGTACCGCTTTCAGACAGCCTGGGCAGGCGGTGCGGCGCTCACAGTGGCGCAGATCGTGGACTATGCGCTGCCACTACCTGCACCAGACGGCGACCTACCCCCTGTCCTTGTGCCGCAGGGTGGACATAAAGGGCGCTGACTTCGGCCGCGTTGGGCAGTAGATCCAGCTCGGCTGGACAGCCGACAGCCACGCCAACCACTTCGCCTTCATCACGGACAGCTACATAGACGCACTCTTGGGTATTGCTGCCATCCGCAATTTCCGCCAAAAATCTACGCCAATTGCGCTCGGAGTCGGCGTAGCTCCAATCCTCACGTCGCCGTTGCCATTGTTCGTCTGGCACTTGTCCCCAGTGGGCGGCGAGCCAGGTGTCTACCATCACTTGCGCCATGCTGGGGGCATCCGTCATCGTTGCAGATCGAATGATCATATTGCCTCTCCTTTTATAAATGTCTGGATCAATTAGAAATTCTACCTGATTATAACTTTGACTTTGTTTGAACTATCAGGCATGATTAATTTTGACATTTCAATGTCAAAATTAACTAAAATAGAGACAATGTGTTGTCAAAATTCTGGAAACGATTGTTTATGATCAGACGGTTGCTCCAATCTCAACTTGAGCATTATCTCTTCCGCGGTCGCACCCTTGTCCTCTATGGTGCGCGGCGGGTAGGTAAAACAACTTTGGTCAAACAACTCCTAGCGACCCACGCAGACAAACGCACGCGCTATCTCAATTGCGATCTGCTCTCGGTACGGCGCGCGCTGGAAGTGGAAGAGGCCGCCACGCTCAAAGCATTTTTGGGCGACCAGGATCTGATTGTACTGGATGAAGCACAGCAGATCCCAAACATTGGCCGCATTCTCAAAATCCTGGTGGATGAGTTCCCTGCCATGCAAACGATTGCCACTGGCTCCTCTTCCTTTACCTTGGTCAATCAGGCGGCGGAACCATTGACGGGGCGCATGTATCGCTTTGAACTCTATCCACTAGCTTTGCAGGAATTGGCCGGTGATCAGGGCTATAGCGCCGTTGAACCACGTCTCGACTTTTTGTTGCGCTTTGGCGCCTATCCATCAATTGTTGATCTTTCCGAACAGGAAGCGCGCATTGAACTAGACGAATTGGTCTCGAACTATCTCTACCGTGACGCGCTGCTCTTTGTCGGCATGGGCAAATCGACCGTTTTGATCAAATTGCTCGAATTGTTGGCCCGCCAGATTGGTCAGGAAATTTCATACCAAGAGATTGGTCAGGCGTTAGGGATTGACCGACGCACGGTGATTCAATATATCGATCTGCTTGAACAATGTTTTGTCCTCTTTCGGCTGGGCGCCTTTAGCCGTAATCTGCGCAAAGAAGTGGCAAAATCAGTCAAAATCTATTTCTATGACCTGGGCGTCCGCAACAGCCTCATTCAGAATTTTGCCCCGCTTGCGCTGCGCAACGATATAGGCGCCTTGTGGGAAAATTTCTGTATTGTCGAACGGATGAAATACCTGCGCTATCGCCAACAATTTGCCAATCAATATTTCTGGCGCACCTACGACCAAAAAGAGATCGATTACCTGGAAGAGGCGGATGGCCTTCTCCGCGGCTATGAATTCAAGTGGAATGCGGCGGCCAAGGCCAAAGAACCAACTGATTTTCTCCAGGCTTACCCCGGCAGCACCGTGGAACGCATCGATCGCAGCAATTACTGGCGATTTTTGTTGGCGTCTTGATTGTGTACCATGCTTGCTCCTCGTGATGTGCCGGCTAGCGAAACTACAACAAATTGGGAAAAGAGCGAACTGATTGCGTTGCGTCCGTAGCCCTTCGCTCATCCCCAATTCGTTGTAGTTTTAAGTCAAAGCGTTATCGACTCGCGGTGTCTAATCTTGCTGATCCCACGAAATCACCTTCGCTGCCACCTTCACGCCAATCTCCTTACGATCGACCGTATCATACTGGAAGTGGATGCCGACCTGGATACGCAATTCATAGGTTTCAGCAGCGCATTCCAGCTTGGCGATAGTAGCACGACGCAACTATTTACTGTGTCCTGCCAAGACTGTCTTGTAGAGTGTGGTCGGGCCAGGCGGTGCTTTATCGGTGCTGATACCTTCTTTAGTGGTAGAGAGTTTCTCCCCTTTGGGTAACAACGCCAACGCCGAGACTGTGACCAGATCTTGTCCGGCATTGCCAATTTCAAGATATTCGCCTGGATTCTCAATGAAAGCTTCACCAGCTTTGTAGATCGTTTCTGCGCCTTGCGCATCGCGTACAGTCTGTTCACCGCTCAACACACTTACCAGCAACTCCACACCATGCGTGTGGGCAGGCGTCCAAGTGCCAGACGGAAAGTCAACGACTAACTGCACCAGTTCAAATTCGCCCAGTGGTTCGGTCACTGGTAATACATGCTTGTAGACAGTCGTCGGACCAGGGGGTGCGTTGTCGGTGTTGATGCCTTCTTTGGTGGTAGATAAAGCCTCCCCTTTGGGCAGCAAGGCCGCAGCAGAGACGGTGACTAGCTCCTGCCCAGCATTCCCAATCTCCAGGTACTCGCCCGGCGTTTCGGTGAAACTCTCGCCGGCTTTGTAGATTTTCTCGTTACCTTGCGCATCACGCACAGTTTGCTCGCCCTTGAGTACGGTTACGAGTAACATACCGCCATGGGTGTGGGCTGGCGTCCAGGTGCCTGGTGGGAAATCCACAATCAACTGCACCAGTTCAAATTCACCGGTCAATTCCGCCACTGGGCTGGGGGCTGCTGCGGCGGCGTCTCCACTTGCTGGGGCGTCGGCGGGGGCAGCCGCTGGTGGCTGGATCGGCACACAAGCGGTCAACAAGATCGCAAACAACAGCATGAAATACTGCATGAAATAGCGCGGGATCAACTTCATAACGCTGCTCCTTCTGCTCCATTGGTGTTGGTTGTCATACCATCAACTCCCTGACTAGCTAAAACAAACTCCTCTAATGCGGTCAACAAAGTCGTGGCGTCAGCGCAAAGCTGCTGCCGCCCCGTGCGCGGATCTTCCAGGCGAAAGCGCCAGATGATGCGCTCCGGCGGGCCACGATTTTGTTCCTGCCAGACGGTCAAAAGGTAGATGCGATAGTAGGGTGGTTTGCTGTTCATGGGGGTAGCATAGCAGGCTGCCGGGACGGATGCGCGACGAAATCGCGACGAACTTTTCCAGAAAAAGTGAAAGCCATGCGTTGGCTTCAGCGTAGGCGTCACGCGCTTCCTTGGCCGTCATCGGCCGTGCGCAGGCCCGCCCGCCGCTGGCTAGCCGGCGATGGTGTGGTATACTAAACGCGGTGCTAACTTCGTTTGTGCCTGTGTGCAACAGAAATTAGCCGAAGGTGATTGAAGATTCTTAGATGGAGAGTAACGAATGACTGTTTCGCACCGTGTCCCCCTGTCTGTCCTTGACCTCGCCATTGTCAGCGCCGGCGGCACCAGCGCCACCGCCTTGGCGGATACGACAACCCTGGCCCGTGAAGCGGAAGCCCTAGGGTATACCCGCTTCTGGGTGGCCGAGCATCACAACATGCCCACGGTGGCCAGCACGAATCCCGCTGTCCTCATTGCTCACCTGGCCGCGTCCACCAGCAAGATCAAAGTGGGGTCGGGCGGGGTGATGCTACCGAACTATCGTCAGAACTATCGGTACTTGCCGACATCTGCCCAGTACGTTTGAGATAGTCGTGATAGGTCTCGGAGATTCGGATGGGTAGAGGGCGAGGAAACGCTATCCAAATATATTTGCCAAGCGCCGTGCTATGCTGGCGATACTGCCGCCGGATCGATTCCCATGTCCGGTCTGGAAATTCCGCCGCAATGCTGAGCGGGTCGGCTCCTGACTGCATCCGTTCCACCAAACGATCAAGTTCTTCTGTGAACCAGTATTGCCCGTTGCCTGTCTGCTTTGCCAGGGTAATTTTGTTTTCGGAACCATCCTGCCAGAAGATATGCAGGTGAATCGCCTGTCTGTCCACTATTGTTGCCTCAATCTTTGCAGTAAACATATGTACCACCTGGCGGCGTTCATCGGCCTTCATATTCGGCCAGTGATCGACCACCCGCTCGCACGAATCCCTGATCCGTTCCATCTGCTCCACGCGCTGTTCTTCCTCCCTGCTGGCGCTCAGTTCCCGCAACAGCCGGTCGTGTTCCTGCTGCGCCTCCGTATATTGTTTCTCAGCTGCCGCAATCATTTGTGGATGTGTCAGCGTTGCCAGGCTTAGAAGCAGATTCTCCATCACCTTCTTAAGCTGCTCGACTTGCGCCTCCATACCTTGCCGTTCCTGCCTGAAATCTCCAGCATAGAGATCCAATTCCGCTTTCCAGCTTTCAAAATCAAACGTTGCCTTCAGATTTTCCAGCATTAAACCCGTTACTGCGTCATCAATGTAAGAAGCCCGCTTGCGCCAGAGCGGAACATCTTTCGCCCTAGACACATGGAGGTAGTTAAAATAGCCTAACTTGCCATCCCACACAGAGCCGACTGGAAGCCAGGAGGCATCTTCATCTTGCGCTACCATCAGCCCCAAACATAATGGCCGTTCTTCCGGTCTTTTTTCATCGAGTGATGGACGGGCATGGACATAATTCGGGCGGTAATCGGGATTGGGCAACCCCTCCAGGGTAACATCCGACAGATAGTTTAAGGCGCGCATGAAGAGTTCCGGTTCAATAATTGCGGGATGGTTGTCCCAAATGACAACCCGGTTGTCCACCACCCAATGCCCGGCATACATGGCATTGGTCAGCAGATAACGCAATCCGGTTTTGCCGATACATCGTTTCCCCTGATGGCTATAAATTCGGTAAGCGATCCGAAACCCTTCTGGCGGCGTACATTGCTGAGGATCGGGGAAATAGGGGCCATGCGCACGGATATGCCGCGCTGTCTTGCGGATATGGCCGCCGAAGGAAAGAAACAGATTCCAGTATTGCCGCACAACTTCTGCGTAGGGTTCAAAAATGACGAATTTGCGCCAGTTCTCATTGGGACTGCCATTCGGCAGTGTCTTCCGTTCGTCGATCATGTAACCTGGTGTAATCGGAGCGCCTGTCCAGCGGCCCTGCTGTATTAATCGCTGTTTAGCATGGTATAACTTTCCCCGAATGTAGGAACTGATATACTCAGCCGCGACCTCTGACTTCCACCGGAACTGACGGGCGTGAATCGTCCCCATATGCTCATGGGCAAAGTTATAGATCATGCTGTGCGTAATCACGAGTACCCGGTTTTGCTTGCAGGCTTCGATAAAGATATTCACCTGAATCTGCGTCACATCCCGAAAAAGCCGGTCCTCATCCTGGCAACTGACCGCACCAACTTCACCCATCGTAATCAGCCGGAATAGCTCGCTCATTCCTTCGCGTTCGTCGATTTTCTTAGTGCCTGAAATCCCCTTGTCCATATCGATCTGGATGATGTTGCTTTCCTCCCATCCAAGCCGCTTCAAGTACGCTGCCATATCGACCGTCTGTAGAGCGGTAGACTGATTACCGACTTGCTCCATCGTGCTTTGACGATAATAATTCGCCACCGGCAAATGCACTGGAAGCCGGGTTTCGTAGGTGAATGTGCTGGATTCTTCCGTGTTCTGGCGATAGGTACGCTTAGCCATGCTTCGCCTCCTCATTAAAAGGCTGAAGATGCTGCATCTGATGTCTGAGGTATGATCGGATCATGATCCGGTAGATAGCGCGAAGGTCGAACCGTGGGGTTTCTTTTATAGGATTTCCACCGACTGGTTTTTGTTCTTGTGGATTCATAGTTCACCTCACATTTTCTCGTAAAGCATCCGGAGAGTGTGCTACGACGGTAGTGACAAATCATTATCTCGCGTTTCCTGGCTTTCATAGGCAAGTACAACGGCAAGGGCTTCACCTCCCACGGTCAATTCCCACCGGTAAGCCTTATCTGCTTCACCGACCAAAACTGCTCCGGTATGTAGATCGACTACCGCCCCGGCATCTTCCAAAGCGACGATTGTTTCAGGCGGATAGGGCAATATGATTCCTTCCATCGCGGCCAGATCAAGCAGTTCTACAATCCGTTTGTCCATAGATACCTCCCTGTGGTATGCAATGGGAGGACTTTGACGACACTTTTCGCGCCAAAGCAAAAGCCCTCCAACGATGGTTGATATTCCCCGCTGGAAGGCTTCTGGCTGTACAATAATGACAGGCCATTGGCCCGCTACGCTCGTTAAGGCATTCAGCGGTGATTGGCTCTTGGTGGCAGGTTGGGATTACGGCCCGACCTGCCACGTCAATCCTATGTTGTAAGAACGAACTTATCGTTTTGACAGTGACCGTGGTACGCTATACCGCCCTTGGCAACTCACTTCATAACGTTCAGCTATTTCACCTCCTGAGTGGAAAGGAATTTGGCTCTATCAGAACACAATGATAGTAAGATAGCGGCTGGTTGGGAGCATTCGGAAAATTTTAGCATTTTGAGTATCGCTGTTTTTTACAAATACGTCAAATTTAACCAGTAATAATTCTAATCAATTCGGATTAATACGGAACATGACAGAACATTCTAAAAATACCGATTGGTACACGGTGGCCGAAGCCTGTGAGTACCTCCGCGTCTCCAACACCACACTATATGAGTATATGAAAACAAAGCGTTTACCATTCTTTTATCTGGCCGGTACCCGCAACAGGCGGATCAAAAAAAATGATCTAGATGCGCTGCTTGAGCCAGGTGATCCGACAGATAGTACCAATTCGGATGATGTATAACATTAACATAATGGGCAGATTGAACTCCTAAAGTCATTTGCGTTTCATGTTTATAATACAAGGTTTGAATACTACACCATAGATATGAACCAGGTGGTCAGCTACGAAGCCGTCATGCTTATGATTTGGTTTAGCCATCATATAATAGGCGGCTGACAGCAAATGCGGGTTGTGTTGTAAGTGTTGAGTAACCAATGTACTCATGAGGTGGCGATACCAAACCGGATATTCATCCATTATCGATGCCTTTCATCTATCAGTGACTGTAACAGATGGACTGTCATTTACTCAAGTAAACCATGAAGCGCATTATCCCCTGTCCGATACCAGATTGGTTGCGTCAGCAAATCCTCGTTGTAGACCGTTTTATACACCGTTTTCTGTTTACTACTGCCTTTGGGTATAAAGGATTTAATGGGCTGCTTGCTCACGATATGCTCAAACGTGGTAAACCAGAATTGGTCCGAGTTGGGAACCACCGCCTCTGTTGTCTCTTTCAGGTGCATCAATCGCTTAAGACTTGTCGTTACGGTCAGATACAGAAATGTACGCGTACCATATCTCCGCTCATAGGCGCCGCTTTCATAATACGCCTTGAACGCTTTCATCTTGGTATGCCAGGTACGCTTACTGCGCTGCGAGAACACGGTCAGCGTGCTGCGGTCAATCTCAACGGGAAAATATCCGCGACCGCGTCGGTCTTTCAAAACAAAAAAGCTATCGAAAATAACTGCCACGCGCTCAACCTTGCTGTTTGTCATTTCCGGGTCTTCGATAAGCTCCACATACTCACGCTCGTCGCGACTCCGCAACTGCCGCTCATGAATCCACTGTTCAAGCTGCACTCCATGTTTCTCCGCAGAGCGGGCTACGGCGACCCACAGATCATTAGTCGACAGCAAATGCGCCAGAAAGCGGTAGTCATCTTCTGCAGAGTTGATTTTCCAGCGAATGGTGCTGCGCTCAATTTCAAACTCGCGGTTTACAAAGTCAGCACCCTTCTTGGTGAGGGCATAGATATAGGGCTGTGTCCCCTCTCCACGTCTCATCCACTGGGCAACCACGCGAATAAGCCCTTCATCCCGCAGTCTCTTTAATTCTCGTTGTGCTGCCCGCAGCGTTCCTTCTTTGCCTCCCCGACGCGCTCGCCAAAATAAGCCCTCCAGTTGTGGTAAGCTCAGGTAGTCGGCCTGAGAGAGGGCATAGAGAATGTTTTTCATGCGTGGTGTGAACACCAGCTTATTCCTCTTCTCCTTCTGGGAGTGGTTCCCAACCGCTTCTCGTTCGTGCTGATTCTTCTGTTGCGGGAACAGTTCGCTTATCGGCTGTGTCATTTCGTCTGAGAAGGGATTTGTTGGTTGAGATTGTGGTTGTAACATGGTCATCGTTCAGGACAACGGGTGTGGCTGGCTCTGGAACAACTGATAATTGATTTGCTGAATCTTGGTTGGGGGTTGAACTATTGTTCAATTTACCATAATCATGAGGCGATTTCACCTGCTTCTTGATAACCTCTCGATTGAGTCGTTTGTCAATCTCAGCCAGTAACAATTCTTTTTCAACTCCATGACGGGAGGAAAGCATTCGGCGCACTTGGCTTATGTGGAGTGGATCGGGATATAAGCCCGCATCAATAGAGGCGATACTCATTTTCTGCAAGGGCGCGGCGAGATTCCCCTCTGCCGTTGCTAACTTCACCAGAAAGGTCAGCTTCTCAAGCTCTTGAAACTGGCGCATCCCCAGTAAGGACTGTTCCGCCGGCGAGAGTTCAATTGTCCGGTGATCAATCACCTTTGGTGTTGGAAATTCGGAGCCACCAAAAAAAGTCATGATGGGCATAGGGTCTATTTTCATCCACACCCGTTCTTTCTTTTTGAGCAGATACGGGTCATAGGGTATCAACTGGCGGGCAAAATAAGCGGCTTCCTCAGCATCAGGGGTGTTGCCAATAATCTGGCTACCCATACGCCCAAGCATTTTTTGAATACGCTCGTCAAATTGCGATAGCCCTTGGCTGGCCAAAGTCAGCCAGACGCCGTAGTTACGACCGATGACGCTCACTAACCTTTCTAAATCATCGGCTAACACGGATTTACCGTCACTGGCACGGAAATTTACAAATTCTGTTAACTCATCAATCACAACGCTCACCGGCTGTGTGCGACCAGCAGAGCCGCGCGCATTCAGGTAGGTATAGAGGTACATAAACACCCATAAGAGCTTAAACCGTCGATACTCCTCGGTCAGTTCATGGCGAAAATCGATCAGCACCGTATATCCCTGGTGAAACAACGGCGCCCAGTTTAGCCCAGGTGCTGAGGCGCCAAACATTGCCCGCATCGTTGGATCAAGCTGAAAGAGCTGAATTTTGGACAGAAACGATTCAGAACGACGGAGCCGGTAGTCAGGTTTTGTCTTTTTGTCGTTGCCCCACTCTAAGAAAAAATCAACGGCTGGCCGCACTTCTGGAAACGCAGCCAGGGCTTGATCGAAGCGTGGCTTCCACTGAGCCGGATTCCGGATCAAATCTTCCGCCTCGGTGATCTGCACCCCCAGTGCGGCCAAGATCATCCCGGCATTCGTTCCCAGCCGGCTCACCGCATTCCACCCCTCCATGGCTGCGTTGCTAAGATTGGGGTCAAGCCGACGCACCGTTTCGACAAAGCGCTTGGCAATTGACGCCAGACTTTCGGTATCAGATAAGCGGTAATACAACGGAAATGGGACAATCTTCTCGTGCCCGCTCATATCGACGTAGATGACCCGCCGCCACAGCCGCTCTTGATACGCGCGGGGCAAAAGCGCCATCCGATGGATAAAATTATCGATTGTACCACCAGTCGGATCGAGTATCACCACCGGTATACCACGGACAAAATCGAGAAAGGCAATCAGCCGCCCTACCAGACGGGACTTCCCAGAGCCTGGGCCGCCCAGGCACATGATCCCGTTCAGGCGCGCATCATCCGGAATCCAGGCATGGGTCGAGCGAAGGTTGTTAGGAACCAGAAGTGAATAAGCAAGTAAAATAAGAAGAATCATAGCAGTGTCAGAGAAACAGGGGATGAGCAGCGCCCATCCCCACCAAGACTACTCTTTCCATTCACCCAAAAAAACCGCCGGCGGCAACAAAGCGTAAGAGCTTGAAGTGGCCGGAGCCTCCGGCTTCGGTGCAACAAGCTTCATGACCCGCGGCGGATCAAGGGTCAGTTGCTTGGTGCGGATTTCGTGCATAGCGGCAATCCACACCTGGTAGAGACAGGTATGACCCTTGTCGCCCAGTTTGTCCCGGTGTTCTCGGGTTGCATACGCTCGAAAATCCAAAAAGCGGTCGGTAAGAAGCACCTTAGCCTGTGCCAAACGGATTTGATCCGTGCTGCCGCGCACATATCGGTTAAGCACCTCATCCGTATAGTGCCAGTACGCTTTGCTATCGGTGCAATACTGGGCAAAGGGGTTGGTCTGCTCAGGCGCCTCCCCAACATCGGAGAGATAGATCGTATCTGGATACTTGTCCAAAACGGCACGAATAACGGGATCGTCGGTCATGGTTACTCCTCCCCGAACAAAAACTCCCTGACACCACGAAACACGCCCTTGCGCTTCGACTGCTCCGGCTGGTACGGACGGTAGATAGGCCGGCGCATGGCTTCAAACATGGAACGGGCCGCAATCTCATTGGTCTGATAGATCTGCCGCCAGGTGCTGTCAATGAGTTGGGCATTGTAGACAGAGTGGCGCTCTTGATACCTCCCCAACTGCGCCGCTTCTTGATAGCGGTTGACATGCTCCACCATCTCTGTCATCTTGTAGGCGGCGTGGTCGCCCATCTCGGTCAAATGCGAAGTGAGAAACTGGGCAACCGCTGAATGCCCCTCGATTGCAACCGACTGCGTGTGAAAGGCCGCAAGTATAAACTCCTCATCCGGCCCCTGGACCTCAACCACCATATCAAACCGGTTGCCCTGGGGAGAAGCCAGCTCAAGCGCGTATAAGGCCGACAGTCCCCCATCAAACCGATTGCCTGAATTGGTTGATTTGCTACGTGTTGTTGCGCTCACATGACCTCCTTACCAATAGACTTCTTCCTCATCAACCTCGGTATCGTGATCGATCTCGATGTAATCATCGACCGAATCGCTGTACGGCAAATAGCCATATGCGGCAGCACCCAACGCCTCAATCTCCAGGCGTGCTTCCCGCCCAATGCGCCGGATGGCAGCAACTTCCGGGGTGTCGAGGCCATAGCGGGTATCAGGCCATAGTTCAAAATAGACATCCGCCACCTTATACCAGTACTTCTGCACATCCTCAATGTACTGCGGCTGGGTAAAACCGTAGGGCACCAGCCACTCAGGATACGTAGCGGGATAGTGGGTCGTGTAGCCAGGTTCACGGACCACCAATTCAAAAAAGTCCCAAACCTTTGGAATCTTTTGCGTGGTGAACCAAATCTTCTTAAGCTCACCCCAGCCTTCGCGGTCCTGATTGAATTTATAGAACAGGTCGGTCCATTTGTAGGGAGCGAGTCCTGCCACCGTAATTGCCCGCAGGAAATTGAGTTGAACCACGTCAGCGCACGTTTGCATGATTTGCTGCCAGTATGAGTGCCGAAGTTCTGACCGCCAGCCTCCGTAATCGGTTGTGTAGGTGGAGGCCGGTGTCCATGTCGGCGATTCCCACGGCTTGTCAAAGATAGGGGCGTTCCACGGCTCGCCTTCTTTTCGGGCGGCATCGTAGGCCGCCACAGCTGCATTAAGGGCAGCCTTCGTCTTGGGAAAGTTGATATTTTGGACCATGTCGCCGTATAACATAGGTTAGATCTCCTTGTAGCTTATTCTTCTATACAGTGCTGACACTTTGACTGACAGTTACCTGAGGGAGCGAAGCATATGGCCGATCATCCCTTTGTGACCCGTGGTGGTTACCATCAGGATGCTTTCGGCCGTGATGTGCTCCAGCTTCTCCATAAAATCATGAAACACCGGACTCCGATGTCCTGCTGCCGCCATGTCCCAGCGGAGCTGATCAGAGTGTTGGGTATAGTTGGCCATACTCACCGCCCCAGTCGCAGCAAGCGTAACAAGCTCGTCGTAGACAATCCTTGCCACCTCCCTGTTAGCCGCAGCGACCTCTGCCAACTCGCCCAAATGATACTCAACCGTCCTACTTAGGGCCGTCTGCGTATACTGAGATGAGGGGACGGGAAGATACTTCTCCATCACATGCTCCTTTCATAAAGACTGAACCATAATCCTCAAACCGTCTGTTATACTAGAAATGGTGGAGGGGTTGAAGGTATAAGCTTCGCACCCTCCTGGCGCTTGTGCGCCTCTGTGTACTATCTGAATACCTTGACCGCTTTATCGTATCAGCCCTAGCCATCCGACAAAGATGATGAGCAAGCTCGCCAGAACACCTAAGAGAAAGAAGCAGGCGAGTTGATAAGCATTCGACGGCAGCTTCGGTTGCTCTGGCGCCATCATTTTCTGTAACACGGTCAGATCCTTTTGGTCCTGCACCTGGGAATACACTCGATGACCTGCTTTCTCCCAGACCTTGAGATGGTTGACCAAAGCTTGTGGATCAATGCCTTGTTCATGAAGACGGCTCCAGTTGACGTTGAGGGTTGCCATTGGTATCACCTTCCCCAGACGGGCAAGGGAACTTGTAACGGCTTGCCCGGTAGGAGCGCACAGGACAATCTGTGCGCAAACACCGGACCGATAAAGCAGCACAATAGACCAGATAGGTAGCACCAAGATGGTGGTGCCGCTGCATGAACAACGGCACCGGGGATGATAACCTTAGGGTCGTGTCCCTATCTTCACAGCCGTGTCCTGTAATGTATTGATAGCGGTGACCATTGATGGCTTCGTCGCAACAACTACAGTGAAATCTGAATCCCAGTCTTCTCATCTTCTTCACCTCCTTACTGACTAGCCCTCTGGCGCAGAACTTGTAATCGATGAGCGAGAGGGGGCAAGCACCATTGGTCAGATGATATAGAGTGAAAGCACACCCAAGCAGGCACAGTTGGCTGATAAAGATCATGGTGGGTTCGATATCAGGGATACCGAACCCGATGGTGATCATCTCTTGCTAGGCGTCTTTTCTTCGGACGTACCGAAGATTTCATCCCAGCTTGTGTGGAAGTGAACCACCTCGACAAATTCAGGCGAGTATTTGCGCACGAGTGCGTTGAGCAGTGACCCATTCCCGCAGGCTTGGTCAAGTTCAACCACCCGTTTGCGCAGTTGCTCGAGCGCGCTTTTGTTGCCTTGACCAGCTTCGACGGCCACTTGGCCACGGAAGAGGTTGTACAGGGCCGCATAATGGTTGCCGGTATCGACACCGAAATCGACGATGCTGGCTGGCGTCAGGGGGCGATCCTCACAAAGCCGTTCCACCAAGTGTTTGGTGACAGGACGAATCTTGAGATCCGCCAAGAGTAGACTGGTGAGCTTTGACATGTTTCATATCACCTCGCAATCGATTGAATTGATAACGCTTTACCTCTCCCTAAAACAGCCATTCTGCTCTAGGGAAAGATAGGCAGTTATCAAGCGATATGCTGTCAAAGCCGCCTTGAAGAGATGTCAACCGCGATAAAGTTGGTAACGTACCGAAGCGAATATACCCCTTGCTAGAAGGGAAGGTCATCAGAGTCACGCTCAAAGGCGAAGCGCCCCTGGCGTGCTTCCGCATCAGGTTGGGCGTAGATCATACATGAAAGACCATCGGAGATAGCTACCCAGCCCCGATAACGACAGTAGCGCGAAATCAATTCGACGAAATCAGCCCACGATACGCTTTCCTCAGGATGCGAAGACGACTCTGAAGCGTCCCCTCCTGGAGTAACTCACTTAGCCATGTGTCAGCCATCTCATAGGTGATTTTGTTCATCTAGCCTCCTTTCTACTGTATGTTGTGTTTCTATTGTATCTCCCGGTAGGGTGCTTGTCTTGACTAAGATCAGCTATTTTGGGCATGAGATTTATGCTCATTCATGATCACCGATACGGCAATAGCTAACCATCGTGGACGGAATATCTATGAGGCAAAGAGACAACGACGTGTTCTTGCTGCTTCTCACTGTGGGGCTTCTCGCAGAATAGATCTGGGTCACGAGGGATAAAATAATAAGCCTTGTGTAAAGCCTGGATACGTGACTGCACGCCGAGTTTACCTAAAATGCTGCGCACATGGTTTTGTACTGTATTTGTTGAAATGAACAAAAGCTCAGCGATTTCTTGATTTGTATACCCCTGCGTAACAAGTGCGAACACTTCTTGCTCGCGCGGTGTCAGTGGTTCTACATAGTTCATTGATTCCTCCTTTGCTGTATAAACATGGGGGCTACTCCCAGCGACCGGAACATTCAGCGCGAGGTGGCGATGACTCCAAATCAGAAAATCCGCCAGGATCATCACCACCAGACGCTCATCTCACCGCCAGGCGGGCGCCATAGCCACAGGTAACTGGCACTTGCCAGCCTTTGTCGACCGTACACAAGCATGTGGTGCAGCCACGCCGGTATATCCTTCCCATGTGTATACTCGGCGCATAACCAGTGCATTTCAATCACTGTGCGGTCCACAATGTGTTCACGCTGCTCGGCTGCCATCGTTTTCTCCTTCTGCTTTAGTGCGAGTACTGTATGTATATCCAGCCCTCGCACTAGCCAGACCTACCTCAATCCACGCTCGTAGGTCTACCCCGTCTTGCATCATGGCATTGGTATCTTGCCAAAAAGGACGCCAACGCTTTGCATTCGGCAACACGTCCAACCAATAGGCAGCCGCCTGTTCCCCCGGATCATCGGCGTCATAGGCGATCAACACCAGTGGCGATAACGCCAGCCGGGCAATCCACCTGAGGTGGCGCGCACCACTGGTGCTGCCGGTGGCGACCGCCGCGACCAAGTCACCAGCCGCTTGATGTACACTTAACGCATCAAACTCACCTTCGACCAACACGACGGGACGCTGGTGATGGTTGCTTTCACCAGGGTCAGCACCAAGTTGGTCAACAATGTAGAGGGCGTTTTTCCAACCAGCGGGGCCAACATATTTTGGATCACCAACCGGTCGTCTGATATTTACACGCCAGATTTCTTTATGAGATGACCAGGGAATAACAATCCCGCGGGGTAACCACACTGATCGGGAATTACCATGCTGACCCTGTGCTGGCGCTATTGCCCAGGTGGTGCGCTCCTGATAATGGTCAGTGGGGTTGTAGCCCAAGCCGGCGTGGCAAATGGTTGCCAGCGCCAGACCACGTCCTTGGAGCCAGGTCAGTGCTTTCTCCCCTATCGTTGTGTGAAGGTGCTCTTTGCTCTCTTCTACAAACTGCTTTGCAGCTGCTTGCCAGGTGGCGGTTGGCGGTTCGAGAGGCTCGGCTAGGGACGAGGTAGTAGACGATCTACCAGACATCCACCGGGGCTCTGGTCGTTGCCGGGATTGCCATTTCGGCTCAACCCCTAACGCTTGGCAGGCCGCAGTGTAGCTAAGGCCATTACGGTCGCGTAGGTACTGGATGGCATCACCTGCACGGCCACATCCTGCGCGTCCCTCGGCAGGACCGAAACATTTGTAATGTCCCCCCTCGCTGGCATGGGGCCACACCCGAAAGCGATCGGTGCCGCCACAGAAGGGGCAGGGGCCGGCATACTCCCCGCCAT
>JAPKMW010000102.1 GCA_026645575.1 Caldilineaceae bacterium
ACGCCCACCCCACTCTTTACGCCCACCAGCCCTTTTCCCCCGACCAATGGCTTGACAACGACAACCCCGCTAACCGGAACGCCAGGAATCACCGATCCCTTTGCCATACCGACGCCGACCATTGATCCCTTTGCGCCCCCGACACCGACAGTTGATCCCTTTGCACCGCCGACGCCGGTTGATCCCTTTGCTCCCCCCGTTCCTGGAGCAAACCCTGGTGTGACGAATACCTTTCCCGTCTCACCGACCGATCCCAACCAGGCCAATGTCGTTTTCCCCACCTTTACCCCCACCCCCTTTGGTCAAAGTTTCCTGCCGACCCCGACACCACCCTTTATGACAGCTACGATGACAACAACGGCAGGGGCGCTCACGGCGCCGGTTGATCCGCTGGCCCAGACGACGCTGCCAACCGATGGGGCCGCCTCCGGCGGCCAAGCGGCGGTAACATCGCCCCTAACCGCGACCGATCCGGTTCCCGTGGCGGCGAATCCACCTTATATTGTCTTAACCGCCACGCCAACAACGGCGGCGGCTACCCCTGCCCCCACCTTTACCCCCTACCCAACGGTGGTGAGCGGCGCCGAGGGCGATACCCTGTTGGGCTTGGCGGCGCCTGATACACAGAATTTGATGATCATGTTGCTCTGTGGCGTCTTCTCCGGCGCCAGTGGCTTGGGCATTTTAGGCTTGGTCTCGACCTTGTTGTACATGCGTTCGCGCAACGCCGCTCAACAAAGTCGCAACAACCAACGGCCCTAGTTACACTGTTCTAAGCGAGTCCGTGACTCGCCGCCCGTTGCGAGTCACGGACTCGCTCAGAGCAGTGGATGGCGAGTCACGGACTCGCTCAGAGCGGTGGATGGCGAGTCACGGACTCGCTCAGAGCGGTGGATGGCGAGTCACGGACTCGCTCAGAGCGGTGGATGGCGTTATATTTTTACAAACCCAAAGAGCAGGTACTGAGTATTTAATGCGCACCTTTATTGCCATTGCGCTGCCGGCAGCGATACAAAGCACCATTCAGCAGCGCCAACAGCAGCTTGAAACCATGCTAACCACCGCACGCCTCAGCCAAACGGTTCGTTGGACGCCGCCGGCTGCCGTCCACATAACTTTGCGTTTTTTGGGCGAAACAACCGAGCCGCAACGTCGTGATCTTCAAGCACGTTTAACGCGCATCACCGCCAATCAACCGTCCTTTCCCCTGACGCTTGGGGATCTGGGTTGTTTTCCGAATTTACGCGCACCCTCGATTGTCTGGCTGGGGCTGTGGTCGGCAGACGAAACGCTAAACCACTTACAGCAACAAATTGAACTAGCGGCGCAGGCGGTTGGTTTCCCGACCGAACGCAAACCCTTTCGTCCACACTTGACCATTGGCCGGATGGGGCGCCAAGTGGCTCCATCGCAGGTACGCGCCATTGGCCAACACTTCAGCCATTATTTGGCAACAACAACAGCCGATTCATCAGCGCACGCAGAAACTGGGCGCGTCGCATTTGTGGTCGATCACATCGACCATATCCAAAGCCGGCTGCAACCTACTGGCCCGATCTACACACGGTTACAACGATTCAATTGTTGTGGGAAGAACTAACCGAGAAGCGGAGGGTGCGTAAAAGAAAAAGCGTATGGCAAAATGCTTGTTGCGAGTCCATGACTCGCAACAAGCGGATCGGGACGTTGTGGTTAGCCGTTCGCTTACCGGCGCGCTTGCCGCCGACTGGCGTCGGCGGGGTTCCACTCTTCGGCGAGGAATTCGAGTTCAAAGCTCTGTTCCTGGTACACCGGTTCCAGGGCTGGGGGCGCCAGGGCGTTGGGCGCTTCGCTCCTTGCGCCTTCGCTGCCCTCTAAGGCATGAAAGAGCAGCCCCAACGGAATACAGATTGCCATCCCCGCAACAAAGCCCCATAAGCTCAGCGCCAACACCCCAATGGCTTGCGCCTGCAACTGTTGTGGAAAGTTAATCTGATAACCACTGGCGACAAACAGGCCGGAGACCCCTTGCCCCTCAACGCCCAGGTAATTGCCCTGCCCGGTCATCTGCCAGCCATTACCGACCACGCCGTCGGCAAAGAGGCCAATTAATAACAGGCCGACCATCGCCGGCACCCCACTGGAGGTGACGGCGCCGGTGGCATCATCCAAGCGCCAGACCCCTTCCAAGATAAAGAGGACAAAGGGAACAGTGGCGCCGGCCAATAAGCCAATGGCAAAGGCAACGCCCGGCTGAACAAACGGCCCCACCGCCAACCCGGCGACGACCCCCGCCACCAGGCCACGCGCACAGGTCAACGGCTCACTGCTGCCGGTGACAAACCAAGTGTAGAGCAGCGGGGGAAGCAAGCCGCCGGCCGCCACCAAAATACTGTTGACGCTGCCGCGCATCAACGCGATCTCGCCCAGGAATTGCACCTGGAGTGGGTTCGACCAATGCCAACCCAAGCTGCCGGCCAGCACAAAGAGACTGCCAACCACCACCAACAGCGGCAAATGCACCGGCGGCAATTCCAAGTTCTGCATCTGGCGGCTCGTCGTCCGGGGCGCCCAGACAACGAGCGCGGCCAGGGCAAAACCAGCCGCAACGAGATGCACCGTACCGGCGCCGCCAAAATCAACGAGGCCGTGTCCAAGGTCCAGATTCCGCCCCAGCGCACTGAGCCAGCCGCCGCCCTGCACCCAGTTGCCAGCTAGCGGATAGACAAAAGCGCCAATCAATAAGGCCAACAGCAGCGTGACAATGGCTGGCGCTCGACCCCGAATCGCCATAATTGGCAAGGTCGCTGCTGTAATGACCCAAGGCAGGTGGGCCAGAAAAAGCGTATAGGTCAACGCACTCACTTGCGGGCCGGATAAAAACCAACCACTTAACCCGGCAACGCCCCAACCAATCCCCCAATTCGCAGCCAGCGGACTCCATTCCCAAACCAATTGACGCAACGCCGGGTTGGGGTAGACCAGGCCAATGCCGCCAAATTGAATAGCGAAGCCAACGGCCCAGTAGGCCCAGGTGGCTAGACCAACCGCCGCCAGTCCGCCTAGCGCCGCATCCCAAGCATGTTCCGGCTCTAAACCGGCGACGCCGATGAGCATAAAGCCGATGGGCGCCAGAAGCGCAACCATCGCGGTCATCAAATACCAGTAGAGTGGGACAGTGACGCCTTCGGCCATAACGGCGCCACTTTCACCCACGCTTTGCGCGTGAGCGACGGCGGGCCATAGCAGATAGAGTACGTAGCAGACAAAGAGCAGGAGGAAGCGAATGGTGCGGATCAGGGCGGGCGGCGCGATGGGGTGGGGACGCAACCAAAGCTTGCCCGACCATCCTTGCCCTCTGCTGATCGGTTTTGTGCAAATCATGATTCGTTTGGGTACTCATTATGCTGGAAGAAACGCCGGTGCAGTATAACCGGTCTATTCTTCATCGGCAACGATAGTGTAAACCAATACACACTTCGCCAATCATCAAGATTGCGCACATTGTAACAGCGAGTGCAGCCGCCACCAAATTGGCACAATGCTTTCAACTATAAAAAATAATAATAGAAAAGGATATTCACTAATTTTAAGGCGAGTTGCAATCTTGCAGTTGGCTCGTAGCCGGTCCGTGACCGGTGTTGGGATGCTGGTCACGGACCGGCTACCCAACAACAAGATTAGGGTAACCGATAGCGAAAGAGGTCATCACGCGGTTCGACCCCCAGCCCCGGCCCATCGGGTAAATAGAAATAGCCGGCTTCACAGCGCATGTTGCCGGTGACAAAGCGAACGTTGCGATCAAAGATCGAGTGTTGATACTCGTGCATTACCAGGTTGCTCAACGCCGCCGACACTTGCAAGCTGGCGGCCTGGGCAATGCCGACGCCGATGGTGGCATGGGGCATGACGCGACAGTGAAACGCCTGGGCCATGCGACAAATTTCCCAGAACGCGGTAATGCCGGTATGCGCCATCTCCGGCTGGATGATGCTCATACAACGTTGGACAAAGCGGGGGCGATATTCATAGAGCGTGCGCAGCTCTTCACCAATGGCAACCGGCGTTTTGACCGCGGCCGCCACGCGCGCCTGTCCCTCCATATCTTCTGATTGCACCGGCGCCTCGGCCACATAAAGATCATAGGGTTCCATCGCCGTGATCAACTTAATCGCCTCATGATCGGTGTAGCGCCAGTGAAAATCACACAAAATTTTGGCATCCGGGCCAATGGCTTCCCGAATGGCGCGCATTTCCGCTAATTCACCTTCATCGGCGACGGCAGCGGCAAATTTGACGGCGGTAAAGCCCTTGTCGATCCATGCCTTCGCCAGCGCCGCCCGTTCCCCTTTGGTCGCCTTGGGCAACCCCGAAACATAGACCGGCAGGCGGCTATGACGTTGGCTACCCAACAATTTACAAATCGGCAAGCCGGTCAGCTTCCCACGTAGATCCCAGAGCGCAATATCCAACCCGGCCAGGGCATCGACATAAAAGCCGCCGAAAAAGCCGCGCACCCGCATGGCGTTATAAATGTCCTCGCTGATCGCTACCACATCATGGGGGTCGCGCCCGCGCACCAGTGGCAACATAAGGTTCTGGATGATCGTCGTCACTGTCTCCGGCGAGACCACGCCAAAACTTTCGCCCCAGCCGACCACGCCCCCTTCGGTCGTCAACTTGATCAACACCGAATGGTCGTGAATACTATAGAGTGTCTGGTTGCCGGGGCGAATAAAATAGCCCCGTTCACTTGGCTGCACCCCCGCCTCCAACGGCCCTAGGTAGGGCGTATCCCGTGGAATTTGCAGCGGAAACACTTCAATCGTCGCAATACGATCGGTCACGATTGTCTCCTTTGGATTGGTCATTATATGGTCTATTGGGAAGAGATTGAGAGATTCAATCTCTCAATCTCTACAGTTCATACCGTCTGCGCCGCTGGATCCATCGGTAACTGTACCGGTCGGCCGCCATCAAGGGACGATTGGCGGATGGCGAGAATAATTTCCTGGTCGAGACGCGCTTGTTGGGCGCCATAGGTGGGTTCGGTGTTGTTACGCACGGCGTCAACCAAACTCATGAGACAGCCGGCGACGCCGATCTCGTCATCATGCCATTGGACGCCATGCCCTTGCTGTTGCGGACGGAAAGGGTTTTCCCAGCGCACAATTGGCTGGTTGACGTCGCCGGTGTGGGCCACCATCGCCACCAGCGCGCCGCCATCGACCCGTTCCCAACGCCGTTCGAGAGTGATAAAGTGGGGCGCCTCGCCGCCGGGCGCCAGTAGACTCAGCCGCTCTTGAACATCCAGACCAACCCCCACCGTGATCCCCATGCCCCGTTCGGCTAGGAAGCGGCTGCTGCGCCACCAGCGCAACGGTGCATCATAGCCAACGCTGGTCCAGTGGAAGATGCCCAGGCGGCCATCGGCAAATTCAATTGTGCCATGTTCCTGTGTTTCGTTGCGGGGCGCCGTTTTGTTCCCCAGCCGCGACCAATGTTCGGCCAGTTCATATTGGCGCACAGCGCCGGTCACCTGCGTTGGTTTGGTGTCAAAGCCCAGATAGCTGCGCATGACGCTGACGCCATGATAGCCATGACCAGCAAAGTCATTAAAAGAGCTGTAGACACGCCCAAAGAGGCCGGCCTCAATTAACTTTAGCTTGATCTGTTCCAGTGGACGGCGATGAAATTGTTCGGCCACCTCGATTTTCAACCCGCTCTGTTGGGCGGCGGCGATAATCGCGTCGGCTTCGCCCAGTTTGTGTGCGATTGGCGTTTCCAGCAACACATGCAAGCCATGCTCCACCGCCATCAATCCGACCAGACCATTGCTGTGGTAGTTGACGGAGACGATACCAATCACTGGCGCTGTTTCGCGCATCAGTTGCGCCAGATCCGTATAAGCAGGAACGCCCAAGCTTTCGCCTAACCGTTTGGCCGACTCTGCACTGCGTCCCCACACCGATACCAATTCCACTTCTCGTGGCAGGGCGCGCACAATTGGACCATAGAGATAATCAGAGCGGCGCCCCGTGCCGATGATGGCAACGCGGAGCGGCGTTTGCAATTCTGACATAAAATTTGCCTTTCATTTGTAGACAGTCCGCTCACAGCCGATATGCGGCCTCATGCCAGTCACGGACCGGCTGTAAGCGGACTGCGTTAACTTTCATCTAGAATCTGCTACATAAAACAGTTGACTTATACTTAAATTCCGATTACGATAAGGCACAAACAAACAACGTTTATTCTACACCAATCTTACCACGCAATTTGAAAGGTAGGCCATGAGCGGGCTAGGCGCAGTTCCTTCTACGCACCATTTCCAACTGCAAACCATTGCTGAGGGTGTTTTTATCGCGCAACCGAAGTTGGACGGGGGCGCCGGCTGTAATGCAGGCATTATTGATCTGGGCGATCAAACGATTATTTTTGATCCGTTTCTCACGCCGCAAGCGGCGGCTGAATTGCTGACGGTAGCCGAAAGCGTCACCAGTAGCTCGGTGAAACTGGTAGTTAACAGTCATCACCATCTGGACCACATTGGTGGCAACCAAAGTTTTCCTGCCACCACAGCTATTATCTCCACTTCGTTGACGCGCGAGTTGATACGCACAGGAGCAGCACAACAACTCACAACGCTGGTCGAGCAAAACCGACAGCGCTTGGCCGAGTTGGAAAAACAGGCGAGCAGTGCGCGCAAATCGGTCGAAAAACAAGATGCCCAACAAACATTAGCGCAATGGCGTTTCTTGCAAGAGGCGTTGTCCACCTGGCAATTTCGCCTGCCCACGATGACCTTTGACCAGCGCCTGGTACTCTATGGCAGTCACCGGCAGGTCGAGCTGCTCACCTATGGCAGCGGGCATAGTCAAAGCGACGCCATTCTCTACCTGCCGGCGGAGAAGATCATCTTTATGGGCGATCTCTTGAGCATTCAATGTCATCCGTCGCTCCAAGATGGTGATCCCGGCGAATTGCCGCGCATTCTCGATCTAGTCAACCGCTTGCAGCCCCAACAACTTGTCCCCGGTCACGGTCCGGTGGGTGGCCCGACGGATCTCCAATTGATGCAACAATATCTGGCGACCATGACTGAAACGGCGCTGACCGAATTGGCCTTCCAAACCGATGCCGGGGTGGACATCAATCAGCGCATCAATCAACTGCGCCCCGCCGGTCTCTTTGCGTCATGGGCGCGCACCCAAAACTTTGCCGCCAATCTCCATTTCCTCTACCAACGGGTGATGGCGGCGTATGCAGAGTAAGTCCGTAGTCCAGAGTCCACAGTCCTAAGTCAGTTAGTACACTGTTCAGTAAGTTTTTTGGGATTTTGGCATCGGGCACGAAGTGTGGCAAACAAATTGGTCACACCGAAACCCATTGGTCGTGCCACACTTCATGCCCCTACGGGAAATCCCGAATGATTTACTGAACAATGCAGTTCGTCCGACTCTGGACTACGGACTCTGGACTGCGGACTCTGGACTACGGACTCTGGACTAAACATTATGCAACAACTGCCCGCCGTCGATCACAATGGTGGCGCCGGTGGTGAAGCTGGAGGCGGGCGCGGCCAGATAGAGCGCCATGCCGAGCAGTTCGTCGGTGGCGCCAATGCGCTGCTGGGGGATGGCTCCCTTGACGGCGTCGTGGGTGGCGGGGTTGTCCCAAATGGCGCGGCTAAAGGCGGTCTTGATAAAGCCGGGGGCGATGGCGTTGACCTGGATGTTGTCGGCGGCCAGTTCGCTTGCCAACACTTCAGTCAGCATTAAGACCGCCGCCTTGCTCACACAGTAGATCCCCATGCCGGGCAGTGGCGTCTTACCAGCTACCGAGGCAATGTTAATGATCTTCCCCCCGCCCCGTTGGCGCATATGGGGTGCGCACGCCTGCGCCAACCGAAAATAGCCCTTGACATTCACATCCAAAATCTTGTCCCAATGGCTCTCTTCGGCGGTCATAATCGGGCCGAAGTGGGGATTGGTGGCGGCGTTGTTGACCAGAATATCGACGCCGCCAAAGGCTTCCAGCGTGCGCGTCACCAACGTCTGTACAGCCGTGGCGTCGCCCGTGTGCGCCGCCACGGCCAGCGCTCGGCCACCGGCAGCGGTGATCTGTCCGGCGATGGCGTCTAAGCCATCCTGCTTGCGGCTGCTGAGAACGACACTGGCGCCGGCGACGGCATAGGCTTTGGCAATAGCTTCGCCAATCCCGCGCGAGGCGCCGGTGATCAGAGCGACTTTGCCGGTCAAATCAAATAATTGTTGAGGTGTAGCGGTCATGGTTTCCGTCCATAATGAATTGGTGATGGCTTATCGACCGATAAAAACCGGTGACCGCTTCTCAACAAAGGCAATCACCCCTTCGCGATGATCGGCGGTCATCGTGGCTTGAGCCTGCAACTCCGCCTCGGCGACGAGGATCGACGCCAGATCTTGCATGGTTGCCTGGGTCATCACCCGCTTGGTGAGACCGAGGGCGACGGTGGGGCGTTGGGCCAGTTGTTGCGCCCATTGTTGGGCATCGGCCAAGAGCGTATCGGCGACAGTGACGCGATTGGCGATTCCTAGTTCGGCACAACGGGGAGCCGGAATGCGTTCGCCGCTAATGGCAATTTCATACGCACGACTGTAGCCCACCAGACGGGTCAAAAACCAACTGGCCCCGGCATCGGGCACCAGGCCGATATTGCTAAAGGCCAGGACAAAGGTGGCGTCATCCGCCATGATGCGCAGATCGCAGGCCAGTGCGATGGAAGCGCCGGCGCCGGCAGCCGCCCCATTGATTGCGGCAATCACGGGTTTTTCCAATGTGCAGATGCTTTCGATGAGTGGACGATAGTAGTTGAGAACCACATCGCGCACAGCGTCCGGTTCGGGGATGCCGCCAAAGATGCTCAAATCCTGGCCGGCGCAAAAGCCCTTGCCCGCGCCTGTTAACAGCACCGCACGCACGCGTTCATCTTCCCCGGCAGCTTCTACACGGGTGCGCAACACCTGCAACATGGCCGGCGTCACCGCATTGCGTCGCTCCGGTCGATTCAGGGTAATCGTCGCCACCCCTGCGTCCACGCTATACAACACCATCTGCGCATCACTCATGAAGCCATCTCCTTTTATGAATTGCAATCATTGTAATAAGGAATGGAGAATGGAAAATCAGTAACAATTACTGATTTTCCATTCTCCATTCCTTATTTTTTAGTCCCCCCAAACGCCCGCAAATTGCTCCTTTTCCTGTAGTTCAAACAAGGAAATGGGCGTGCTGAAGGGGTAGCTGCCGGTGAAACAGGCATTGCAATAGCCGCCTTCGGCCTGGAGCGCGGTCATCATGCCGGCCACCGAAAGATAAGCCAGCGAATCGGCGCCGATGTGTTGACAGATTTCGTCAATGGTCATGTTGGCGGCGATGAGATCGGCCTGGCTCGCCATGTCCACCCCCATGAAACAGGGAAATTTGATCGGTGGGCAGGCTACCCGCACATGCACCTCGCTGGCGCCGGCATCGCGCAACATCTTGACCAGGGGGCCAGAGGTGTTACCGCGCACAATCGAATCGTCGATCAGCACGACCCGCTGATTCGCCAGATTATCGGGTAGCGGATTGAACTTCATGGCGACGCCGACCTTGCGCAGTTCATTGCTCGGCTGAATAAAGGTGCGGCCAATGTAACGGCTCTTGATCAGCCCTTCACTGTAAGGGATGCGGCTCTCCTGGGCATAGCCGATGGCGTGGGGCGTGCCGGAATCCGGCACCGGCACCACAATGTCGGCGGCGGCGGGCGCTTCTTTGGCGAGTTGGGCGCCCAACTTTTGGCGGGTCTGGTGAACCAAGCGCCCGTTTAAGATGCTATCCGGGCGGGCAAAATAGATCTGCTCAAAGGTGCAGAAGGCCAGGGGTTGGGGCGGCGCACCCTGGACAATCTTATAGCCGTCAGCATCAATACGCACTATCTCGCCGGGTTCGATCTCGCGGATCATGCGGCCGCCGATGGTGGCAAAGGCGCAATTTTCGGAAGCAATGGCATAGCCGCCCTCGACTTGGCCCAGCACCAGCGGGCGCAAGCCCCAGGGATCGCGCACGCCGTAGACGGCATCTTTGGTCAGAATCACCAACGCATAGGCGCCTTCAGCGCGCGCCATCAAAATCCGAATGCGCGTCAGCCAGTCGGTGCTGCCTGCGCCGGCCAACAGATGGATCAACACTTCGCTGTCGGTGGAAGTAGTCAGCCCGACACCGCGCTCCAACAATTCGCGGCGCAACTGGGGCGCGTTAATCAAATTGCCGTTGTGGCCCAGCGCCAGTGGCCCATGTAAGGTTTCCAGCAGATAGGGCTGCGTGTTGCGCAGCTTCGATGAGCCAGTAGTCGAGTAGCGGTTGTGACCAATGGCCCAATCCCCCTTCAAATGGCTGAGATTCTCTTCATTGAAAACCTGGGAGACCAGCCCCATGCCCTTATGAATGTGCGCCGTCCGCCCGTCACAGGTGACAATGCCAGCCCCCTCCTGCCCCCGGTGTTGCAAGGCATAAAGCGCAAAAAAGGCGTGACGCGCCACATCGCGGCCCGGCGCATAGATGCCGAAAATGCCGCATTCCTCATGGAGTTTATCATCAGCATACATGGTTAATCTTTGTTTCCTAAACTCAAGCGTCCCTACGGGACGGATAACCAACCAAACTTGCTTTATACAACACTATTTGTTAACCGTTCTTTGGCCATCAAAACAAGCTGGTGTGCGTCTTCCAGAGTATCGGCCAGCACGGTCAAATGGCCCATTTTACGTCCTGGCCGCGCCGCCTCTTTGCCGTACAGGTGTAGCTTTACATTGGGCAACGCACAGGCCGCCGCCCAGTCCGGTTCCCCCTGTGCCCACAGATCACCCAGCAGATTGACCATCGCTGTTGGTCGCACCAGCGTGGTCGCCCCTAGTGGCAAACCGCAAACGGCGCGCAACTGCTGTTCAAATTGGCTGGTGACGGCCCCTTCAATCGTCAAATGGCCGGAATTGTGGGGACGCGGGGCCAGTTCATTGACCAGCAAACGGTCGTCATGGGTCAAGAACAGCTCCACACAGAGGACGCCGACCACATCCAACTTGGTGAGAATCGTCCGAGCAATCTCGACGGCATCGGTCACCACCTGCGGCGCGACCCTTGCCGGCGCCAGGGAGAGATCCAGAATGTGATTGCGGTGCAGATTTTCGATCACGCCGTAGTGGGCAAAGCTGCCATCAACGCCCCGCGCCGCCACTACGGACACTTCCCGTGCAAAGTTGACAAAGGCTTCCAACACGGCGGGTTGCTCACCAATTGCTCGCCAAGCCGTCGCCGCTTCTTCGGGGTGGGTGATTTTCGCTTGTCCTTTGCCGTCGTAGCCAAAGGCGGCAGTCTTCAGCACCGCCGGGCAACCAAGGCGCGCCAGGCCCGCTTGCAAATCGGCCAGACTATGTACTTCGGCAAAGCCCGTCACCGGCAAACCGGCTTCGGCTAAAAAGCGTTTTTCCCGCAAGCGGTTTTGGGTGGTGTGCAACACCCAGCCGCCGGGGCGCACAGGAACGCCTGCTTCTTCGGCAAGCTGCGCCACCTCGGCGGCGACATTCTCAAACTCAAAGGTGACAACATCAACACCTTGTACAAAACGGCGCACCGCGTCCAAGTCGGCATAAGGTGCGCAAATTTCCCGATCCGCCACCTGTCCCGTTGGCGAATTGGCTTCAGGCGAAAAGGTATGAATCCGATAGCCCATGCGGCGCGCAACCAGCGCCAACATCCGTCCCAGTTGGCCGCTGCCAAAGACGCCAATCGTGGCGCCGGGTAGGAGCGTCATTTGTTTGTTCGTTGCCATTAATCTCTGTCTTTTCTCTTTGGACTGCGTTTAGCAGATTGAGTATAACACAAAGCTGCCGTAGGTGCTTAAAACTTTCATGGGTAACCAGACGCAATTGCCGAAACCGACGTTGTCCCCGTAGATTGGAATAAACATTACTGATTTGGCCTCCCAGCCCGGCTATACTATTACTGTTACAAGATATAGTAAGTTCTATCACGACTAATGTAAATCAGCCGCTTAGACTTCACCGCTAAGCGGTTTTTTTGACCTCTTTTTTGTTGGGAGTAACTTCATTCTGTACTGTAACTTAATTTATCGTATCTATACAGGAAAAGGAGTTTTCCCACAATGAGTACACTTGTCAAAGGAACCGTGAAGTGGTTCAATGATCAAAAAGGTTTTGGCTTCATCACCCCTGAATCTGGCGCCAAAGATGTCTTCGTCCATCAATCGGCGATTATGTCCACGGGCTTTCGTAGCCTGAGCGAAGGTGACCGCGTCGAGTTCAGTGTTGAACAAGGCCCCAAAGGCCCCGCCGCCGCCAACGTGACAAAGGTCTAAACAACCATAAGTGTGTCTGGTTATAAAAGACCGGAGCACACTGAGCCAATATAAAGAAAAGCAGGGGTTCAGCGAACCCCTGCTTTTCTTTTTCCAAAGGTACCTCCTTCACATCCACCCTGTTCCTAACAAAGTTGCGTTTGTTACCCAAATCCGGTACAATCTGTGCCACTCGCCAACGGACAAGCTAGTGGACAAAGCAGCAGCACCCGAAGCGCCTCCCACTTACATACCCCAAGTGGCCCTTCCGGCGGTCGTCAGTCAATGTGCGTTTGGTCGAAATTGTCCAACTTATTTGCCGATCCTTGTTGCGTTCCGGCGCCGCCAACAGCGTATCCAGCCCAATTTTTATAAACCGTACTGAATCGAACATCAGGAGAATGAACCATGAAACAGAAACGGCTATCGACCGCATTGGTTTTATTGCTGATCCTTAGCATGACGCTGGCGGCTTGTGTTGCGCCTCAAGCGCCGGCGGCTGGCGGAGATGGTGCCGCTGCCCCAGAAAGTACCATGATGCAGGCCATTGGCGAGGGTGAAGGCGAAGTTGCCATCGTTGCCTGGGCCGGCTACATCGAACGAGGGGAGACCGATCCCAATTTTGACTGGGTCACCGAATTTGAAGCGGAGAGCGGCTGTAAAGTGACGGTAAAGACCGCGGCCACCTCCGATGAAATGGTGGCGCTGATGAACGAAGGCGGCTTTGATCTGGTAACCGCTTCGGGCGACGCTAGTCTGCGCCTGATCTTTGGTGGCAAGGTGCAGGAGATCAACCTCGACCTGATCGAAGGCTATAGCACGGTTGACGAGCGGCTGCAAAACGCCCCCTGGCACACCGTGGACGGTAAGCACTATGGCGTGCCTTACCAATGGGGCGCCAATGTCCTGATGTACAACAGCGAAACCTTTGGCGATCAGGCGCCGACCAGTTGGAACGTCGTCTTTGAAGAAATGACCCTGCCCGACGGTGAAACCAACAAGGGGCGCGTCCAGGCTTTCGACGGCCCGATCTATATTGCCGACGCCGCCCTCTATCTCAAGGCCCACCAACCGGAATTGGGCATTGACGACCCCTATGCGCTCAATCAGGAACAATTTGATGCCGCCCTGGCCTTGTTACGGACACAGCGTGAATTAGTTGGTCGCTACTGGCATGACGCCTTTGTGCAGATCGATGACTTCACCAATGAAGGCGTGGTTGCCTCTGGTTCCTGGCCTTTCCAGGTTAACCTGCTGGTGGCCAATGGCGAACCAATTGCCAGCGTGATCCCGGAAGAGGGCGCCACCGGTTGGGCCGACACCACCATGATGCACGTCGATGCCCCCCATCCCAACTGTGCCTACATGTGGCTGAACCACTCACTCAACCCCAAGTTGCAAGGCGATTTGGCCGCTTGGTTTGGATCGGTGCCGGCGGTGCCGGCGGCCTGTGAAGGCAACGAGTTACTCGGCGCCGAAGGCTGCACAACCAACGGCTTTGAAAACTTCGATAAGATCAACTTCTGGAAGACCCCCACCGCCGACTGCTTCGGCGCCGGCGGCGCCTGTGTCCCCTATGCCGACTGGGTGACGAGCTACGTGGCAATTATGGGCGGCCAGTAAAATCTCTCAATCTCTCAATCTCTGAATCTCCGACCGAGATTGAGAGATTAACTCATATGGAGTGGAACGATGAGTCACAACCTATGGATCAACGGCGAATGGACAGCGAGCGTCGGTGGCGGGGTGATGGCGGTGGAGAATCCGGCCACGGGTACACCGATTGCCGAAGTCGTGAATGGCAGTCGCACCGACGTGGAGCGGGCGGTAAAGGCAGCGACCACCGCCTTTTATGATGGGCGTTGGTCGAAAAAGACGCCGGCGGAACGGTCGTTGGCGCTCTGGAAGCTGGCGGATCTCTTACAAGCGCGGGCGGCGGACTTTGCCCGTGTGGAATCGGAGAATACGGGCAAACCTTATGTCATGGGCAGCCTGGGCGCTGATTTGCCCTTTGCCGTCGATAATCTGCGTTTTTTTGCTGCGGCGGCGCGCGACACCCACGGTTCACACGCCGGCGAATTTATGAGTGGCTACACCTCGATCTTCCGGCGCGAACCGGTTGGGCCGGTTGGACAGATCGCCCCTTGGAATTATCCCTTGATGATGGCCGTCTGGAAGATTGGCCCGGCGCTGGCCGCAGGCTGCACCGTTGTCCTCAAGCCGGCGCCGACCACACCTCTCACCACCTTGATGCTGGCGGAGCTGGCGGCGGAGGCGGGCATTCCGCCCGGTGTCTTCAATGTCGTCACCGGTGATAACGATACTGGACAAGCGTTAGTTGAACACCCCGATCTGCGCATGATCAGCCTGACCGGTTCAACCCGTACCGGCAAAACGATCATGAAAACCGCCGCCGATACTTTGAAACGGGTGCATCTGGAGTTAGGCGGCAAGGCGCCGCTGATTATCTTTGATGACGCTGATGTCGAAACCTTTGCCGCCAAGGCCACTGTAGGCGCTACCTTTAATACCGGCCAGGATTGCACGGCAGCGACACGCGTCTATGTTGAGCAGAGCAAATACAATGATGTCATGGAGGCGGTGGTCGAATCGATGCGCGCCGTGAAGATTGGCGCGCCCTTTGCCGATGATACACAGATGGGGCCATTTATCTCCGGCGCACAACGGGAACGGGTCGAAGGGTTCCTCAGCGGCGCCCAAGCCAGCGGCGCCCGCATTGTCACCGGGGGCGCGCGTCCGTCCGGCTTTGACCAGGGCTATTTCTTCGAGCCGACAGTGATCGTGGATGCCGATCAGAAGTCGGAGATCATTCAGTCCGAGGTCTTTGGGCCGGTCCTGACGATTACGCCGTTCAACGATGAAGCCGAAGCGCTGCGCCTGGGCAATGATGTCCTTTATGGCCTGGCGGCGTCGGTCTTTACACGCGACATTGGCCGCGCCATGCGTCTCTCGTCCGCCCTGGAATTTGGCACCGTCTGGATCAACGATCATATCCCGCTCACATCCGAGACGCCCCACGGCGGCTTTAAACAGTCAGGCTTCGGCAAGGATCTCTCGGCGGAAGCGGTCGGCGATTACCAGATCACCAAACATGTCATGGTGGCCCACGCATGAGCGCACCGCCGACGGTTTCGCTGCCAGCGGTTGAGTTTGTTGAGGTCAGCCGCTATTTTGAGGAAGTGCGCGCCGTGGACAAAGTCAGTTTGCGCATTGCCGATGGTGAATTTTTCACCATGCTCGGGCCGTCCGGTTCGGGCAAGACGACCTGTCTACGGTTGATCGCCGGCTTTGAACAGCCCACGGCGGGACAGATCTACCTGCATGGGCAGGAGGTCAGCCGGTTGCCGCCCTATGAGCGGGATGTCAACACCGTCTTTCAGAACTATGCCCTCTTTCCCCACCTGACCGTGGGCGAAAATATTGCTTATAGCCTGATGGTGCGCAAGGTTTCCAAGCCGGAACGGGAGCGTCGAGTAGCGGAGATGTTGGAGTTGGTGCGGCTACCTGGTATTGCCAAGCGCAAACCGTCGCAACTCTCCGGCGGGCAGCAACAGCGGGTGGCGCTGGCGCGCGCGCTCATCAACCATCCGCGTGTGCTGCTGCTCGACGAACCATTGGGCGCACTTGACCTTAAATTGCGCCAGGAGATGCAGGTCGAGTTAAAGGCGATTCAACACCAGGTCGGCATCACCTTTATCTTTGTCACCCATGACCAGGAAGAGGCGCTGACCATGAGCGACCGCATCGCCATCTTCAACCACGGGCGCATCGAGCAACTTGGCTCGCCGACCGATCTCTATGAACATCCCCATACGCGTTTTGTCGCCACCTTTATGGGCACCTCCAACGTGATCGAGGGGGAAACCGCACGAGCCATTACCGGCCAAAGCACTCCCTTCGCCCTGCGCCCGGAAAAGATCCGCCTGTTGCCGCTGGAGAGCGTCGTGAGTGACGGCGCCTGTACCATCAACGGGGTCATTGAACGCGTAACCTACCTGGGGATGCACACCCGCTTCACCGTCAAAGTGGCGCAAGGCAATGAGTTGATCGTCGTGCGCCAGAATGATGAAGCGACGAGTGGCGGTAGTTGGCAACCGGGTGATTCAGTGCGCTTAGTATGGCCACGGGCGGCGAATAATCAGTTAACCGGCGATTAGTTTTACACCGATTATACGCGAACTTTATGATAAAGTTTGCGTATAATTAACAAACAGACTCAATCTATTGCAATAACTTGCCATTTATGGTATATTATTGCAATGAAATTCAAAGACACCTTAGCCCTACTTGGACAAGAACCCTTATTTGAAACAGGTTTGCTTTTAGCTGGCGCCGTCGACCAAGCCGACATTCAACGCCAATTGTCGCGTTGGGTGCAGGCAAAGCGTATCTATCAATTGCGTCGAGGTCTCTATACCATTGCGCCGCCTTATCAAAAGGTAGCACCGCATCCTTTTTTGGTGGCGAACCGGTTGGTACGAGGTTCCTATGTCAGTTGCCAAACAGCTCTGGCTTATTATGGGTTGATTCCAGAGTATGTAGCGATTACCATCAGCGTTACCACCCAGCGTCCCGGCAGTTGGACGACGCCTATCGGTCACTATGAATTTCGGCATATCAAACCACCCCTGTTTATTGGCTATCAACGGATAGAAGTCATTCAAGATCAGTGGGTTTATCTTGCGCGACCAGAAAAAGCGCTACTGGATCTCGCTTATCTTTATCCTGGGGCAGATGATCCGGCGTATTTACAGGAGTTGCGGTTGCAAAACCTCTATCAATTTGATATTGATAAGTTGTGGGAACTCGCAACCGCTGCCGATAGCCCTAAATTACTACGTGTCGCAGAGCAAGTTGTTAAATTGGCGCAACAAGAGGAAGCAGATTACGAAGTCCTATGAAAGAAGCGATACGCGTCCTTTTGCATAGCGTGACATCGCCGGCGGCAGCACGCAATCTGTTGCGCGAGTACTTACAAGCGCGAATTCTAGAGTCGTTGCAACACGCAGGCGCCATGACCGCAATTGCTTTTCACGGCGGGACAGCATTACGCTTTCTCTATGGGATTCCACGCTACTCTGAGGATCTGGACTTCGCGCTTGAACAACAGCAGGAGGTATATAATTTTCGCGGTTGGTTAGAGACGATTCGTCGTAATCTCACCGCAGAAGGCTATATGATTGATTTGAGGGTAAACGACCAAAAAGTTGTTCATAGCGCTTTTGTTCGTTTCCCAGGTTTATTACACGAAGTAGGGCTTTCGCCCCATGCAAGTGAGGTAATTGCGATCAAACTTGAAGTTGACACAAAGCCGCCACTCGGTGCTGGCTTGACCACAACACTTGTACGGCGTCATGTAACGTTGAACTTACATCACCATGATCGCGCTTCGCTGTTAGCCGGAAAGTTACACGCCATTTTGCAACGGTCTTACGTGAAGGGGCGAGATCTCTATGATCTCTTCTGGTATGTGAGCGATCCCCAATGGCCCAAGCCAAATCTGCTATGGCTGAACAATGCATTACAACAGAGTGGTTGGACAGGTGAAGCCCTTACTGAGCAAAATTGGCAAAAGAGCGTAACTGATCGGCTGAATATAATCGAGTGGGAACGGGTGCTTGTCGATGTTGCCCCGTTTTTAGAACGGAGTTTTGAAATTCAACTACTTACCCGTGAAAACCTATTGGGGTTGCTTGTAAGGAAATAATATGGCTCTTTCCACCACTTCTGCCCAACCATCAACCTGGCGTCGTCTCTCCACCACGCTTTACAACCGCCCGTGGCTGCTGCTGGCGCTGCTCCTAGGGCCGCCCCTGGTTTACATGATCGTCGTCTATATCGGCGCGTTGGCGGCGTTGCTGGTGCAATCCTTTTTTCACCTGGATGGCTTTACCGGCCAGGTGGTGCGCCAAGTTAGCCTGACCACCTATGGCGATCTCTTCACGGTGGCGCACATGAGCATCGTTTGGCGCACGGTGGTGATGGCGGCGGCGGTGACGATTGCCTGTGCGCTATTAGCCTTTCCACTGGCCTACTACAGTGTGCGCTACGCACCACCACGCTTGAAAGCGCTGCTCTATCTGGCCGTGCTGTTGCCGCTCTGGTCGTCCTATATTATTCGGGTTTACTCGTGGAAGTTGATTCTGGCCAAAGAGGGAATCATCACCTGGCTCTTCCAACGGCTGGGGTTGAGTGCCCTCTTGGATTGGGTCTTGAGTCTGCCGACCATTGGCGGGCCATCGCTCTCGGTTTCGGCGTTGGGGCTGTTTCTGGTCTTCACCTATATCTGGCTGCCCTATATGGTCTTGCCAATTGTGGCGGCGCTGGAACGGGTGCCCAAGTCGCTACTGGAAGCCTCCAGCGATCTCGGCGCGCGACCGGCGACGACGTTGCGCCATGTGATCCTGCCGCTGGCCTTTCCCGGCATTGTCGCCGGCTCAATCTTCACCTTTTCGCTGACCCTGGGCGATTATATTATTCCCTCGGTCATCGGCAACTCGAACCCTTTTATCGGTATGGCGGTCTATAGCTACCAGGGGACATCGGGCAACATTCCGCTGGCCGCCGCCTTTACCATCCTGCCATTGTTGATCATGGGCGCCTATCTCTTGCTGGCGCGTAGAACGGGAGCTTTCGATGCGCTTTAAATCAACCACCCAACGGGCGCCGCTGAGCGTCACTTTGCTGGCGCTGGCGGTGCTGCTCTTTCTACACATCCCCTTTTTCATTGTGATGCTCTATGCCTTTACCACCGATGAGGCCGCCTTTACCTTCCCACCGCCGGGGTTGACCACCAAATGGTTTGGCGTGGCTTGGGAACGGCCTGATTTGTGGGAAGCGCTCTGGCTCTCGGTGCGGGTGGCAGCGTTGGCGACGCTGGTGGCGTTAGTGTTAGGCACCCTGGCGGCAGCAGCGGTCTGGCGCAGTCGCTTTTTTGGCCGCGAGGCAGTTTCGTTTTTGTTAATCCTGCCCTTGGCCCTCCCCGGTATTGTTACGGGCATTGCCCTGCGCTCGTCCATGGGGCTGCTCGATTTCAAATTCAGCTTTTGGACGATCCTGATCGGTCATGCCACCTTTTGTGTGGTGGTGGTCTATAACAATGTGCTGGCCCGTTTTCGCCGCACCGGTCGTAGCCTCACTGAGGCGTCCATGGATCTGGGCGCCGACGGTTTTCAGACCTTCCGTTATGTCATCCTACCCAACATCGGCACGGCGCTGCTAGCCGGCGGCATGTTGGCCTTTGCCCTCTCCTTTGACGAAGTGATCGTCACCACCTTCACCGCTGGTCAACAGGCCACGCTGCCGATCTGGATCTTCAGTCAACTCACCCGCCCGCGCGACCGTCCCGTGACGAATGTGGTCGCTTTCCTGGTAGTGGCTATCACCGCGATTCCGATCTTGTATGCTCACTATTTGACGCGACGGGCCGAGGAGCAAGGCGCGTAAGGTCATGATCCCAGCACTACAACGGATGAGGGCGGGAACGGATTGATTTGCTGCCGAACAAAAATCGATGAAAGGCAAAGGCATCAGGAAGGATTTTTACCAAATATTTCAGGTGCAACTGCCATAACGGACATATCCGTTCCCCCCTTCATCCGCTGTAGTGTTATCCTTACCCCACAAGGCGCGCTGCCACCTCTTTATATAAAGCCGTCAACGGATGATCGGGATAGTGCAGCGTAAAGAGACCACTGCTGGCCAGGCTCATCATTTCATCGCTGTGGGGCAGGACAGCGGCCACCTCGCAGTTGTAGGTCTGTTCCACTCGCGCTTTGACATCGGCGCTCACCAACGAAGCAGGCGTCTTGTTGACCACCAGGAACATCTGCGGCACATCCAGTGACCGCGCCACCTCCACCGTGACGCCGGTGCCTTCATAGTCCTGCTGGTCGGGACGCATGAGGATAATCAGGGCATAGGAGATGGCAATGGAGAAGAGCGTCTCCTCATTCAGCCCCGGATGGGTGTCGATGAGCAGGAAGTCAAGATCGAGCGCCTTGATCAAGTTACGGAAGCCCTCGGTGAGCAACCCCACATCATAGCCCTCGCGCAGCACATTGACGATCTCATCTGCCTGGATGCTGGAGGGGATGAGATAGAGCCGCCCTGGCCCATCACCCAGCACCGCTGCGCTCACATCATGGGCCGCCTCTTCAATGGTGCAGCGCCCCCATAGGTAATCGTTCAGGGAATGGGCAATCGCTGCGCCGGTCAACTGGAAGAGGACATGAATGCCGGGCGACTGAATATCGGTGTCGATCACCCCCACTCGTTTGCCACTAGCCGCCAGCAGCGCCGCCAAGTTAGCCGTTGTATTAGATTTGCCGGTGCCGCCGCGAAATGAGTGAATCGAGATGATTTTTGACATAAATTCTCCTTACTTTGCGCTCTTCGCGCCGTTGCGGTAAATCTTTACGCTTTGTAACCACGAAGACCGCTCCTAGCCGGTCCGTGACCGGCGGATGGGGCGCCGGTCACGGACCGGCTAGGAGCTTAGTAATTACTATTCTTCGACGATGGTGCGCAGATCATTCGCTTTGTCGCGCAATTGTTTGAAATAATCGGTGCCGGTGATTTTGCTCACCTGTTGGGTCTGGCGCGCTTTGTCCACTTCGATGCGCAACTCCTGCACCTGTTGCTTTAACTGTTGTTCGCGCCGGAGAAATTCGCCGGCCATCCGTTGGAAGAGGCGGGTCAACTGGCCCAGCGCATCCGTGCGGGCTGCGACATCGGTGAGCGTTGACGGGTCAAAGGCGTCCGCTTCAATCGCGACGGCGGCTGCGGTCAGGCGATCCACCTGGCGCAGATAGTCGATCTCCTGGTCGCGCAACCGCTTTTTCGTCAGCCCAGCTTCCAAACGGGCGCGCAAGAGCACCTCGTTAAAAGGCTTGGGGAGATAGTCTTCCGCCCCCAGTTTGATTCCCTTGACCACACTGTTCAGATCGGTCATGGCGGAGATGATAATCACCGGAATGTCGCGCCAGGTGGTGTCCGCCTTTAAGTGGCTCAAGACTTGAAAACCATCCATCTCCGGCATCATAATATCAAGCAGAATCAGATCAGGGTCCTCTGCTGCCACCTGCGCCAACGCCTGCCGGCCATTGGCTGCGCTGACCGTTGTATAGCCCAAGTCGTCGAGTTCCTGTTCCAGGGTGTCTACATTGAAGGGTTCGTCATCGACGATCAGGATTTTGGGTGGTTGATGCATTGGCGCCCCCTTATTGACCCAACCAATGGGCCAGCTTGGCAAACAAGAGTTCCTCATCCAACGGCTTGGTGAGATAGTCGTTGCAACCTGCGTCATAGGCCTTTTCTGCATCCCCGGTCATGGCGTGCGCAGTCAAGGCAATGATCGGAATGTGACCTAGCGCAGGGTCGGCTTTGATCGTGCGCGTGGCTGTGTAGCCATCCATCACCGGCAGCGAGATGTCCATCAGGATCAAGTCGGGGCGCACTTCCGTTGCTTTGGCAACGCCCACGGCCCCATTCCCGGCGGTGACCAACGTATAGTCATCTTCCAAGAGTTGGGTTAATAATTCTACATTCATTTCCACATCTTCGACAATTAAAATGGTTTTCATTACAGTTCCTTCCTGCCATTCGTGGTCGACGACTGTAAGGTTGATGTTGGCAAGCGCTCTACTGACAAATTTTGCGTTGACAAGGGCAACTGCAAGGTAAACGTAGAGCCGACGCCTGGCGTGCTACTTACCGTCAGGTCGCCGCCCAGCAGCCGCGCCAACTTACGACTGATCGCCAACCCCAAACCCGTTCCCCCATACTGACGCGTCGTGCTGCTATCCGCCTGCTGAAATTCGCCAAAGAGCCGGCTCATGGCTTCGGGGGGGATGCCGATGCCGGTGTCAGTGACGGCGATGACAAGATGACAAGATGAGGGGGTGACAGGGTGAGGGGGTGACTCGGTGACAGGGTGAGGGGGTGACAGGGTGAGGGGGTGACTCGGTGACTCGGTGACTGAGCTTGTCGAAGTCACGTCATCTGTCACCTTGTCATCTGTCACCTTGTCACCTAGCAGACTGGCGCTCACCACAACCGCGCCAGCGTGGGTAAATTTAGCGGCGTTGCTGAGCAGATTGAGCAGGATTTGGCGCAGTTTGTCCTGGTCGGTATGGAGTGGCGGCAGATTGGGGGCGACCGCTGTCGTCAGTTGCACACCGGGGCGGAGCAGGGGTTGGGTGGTGGTCGTGCAAAGTTGGATCAGATTGATGGGGTCGAAAGTGCTAGCCTGCACATCCATGCGCCCAGCTTCGATCTTGGCAATATCAAGAATGGTGTTGATCAAGCCCAACAGATGTTCGGCGCTGACCAGCACTTTGTCCAGATTCGCGACCTGTTTCTCCGGCAACGCACCGTCTGCCTTGCGGCGCACAATACGGGTAAAGCCGATGATAGCGTTCAGAGGTGTGCGCAACTCGTGGCTCATGTTGGCAAGAAAGGCGCTCTTGGCCTGGTTCGCCGCTTCGGCAGCGCGGCGGGCGCGTTGCAGTTCGCTGATGTCGTGATAGATCAGAAAGTAACCAAGATGGACGCCATCCTGTACAATTGGCACGCCCAATCCTTCCACATCGACCAGCGTGCCATCTTTGCGGTTGCGTTGGGCGATGATCCGCCCCACCTGCTCGTATTGGGCCAACTCTTGCGAATGGGTCAGCGCATCCTGGCGGACCAATTCGTCGTGGGCGATCAGGTCGTCGATGTTTTCACCCAACACTTCAGCCTCCCGGTAGCCAAAGAGCCGCTCGGCGGAGGCGTTCCAGGAGACAATGCGATAGCTGCGATCAATCGTCACCACAGCAGCAGGGCTATTGTGTAACAGGGCTTCAAAGTACCGCTTTTCCCGTTGCACTGCGGCGTAGAGGCGGGCAATATCCGCCGCTTGCTGCCGATTGGCTTCTTCGCTGGTGCGCAACGCTTGCTCGGTGCGCACTCGTTCGCTAATGTCACGCAGGACAATCAAGCGGCCGGAGAAGTGTCCCTGTGGATCTGTGAGGGGAGAGATGCGCAGATCAAAGTGGCGATCTCCTTCCGGTTGGGCCAGCACAATCTCTTCATGAACTTGAGTCAAATCGCGATAGCGCTGCGCCACCTGCGCCCAGGGGTGAAAGATAACGGTGGCCGGCTGACCAAGGATGGCGGTGGTCGGTTGGCCCAGAATGGCGCGTGCGGCTGGATTCACATCGACGACCCGATTCTGCTCGTCCAGCACGATGACGCCATCGCTCATACTTTCGATGATCGCGTCACGCGCCACCGGCACAATGGTCAACATGCGGTAACGAAAGAGACCCCAGCCCATCAAGCCGCCGGTGACATTAAAGGTAAAGGGCGTAAAATCGATGCCGGGGAGCGGCAGCAGATCAAACTCAGTCACCACATTCGCCAGCAGAGGCACCAACGCGGCTAGGAGCAGCAGCGCCGCCTGACCACGGAAAGGCTGCTTCCAGCGAATCGTGGCTTGAAGTAACAACGCCAGACCAATCAAGATCAAGCCATAGTTGTAAAAAACAACGACAAACCGGGCCATCCCGTCTTGATGCTCGGCAAGCAGAAAAGGGCCGCTTTGAATGATACGGCTGGTGATTCGGTAGAGCAGGTGCCAGTCGTTCGTATAAGAGAGGAACGTACAGACAGTGGGCAGCACCGAGAGCAGAAGAATTTGGCGCGGCGTGAAACGCTGGAGCCGATTGGTATAGACCGCAGTAAAGGCAAACCAACTTACCCCCACCATGTTGGAAATCGTCAACACAATATTCGTCCAGACGAGTTTACTCCCTAGATCCGGGCTGATCAATAAGAAGAAATAGGTCAGCGTCCAGCCAGCGGCGGTTGCCATCATGGCGACATAGGCCCAGGCCCAGGGCGCGGTGGTATGGCGCCAGGCATAGTAGGCCAGCCAGGCCGAGGAAAGACCGGCGATGAATAATAAAAGAAGTACACTGTAATATTGCCAGAGCATAGATTCAGGCTCGTTACGCTTTCATTTGCTCTACCCACGAAACCCCCTCCTACCCTCCCCCAAAACTGGGGGAGGAACCGTTATGTGCGCAACAGTTCCCTCTTTGCAGGGAGGGATAAGAAGGGGTGGACAGCTATGTGGTTCCATCCAACAACTGGCGGAGATCGTGCAACAGGCTCTCCTGCGCCAATCCTTGTTTCTGCACCACCTGGGCTACCCGTTCATGGAGCCAGGCTTGCTCGTCGGCGGTCAGCAATTTGGCCGTCAGCACAATAATGGGAATTTGGCGATTGCGCAACTGCTCGATGACGCCAAAGCCGTCGAGGCGGGGCATCATCAAGTCAAGCAGAATCACGTCCGGCGGCTGACGTTCGACCGCCGCCAGCGCCGCCAGACCGTCGGTTGCTACGTCAAGGGCATAGTTACTCTCCCCCAACAGTTGGCGCACCAGATCGATCACCTGATTGTCATCATCCACCACCAGCACTCGTTTGCCCTGGCTATGCCCATTCCGGTGTGCCAGCCGGTTGAGGACCGTCAACACCGCCTGCCGATCCAACGGCTTGACCAGATAATCCGCCGCGCCCAGTTGATAGCCCAGCGCCTTCTTATCGACAATCGTCAACAAGATCACAGGAATATGGCGCGTAGCCGGATCACTCTTCAGTTCATGCAGCACCTGCCAACCATCCTTGCGCGGCATCATCACATCCAGCGTAATGGCAAAGGGTTGTAGCGCCTTGGCCTGTTGCACCCCCTCCTCGCCACTGCGCACCCCGACCACCTGATAGCCCGCCTCGCTCAGATTCTCGCGCAGGAGATAGAGAACATCAGGATCATCGTCGATGGCTAGGAGGAGGCGCTGATCGGGTGACAAGGTGACTGGGTGACTGGGTGACTGGGTGACTGGGTGATCCGCCGATGTCTTGTCACTTGTCATCTTGTCGCTTGTCACCTTGTCACTTGTCACCTTGTCACTTGTCACCTTGTCACTTGTCACCTTGTCACTTGTCACCTTGTCACCTTGTCCGGTTTCACCCTCCGTCCGGAGCGGCAAGGTCAGGGTAAAGGTAGAGCCAACCCCAGGTGTGCTGGTGGCGGTCAAGTCGCCGCCAAGCAAACGGGCCAACTTGCGGCTGATCGCCAAGCCCAAGCCTGTCCCCCCATACTGGCGCGTCGTGCTGCTGTCGGCCTGCTGGAACTCGCCAAAGAGCCGGCTCATGGCTTCTTCCGTAATGCCGATGCCGGTGTCAGCAACGGAGATGACAAGGTGAGAAGAGGAGGGGGTGACAAGGTGAGGGGGTGACTGGGTGATGACAGCGTCCGTCACCTTGTCACTAGTCACCTTGTCACTAGTCACCTTGTCACTAGTCACCTTGTCACTAGTCACCTTGTCACCCTCAAGGCCAGCTCGCACCACAATCTGCCCTTCGTGAGTGAACTTGGCGGCGTTACTCAGCAGGTTGAGCAGAATCTGTTTGATTTTGTCCTGATCCGAGTGGATCAAGGGGAGGTTGGCGGCAAAGTCACTGGCCAGTTTGACCGTCGGCTTGACCAGCGGTTGGGCGGTCGTCGTGCAGAGATTGATCAGGTTGTCCATGGCAAAGGTCGTCGCCTGGACATCCATACGCCCAGCTTCGATCTTGGCAATATCCAGAATGGTGTTGATCAGGTGCAACAGATGGTCGGCGCTGGTTAAGACCTTGTCGAGATTTTCTACTTGCTTTTCGGGTAGAGCGCCGTCGGCTTTGCGGCGCACAATGCGGGTAAAGCCAATGATGGCATTGAGGGGGGTGCGCAACTCGTGGCTCATGTTGGCGAGGAAGGCGCTTTTGGCCTGGTTCGCCGCTTCGGCAGCCTCTTTGGCTTCTTGTAACTCTTCCTGATGTCGCCGCCGCTCGGTAATGTCCAGAAACGCAGCGAGGATCGCCGGCTCGCCTTGATAGCGCATCATTTGCAGCGAGAGGGACATCCAAATGGGCGGGCGATTGGCGGGCTTGAGTTGCAACTCAAAATCGTTAAGATAGCCTTGCTGCCGTAGACGTGCGATCATCTGGGAACGAACATTGGGGTCATAGTAGAAATCGGTGGCCGGACGGTTGACCATCTCCGCAATCGGATAGCCCAACAAGTGGCTCATATGTTGATTGACATAAAGGATTGCACCATCCCCTTGTCGCGTGATGGTCATCGGCAACGGGCTGGCTTCGACAATGGCGCGGAAGCGTTTTTCGGCTTCGCTGGCCTCCTGTTCCGCCTGCTTACGCGCCGTAATATCGCGCACAAAGGCGCAAAAGGTGATGCTATCATCCAGCAGCACAGGGGTGATCGCCAGTTCGACTGGAAATTCATGGCCTTCGCGGTGCAGCGCCACAATTTCAATGCGCTGGTTGAGTATCGGGCCGGCGCCGGTCGCCAGGAAGTGACGCAACCCTTGTTCATGGGCTTCGCGGTAGCGTTCCGGGATAATGGTTGCGGATAAGCATTGTCCCACAATTTCGGTAGCGGACCAGCCAAAGGCTGCTTGCCCCTGTTGGCTCCAACTGGTGACCAGGCCATTACTATCCATCGTGATGATCGTGTCGAGCGCACTGTCGAGGATTGCCCGCAGTTGCGCTTCGTTCTGGGCCAGTTCATGGGTGCGTTCGGCCACCTTGGCTTCCAGCAAACGTTCGGATTGTTGTAATTCACTGTTCGCCGCTTGCAGATTCGCCAGCGTGTCACTCAGCTGGCGACTATATTGCCATAATTGCAACAAGGTGAGGGCGATAAAGACCGACGCCAGCACAAAATTGATCACGAGGATCACGAAGGGCGACACATAGCTGGTGGCGCCAAATTGCTCCGGCAGCAAGGACAACAAGCCGGCGCCAATCCCCACGATCACCGTCACCGTCATAAAGCGCGCCAACAAACGATGATCCATATATGGCACCGCCAGCGCCACCGGCCAGATCGCCAGTGCGACAATGCCGGCAAAGAGTTGCGGCACCAGATAGAGGACAAAGAGCAAAATGCCCCAGATCCCCACGGCAAAGGCGGAGACCGCCAGGTGCGCCCGTTGGTGGTTGACATGATGGATCGCCCGCAAGACCGCCATTGTGTTGAGGATCGTCGCGATGAAGATCAGCCAAAAGGTGGTCGCGCCGAAGAGCAGGCAGAGCAGCAGCATAAAGAGCGCTCCGCTGGAGCTGGCCAGGAGATCCCATAAGAAAAACTGGCGCAAGCGGCTATCCGCCGGCGAAAGGTCAACCGTTGGCTTAAAAAAATTAATCATTGGGCGCCACCCTTTACAAATAAATGCAACTTCTCAGTGCGCTCTTCGCGAGTCCGTGACTCGCACCCTCATAAGGGGAGTCACGGACTCGCGAAGAGCGGAAGCTATTTCTAAGCGGTTATTAACCAACCAACCACAACGCTACCCCAGCCAACACCGTAATGTGCATCACCTGATCCACCCAGATTTCTACAAGCGGAATGCGGGTGTCTGTCGGCATTCGCTTCACCACGCGCATCCACCAGAGGAGCGGTTTGCGCGTGTCAATCCACAGGTGGGTGAAGCCGACAAGCAGCGCGACCGGCCAGGTCAACAGCAGACAAAGCCCCACCGTATGAATCCCGCTATGCACCCACGCCGCCGGGTGGCGCAAACCGGTCTTGTGAATCGCCATCCACTCGGTTTGCAAGAGCCAATCGGCAATCAGATGAATAACGACCGCCCAGACGAAGATGGTGGTTGCCTCCTGCACGTGTTTCACCCCTTTGTGGCTTTACTCCCCTTGTAAGGCATAGACTGCCGTCGGCGCCATTGAGCCTTTGAATTGCATCTCTCCCAGTGGCGTACAACGGAAGTGAGTCCCGATCGCCTGATAGAGCGCATCGTTTAGATAGATCTGGCCCGCTTGCCCATCCTGCCCCGCCCGATCCATCAAACGCGCCGCCAAATTCACAGGCGGTCCCAGCACATTAAACTCCCGCCGCCCCTGCGCTTTGCCAATCTCGCCGGCAAAGGTCAACCCTTGCGTCAACCCCATGTGGCAGGTCAACTGCAAGCCGACTGGCGGCGGCTGGTCGGCCACAATCTGGCGGATCGCCAGGGCGACCTGGGCGGCGCGTCGGGCGTCATCGTCATGGGTATGGGGAACGCCAAAATAGATCACAATATCCGAACCGCTCAGATGGTAGGTCACTTTTTTCAACACCCCGCTCCGGCTTTCCACCGCCGCGTTAATGCGCGCCAGCAGTTGGGCAAAGGTGTTGATAAGCAACGGCAGCTCGGTTTCCGTCGCTTTGTCCACGGCTTCGGGCAAACCGATCAGGTTGACAAACAAGATCGTCGCCAGCGGAAAGGCCGGCGCCAATTGGGTTGCGTGGCGATCCAGCACGGCCTGTTCGATCAACAGCTTGAGAAAGCCCGCCGGCAGAAAGCTCGCCAGCGGCTCCACCGTCTTCAGCGTGGCCGTAATCGCCTGCAATACGCCTGCTTCGCTGCGGTCGGCCAGGATCGGACGGGCCAGCTTGCGCCGATCGAGGAAGAGATCATAGCTGCCCAACGCTTTGTCACTGAGATCGTCCACCACCAGACTGTAGTCACCGGTATGGGCATCAAAGCGAAAGTGGTCGGCTACCTGTGCTTGGGCCACTGGTGTCAGACAGACCCGCCCAACCTGGCCGGCGCCTTCGGTGCGCTTGGTGCTGCGGATCGTCTCGCCCAGCAGCACATGCTCCATGCGCATTGGCGTGCCGATGTCAGCGGCCAGAAAGCGTCCCCGGTGGATACCCACGCGCATTCCTAACGAGTAAAGGCCGTATGGCGTGGCGATCTGCTGAAACTCTTGCATCGCACGTTGCATCCGCAAGCCGGCGCGCACGGCCCGTAGTGTGTCCCGTTGCCGTTCATCCCTGCGAAATTCCGCCAGCAACGCGTCGCCAGTAAATTCCAACAAAATGCCGCCGGCCTGTTGGAGAATGTCGATCATCTTGCTCAGGTAACGATTTAAGAGGTCGAGCAGCGTAACAGCGCCGCTCTGTCCCTGCTGGGCGTTGGCTTCAATCAAACGGGAGAAGCCGGCCAGATCGGTAAAGAGCAGCGTCCCCTCTTCCCACCCAAAGCGGCTTTGCCCTGGCTGCGGCGGCTTTTCCGACACATGACGCGGCACATAGCCATACAAAATAAATTGCAGACGGCAGAGATGATCAAAGATGCGTAGCAAATTTGCCAGCGACGGCTCAAGCCAGGCTTCGGCATAGAGCGCCGCCGGCAATAGGTGGCGCAATCGTGGTTCCAATTCGGCAAGCGTTTGCATGACGAGCAATGTCCGTTCGATCGAGAGTAAAGCTGTATGGGCTTTCTTGTCGGCATGGGGTGGAGCTTTATTATACCAACAGGCGCCAGGAAGTAACACTTTTTACACGAGTAACGAGTTGCGTCCTGTGCTGCTTGTGGGCATAAACAATGACCGTTCGTTAATTCAAGCCTTCTAGGATATACTATCATTAGATGCTGCTTTTCTCAAGATAAGGGGGCCTTGCACTGCACAACCGCCAGTTGCGCCTGCAACCGGTTGAGATCAGCCGTGCGGGCGCGCAGCCGTTGGAGGAGGACATGAATCACACCCTGGGCAATTTCAATATGTTCGTCCATTAGTTCATAAAAGGGCGCCTGATCCAGCGATAACAGATGGGTCGGCGCTGTGGTGCGGATGGTGGCCGTGCGCGGCTCCCCATCCAATAGGGCCATCTCACCAAAAATCTCCCCTTCACCCATTCGGGTAAAGATCCGCTCGCCATCCAACGCCTCCACGGCCCCAGCCACAATGAAATAGATGCTGTCCCCCGGCGCGCCCTGAGTGAAGATGATAGCGCCGGACGGGGTAAACTGCTCCTGAAGGCGGGTAGCAATTTCAACCAGAATGGTGGCCGGCATGGCAGCAAAAATCTCGACCCGCTGAAGAATCAGTACCTTTTCGACCGTGAGCAGGGCGCCGGGCGAGGGCAGCGCGCTAAGGCGGCTAGCGGTAGTGACGTTGTTCAGTCCCATCTTCATCCATGTTGCCGTCTCTTGCACCAGGGGATCGGTTGCAGCGGCAGCGAGGGTGACGGCTTCCTGCACCGCCGGATCACGCTGCACCGCCGGTAGGGTATGGGTGATCGTATAAAGCGCAACCGCCCTCAGCCACGGCGCCACCCACCGTTCATCCCCCGTAATAAGTGCCGCTAATTGCTGAGGCAACGGCAGCGGCGTGCGCGTGGCGTCACCGGTTAACTGTTTGAGTTGTTGGGCCGGCGTCAGCTCATCCAACAGCACCAGAAGCTGTTTGCCGACCGCTTTGCTCAACAGCAGATCCAGTGTCTCCAACGCATAAGCGCGCTGTTCCGCGGTGGGGGTACGGCGCAGCCCCGGCGTCAACGCCAACGCCGTGCGCACCCGTTGCAAGGTGGCCGGATCATAGAGCAGCGCCAGCCAGAGCAACAGCCGCACCTGTTGTTCTGCCAGGTCGGCGTGTAGGGCATTGCGCAACAACAATAACGGCGCCGGCGTCGGCTCACCAATGGCTGCCAGATGGGTCAGCGTCCAACCGGCATGGGCAATTTCGGCGCGCAACTCGGCTTCCAGCAGCGGACGGGTCGCCGTGTCGGCCCGGTAGCCGCACTGGTGGAGCGCCGTGAGGAGCGCCGTGCGCACCAGCACATCGGGGCAGGTAAGCTGCGTGACTAGGAACTCACAACTTTGGGACGCCGCAATCCGCCCAAAGACATGGGCCAGCGCCAACCAGAGAGAGCGATTATGCGCCGTCACCGGCCCCGCTTGCGCCGCCACTTGTAGCAGGGTGGGCAACACCGCTTCGCCGCCGGCGATTAGCGCCATTTGTGCGGATGCACGCGTCTGCGGCACAGCCAGGGTGGCGGCCACCACCGGCCACAGTTGCGGATGCTGGATCTTGGCGACTGCGCCCAGCGCCGCCTGCCGCACCCTGGTCTCCGGATCATGCAGCAACTTGAGCAAGGGACGGTATAAGCCGGCCAAGCGACTCTCCCCCAATACCTGGGCGGCAAAGATGCGATCCGCCACCATCGACGACGCGACCAGGCGCGTTAGCGTTTCGCCCACGGCCAGAATTCCTTCCAGCGCGCCACTGCGCAAAAGACCAATCATTGCGGCCTGGCGTAGATGGGGGGCGTCGGCGCCCAGATAATGATCAATGTCGCCCGCTTCGGTCAGACCGCCGAGCGCTGCCACAGTTTGCAACGCGGCCGCCTGTACGCGTGGCTCATCGTCGCGCATCAAGGTTTGCTGGATCACCGGCAGCAAAGCGGGATCGTTGAGCCGCTCCAGCCGCACCAGCACATCAAGGCGCACCGCCGGGCTGGGGTGGTTGAGCAAGGGGGGCAACACTTCGGTCAGGGTGGCACGGTCTGTCGCCTCCAACACACCCAAGGCATAGAGAACCGAGCCGGGCTGGGGGTCGGTCAGGTGTTGCCGCAGTGCATCCAGCCCGGCGCGGTCGGGTTGAAAGGCGCTGTTGCCCTGAATCAAGCGACGGCGCAGCGCTTGCTGCACCCGCTGCCCATAGAGCCGCCCTACCCTGGTGGCGACAAAGAGCCAGACAATGACGAGCGGCAACAGCACCAGCGCCAGTTGCAAGGCCGTGAACGCCAGCACATTGTTCAAATACAAGAGCAGCAACCCAGCCATCCCCCCGACGATCGGGGCAAAGATGCCGTCGAGGATGGTCTGCGTATGAGCGCGCACCGGGGGCGGCAACGGTTGATAGAGCAGGTTGCCGGCGGTATTGTCAAACTTATCGGTCACCCGCCGTGCCAGATTCATGACCACCGCCAGCCAGAAGAGCAGCGCCGACTGAGGGGCAATCCACCCTGTCAACACAAAAGGAACGGTCACCGCCAGCAGCGTGACCGGAGTGAGGACGATGATGGCATGGACGCCAAAGCGGCGTAACAGTGGACTGGCGAGCAAGAGTTGGCAGAAGAGGTTGATACCGCCGACAATGGCGGTGAAGGCGCCCAGAAAGGTCGCCAGTTGGGTTTGATCGAAAAAACGACTGCCCGCTTGTTGATAGAAGAGATTGTCAATGATGTTGTCACTCAAGCCAAAGAGCAACAACACCGCAATGATCAACCGAATATAGGGGTCGGCCCAGAGCGCCGGTCTGGCGCCACTTTCGGCGATCGCATCCGTACTTTCTGTCTCCGCCCCTTCCCGTTCATACAACACGGGCGCCCATCGCGCAATTTGGCGTAGCGCCCAGCCGGCGCCGGTCATACTCAGCGCCGCCAACAGCAGCAGATTTGGCGTGCCGACCCAACCCACCAGAAAAGGAACCAGCAGCCCCATACTCACTGTCGCCACTTCCTGGCCGGCAATCAGCAGGCTAAAGAGCCGTTTGCCCTGTTGAATATTAAAAAGCCGCCCCAACAAGGTCCAAAAGGCCGAATTGACCTGATTATTCAGCACCGCATACCAGATGGGCAGGCTAAAGATAAACCAGCCCGTATCCCAGCGCAGTAACCCGATGCGGTAACCGATCATGGTCACCAGCATAACAAAAAGCTGCCCAAAGAGCATGTTGAGCAGCGCATAGCGTTGACTGAGCCGCAAGTAGAGCAAGGTGAGCAGCGTCGACACCAGGCTCTCACCAATATAGACATAGGGTAGCGCCTGCGCATCAAACTTCGCCAGGAAGAGTGCATAGGCGGCGGTATAGGTCAACACATTGGCCGTGAAAGCGCCAATGGTATAGAGCAAGATCAAAACCACCAGGCGACTCTCGCCTGGCCGCAAGTTCAATCGTTCCGCCACCCACACTAGAAAGGCGATACGCGTTGTTTGTCTGGTCTTACTACGCATGGTATCAATCAGCGTTGATTTGGGTTCGGTAAGGTTTTGTCCCGTAGGGACGAATGAGTGAAGAGGGGAAGAATCATGATCGCTGTTCTAAACTCATTCGTCCCTACGGGACGGGTTCACCGGCTACAATCTCATTGATAAAGCATTAAAACGGCCCGACTAACCAATTGCCCGCCGCTTCCGGATCGTCGCTAAAAAAGAACTCTTCGGCATTCTGGCGTAGCTCGTCTGCGGTCAGATAGCCATCACCATTACGGTCGAGCCGGCGAAAGGTCTCGATGATCTCGGCATCCGTCGTGCCCCAAGCCGTCAGGTAGGCGGTATACTCTGGCACCGATACTTTGCCGTCCTTGTCAGTATCCAACAGCGTAATGATGGTTCTGACAATGCCCATCATCATGGCTGTGAACTGCTCCGGCTGCGCCAGCATTTTATCATAGGCAGTGCAATACTCAGCCAGCGTCAGGCGCTGATCGCTATCACCATCGCCTAATTGCACGAGTCTGGCCCAACCCGTTAGGTATTGGGTATGTAGGGTATTGTATTCCGGCGTCCCTGGTTGATGGCCCATGGCGAGCGCCGTATTGTGCGCGATCAGTGCGAAATCAGATTGCTCTATGAAGCCGTTTCGGTCGGCATCATAGAGCAAGAACAGGCGTGCCAATTTTCTTCTCTGTAATGGGGTTACCATCGGAGCTTTTCCTTTCCTCTACTGGTCAACACTGGTCAATACGGCCCGACCAGCCAATTGCCCGCCGCTTCGGGATCATCGCTTAGGAAGAATTCTTCGGCACTTTGGAGCAACTCGTCGGTGGTCAGATAGCCGTCCCGGTTGCGGTCGAGCCGGCGAAACGCCTCGGCGGCTTCGGCGTCGGTGGCATGGAAGGCGGTCATATAGGCATGGTATTCCGGCTGGGACACTTTGCCGTCTTTGTTACTGTCCCACAGGGTAACAATCGTCTTGATGACCCCCATAATGACAATGCTAAATTGCTCACGGTTCGTCATCATTTTATCATAGGCGGTGCAGAACTCAGCCGTCGTCAGTCGTTGATCACCGTCACTGTCGCCCAGTTGGAGCAGATTGTCCCAACCGGCCATGTACTCGGTGCGATACTGCTCATATTCCGGCGAGCCGAGGGCATAGCCCATCGCCTGGGTGGTTGCGCGCACCACCAGTTCACAATCGGCTCCCTCCATAAAACCATTGCGGTCAACATCAAAGAGGGTAAAGGCGCGATTCAGTTTGCGGGTCTGCAATGCGGTTAACATCGTTGTTGCTCCTTGTTGAAACTAGGGTAAGTTGAAACTAGAGTAACAATTAACCTGCTCGTAGCCGCGGCTACGAGCAGGTAGAGAGTTGGTAGTTACCTGTTCTAATTAAAACGGTCCGAAGAACCAGTTGCCCGGTGCGTTGGGATCGTCGGTAAAGTAGTATTCTTGCAAATTCTCGAACAGTTCTTCCCGGCTCAAATAGCCATCCTGGTTGAGGTCGAGCCGGCGAAAGGCATCGGCAGCCTCCGCTGCCGTCACATGGACGGAGCGCAGATAGTTCTTATATTCTTCTTCTGACACTTGGCCGTCTTGGTTGCTGTCCCATAACGCAATGGCCGTCTTGACAAAGCCCAAAATCACGGCGTCGAACTGCGCCGGTTGCGCCATCAGTTTGCCATAGGCGGTGCAAAACTCGGTCGCCGTCAGTTTTTGATCGCCATCGCTATCGCCTAACGCCACGATCACCGCCCAACCGGCCATATATTCATCGTGATAGGCGGTATATTCCGGCGAGCCGGGGGCATGACCCATCGCCTGGGTCGTGGCCCGAATCACCAACTCACAGTCCTGTCGATCCATAATGCCATTCTGGTCGAGGTCAAAGAGATGGAAGGCACGGGTCAGTTTGCGGGTTTGCAATGCGGTTAACATGATTGTTGCTCCTCTGTGTTGTAATTTGCAATGAATAAAAAAAGATTTTAGCTTGTCACGAAGGTCGGCAGTTGGCCGGCGCCGTCAAAGAGACCGACGCCGTAGCTGCCGCTGTAGGGTACAGTCATAGCATTAGAACGCACAGCAGCGCGCGCCCAATCGGCGTTGGCAACGGACGCAGAAGCCAGCGCCGCCAAGCCGGTGGCCTGCACACATTGCAGGAAGTAAGCGCTCGTCACCAGCAGCAAGTCATACGTTGCCTGGTTGAAGTTGCTAATGTTGAGGTTAAACTGATTGTCGGGCGCCCAGACAAACTTGCCGCGCCCATTGCCGGCCAACTGGATCGCCGGGAGGGTATCAGCGCCCCCCGCGCCCTGGACAATGGCGGCATAGCGGCTGCCCGGCCGCTGGGCGGCATTGTCGGCATGGTTGCGCCAGGCGCCCAACGGTTTGATCTCCGGCACGCCATAGAAACCGTTGAACAACTCGGCGGGGGTGTAGGTAAAGTAACCCGCTGGCGCCGTGACGTTGACCGGCTTCGCCCCGGTAAGGATCTGGTCGAGGTAGCCGGCATTATAGCCAAAGTTATCGGTAAGACCCTGGAGGTTGCCGCCGCGCAGGCTCGCCTCGGCATAGGCCAGCGCCCCGGCATCGTCGCCGTTGAACGCGGCCAGCGCGGCGTTGATCCGCGCCACGACCGCGGCAAAGCTGCCCTCGCTGACAGGGAAAGCCCCACGCAGCACCCCGGCATTGACAAACGCCGTGCGCAACCAGACCCCGCCAAAGTAGCCGGCCAGGTGCATCAGCCACAGGAGCGTTGAAAGCGCCAGGTCATCCGGTTCAGATGGCCGTAGCGTCCGTTCAAAGACATAGACCGGCACATAGCGCGAGAGAAAGTCAATCGGATCTTGCCCTGCTGCCGGCGTCTCCCGTTCGTAAGCCGCCAGCAGCCGGTCGAGCAGGGCGCGATCTTCGGTCATGACGCTCTGGAGGTTGGCAAAGAACGGGTAGGGCGGCAGGTTGAGTTGCAAGCCAGTTGAGGCGTTCTGTTGCCCCGGTGCGGCATAGGCGCGCCCCCCATTGGCGGCAAGCAGGAGGCCGGTGGCGCCGAGCGCCGTGAATTGCAGCAGGCGCCGGCGGGAGATGGTTTGGGTGTGATGGTGTTGTGTGGTCATTTCTTCTTTCCTTATGTCAACAATGGGTAAAGGTTGGCTGCGCATGGTCAGCTTGATCAGGTAAACTGTTATCAACGTGCTGTCCTTGCGAACTATGCTAATTATATGGATCTATCGTTACAAAAAGGGGGCTCTTCCGTTACAAAAAGTGGGGTCTACCGTTACAAAATCGGGATTTATCGTTAAAAATGAGGAGGCGGTGGCTTCGACAAGTTCGGCCACCGCCTTCTTCTGTCATCGTTATTGATCGCCTACCGATTGACTAGCGGCAGGAAGGCCCAATTGGCGAACATACCGCCATCAGGAGCCGTAGCGGTGTCGCCGGTGGGGAAGTTCTCCACAACGGTGATCTCGGCGCCGTCATCGACCAGCTCGTCGGAGATGGGGGCGTCCAGCGTGGCAGCAGTGACACTGGTCACGGCGCCGCCGCCAAAGTCATCGACAAAGGCGTTGAGAGCCGCCACCGTCCACAAGCCGATCTTGCCGCCTTTGGCGTTGAAAAAGCTCTGGTTGGCGGCGTTGAGCGTGACGGTAGTGGTGCAGGCATCCGCCGCGCCAGTGACGGTGTAGCTGACACTGGCGCTGCTGCTGTTGTCGGCGTTATCACTTGCGCCGTTACAGGTGGCGGTGAAACTGCCCGTGCCGTCGGGGTTGCCACCCGTGACATTGACTGTGGCCTGGGTGGCGATGCCGGCAAGCGCATCGCTGCTGCTGCATCCGGCCGTGGGCACGTTGCCCAGCGTGTAACTGACGCCGTTGCTCACGCCGGTGACGGTGACGACCGGGGCGGTGGCGTCCCGTTTGAACACAGCTAAAGATCAGATTGTTTCATCTGGCTGGTAAGGATGGCGTGTCAGATGAATCCCCATTCTGCTTGACCTCCGCCGTCCCCAGTCTGGCGTCGACTTCCGTACTGAGGAAGGCCAGCAACCGTTCCACACTGCCAAAGAGGACGGTGTTGCCCGTCTGCACACACTGGGCCGACGCCCGCCAACAGCCCTGCTCGTTGCTCTGCCAAAAACGCACCAAATACGAACGATACACACCACTCGTGTGTTCACGTCCCTGTCCAGCCACCATATCCACCACCTTCCTCTCTACTGCCCCTACCCATGCGCAATCGCCCTGGTTGGCGTATGAACGATCATACCCCGACCAGAGCGATATATACCACCATCTTTTACTTTCTGTCTTCTGTCTTCTGCCTTCTCACCTCTACCGCCTAGTACGCCGGCGGCGCAGGAGGCCGACGACCAATACCACCGCCACCACGGCCAGCAAAGCCAGACCGCCAGCGCTACCCAACGCCGCCCCGGCCAAAGAGGCGAGATTGGTGATGATTGGCAAGAAGAGCCGTTGGTTCTGCTGGGAAGCATCTGGGGCTGCCGGGGCATTGGCATCGACCGGCGCCACACCGGCATCCCCCGTGGTGACCGGCTGCGTGGTCGTCACCGCCGGCGTATCAACGACCGCCGGCACACTTACCGGCGCACTGTCCGTCACCACGGGCGCCACTTCGACCGCCACTGGCACACTCACCGGCAAACTCGGCGTAATGGGCAAAAACGCTTCCCCCAACATGGGGAGGGTGAGCGGTATCGTGTCGGTGAGCGGGGTAGCGCTGGTATCGGCAGCGACAACCGCCCCACCGGCGCCGCCACCGGATGGCGCAATGATGGTCAGCACCAGATTATGCGCACCGCCGGCGCTAATGCTCGTAACGCTGCTCAACCCGGCCGGAATCGTGCATTGCCCAAAGTTATAATTTGTTCCCCCAACACAGCCCCAGGCCGCCACGGTGCCGTCACGCTTCAGCGCCAAGCTGTGATAATAGCCGGCGCCAATGGCAACCACGTTAGTCAAGCCCGCTGGGATGGTGGTCGCGCCATAGGTAGTGCTGCCCCAGGCCACCACCGTGCCATTACTCTTCAGCGCCAAGCTGTGGGTTTCCCCGGCTGCAATGGCGATCACATCGTTCAGTCCTGGCGGCACATTGATCTGCCCGGCCGTGTTTCTGCCCCAGGCCACCACTGTACCATCACTCTTCAGTGCCAGGTTATGTTGGTAGCCGGCGGCAATCGCTTTGACACCACTCAACCCTTTCGGGACTTGGCATTGGCCATAGGCAGACCACGATCCCGCCGCACAGCCCCAGGCCACCACAGTGCCATCGCTCTTCAGGGCCAAGCTATGAACATAACCGCCGGCCACGCTGATGACGCCGGTTAAGCCCACTGGCGGCGTACATTGCCCATAACCAAAACTCGAACAGCCCCAGGCGACCACGGTGCCATCCGCTTTCACTGCCAGGCTGTGACCTGTTCCGGCGCCAATGGCCTTGACGCCACTTAACCCGGCCGGAACGTTGCAATGCCCAAAGATCGTCCCCATACAACCCCAGGCCGCCACCGTACCATCAACCTTGAGCGCCAGGTTATGATAGGGGCCGCTGGCGACCGCGATGGCCTGCATCCCCGTCGGCACGCTGCTCGCCCCGGTGCCGTTATAGCCCCAGGCCGCCACCGTCCGCACATTGATTGGGGTTGGGCTGGGGGTCGGCGTCGGTGGCGCTGGCGTGGGCGTCGGCGGTTCGGTGACGGTGTGCGCAACCCCCGCAGAGACGCTGCCGTTGAAGTTGCTATCGCCGCTATAGGTCGCCACCAAGGTGCGGGCGCCGACCGTGACCAGGCTCAGGGTGCAATTCCCAGCAGCAACGGCGGCAGTGCAGCTATTAACGCCATCACTGACAGTCACGTTGCCGGTCGGCGTCCCTGCGCTGGCTGCCACTGTAAAGTTGACCGTCACCGCTTGCCCCGCTACCGAAGGATCGGGCGTATGGGCCGTGATCGTGGTGGTCGTAGTGGCTTTGTTGACGGTATGGGCTACTGCCGCCGAGGTGCTGCCGATGTAGTTGACATCGCCGGCATAGGCGGCGGTCAAAGAGCGGGCGCCGACCGTGGCCAGGCTCAGGGTGCAACTGCCGGCAGCGACGGCGGCAGTGCAGCTATTAACGCCATCACTGACGGTCACGTTGCCGGTCGGCGTCCCTGCGCTGGCCGCCACCGTAAAGTTGACCGTCACCGCTTGCCCGGCCGTCGAAGGATCGGGGGTATGGGCCGTGATCGCAATCGTCGTATTGGCTTTGACAGTAATGTTCAAAACATTCGCACCAGTGGTCGTGCTGTTGTTATCCACTTTGGCGACAACTTGGTTACCGGCAGCGGCAGCAGTGGCCTGATAATTGGCGGTGGCTGTGCCGTTCGCTTGGATCGTCGTCTGTTGCCCGGAAAGGGTTCCGCCCACGCTGCTCCAGGTGACGGGCAACCCCAGGAGAACATCGAGATTGCTCAACGCGACCGCGCCGTTGTTGGAGTTGGTGAGGAAGCTGGCGGTCAAGCCGGTGCTCTGGCCGGTGACCAGCGGGTTCGTCGCCGCGGTCAGGTTGAGGCGTAGCCAGGGTGTAAAATTGAGCGTGCCGGTGCCCAGGGGACCCGTCGTGCCGGTGGCCGGATCAAGCTTGGCGATGTCACAGGGAGCGGCGCTGGGGCCGGTGCTACAGCCCCACCAGTTGTTGGTGGCGGTGGCATTGCCGTTGTAAACCGAAAGCCCGCTGGCTTTACCGCTGGCTGCCGTGTTGTTGACAAAGCGCGAAAAGCTGACATTCAACACATTGCCGGGCGTGGCGCTGCCCAGCCGAATGGCGCCGCCGTCATCACCGGCGCTATTGCCGCTAAAGGTCACTTTGCTAATGGTGCTGGTGGTGTTCGGGTGATTGAGCCAGAGGCCGCCGCCGCTCCGTCCAGCGCTGTTGTTGCTGATCACGCTGGGGCCGCCGACATTGTCGATGGTCAGCGCGCCACCGGAAAAGATGCCGCCGCCGTCAGCGCCCGCGCTGTTGTTGCTGATGGTGACAGCGCGTAGTTGCATGTTCGCTGTGGCCGTGCCTGGGGTGCAGACGCCAAAGTTGATAATGCCGCCGCCGCTCCCGCTGTTGTTGCCCCCCAGCGAACGGGTGCTGTTGCCGCTGATCGTCGAGTTGGCAATGGTGACCGTAGCCGTGCCACCCGCTTGAACGCAGCTAAAGATCAGGCCGCCGCCATCGCCAAAGTTCGTGCCGCCACGGCTGGCAATGTTGTTCTGAATGGTCACCCCGCTGAAGTTGACCGTACCCCCCTTAGGCAAAAAGATCGCCGCGCCGCCCCCGCTGCCATCCGTGGTTTCACAATTGCTTACCGTGACGTTGGTCAGACTCAGATTGCCTGTACCGGCAGTGCCACCGTCAAAGTCAAAGCAGCCGCCATCGTTCTCCTGGGTGGCAAAGGCGTTGGGGTTTTTGCCATGACGCAGGGTCAGGTTGTTGAGTGAAACAGCAAAGCCTGCTGCACTGCCTGCTGGATTAAACGAGAAGAGGCGGTCGATAGCTACACTGCTGCTCGACCCAGCCTCAATAATGGTGGTGGCTTGGGCCGCGCCGTTGATCGTCAGCGGGCCGGTCACATCCAGGTCGCCATTGACGGCGGTGTTGTCCACCCCACTGCGCGAGAGCGTGTAGGTGCCGGCGGGCAGGGTAATCACATCGGCGCCGGGGGCAGCGTTGGCGGCGATAATGGCTTCACGCAA
>JAPKMW010000103.1 GCA_026645575.1 Caldilineaceae bacterium
GCCTCAAAGCCGCTCGTAATCATACTTATTTACTTAAGGTACTCGCCACTTTATTCCATTAAGACGCGATTGCCCTAACCCTACTACGGAAGACAGTTGCATTTCGCTGTCGTCCAGGTTACAATAGCGACATTCAACCATGCCACCCAAGAGCAATCATTCTCAGTAGACCGCAACGCTATCGAGCCTGACTTAGGACCGGGACTACTGATTCAGTTAATCCGTATGTCAATCATTTACAAGCTACAGGGGAGGAACCATGTTGCCCATCATTGATACGCATCAACATCTCTGGGATCTCAGCAAATTCAAGCTGCCGTGGGTCGATGGCGCACCGGCGATCAACCGCAGCTACCTTCAAAGCGACTACGCCGAAGCAACGGCGGGTCTCAACGTGGTGAAGGCCGTTTACATGGAAGTGGATGTTGATCCCAGCCAGCAAACGGCGGAAGCACTCTATATTATCGATCAGTGCCAACGAGACGACACGCCTACGGTTGGCGCTGTCATCTCCGGTCGCCCAGCCGCGGCGGACTTTGCGGCCTATATTACGCAGTTCAAGGGCAATCCCTACATCAAAGGCGTGCGCCAGGTCTTGCATGTGCCGGAGACGCCATCCGGCTACTCTCTGCAACCGAGCTTTGTCCAGAGTATTCAACTGTTAGGGGAACTGGGCATGAGCTTTGATCTCTGTCTGCGCCCCAGCGATTTGGGCGATGGCGTCAAGCTGGCTGATCTTTGCCCCAATACGCGCTTTGTGGTTGACCATTGTGGCAATGGCGACCCGAATATTATTGCCGCGTCGGTCGATTTACCACAAGACCCAGCCAATCCCTTTTCCCACACCCGTCGCCAATGGCAGGATGATATGCAGGCGTTGGCAAATCGCCCCAATGTGATCTGCAAAATTTCCGGCATCATCGCCCGCGTCATCCCCGGCTGGAGCGCGGCCACCCTGGCCCCCACGGTGAATCACTGCCTGGATGTCTTCGGCCCCGACCGCGTCGTCTTTGGCGGCGACTGGCCGGTCTGCACGCTGGGCGCCTCCTATCGCGAGTGGGCGACGGCGTTGCGTGAAATCATTGCCGAGCGCAGTGAACGAGATCAGCGCAAGTTGTTGCATGACAATGCCGAAGCGTTTTATCGGTTGGGGTAAGTCTTCACCGATGCGAACAAGCCGCGCTAAGCCGGTCCATGACCGGCGATTAGGCCGCCGGTCATGGACCGGCTTAGCGCGGGGGGAGTAACCTTTGCCCGATCAACCATTGCGGATTGGCACATTGGGCGCCGCACGCATTACACCCAATGCGCTCATTCGTCCGGCGCACCAAGTGGAGGGGGTGATGGTGGCGGCGGTGGCGGCGCGTGATCCGGCCAAGGCGCGCGCGTTTGCCGTCCAGCATGGCATTCCCCAGGTGTACGCTTCCTACCAGGCGCTCCTGGCCGACCCTACCATCGACGCCATTTATAACCCGTTGCCGAACAATCTTCACGCCGAATGGACGATCCGCGCCTTGGAAGCGGGGAAACATGTTCTGTGTGAAAAACCCCTAGCGGCGAATGCTGCTGAGGCGGAGCAGATGGCGCAGACCGCAGAGCGCACCGGGCTGGTTTTGATGGAAGCCTTTCATACGGTCTACCATCCGTTGGCGAACCGCATGAAAGCGATCATCGATAGCGGTGAGCTGGGCCAGATCCGTCATATCGATGTGCAATTTTGCACCCTCATGTGGCGTTGGTGGGATATTCGGCTGCGCTATGACCTGGCCGGTGGCGCCACGATGGATTTGGGTTGCTATGCCATTCGTCTGCTCCGTTTTCTCGCCAACGCCGAGCCGGAAGTAGTGCGCGCCCAAGCTGACTGTGTAACGCCCCAGCTCGACCGCTGGATGCGCGCTGATCTGCGCTTTCCCAACGACATCACCGGCTCATTCACCTGCGCCTTCTGGTCAACCAAACTAATTCGCATCACGGCACGCGTCCTTGGCGAGGCCGGCGAGATGCACGTTCTCAACCCCATTCTGCCCCAACTCTATCACCGCCTCCAGGTACGCACTGCCGCCGGCACCCGCACCGAACACCACCCTGGTGACAGCACCTACACCTATCAACTGCGCGCCTTTGTCGCCGCGATTCAAGGCCAGCGCCCCTTGCTTACCGATGGTCGCGATGGCGTTGCCAACATGCGGGTCATCGATGCCATCTATGAAAAAGCCGGTTTGCAACACCGCGGTCTATAGGCGCGGCATCGAAACGACAAGCCATACAACTTTTGATCTTCCGGACAGAGTGCGCTATGATTGACGCGTTTGGCAACTGGGGTTGAATGAACCCTTACGATAATTGTGGTAGAGTAGTACAGTAAATTGGTGCGCTATGCTTCCGCCATTGCTACTTCACGAGCGCAGAACAATTTCGCCGGTTGACGGTGCATGGTAGAGAGGCAGATAGAAGATGAAGATATATACAAAACCAACAGCGCGCCTGTTTCAGGAGCAATTACAACAACAGATTTTGATCCTCGACGGCGCCATGGGGACAATGATCCAACAGTACCGGCTTGATGAGGCCGGCTACCGGGGTGACCGTTTCCGCGACTGGCCCCGTGATCTCAAAGGCAACAACGACCTCCTGGTGTTGACCCAGCCGGAGATTATCAAGGCCATCCACCTTGCCTATCTCGACGCTGGCGCCGACATTATCGAAACCAACACCTTTTCCGCCACGACCATCGCCCAGGCTGACTATGGCCTGGAAGCTTACGCCTATGACATCAACCTGGCCGCCGCCCAACTGGCGTCTGCTGCGGCCAATGAAGTGACGCAGCAGACGCCGGATAAACCGCGCTTTGTCGCCGGCGCCCTCGGCCCCACCAACCGCACCGCGTCGATCTCCCCCGATGTCAACGACCCTGGCGCCCGCAATGTCACCTTTGATCAACTGGCTGATGCCTACTACGAAGCGGTGCGCGGGCTGGTCGATGGCGGCGTTGACCTGCTGCTGATCGAAACCATCTTTGACACGCTCAACGCCAAAGCGGCCATCTTTGCCTGTCTGCGCTACTTTGACGAGACCGGTGTCAAGCTGCCGCTCATGATCTCCGGCACCATCACCGACGCTAGCGGGCGCACTCTTTCCGGCCAGACCACGGAAGCCTTCTGGTATTCGGTCATGCATGCCGAACCGCTGGTGGTTGGGTTGAATTGTGCGCTTGGCCCTAAGGCGTTGCGTCAATATGTCCACGACTTGAGCCGGGTGGCCGAGACCTATGTCAGCGTCTACCCCAACGCTGGTCTGCCCAATGCCTTTGGCGAATACGACGAAACGCCCACCGAAATGGCAACGGTGCTACAAGAATTTGCTGATAGTGGTCTGTTGAACATTGTCGGCGGCTGCTGCGGCACGACGCCAAACCATATTCGCGCCATTGCCCAGGCTGTCGCCACCCTGTCGCCCCGCCCCCTACCGACGATTGATCCCCGTTGCCGCCTGAGTGGCTTGGAGCCATTGGTGATTGGGCCGGAGACCAACTTTGTCAACATTGGGGAACGCACCAACGTCACCGGCTCGCGGCGCTTTGCCAAGTTGATCAAAGAGGGCAACTACGAAGAGGCATTAACGGTGGCGCGCCAGCAGGTGGAAAATGGCGCCCAGGTCATCGATGTCAACATGGATGAGGGGCTGCTCGACGCCGAGGCGGCGATGGTGCGCTTTCTCCATCTCGTCGCTGGGGAACCGGACATAGCCCGTGTGCCGGTGATGATCGACTCGTCCAAGTGGTCGGTGATTGAAGCGGGGCTGAAGTGCGTCCAGGGCAAGTCCATTGTCAACTCGATCAGCATGAAAGAGGGCGAAGACGCCTTTGTCCGCCAGGCGCGGCTGGCCCGACGCTATGGCGCGGCTGTGGTGGTCATGGCCTTTGATGAACAGGGCCAGGCCGACACCATTGAACGCAAAGTGGACATTTGTCGCCGCGCCTACCAGCTTCTTACCAAAGAAGTTGGCTTCCCGCCGCAAGATATTATCTTTGACCCCAACATCTTTGCCGTCGCCACCGGTATTGAGGAACACAACGGCTATGGCGTTGCCTTTATCGAGGCGACCCGGCAGATCAAAGCACAGTTGCCCCACGCCCTGGTCAGCGGCGGCGTTAGCAATATCTCCTTCTCCTTTCGTGGCAATGACCTGGTGCGCGAGGCGATCCACTCAGCCTTTCTCTACCACGCCATCAAGGCCGGCATGGATATGGGCATTGTCAACGCCGGTCAACTGGCGATCTATGAAGAGATTCCGGCGGAACTGCTGGAACATGTCGAAGATGTGTTGCTCAACCGGCGGCCCGACGCCACCGAACGCTTGGTAACATTGGCCGAGAATGTCCAGGGTGGGCGCAAGGAGAAGCAAGAAGACTTGGCTTGGCGTGCCGCCCCAGTGCAGGAGCGGCTGACCCATGCCTTGGTGCATGGCATTAACACTTTTATCACCGAGGATGTTGAAGAAGCGCGGCAGACCGTTGAGCGCCCAATTCAGGTGATCGAAGGGCCATTGATGACCGGCATGAATGTGGTGGGCGACCTCTTTGGCGCCGGCAAGATGTTTCTGCCCCAGGTGGTCAAGAGCGCCCGTGTCATGAAACAGGCCGTCGCCTATCTCATTCCCTACATTGAAGCCGAAAAGAGCGCCAATAATGACACCAGCGCCAAGGGCAAAATCCTGCTGGCGACGGTCAAGGGGGACGTGCATGACATCGGCAAGAACATTGTCGGTGTGGTGCTGCAATGTAACAACTATGATGTCATTGATCTAGGGGTGATGGCGCCTGCCGCCAAGATTCTAGCGACGGCCCGCCAGGAAAAGGTGGACATTATCGGCCTGAGCGGTTTGATCACCCCTTCGCTGGAAGAGATGCGCCACCTGGCGCGTGAGATGGAGCGGGAAGGCTTTACCGTGCCGTTGCTCATCGGCGGCGCCACCACCTCCAAAATTCACACGGCGCTGCGTATTGAACCGGAGTACAAACAGGGCGTGACCGTGCATGTGGTGGACGCTTCGCGTGCGGTCGGCGTGGCAACCAGTTTGTTGAGCAAAGAGCAGGAAGCGGTCTTTGTCGCCAACGTGCGCGCCGATTATGCAGCCTTACGCGAGCAACACGCTGGACGCGCCGGGCAGCGCACACTGCGTTCCCTGGAAGAAGCCCGTCGCCATCGCTTTCAGCCCGATTGGCGCCAATACCAACCGCCCATTCCGCGCTGCCTAGGTTTGCAGACCTTCAAACAGTATGATCTCGCCACCCTCAGCCGCTACATCGACTGGACGCCCTTTTTCGCCACCTGGGAACTGGCCGGTAAATTCCCCCAAATTCTCGATGACGCCACCGTCGGCGCCGCTGCGCGTCAACTCTATCAGGACGCCCAACAGATGCTCCAACGGATCATCGACGAACAATGGCTCACCGCCAACGCCGTCATCGGTCTCTTCCCCGCCAACAGCATCGGCGACGACATCGAAGTTTACCGACCACACGACCACGCGACCACGCGACCAATGGACTGCCTGACCACCATCCACACCCTCCGCCAGCAGATGGAAAAGCCGCCCGGTCGCCCCAACTATGCGCTGGCTGATTTCATTGCCCCCAAAGCAAGTGGTGTGCAGGATTATATTGGTCTCTTTGCCGTGACAGCGGGGATCGGGCTGGACGAAAAGGCGCGTGAATTTGAAGCTGCCCACGATGATTACAACAGCATCCTGCTCAAAGCGCTGGCTGACCGCCTGGCCGAAGCTTTTGCCGAGCATCTCCACGAACGGGTGCGGCGGGAATTTTGGGGCTACGCTGCTGATGAATGCTTGGAGAACAGGGGGCTGATCGACGAACAGTACCGGGGCATTCGTCCCGCCCCCGGTTATCCCGCCTGTCCGGATCATACGGAGAAGGGGGAACTCTTCCGCGTCCTTCAGGCTGAAGCCAACGCCGGGATAAATCTGACCGAAAACTACGCCATGCTCCCCACTGCTGCTGTCAGCGGCTACTACTTCGCCCATCCCGCTGCCGCTTACTTTGGCTTGGGGCGCATCGGCCAGGATCAAGTGATCGACTACGCCCAACGCAAAGGGATGGACATGGCGACGGTGGAACGCTGGCTGGCGCCGAACTTGGGGTATGAACGGTAAAAGATAGATGTGCGGTATGGAGCCTCCAGGCATCAACCTGAACGTTGCTCCGGAAAACCTGCGCTTGATGCCTGTGACAATTTAGAGAGAATTTTTATCTGCGGTACAATATAGCGGGAGGACGACGGATCGTCCTCCCGTTGTACTAGCGTCCGGCGCTGCCGGTCTGGATTATCGAGAATTTATGGCTGACCCAACCACATCTGTTCACCATGCCTTTCGTGAATTGCCGGCGGAAGAAGCGCAAAAGCTGGCTATTGAAGTGCGCGCCCTGGTCGCAAGTGATCTCGCGATTGAATCGGTCCAGACCACCCGTGATCAACGGCAAGGCGCGGTTGTCGTCGAAGGACGTCTGCTGCGCCCCAGTCATGAAGTCTTTTCCCGCTGGTTGACAGCCCTCAATGGCATGGGTTATACACCCATGTTGCGACCCCGGAGTGATGGCGGTCCCGATGATGTCAAGCTTTATATCATGGCTGGCGTTGCGCCCAAGATGGCTTCGAACGGCTGGATCAATTTGGTGTTGTTTATTCTTACCGTCTTCAGCACCCTCTGGATCGGTTCACTCTTTAGTGATACGCCCCCTGTGCTGGCTTCCATACCCCAGGCGCTCGTGGAAATTGCACTGCGCGGCTGGCCCTTTACCCTGACCCTTCTGGGCATTTTGACAGCGCACGAATTTGGTCACTACTTTGCGGCGCGTTACCACAAGCTATCGGTAACGTTGCCCTACTTTATTCCCTTTCCACTGCCGCCGATTGGCACCTTAGGCGCCTTTATTCGCTTGAAAGAGCCGGTGCCGGATCGGCGCAAACTCTTTGACATTGGCGTCGCCGGTCCGCTGGCCGGTTTTGTGCTGGCCGTGCCACTGCTTTTTTATGGCCTCAGTACCAGCCCTGTCATTGTGCCGCAGCCAACGCCCGGCGCTTGGGTGGAGGGGAACAGTATTTTTTACTATACCGCCAAGCTGATCACCTTTGGCAAAGCGCTGCCCAACGCCGTCACCGGCGAAGATGTATTAATGAACCAGATCACCACTGCCGCTTGGATCGGCCTGCTGGTGACGGCGCTCAACCTGCTGCCGGTGGGACAATTGGATGGTGGACACACAGTCTTTGCCCTCTTTGGCGAGAAGGCGCGCTATTTTAACCTGGTGACAGTGGGGGCAATGGCCGTCTTTGCCGTGGCTGGTCTGGAATTTGTGCAAGCCTACTTGCCCTTTCTCAGTGCCGTCGGCTTTACCGGCTGGTTTGTCTGGCTGGCGCTGATCTTTTTTATGATCGGCCCCTACCACCCCCCCGCCCTGGACGATGTGACCCGTCTTGACAACCGCCGCCGCTGGATCGGCTACCTGATGATTCTGATCTTCATCCTGACCTTTGTCCCGGTGCCGTTGCGGTTTATGATGTAAATTAGATAATGGGTATTGGGTATTCAATATGTAGTACCCAATACCCAATACCCAATATCCAAATATCCAATATCGATTACCATTCACAAAATTTATGCAAACCAAAGCGCTTTCCATGCAAGAAGTGATTCTGCGGCTCCATGACTATTGGGCCGCGCACGGTTGTCTGATATGGCAACCCTATAGTGAAAAAGTCGGGGCTGGGACGATGAACCCCGGCACAGTGTTGCGCGTGCTGGGACCGGAGCCGTGGAACATCGCCTATGTCGAGCCATCTTTCCGCGCCGATGATGGACGCTATGCTGAAAATCCCAACCGGATGCAGATGCACCACCAATATCAGGTGATCCTCAAGCCCGACCCCGGCAACCCACAGGAGTTATACCTGGGCAGCCTGGAGGCAATTGGGCTGGATCGCACCCGCCACGACATTCGCTTTGTTGAAGACAACTGGGAATCCCCCGCCTTGGGCGCTTGGGGGTTGGGCTGGGAAGTCTGGCTCGACGGCCAGGAGATCACCCAGTTCACCTACTTCCAACAGGCCGGCAGCCTGACCCTTGACCCGGTGAGTGTTGAGATCACCTATGGCCTCGACCGCATTGTCATGTATCTACAAAACCGCAACCAGGTCTGGGACATTGATGTGGATGGGCAGCACAGCTTTGCCCAAATCTACAAAGATCCTGAAATCGAACATTGCGTTTATAACTTTGAACTGGCCGATGTCGAGCGGCTGAAACAACTCTACGAAATCTATCGCGCCGAAGCCGATGCCTGTATCCGCCGTGGCCTGGTCATCCCGGCCCATGACTTTGTCCTGCGCCAGAGCCAAACCTTCAACCTGCTCGACGCCCGCGGCGCCATCGGCGTCACCGAGCGCGCCAAGTTCTTTGCCGCTATGCGCAATCAGGCCCGTTCGGTGTCAGAACTTTATGTGAAACAGCGGGAGGCGGCGGGGTTTCCCTGGCTGAAGACCGACGAGACAGAAGACAGAAGACAGAAGACAGAAGACAGTAACGGAGCTACGAATTACGAATTACGAATCACGAATCACGAATCCTTCTTACTGGAAATCGGCTCTGAGGAACTACCGCCACAGGATGTGGTGGATGGCATTGCGCAGATTGAGGCGAATTTGACCCGGTTGCTGGGTGAGTATAAGTTGAGTTACACCAACCTGCGCGTGACGGGAACGACGCGGCGGTTGGTGGCTTATGTGACTGAACTGGCGCCACAGCAAGCCGATGAAACCGTGGAAAAGCGCGGCCCAGCCTTAGATCGCGCCTATGATAGTGACGGCAAGCCGACCAAGGCAGCGGAAGGCTTTGCCCGCGGACAAGGCATTGATGTCACCGCGTTGGAGAAGCGCGACAACTATGTTTACGCCGTCAAACGCGTCGCCGGCCTGCCGACAATCGCCGTGTTACCGCAACTTTGCACCGATCTGCTGAATAGTCTGCGCTGGGGCAAGACGATGCGTTGGAATAGCAGCAATGTTGGCTATCCGCGTCCGCTCCGCTGGCTTGTAGCGCTCTTGGGTGATCAAGTGGTGCCTTTTACGTGGGCTGGCGTCAACAGTGGTTCACAAAGCCGCGGCCCACGCTTTGCTGATGCGGCGGCAAAGGTGTCGGCGGGCGGCTTTACCACCTTTGCCATCGAGTCGGCGGATAGCTACTTTGCCACGGTGGCCCAACAAGGGGTGATTGTCGATCGCGCCGAACGGCGGCAACGCATCGCCGAACTGGTGCAAGCGACGGCGGCTACAGCGGGTGGTGTCGCCCCGGACGATCCCGGTCTGCTGGATGAAGTGACCGATCTGGTGGAAGCGCCCCAGGCGTTGCTCGGCTCCTTTGAGGAAAAGTATCTGACCCTGCCGGCGCCGGTCTTGGTTGGGGTGATGAAGAAGCACCAGCGCTACTTCCCCGTCGTGCGCGGTGGGCAGATGCTTGCACACTTTATCACCATTGCCAATGCGCAAAAGTTGGCCCATCCTGATGTGGTGGTGGCCGGCAACGAAGGGGTGATCCGCGCCCGTTACGCCGATGCCGCCTACTTCTATCGTCAGGATACGGCCCGCCCGTTGGAAAGCTACACGCCGCGGCTTGCCACGCTTACCTTTCATGAACGCCTCGGCTCGATGTTGGACAAGGTGGAACGGCTGAAGAAGATTGCCCCAGCCATCGCACAACTGCTTAACGCCGGCAGCGACGCGGTTGCCGATGCCGAACGCGCCGCTGCCCTCGCCAAATCCGATCTGGTGACATCGATGGTGGTGGAGATGACCAGCCTGCAAGGCATCATCGGCGAAATCTATGCCCGCCAGCATGGCGAACGGGACGCAGTGGCGCAGGCCATTCGCGAACAGTACCTACCCCGTTCTGCCGGCGATGCCAACCCGGCGACGGTGGTCGGCCTGGCGTTGAGTCTGGCCGATAAGTTGGATAGTCTGGCGGGGTTGTTTGCCGTCGGCGCTATTCCCACCGGCAGCGCCGATCCCTTTGGCCTACGGCGCGCCGCCTTGGGTGTTGTCAACAACTTGCTGACCAGCCGCACTGATTTCAGCATTCGCGCAGCTTTACAGTTAGCTGCCGCCCAACAGAATGTAGCCGTCAGTGATGAGGCGCTGGCCGAAACCATGACCTTTATCGAACGGCGCTTCCAAGGCGTGCTGGCCGATCTCGGTTATCCCTATGACGTGGTCGATGCCGTGTTGGTCGTCCGTGGCGACAACCCGGCGGCGGCCCAACGTGCCTGCGATGCCCTGCGCCAGGTAGTGACACAACCAGGCTGGGGTGAGACTTTCACGGCCTATGCCCGTTGCGCCCGCATTACGCGCAGCCTGACGACGCAACTATCCCTTAATCCGGCAGCTTATGTTGAAGATGTGGAACGTGATCTCCATGCCGCTTATCACCAGGCCCAGCAACAGCTAAACGCCCAGAACGAACCGGCGACCACCATTGGCGATCTCTTGCAACGGTTGCAAGGGCCGATCAATGCCTATTTCGAGAAGGTATTAGTCAACGCTGCTGACGAGGAGGTGCGTAACGCCCGCCTGGCTTTGGTGCAACAGATTGCCCAACTCCCCGCCGCCATTGCCGATCTCAGCAAGCTACAGGGCTTTTAATCCGTTGAACACTGCGCAGCGCGCGTCCGTGACGCGCACTGCGCAGTGGAATCTTTGAGCAAAAGGATTCGTTTGCTATCGTTTGGCTGTAGGTAGATAGAGGAAGAACTTGCCGATTGGTGGGGTGGGCGGCGCCGGCGTTGTTACCGGCGTCGGTGCAGGGGTAGGCGCGGCGCCGGCGAGGAGAATGGTGTCGCTACTGGTGACAGAGGTGGCGCCATTATTTAACTCTACCTCAACCCGCCGTTCGCCGCCGACATTGCGTAAGTTCCAGGCCACTTCCTGGGAAAAGCTCTGCCAGTCGCTCCAACTGTCGTCGTCATTGCGCAGCCGCATCTGTTGCCAATTACCGTAGATATAGAGCGTCACTTGCGGTGAGTTCGTCTGCACCGCTTCCCGATTGATAATGACCGGGTAGTTATTATTGCGGTCGCCAAAATCTTGCACCCAATAATTGTCGAAAAAGCCAACGCCAATCTCACGATAATTGCCCAAAATGTTGGCGCGATGGCCGCTGCTGTTCATCCACCCATCCATCACGCTTTCCGGTGAGTTGTAGCCGTAAGCAATGTTCTCTGCCAGACCATTATAGACCGTGTAGTAACGTTTGAGGCGATCTGACCAGTTACAGACGCGAACGAGCGCGCCATTGCTGCGATCCTGCGTCTGATGATTAAAGTAATCATCCTGCTTCATATCCGCAGCGTGATAACGCGCCGCATTGGTCAGATCCGCATTGTACTTCATTGGGGGCAAACCGTTGGCCGCCCGTTGTTCATTGACCAGTTCAATCACACGTGCTTCGTTGGCAGCATTGGTGGCGCTCACCATTTCGCCGCCACAGCCGGTAAAAGCCATTTCGGCAAAGAGCTGGGCGCGGGAGAAAAGTGATATAAAGATAAGCAACGGTATTACAAGCAAAAGTTGTTTCAAAATAGGTGGTTGGAAGTTTACCATATTACTTTCTCACTGCCGGTAATTGCTATGCTGACCGAAAACCCATTATGTGCCGTAGACGATGGGTTGCGTAGACAATGGTTGCGTTGGCCTGTCGCATTACGCATGTTTTGCGAACCCATCTACACCAGCAACGGTTCAGCAATTCATGAGTCAACAATTCATGAGCCAATAATGTGCCAAACGCTTTAGTAATTTTTATCAGAAGTGTAGCATAGATGGCAATAAGAATATCATGACAAGATCTTATCATCTCGACGGCGGTGCGTCGGACATACAATGAGTGAAGCGTGCTTACCCGTCGCTTTTTATACGTATAAAAGGAGTAGAAAATAAGAGGCGCAGAAAAAGGCAGCGAAGATTTGTGATACCTACGCAGCGCTTAGCCAGTCCGTGACTGGCTAAGCGCTGCGTAGGTACGATTTGTGAATGGTTCGTTTATCCGCTGGTTTCGACAGGCTCAACCAGCGGACAAACGAACTAACTGCCTACTCAAAGCTGACCGGAGAAGAGGATATGGCTGTTATGGGGGATAATGATCGGTTTCGGATCGTTGGGGCTGAAATGGCCGGCCCAGACATGCGGATCGTAATCCCGTTTGACAAAGCAAGCGCGATGCACCGGCACAGCGTAGCTTACGCTACACAAGCGCGCCATCTTAGCAGAGCCGGGGAAGAAAGGAAATTCGCCTTCCGTGGGATGGGTGGTCATAAAGCCCAAGGCCGGTTGCAGGGCGGCGACGGCGCCGGTCAAATCGGCATGGTCAGCAAAGGTGTTGATCGGGTCGCCCGTGAAATAGAGCCGTCGCTCGCCACTGACGACTACGTAACCCAGATGAGTCACATCCGGCGGTTTGATCCCTGCCGCCAGATCGCCCGCCGGTGGCTTGGCATAGAGCGCATGGAGGGTAAAGTCAGCCGCCGTGATCGTATCCCCAGCCGCTACAATGGTCGTCTGCGTTTCAGGCAACCCCACTTCGTTGACGACGCGCCGGATGCTTTCGATGGGGCCGATCATCTGCACCGCTGGATTGGCCGCTTTAACGCGCTGCAAGGTTTCAGGATGGGTATGATCCATATGATCATGGGTAAGAATTACTAGATCCACCGGCAGATCGCTTTCCTGCACTGGCGGCGCCAGGTGAACAAAGCGCTCGGCTGGTCGGTCGTGGGGAAAATAGGGGTCGATCAGGGCAATTTTGCCGGCGCTATTTTTGAGGGCAAAGCTGCTCTGTTCAAACCAATGAATGGCAACGGCGCCGGTCGGCACCGTCAGGTTGACAAGTGGGTGCATGGGAATCGTTCCTTTTTTTAACAATTCGCCCATAGCCAGTCTGTGACCGGCGTTTACGAACGTTGCGTATTGATTTCGGTAATCGTCGATGCGATTTTCACCTCATTGGCCGCAAACAATTGGCCGCAAACAAGGTTTTTCGTGAAACCTGGAGGACTTGCCGATTTATTCGCGTGACACTCATGAAGGCCGGTCACGAACACCGGCTATGAGCAGAATATGTAATTACTGGTCAAATAAAATCACGCCGCGGGCGACCTTACCGGCCTCCATGTCATGAAAGGCTTGCGCTAACTCCTCCAGGCGATAGCGTTGGCTGACCAGTTTGTCCACCGGCAGCCGACCGGCGCGATAGAGTTGGAGGAAATGGGGCAGATCGAGGTGGGGTCGCGCCGAGCCGGCAAAGGAGCCAAGCAGCCGCTTGTTCATCGCCACCAACACCGCCGGTGAGAGCGGCACATCGGCCTTCATCGAGTGCATCCCCATAATCACCGCTGTGCCACCGGAACGGACACCGCGCAGCGCCTGGTCGATGGTGATGCCGGCGCCGACGCTGTCGAAGATGAAGTCGGGGCCGCCCCGCACTACCTCGCGCAGCGCTTCAATGGCGTTGGTTTCACGCGAATTGATCGTATGGGTGGCGCCCAGCTCACGGGCAAAGGCAAATTTGCTCTCCATGACATCAACGGCAATGATCGGGTAGCAGCCGGCCAGTTTACAGCCCATGATTGCACTCAAGCCGACGCCGCCGCACCCGATCACGGCGGCTGAACTGCCTGCCGGTACTTGCGCCGTGTTGAGAACAGCCCCCGTCCCCGTCAAGACCGCGCAACCGATGATCGACGCCACCTCAAAGGGAACATCATCCGGCAACAGAATGGCGCTGGCTTCATCAACAACGGCATGTTCGGCCATCGTCGAGGCGCTCAGGTAATGTTTGAGCTTGACGCCATCACTGGTCGAGAGGCGGGTGGTGCCATCGGGGAGGAGCGCTTGTAGGGTAGTTCCCGGCAGTCGTTCACAGAGATTGTTCTGGCCGCGCAGACAGGCGGTGCATTGGTTACAGGAAGGCAGCCAATTGACCAGAATACGGTCGCCCGGCTTCACTTTGGTCACTTCGGCGCCCACCGCTTCGACAATACCGGCCCCTTCATGGCCCAATACCAGCGGCGGCATGGCGCGCAATTCGCCGCGATAGGTATGCAAGTCGGAATGGCAAATCCCGGCGGCCTGCATCCGCACCAGCACTTCGTAGGGCTTGGGTGGATCGAGATTAACTTCTTCAATCGTCAGTTGATTAATTTCCCGCACAACGGCGGCTTTGGTTTTCATTGCGTTTGCCCTTCATCATTAGTACCTTCATCATTAGTAAATGATTGTGGTTCTTTGGAAAGTAGGGGAGTTGGTTGGTTAGTTAGTTGGTTGGTTGGTTCAAGGGCGGGTAAGCCAGATAGCCTGGAATCTTCAGCCGGATCGCATACAAGGAGCTACTGGCGGCGATATAAAGCGTGCATAGATCCGGCCCACCAAAGGTGCAATTGCCGGGGATCTCACCAGTGGGGATAAAGCCGATGGCAGCACCGTTGGGGTCAAAGAGGTAAATGCCGGCGTGTTCGCCCTCACCAGCAGTCAGGTAGATGTTACCGGCAAGGTCAAGCGTCATGCCGTCGCCGCCGTAACCGCTGTCAAAGTCATAGATCACAGAACGTCGCCGCCAATTGCCATAGGCATCACCATCATAAGCCAGCAAGGTGCGGGCGCCACCAGGCGCCGGGTTGTGATCGACCAGATAGATGGTGCGATTGTCTGGCGTGATCAGGATACCGTTGGGTGTCTCGGCATCGTCGATGACACGGGTCAGGGAACCATTCAGCTCAATGCGATAGACGGCCATACAATCTTGTTCAAGATCATCTTTGTAACCATAGCGCGGGTCGGTAAAATAGATGCGCCCGGCGTTGTCAAAGCAGAGGTCGTTTGGGGCATTGAGCTTTTTGCCCTGGTAATGGCTTGCCAGCGTGGTGATCGTGCCGTCATGTTCGTACCGGCGAACGGCGCGCGTCCCACCATCTTTGCCGTCACAACAGACCACCAGCCGTCCCTGCGCGTCAAAATTCATGCCATTGGCGCGCAAACTTGGTTCCTGCCAGACGCTGGTCTGCCCGCTCGCTGGTTGGTAGACCAAAATGCGGTTGTTGGGGCAATCGGAAAAAAAGACATTGCCTTCAGCATCCGCAGCCGGCCCTTCGGCAAAGGCGCAGCCTTGATACAAGCATTCCAAGCGGCTGTCAGGGGAAAAGATCGTCTCTGGGCCAAACATAGCGCTCCCTTTCTTTTATCACTCGTCGCCAATGGCGATTTTAATCATTGGTAATCACCGGCAAAAAGGTGCGAATATTGCTTTGGTATTGTAGGTGGAGATCGAGGTAGTCGCCGCTCCAGCCGCCGATCAGATGAATACGCCCCCCTTGCACAACTGCCCCCGGATGGCGCCATTCGCCGGCCAGCGGTGAGGGAAAATTACTCCAAAGGTTGTTCGTCAGATCAAAGCGTTCATGGGTCTCGATGGCGTAAGGGCCGCCACCGCCCAAGGCAAAGAGCGCCAGCCCGTCATAAGCCAGTTGCAACCCGCTTCGAGGTGAGGACAAGGGCGGAAGATCGCGCCACTGATCCGTACTAAGATTATAGGCTTCGGCGGTGGCAAGATCATGTTGTCCATCATGTCCACCGACGACAAAGATTTCATCGTTGACCAGCGCTGCGCCCAAAAAGGCGATGGGCATGCGCAGGCGCCCAACCAACGTCCACCCCGGCATAGTAGCATCGACGGCGGCAGGTGGAGTCAACTGCCAGATCTCATCGTGCATGGCCCGTCCATCCCAGCCACCAAGGAGATAGAGTGCGTTTTCATCAGCCACCAGCGCGGCGCCAGCCAACGGGTTCGGCAACTGCCCAGCCGAACGCCATTGATCGTTCTCTGGGTCAAGGACAAAGAAATGGTCACTGATAGAGATGGCTGAGGATTGGGCGTCGTCACGGCTGCGGCTGTTACCGCCGGCCACATAGATCCGCTCCTTGAAGGTCACCGCCGCCAGATTGGCCAAGGCTGCGGGCAATGGTGGGCCAGCGCGCCAGTCATTCACCTGTAGATCATAAATATCAACAGTAGGAACCGTGCTGCCCCCCGTTGTCTCGCCGCCAATCGCATAGAGCCGATTATCCAGGGAAACGACCGCTAACCGACTACGTTGTGTCGTCAGCGGCAGCCGTTGCTCCCAGCGTGCTTGGACGCGCGGCGCCGGCTGCCCTAGGACGGTGCGGCTACTGTCACTCAGCAGATCAGAAGAGGCTTTCCCCCAGATGGGCAACTGGGGCGTCAACAATGCCGCCAACACCAACACCAGCGCACCAACCAGATAGTAGGTCTGCCAGCGCGCCGGTTGCATGGGGAGATCCAGCAATAGCGCCGGTTCTGGTGGCAGTTGGGGCGCCGGCTCCGCTAAGGCTGCGGGCAGCGCTCCAACCAGGGCAGCGCTGGTGGCTTCATCACCTGTCTCATCAGCCTCGCCGGATATCTCCATCCCCGGTAGGGTCAACCAGTTGCGTTGCACCAACACGATCGAGGCTTCGGTGCGGCTGTTGACCTGTAACTTTTCAAAGATGTTGCGCAGGTGCACCTTCACCGTGTGCGGGCTAATGACCAGGGAGCGGGCGATTTCCGCATTGGTGGCGCCGGTCGCCAACAGGCGCGCAACCTCCATCTCGCGTTCGCTGAGCGGGTTGTGATCATTCTTATCAGATAGAATGGAAATTGATTCGTCAGTCACGGACGCTGTTTTACTCTAGAGTATCTTGAACAAAGAGATTAAAGAGATTGAGAGATTGTTGTTTACGGCCACAAACGTTTACAAAAATCCTTTACGGTAGGCGATAAGCTGTACAGAATCTCTTTAACCTCTCAATCTCTTACGCTCCTTATTACGACTACTTACCGTACTCTCACCATCTCTTCTTCCAACATCGCGGCCAGGGTGTTCATATAGAGCGTGACATCCTCACGGCAGTTGCGTCGTAGGTAGCGCGGCTGCTGGCCTAACCGTTGCAATACACGTTGGTCAGAAAGATTTTCCAGATGCATCACATCTTGATAGTCAAAGCCCATTTCCTGTAAGGTCAGGAAGAGCGTATTCAGCGAATGGCCAGTGCCTTCGCAGTAATCTTTGGCATGTTCCGTCCATTCATCGAGGCGATGATCGGCGGCTTGGACAATTTCCCGGTCGCTTAGATTGGTGATCGTCTGGATCAAATGACCGCAGTTACAGCGCCCCATGTGACCCCATTCATAATGGGCGCCTTCCTGTAAGCGCTGGGCTGTGGTGCGTAACGCATCAATCAATTCAGGATTGCTTTGGGCCATGATTGCTTTCCTTCATGAAATTCGTACCAATGTTCACCAATCCATTATACCATCAACCCGTGACAGTCGGATAGTTTCAAAGTTTCCGACAAGCAGCCTTGCGCTGGTAAAGGGTGGAAATGGATTATGCGATTGCCGGCTCAGGTGAATTTCAAGTTGGCGAAGCCTTTTCCCCGAATAACAACTGTTCCAAAGATAAAATATAGCTTGCCGGTTTGCTGTGATTGACGCGAACAACAAAGATTGACACGATCCATAAAACGGTGTAGGATCGATTACAGTCATACGGCCTTGGTTTATGTATACTATTTTGTTTGAACCATTGAACTTATCTTAGGCAGCAATGATTTGCGCTAATTATTGGTTATCGTAATGTTGGTTATCGTAACCTATGGCGATTGTGCACGGAACGACCAATCCTTTTCCTCATTATCATAGTATGACCCCAAGCGCTGTTGGTGGGCTGTTGGCGCTTACATAGCCCGCTTTTTTGGCGCGGGCCTTTCTTCAACCCTGAAATATTCTTTTGACACAGTACCGTTGTTTGCTGCGACACATAAGCCGGCCGCATTGGATAAAGGGGCCAGCCAGCGCGGCAGCGACGGTAATTCATAGCAACCCAATTTGTCCGGTGTATTTGTGATACACCACCAGAGCAGAAAAGATCAACCGCATGTCAACTCGTTATCATCCGCAAGCGATTGAACCTAAGTGGCAACAGACTTGGGAAACGCAAGAACTGTATAAAACGGTGGAAGACCCCAGCCGCCCCAAATGGTATGCGCTGACCATGCTGCCCTACCCGTCGGGCAACCTGCATGTCGGCCATTGGTACGCCATGACGCCGAGTGATGCGGCGGCGCGCTGGCGGCGCATGAATGGCTACAACGTCTTCTTCCCGCCCGGCTTTGACGCCTTTGGCTTACCGGCGGAGAATGCGGCTATCAAAAATAACATTCACCCCAACATCTGGACCTACGCCAACATCGCCAAGATGCGCGACCAGATGAAGCGCATGGGCGCCATGTGGGCCTGGGATCGGGAAGCGATCACCTGTGACCCGGATTACTACAAGTGGTCACAGTGGTTCTTCCGCAAGTTTTATGACGCTGGTCTGGCCTATCGCGAATTTGCGCCGGTCGATTGGTGTCCCAGTTGTAACACCACCCTGGCGCGCGAACAGGTCTGGGGCGAAGACCGCCGCTGTGAACGCTGTGACACCCAGGTCATCAAAAAGGATCTGAACCAGTGGAAGTTCCGCATCACCAACTATGCCCAGGAACTGCTGGACGACATGGCGCAGATCGAATGGCCGGAGCGGGTCAAGACCATGCAGACCAATTGGATCGGACGCAGCGATGGTGCGCAGGTAACTTTCCACACGGAAGCTGGCGCACCGATTGAAATTTTTACGACTCGCCCAGATACGCTGTGGGGCGCCACCTTTATGGTGCTGGCGCCGGAACATCCGCTGGTCGATGCTGTGACCAGTGCCGACCAACGGGCCACCGTCGAAGCCTATAAGACCCAAGCGGCGCGGCTAGATGAAGTGGCGCGTGGGGCGGCGGACAAGGAAAAGACTGGCGTCTTCACCGGCGGTTATGCCATCAACCCGGTCAACGACGCCCGCATTCCGATCTGGATTGCCGACTATGTGATGATGGGCTATGGCACTGGCGCGATTATGGCCGTGCCGGCCCACGATCAGCGCGACTTTGAATTTGCCAAGAAGTTTGACCTGCCGATCCAACTGGTGGTGCAGCCACCCGATGAGGCGATCCGCAGCGCGGCTGATCTGAAAGAAGCCTGGCCGGGCGACGGGGTGATGGTCAACTCCGGCCCGATCAATGGCATCCCCGCCGGCAAGGGGGAAGGGGAAAGCGTCAAGACCACGGTGAAGTGGCTGGAAGAAACGGGCAAAGGCAAACATGCTGTCAACTTCCGCCTGCGCGACTGGCTGATCAGCCGTCAACGCATGTGGGGGGCGCCAATCCCCATGATCTTCTGTTCAACCTGTGGCACGGTGCCGGTGCCCTACGAAGATCTGCCCGTCGTGCTGCCCGACGACGCCGAGTTCAAACCGACCGGCGAAAGCCCGCTGAAGTATCATGAAGGCTTCCGCTATGTCAAGTGTCCGACCTGTGGCGGCGACGCCGAGCGCGAGACCGATACCATGGACACCTTTATGTGTTCCAGTTGGTATCAATACGCCTATGTGCTGCCTTATTGGAAGAAGGGCGAACCGATCCACGCCGATGATATGCCGTGGGACCCGGCCAAGGGGCGCTACTGGTTGCCGGTCGATCAATACACCGGCGGCATTGAACACGCCACCATGCACCTGCTCTACACCCGCTTCTTTACCAAGGCGCTGCGTGACATTGGCGTGGTCGATTTTGATGAGCCGATGGTGCGCCTCTTCAATCAGGGCATGATCCTGGGGCCGGATGGCGAGAAGATGTCCAAGAGCCGCGGCAACGTGGTGGACCCCGACGAATATGTCGATCGCTATGGCGCCGACACCGTGCGCGGCTACCTGATGTTTATCGGCCCGTGGGATCTGGGCGGCCCGTGGGACCCCAAGGCGATTGAAGGGATCAACCGCTTCCTGAATCGCGTTTGGAATGTCGTTACCGATGAGCCGACCGCCGCGCTGGTTGCCGCTGCGCCAACGCAAGACGAAGTGCGAGCGCTGGAACGCAAGCTGCACCAGACGATCATCAAGGTCAACGATGATCTGGCGAATTTCCGCTTTAACACTGCCATCGCCGCGCTGATGGAACTGAACAACATGTTGGTGCGCGCCAAGGAAACCGTCGTGGTCGGCACTCCGATCTGGCAGGAAGCGGTGCGCACCCAACTGCTGTTGATGGCGCCGATCTTCCCGCACATTAGCGAGGAATTGTGGCAGCAAATCAATCCGGGCAGCGCTAGTGTCCACCTGCAACGTTGGCCGCAAGGCGATCCCGACAAGGCGCGGGAAGATGCCGTCACCGTTGTCGTCCAGGTCAACGGTAAGGTGCGTGACAAACTGGTCGTCGCGCCGGGGACAGGTCAAGATGTGCTGGAACGCGATGCACTGGCGCTGGAAGGGGTGCAAAAGTGGCTGGACGGCAAGAGCGTGCGCAAGGTGATCGTCGTGCCGGATAAGTTGGTGAATGTGGTGATTGGGTAACAGACTTGTACGTTACTAAGTAAGGTTCAATATGGGTTGCAAGGAACTGACTCCCATAGCCACTGAAACACAACAGGTAACAACTGCTTATTCGAAGAATAGCTCCTCGCAACCCATATTAAACCTTAAATTATGCTGTAGCAAACCGATTAAGTTCTACTTTTAACTTAAACCAGAACGAACCATGGAAAAAGGGTGAATTAGAAAACAACCAATGGTTCAAAAGATGATTTGTGAGAAATAGATTAATGGAAATTTCTTTTCCCCTTAGCGATTTAATTGAGTGGATCAAGTCTTTACTTCAGCCAATTTTCGGTGATCAATTACCACTTTGGATAATACATACTATAGCTTGGGTCACACTTTTAGCTGTGGTACTCTTCGTCTTTTGGTTTTTTCTGTGGATTATTAGCAAGATTAAAAGGCTAATTCAAGAGGATTTCTTACCAGAACAAGACCTAAATCGATATCCAGGATGGTTCATCTCCAGATTCAATTATCGGCGCGCTTATTTAAACCACCTGATTTACTATCATCGCAATTTTGATGTTAAAGGTTTGACCACCCAAAATATTTACACTTTGGAGTTGGAGCAGGTTTTTGTCGAGCTATCGATTACACCGCGCACGCTACATCAAGCATCTACTGATCCTATTCGTTCCCTACCAGCAGAGTTAAAAGGAGTGCGTTCGATATGGAATTTTTTAAATGCCCCTATGCTCCAAGATCAACAGTTAGCGGTGATAGGTGCGCCAGGTAGCGGTAAAACAACTTTGCTTAAATATATAGTTCTGACTTTAGCTACAAAAAGAAAAAAGTACCGTCGTCGAGTAAACACTTTATCGCGATTACCTATACTTCTCTTTCTACGGGATTATGCAACAGCCATAGATAAAAATGCCACTTATTCACTCGTTCAAGCCATTGAAGAAGGCTTGCGTAGTAAGAGAGGTCCCGAACCGCCCGCTATGTATTTTGCTAATCAACTTCGGGCGAATCGCTGTCTGATCTTATTTGATGGCCTAGATGAGGTGGCAGATGCACAAAAACGAAAGCAGGTTGCTCAGTGGGTAGAAAATCAGATGCTAGCTTACCCTGGAAATCGCTTTATTATTACGTCGCGCCCTAATGGTTATCGTACTAACCCTTTGAGCAATGTGATCTTGTTGGAAGTACAACCGTTTGACCAAAAGCAAATTAACCAGTTTATCCGTAATTGGTATCGTGCCAACGAAATTATGAGTACGCAGAAAGATGATAGTGGGGTACGCATATTAGCAGAAGAAGGGGCCGAAGATTTATTACGTCGGTTGCGTACTATGCCAACATTGGCTGCTCTTGCTGTTAACCCATTACTCCTGACAATGATTGCTACAGTTCATCGGTACCGTAGCTCGTTACCAGGGCGGCGAGTTGAGCTTTATGCGGAAGTGTGCGAAGTATTTTTTGGCAAAAGGCGGCAAGCTATCGGATTAGAGCTGGATTTAACGCCTGGGCAAAAGCAACGGGTATTGCGACCGTTAGCTTATTACATGATGGTAACAAAAAAACGTGAAATCGGCATTGATGAGGCTATAAAAGCAATAATACCTCCGTTGAGATTGGTAACGGGAAAGAGCAACAAACAAATTGCTACAAATTTTTTGAAAACAATTGAAGCGGATAGCGGTTTGTTTCTCGAACGTGAGGCTGGTGAATACAGTTTTGCTCACCTTGCCTTTCAGGAGTATTTAGCTTCTGTACATATCATTGAAGAACGTCTAGTCAAACAATTAGCTACTCGTGTAAATAACTCTTGGTGGCACGAGACTTGTCGTCTATATGGTGCACAGGCTGATGCCACTCCAATTATTGCTGCTTGTCTTGCTGATGAGCCACCGCCATTGCAAGCTTTAATTTTAGCGATTGAATGTAATGATGAAGCTCGTGAAATAGAACCCTATTTTCGTGAACAGCTTGAGCGTATCTTGAATGATGAAGTTGAAGACTCAGATCCAGAGCGTCGTCGTTTAGTAGCCACTGCATTATTAGAACTGAGGCTACGGCGTATGGTGCGTGTGACAAATACAATGTTTGTTGATCCGACATATATTACACATGCTGAGTATCAACTTTTTCTAGATGAGATGAGGGTGCAAGGCGACTTTTACCAACCTGACCACTGGTTGCAACCTCAATTTCCTAGTGGACAAGGAAAGAGTGCTATTGTTGGCATACGTTCTAATGATGCTATTGCTTTTTGCCGGTGGCTAAGCCAACGCAGTGAAGAAGGTTGGCAATTTTCATTACCACAGGCTGGTGAACTAATGGCATATGGATCATCACTAAATACTATCAACAGTAATCCTGTTGGATATTGGGTATATTCAGGTAAAGAAATAACATTTGAAGGTGATCATACATATCTATCATCAGGTATTCTTTTGAAACAATATTACATACTTGACCGTGACTATGATCCCGATTTTACAACCGAACTTATTGATAGACTCAAACTTAAACTTCCATTTAGCCCCAAAGTCGATCCTACATACATTCTTGATTATAGCTTAAATCATATCATTGAATTCACTCGATCCCTCGACCTAGATCTCACCTACAACTTTGATACTTCTAATAGCATTGATTCTAAATTGATTCACAATCTTGAGCTTAGTTTGAATCATGCTCTTCATCTGGCCCGTGATCGGAAACGCATACCTCACCAAGACCATAATGATATACGTCGCGCGCTTTATAGGTATATTCGGTTAGTGGCAATGCTGACTGCCAGCAAACTACAGGAAATTTTAGAAACTACAAAAAAAGAACGAAGCTTGTGGAACAGTGAAACAGCGTTCGCACGCGAAACACAAGGCTGGCTTGACGGGGTTCTTCAAATTTACGTAGATTTTTCTATGTTAGAGGCCCGGATCGATGGCGACTTGCCAGCAATTGAAGGACTGCGTATAGTTAAAAAACGGATAGATTCTAAGACAGATCTGTATAAAAATAATTCTTGACTTCTCTGATAAATGACATATAAAGGCGGTTTAAGCAATTTCTCGCGGTACGATGAACGGTTGCTATGTGGGAGTCTCATTTTGTTTTGCGTTTCTCGCGAATTACTTTAGCTAAAAACCTGACTCAGCGGAATCCGCACCCCTACTCGATCATCCACATCACCCTGTGCAAAGAGCGTAAATTCGTTCGGTGTGCGATAAACGGCAATTGCTTGTGCATAGGGATAGACCAGCCAACAGGAACGAATGCCAAGCGCAAAATAGAATTTGAATTTGTCAACCAATAATTTGACCCCTTGTGTCATTATATCATGTTTGACAAAGCCATAAAAAGCGTATGCGGTTATGACGCCTGGTGTACTTCCTCATTCCCCTGGGCCGGCGTCGGTGCATTGACCAAGCCAAAGATCAACCACGCTACCGCCATCACACTGGCGCTCAGGGCAAAGATGGTGACATCGGAAAAGCCGGCGCCTAGCAGGGCTACGCTGATCTGCGGCCCGAAGATGCCCCGCAGCCCTACCACCGTTGACTGAATCACCGCATACTCAGTAATCCGTTCGCGGCTCGCCAGTTGAATGCCGGCATTGATGCGCCCCAACTCAAAGCCGCCCATGACAATGCCGCGCGCCAACGACGCTGGGATCAACAGCCAGCCCGACCAGGCGATCATGTAGCTCAACGGCGTGATCATCGAGACAGCGCAGACGGCGCGCATCACCGCCACCCCGCCGCGACCATCCAGATAACGCCCCCAGACTAGGTAGCTGATCAGCCACATACAGGACTCGACCAACCCTAGCAAGCCGATTTGCGAGTAGGAGAGGTGTAGCCGATCCACTTGCACCAGCGGGTAGAGCGGCCAGGATAACATGGTGCCGACGCCCAAGAGGGCAAAGCTGAGGAGATAGATGCCAAAGCGGCGGTCACTGCGCACGATTTGCACTAACTCGGTTAATGCCTTAGTTTGCCGCGGCGGCAAAGGACCTTCGTCCAACCGTATACGCATGAAGAGTAAGACCGACGCGATGCCTACTATACTTGCCACCGGAAAGAGGGTGCGATAACCAATGTGATCCAGCGCCCAACCAGCCAGCGGCGTCACCAACAAAACCGCTGCCACTTGCCCCATACGCACGGTAGACATGACCTTGCCGCGCACTTCATCGGGGTAGAGCTTTTGGACAACACGCGTGTAGCCGGGAATGACAAAACCTTCCAAGAGCCAGTAGAGGCTGCCCAAGGCAATGAGGGGTACGGAGCCTTGCACCAGCGCCGTGATCAAAAAGAGCGATCGCGCCAGTAACCAGAAGGTGATAATGACATTGAACGTGCGCCGCCGCCGCATCAGCACCAGGCTCAACGAGGTGGTGAGCGAGCCGAGAAATTGCAATGACGCATAGATTGCGATCATCTCCGGGGTTGCCCCGGAGCGGCGCAACACCACCGGGATAAAGGGGATGATACAGGCATAAAAAATGCCATAGGCCACTGATGAAATGACCTCAAAGTGCATATTGCGCTGGACATCCTTGTCGAGCGCACCGGCCAGCAGCGCCTCCATCTGCGCGCCCAAGGCCCGAACTGTAGCCAACATAGCTGCCTCGATTTTGACTATATCATGCGGAATGAGAGCAATTTGAGGACGCTATTGTACACGCTTTTGCTGATCCTGGAAACAATCATCGCCGTAAAGACTTTTGTAACCTGAGTTCGGGGTTAGCCAAAGACCTCCGCGCCCGATGGGCACCCGTGGGCAGAGAATACGCGTTAGCCGCAGCTTCGTGTACCCACCTCCCGGAGGTCTTTGGCGGGTATACCCACGAAACGTCGAATTTACGTTAATCAAGCGCGCACAGGCTACCAGGCAGGTTGACAGCGCCACAGGGCGGCGGTATGAGCTGCGAATCAGCCACCCCAACACTTTCATGCCACCCTGAAAGGTGCATTGTTATGGCCCGTCGCCGCAGTGATTATGATAGTCCGTGGAAGGAGATCATCGAAGGGTTCTTCCCACAGTTTATCGCCTTCTTTTTTCCCATGACATTGTCAAGCTGTTGGATTATACCGAACAGTGGGCAATGCTGGAGAGCAGCACGAACCCGTTTGCCGTTGCCGTTATGGTACACTTAAAGGCGCAGGAGACGCGCCGTTACCCGAAAAGTAGGTTGCGCTGGAAAATTGAACTGGTCAAAGGGATGTATACGCGAAAGTATCCATGAGGTGCTGACCCTACGTTTTGGCACAGCGCCTGAAGATCTGATTCGTTTGCTCAATCAAGTGGTCGATTTACCACAACTCAAAGCGCTTCACCGGCAGGCTGTGTTAGTCGGCTCGTTAGAAGAATTTGAACACGTTGCCGAAACAGCCATTGTCAGCACAACCACAGCCGGTTAATCGCCAAAGCAAATGCCCAAGTCACGCGCCGTCAACATGGTATCGCAGTCGAGTGGGACGCTCTTCATGCGTTGGGTGGCTTCGGCCAGCGGCACGTAGTTGACATTAGGCGGATCCAGCGCGACCATAATGCCCGATTCGCCTTCAGCCAGGGCGCGCACGGCGGCGGCGCCAAAGCGCAGGGCCAACAAACGGTCCGTTGCCGTTGGGCTGCCACCCCGTAAGAGATGCCCCAAAACGACAACACGCGTCTCTTTGCCCGTCATCGCTTCCAAGGCGGCGGCGACTTTGGCGCCAACGCCCCCTAAGCGCTGTTCCCGACCAATCTGCTTTTCAATCACGGATAATGCTCCACCCTGTGGCATAGCACCTTCCGCTACCACAGCGATGCTAAAGTTGCGGCCTTCTGCTGTTCGTTGATGAATCTTTTCTGTCACCTTTTGCAAATCATAGGGAATTTCCGGCAGGAGAATCACATCAGCCGAACCGGCTACCCCGGCGTGCAGGGCGATCCAACCAGCGTAACGCCCCATCACTTCCACCACCATCACCCGGTTATGCGATTCGGCGGTGGTGTGTAGGCGATCCAGACACTCGGTGGCAAAGGAGACAGCAGTATCAAAGCCAAAGGTGGCAACGGTGCGGTCAAGGTCGTTGTCAATGGTCTTTGGCACACCGACCACACGCACCCCTTTTTGCGCCAACACATTGGCAATGCCTAATGAACCATCACCGCCGACGGAAATTAGCGCGTCAATGGCATGCTCGCGCAATTTCGCCACCAATTCATCGGAGCGGTCAGCTTCCCGAATGCTGCCATCGGCTTGCATGAGCGGAAATCGGAGCGGATTGCCGCGGTTGGTGGTCCCTAAAATGGTGCCACCCAAATGGGTGATGCCTCGTACATTATCACGAGTCAACGGGTAGACGCCATGTCCATTGAACCGTTCCGGCATCAATAGGCCATTGTAGCCTTCGCGAACGCCGAAACACTCCCACCCCCGTTGGCGCGCAGCAAGAACGGCGGCGCGAATTACGGCATTCAGCCCTGGCGCATCGCCGCCACCGGTGCTAAGGGCAATCCGTTTGATGGTTGAGGGTGAGTTGGTCATAGGCAATGTCCTACCTTCTTGTGCTGGATCTGTTGGCGTTTCGTATTGTACAGCGCTGCCACACTTTTTACAACTGCTGGTTGTGGCAAGGTACAAACAGGCACGCTATTTCATACGTAACCTCTTTTTTGGGCTAATACCGAAATCTACTCTGTCAGGCTCTTGTTTGGTTGTTCAGTCCAAATTCCGCTATAATATGCGTTTGGTATAACATGCAGGCGCTTTGTTTGCACGAATTATTTAGGCAGACCACTCAAGCGAGTGGAGGAGTATGGTATGAGCAAGGTTGAAGAAGCGCAGGGCCACCGCGAGGGGGAGCATCATGAACATGTTCATCCTCACAGCAAGCCCTTGCTTTATTTGGCGCTGGGTGCTTTGGGCGTTGTCTATGGCGATATTGGCACCAGCCCACTCTATGCGTTTCGCGAATCCTTTCACGAAGGTCACGGCATCCCGGTAACGCATGATAACATTTTGGGGGTGCTTTCCTTAATTTTCTGGTCTCTGATCCTGTTGATCTCCGTTAAGTATTTAGTTTTCGTGATGCGCGCTGATAACCGCGGTGAAGGGGGAATTTTGGCGTTGACGGCGCTGGTCAACCGGATTCGCCCAGTTGAACGTAATACCCCGCGCTATCGGTTGATTCTTCTGGGACTGTTTGGCACGGCGCTGCTCTATGGCGATGGGATGATTACGCCGGCCATTTCCGTTCTTTCGGCAGTGGAAGGGTTAGAAGTCGCCACACCGGCCTTCCAACCCTATATCATCCCTTTAACCATTGCCATTCTTGTCGGTCTCTTTTTCTTTCAGAGCCAAGGCACCGAAAAGGTGGGGAAAATCTTTGGGCCAGCCACGTTGCTCTGGTTTCTGGTGCTGGCGCTCCTGGGCATCCGCTGGATCGTACAACATCCGCAGGTCTTCCTAGCGATCAATCCCTACTATGGCTTTGAATTTTTTTGGGTCAACGGCTGGTCTGGCTTTTTGGTGCTGGGTTCGGTCTTTCTGGTCGTCACTGGCGGCGAGGCGCTCTATGCAGATATGGGTCACTTTGGCAAGGCGCCGATTCGTATGGCCTGGTTTGCCCTGGTCTTGCCGGCGCTGCTCTTGAACTATTTTGGGCAGGGTGCGCTCTTATTGGAACACCCGGAAGCGGTGGTCAATCCCTTCTATCGCATGACACCTCAGTGGGCGCTCTACCCGGTGGTCTTCATTGCCACACTGGCCACGGTCATCGCCTCGCAGGCGTTGATCACCGGCGCCTTCTCCCTCACCCGCCAGGCTGTGCAATTGGGTTACCTGCCCCGCATGGAGATTCGCCACACATCAAGTGAAGAGATCGGACAAATTTACATTCCCGGCGTCAATTGGCTACTGATGATCGCCTGCATTAGCCTGGTTCTCGCCTTCCGCACCTCCAGCAATCTGGCCGCCGCCTACGGCGTGGCTGTGACCTCGACGATGGTGATTACCGCCATCCTCTTGTATATCATTCAACGCGAAGGATGGGGATGGCCGACGCTGAACGCAATTGCGTTTACCGCCTTCTTCTTAATCATCGATCTCTCCTTCTGGGGCGCCAACATTGTCAAATTGCCAGATGGCGGCTGGTTCCCCCTGGTGATTGGGCTGGCGGTCTTTACTTTGATGACCACTTGGAAGCGCGGGCGCATCATTCTGCGCGAACGCTTGCGCACCGGCTCCTTGCCCTTTACCACCTTTGCCGAACGATTGGGTGCGGACAAGGTCATCCACGTCCCCGGCACGGCGGTCTTTATGTACAGCGATCCAACCTCGACCCCGCCGGCGCTGGTGCATAATCTGAAGCACAACAAAGTTCTCCATGAACGGGTGGTGTTGCTCTCGGTAGAAACCATGGAGATCCCGCGTGTGCCGACCAAGGAACGGATCGAAGTCCACAAGTTAGAAAATGGTTTTTATCGCGTGGTATTGCACTATGGCTTTATGGAAGACCCCAACGTGCCGCGCGATCTCATGCGGGCGCGCAAACAGGGGTTGGATCTCAAAGCGTCGGAAGTGACCTATTTCCTGGGGCGCGAACGATTGATTGCCTCGAAAAAACCAGGCATGGCAATCTGGCGTGAAAACCTCTTTGCCGCCATGTCACGCAATGCCCGCGCCGCCACCGATTTCTTCCGCTTACCGCCGGATCGGGTGGTGGAGTTGGGATCGCAGGTCGAGATCTAGAAAGACTAAGAAATTGAGAGACGAAGAGATTGAGAGACTGTACAAGGCAATCTTGCTACACAATCTTTGCATCTCTTTATCTCTCAATCTCTTAATCTTTCTATTTTTTGCCTTGAGTCTGCCCTGCCAGTCGCGCCTTGGTGCGCCGACGCCACTGTAACCGTGGCGTCGAATAGCGTATCTGATCGGCGATGGCTCGGCGTAGGAGTTCGGGCAGGGTTTTATCGCCAAAGAAGTGTTCACGATATTCACCGCCCCCCATGAAACCGGTGCCAGGATTGAGTAGATTAGGACGCAATTTGTTGTCGGGCAGGAAGCGCTTGCCATTCAGTAGATCGCGAAAGGCGGAGGGCATCCAGGGAAACCCAGCAAAGAGCTTCTTAATCTCCGCCACGGTGCGATCCACATCGGTCTCATCCGCCGGATCTACTTGATCGATCAGGGCGTCGATCTGCTCCTGAATGGCAAAGAAGCGGTCAAAACCGCCGCCCGCCAGCCGATGGGGCGCCATAAAGCGCAAGTATTCGGCGCGGTCGCGGGCGCGCAGCCGATTGACGACCAATCGTACATACTCCAAATAAGCGCCTAATAACCAAACCACCGCATAGACCTGCCACAACTTGTAATTGCTCCACGACTTGAACGAACTGGCAACCAAGCGGTCGTGCATCCCGATATAGCCCAGCGTCATGCCCTCCAAGGCGGCAAAGGCGTTGGCCGAATAATCGCCGCTTTGCTTGGCTTTGAGCAGGAGATCGGCCAGCCAGAAGATGCTCATGTGGGTGACATACAACCCCTTGGAGTAAAGCGGGTCGATAAAACCGGCGGCGTGCGCCAGGAGAGCAAAGCGGTCACCAACGATATGATGGGCTGAGTATTGCAGCCGGTCCACGCGCAGCCAGTCGCGCACAGGGCGAGCGTGTTGCAACTGGGCGTGCAGATCGGGAAATTGGCGAACAAATTCGTAAAACTCGGCTTCCGGGCTGAGGTCAGTGCGTTGCGGGTGAATGCGTGGATCGAGTTGCAGCCCAACACTACAAAGCGGATTGGTCGCCGCCGGATGGTTGTTGAAGGGGATGATCCAGAGCCAGCCGCCATGAAAAATGTGATGCAAGGTGCCTTGCGAAAAGGGGTAGGGAAAGTTGTAATCAGCCTGGCGGGGGCCAACATTATTAAAGCAAGGCACATCGATCATGTGGGTATAGATGGTGCGCGAGTGGGCCAGTAAATCCCGGTGGCGCCATTCCAGTTTGTTGGCTAATAACGACCGCATCCCGCCGGCATCCACCACATATTGGGCATGATATTTGACACCTTTGTTAGTGACGATTTCGACCCCGTCGACGTTGACCTGGATCTCCTGCACGGGCGTCCCTTGTAAGACCGTCGCCCCGTATGAAATGGCGATGGAAGTAAGCAAATAGTCGGCATCCTGCCGGTTGATATGCACCTCGTGGCCGTAGGGCAGCTTGGGGATCACGGCTTGCAAGCTTTTGGTCACATCCTGTTTTTGGCCGGCGGTGTGATGGACAAAGCTAAAGTGCCGTTTCACCCCATGCGCAGTGCCGATATAGCAATAAAAATTCTCCGAACTGAAGTAGGCCAGTTCCGGCACGTCATAAAACTCGGCAAGAGCGCGCATAGCTTCCGACGTTTCCAGGATCATCGACTCGCCAATGGTAAAGCGTGGATGGGTGCCGGCTTCAAAGACGAGGACGCACAGCCCTTGCCGGGCGAGAACAGTGGCCAGCGTTGAACCACCGATGCCAGAGCCAATAATTGCTACATCATACTGCTGTTGCCTATCCACCATAAGATCTCTCCTCTATCGTTCTTAGGCTGCGAACACTCCCAGACAGGCGCCATACCTATCAGGGATCAAACAAACTGCTATGAATCATCAAAGTGTTTGCTGCGTCTGATTGCAAATCAGTTGGGTGTGGAGTAATGTGCAGGGCGTTTCTGGTGGCAACGTGTCAAACAGGAGCGCCATTCTGCCTCTTGTGAGGCGCAGCATGTTATACTGCAAGCAGTATAACACAAATCATCTTCATTCAGTTAGCAAAGAATTGTGCAAATGACCTACTCTCTGCTTTTGCTTGTCTTTACCTCGGCCATCATCCATGCTAGTTGGAACTTGATGGTGCGGGCGCGTGGGGCAAATCAAATGCTCTTGCGTGTTCCGCTCATGATTACCATAATCGGTTTGCTGCCGGCGCTCTGGTTGGAATGGACGACGCAACCCTTTTCGCTCTTTGTCTGGGCCATGTTGGTGCTGACCAGCATCTTTCAAAGCTTTTACTACCTGGGCTTGCTGCGCGGCTATGAACATGGCGACTTTACAATGGTCTACCCGATTGTGCGGGCGTTGCCGGTTCTCTTTATCGCCATCTTTGATACGCTGCGCGGCCACCAGCCGCATCCTGCCGCCTGGTTGGGCATGGTGTTGGTTTCGCTTGGTTGCTTGGTCATTCCCCACACCTCATTTCGTAATCTACAGTTCGCCGTCTATCGCAATCGTGCCATGGGCTGGGTGCTGCTGGCGGCCATTGGCACAGTCGGCTACTCGGTTGTTGACAAAGTAGCCGCCGAAGAGATGTTACCCGGCGCTGCCACCGCGGCCCGCTACTATGTCTATGAATCAGCCTTCACCTTTTTGATGCTGTGGGCAACCCTGCGCATTCAAAGACTCCCCACCGGTCTGGAAAAATTACGTAGTGACTGGCCTTGGTCTACCTTGGCTGCCATTGGCGTCTTTAGCTCCTATTGGTTGATTCTCTGGGCCTACCAGATCAGTGCCCAGGCCAGCACCATTGTCGCCATGCGTCAAATCAGCATTGTGATCGGCGCCGTCGCCGGCTCCTTGCTCTTTCACGAACCTGCTCGCCACCTCCGCATCACTGCCGCGGCCATGATCACCCTGGGCGTTATCCTCATTGCTGTCACCAAGTAAACAAGCTCCGGCTATCTGTGTTTCTTCTATTCGTGTTTAGTCATTGGGCAATCCCAAACGACTAAACACGGATAGAAGAAACACAAAATCATTAACCAGTACAACCCAAAAAGAATCACCGAATCCCCTTGTAGGACAGTTCCAGGATGAAAGTGGGATAGTTATGGGAGGGTAACTGGGACAGTTTCGGGATGCTCGGCCCCTATACTAGAGGCTGTGAATGGTGCGTCCGCCGCTCACGCAGGCAGATCACAGAGTTTTCGAGACATTCACCCATATTTACTAAACCATTCGACAAGATCGTACTTGTCCGATACAGACGGATCATGTTTGCCACCAAGAGTTGCCATTATGCCCATACAACGCACTGAATCGTCCATCTATCAATCGTATCTGGTGCGCTTTTCGTATGATCAGGTCGCAGAAAGCTGGCGCGCAGCCGTGCAAAGCACAATCACCCAGGAGGTGCAGCATTTTGCCACCGTTGACGCAGCATGGACATTTTTGGTAACGCAACTGAACGCCATTAGCGACAAGCACAACCTGCCGACGCCCGACGAATGATGAAGCGTTTTGCAAGCGATACGTGAATAAAGTGTACATATTCTTGAAAAATGCTTTGCAATCTCATCTGTATAGAAACAGATAGAGCCATCTAGAAAAAGGAGAAGCGAATACAGAGCTATTTGAGGGAGGTGCATCGGAGTAATTAATCAAACAAAGTAACCAATTAGAACGGCAATGGATACCGGACTCAGTAAATCTAATTTCGTTCAAGGAGTTTATCTCGTGCAAACCAAATCTTTATCAACTAGCCAACGACGTGGTCACCAGTGGGATCACTGGCAATTGCCCTTGCTATTTCTGGCGCTGCTCTTGCTGATTGCCAGCGGAGGCAATATCGCCCACAGTCAGACTCAGGATTCACTGACGCTGGGTTCTTCAACGGTGTACTATGCAACGAATAATACGCTTGCCCCAGTGGTTCCGAAGCTGACTCTGACTGGTGGCGCTGATACCAAGATCAATAGTGCTAAAGTCTTCTTAGATAAAAACTTTTACCCTGCGGGGGAGAGACTGAGCTTGGGCAATAACGACGTAACCGAAGGCAGTGAGGGTGTAATTGCTTGGAAGTACGATCAAGCCAATGGCGTCCTGACATTTTCTGGTGAAGACACGGTGGAAAATTATCAGGCAGCTTTACGAAAGGTCACATATACCTACACCAACACTGGAGCGCCTAAGCCAAAAGCACGGACGATTGAGATCTCGATTGGCAACAGCCTGTTCAATTCAGACAATGGTCACTTCTACGAATTTGTGAAGGCAGAAGACATTACTTGGACCAAGGCCAAAGAGGACGCGGCAGCAAAAACTTACGCGGGCCGGCAGGGCTATCTCGTCACTGTTACATCCGCAGACGAGAACAAATTCATTGCGAATAAGCTTCAGGGGCAAGGTTGGATGGGGGCCACTGATGCTGGACACGACAAGCAGTGGAAGTGGGCAACTGGCCCTGAGGCTGACACATGGTTTTTCACCCAAAACGGCTACGACGCCTCTGGTAACAACACATGTGATGCCGGTCCAACCACTGATCAGCCGGTCGGACATTATTCGAACTGGGCGAATAACGAGCCAAACGACGCGGGACCGCAGGGTGGATGCACAGGCAACGAAGATTATGCCCATTTCATACAAGTGGGTGGCACCGAGGCGACACTAGGCGAGACAGGTCAATGGAATGATTATCCAGACACCACCGCAGGACTGGATGCCCGGTATTATAAAGTTCATGGCTATGTCGTTGAGTACGGTGATATGCCTGGCGATACGCCGACAGAGTCACTTCTCACTGGCCAGGTGACAATTAACTATGTCAACTGTCACTCGTGTGGCGATGTACACATCCTCACGCCTGACGGGCTGAAGTACGACTTCCAATCTACGGGTGATTTCCTTGCGACCCAATCAAGCGATGGCAAGGTTATCGTGCAGGCACGGCAGGAAACATCACCGATTAACGCGCGCGTTTCTCTCAACACTGCTGTGGCTCTTTCGGTGGATGGTGACAAAATCGAATTCTATGTAAAATCGGATTCTGCCTACTACCTGAATGGCGAGGCCGAAGTCTTGCCAACTGGCACCGAAACACTGCCAAATCAAGGGACGATCCAATCCATCGGCAGTGAGTCGCGACCCCAGTTCATTATCACCTGGCCTGACGGCAACTTCGCCGCGCGGGTGATTATGTATCCCAACTCCCACATCGACTATGGCGTAGCCGCGGGGTCAGATTCGCAAACCACCTACCAAGGATTGATGGGCAATTTCGACGGCAATGCACAAAACGACCTGCAGGTCAAGGATGGCGACCTGATCAAACCGCCACCCAGCCTTGAGGATTTGAACCGTTTCGGCGACAGTTGGCGCGTCCCGGCAGAGGGGTTGCTGTTCACCGTTCCCCGTGCTGCTGACCAGGCAGAGACCGCGCATACACTCGTAACATTTGAAGAAGAAGCACGGGCGGCCGCCGAGAAGACCTGTCAAGAAGGTGGAATATCCGACCAAGCCGCGCTCAAAAACTGCATCTATGATGTGGCAATCACCGGCGACCCCATTTTCGTCGAGAGTGCGCAGGCATTTGAAGAATCCGTCGTCGATCTTCCACCCTCGGCGATAGTACCGGCGACAGTTGGTGAGACCCTCGGTGGCGCCATCTTCGCTGCGAACATGGCTAACGAAACAGGTATCACCATTACGGATGGCGATGATCTCGTCATGACCACTGCCAAGGCGGCAGATGGCACGAGTCACCTACGTCTTAGCATCTATCGGAACGGAGAATATATTGTCAGCTTCTCGGTCGGCACTGCATCAGCCGATGCGATCGCTGCGGCTATGGCTGCAATCGTGCCTCAGGAAGCACAACGCACGTTGACAGGCCAGGTCGTAGATATAGAATCCGGTCAGCCGCTGGCTGGGGGACAGGTCTGTATACAGAATACGACCCAATGCGCCAGCGTTGATGACGCTGGGAACTACACCTTGAGCGCACTCTCGTCCGGCGAGCAGGTGATTGAAGTATCGGCAGCGGGCTATCTGACGGCCATCCAATCCATTGCGCTTGTGTCCAATGAGACTACGACGCAAGACTTTGCTTTGACGGCGGAGCATCCTGTCTTGGCGGTGCTGCCAGACGAAGTTGTGCTGAGAGGCGCGATTGTTTCCATCACAGAAGGTGGGGCGAACCTTGAGGAAAATGTTGTGGAAAGCGGGCGAAGATTCCTATTTTTCACGGGGACATGGAATGCTGACTACCCGGATTACAAAATCTCCTCTGGAGACCAGACCTTAGCAGTATCCATCGATTTGGGTTCGCTTGAGGGTTTGCAGGTCGCTGTCTTGATTCCCAATCTTTCAGAAACGGAACTGGGCAAGGCGGCAAACGCCGCGTTGTTAGACGCGGAGCTAACCGTTACGACGGTTGGTGACGCCAATCAACCTGTAAAACCGGGTGACCTGATGGAAGTGGTCTTGACTGATCCGACCTCAAGCAACCCACCGTATACCGTCAACTTCTATCGCGGCGAGGGGGAAGCACGGCAACTTGTCGCTACCTTCACCATTGATCAGCAATAGCGTAGATACGGCGAGTCGATCCGGTGACATTCCCCCCATCACAGGGGCACGGGCGCAACGATGTTGGTTTGACCAACATCGTTGCGCCCGTGACTGTCACCTTGTGCCTGGAATTTGGGATGTACCCGCTGTCAATGAGTAGAGGTTAAGTGTGTGCAGCTTGTCCAAAGGAGCAAGCTGCATACGTTTGATATAACACGAGTAAATTAGCGCAACAGACCCTGGTTGAGCCTGGAACCGCAATTGGTCAATTACTCATCCACGAACTTACGTAATTATTTGGTTCCGATCTGATGAATATAATAATCTACGCAACCTACACTTTGTGCAGACCCCATTGTCACTAAAAGGGAATATTTCATGAAGACCAATTTCCGATCTTTGCTCGCGTCAACCGTACAACAGCGGAACAGCAGACGATTTCTATTACGACTGTTGGCGCTGATGCTGCTAACAGCAATTTTCAGGCTGCCAGTGGCAGCCGCTGGCGCCACCTACTACGTCGATGCTGCCGCCACGGGCAGTGCTACCGGCGACTCCTGGGTCAACGCCTTTACCAATTTACAGGACGCGCTACATGTGGCAACCAGCGGTGATGAAATCTGGGTCGCTCAAGGCGTCTACTACCCGGATGTGGGGGGCGAGCAGGTAGACAACGATGCCAATGCCAGCTTTACCATTCCAGCCGGTGTGAAGCTCTATGGTGGCTTCCCCAGCGGTGGGGAGAGCGAAGGGGTGCGGGATTGGCGAGGTCACAAGACCGTACTCAGCGGCGACATTGAGCAAGATGATACTACTGATGCCAACCATCTTGTGGCAGATGCCAATGGGATCAGCGGCAACAACAGTAACCATGTGGTCTTCCTGAATGGTAGAATCGATACCGGCGCGCCTATCACTGGCACGACGGTGATTGACGGCTTTTTGATTACGGCTGGTTACGCCGGCAGCGGCGAACGCCAACCGCATGGCGGCGGCATGTACTGTCTTGGTAGCGAAGGGGGTGAATGCAGCCCAGCCCTGAAGAATGTCACCTTTCGCGGCAACTTTGCGCAAGAGTTTGGTGGCGCCATGTTTAACGACGGCTATCAAGGCGTCAGCAGCCCAGCCCTTGTCAATGTCACCTTTAGCGGCAACGCGGCCAAGAGCGGCGGCGCGCTCTACAACGGGGGGAACGACGCGGGGGTCAGCAGCCCAACACTCGTGAATGTCACCTTTAGCGGCAACTTCGCTGAAGAGTTTGGTGGCGCCATGTTTAACTTTGGTCATTCAGGCGCCAGTCGCCCCGCGCTCGTCAATGTCACCCTCAGCGGCAACGCGGCCAAGGTGGCAGGTGGGGCAATCTATAGTCAGGGCGACCGGGAAGGGGATACCAGCCCAGCCTTGAAAAATGTCGTCCTGTGGCAGAATAGCGCCCCGCAAGGAGCATCGATCTTCAATGCCAATGCGGATTTAGCCATCCTCAACAGCATCATTGAAGGCGGCAGCGACAGCATCGGTAGCGAAGGGGCCAGCGCCAGCGCCTACACGGGCAACAGCGAGAACGATCCGCTGTTCATAGAAGCTGTGGACCCGGCGAATGCACCCACCGCCAGCGGCGATCTGCGGCTCCAGAGTGGTTCACCGGCCATTGATCTGGGGGACAATAGTGCGGTGCCGCTTGGTGTCGCGACTGACCTGGGCGGCAATTTACGCATGGTCGGCGGTCTGGTCGATAGCGGGGCGCACGAATTTGCCGCCAATGACAATCATTATCTGATTTTTAATGGCGTAGACCAATACGCTGAATTTACCGCACCAGTGAATCTGCCAAGTGGAGCAGCGCCCCGCACTGTCGAGTTTTGGCTGCGCGCCAATCCCAGCCCAGGCGAGGACCAAACCCAAGCATTGATTGTGGAATTGGGGGCGCAAACCCATGACGGCTCGGCCTTTGGCCTCTTTGCACAAAGTACGATCAGCGAGACGCAACTATGCTTTGGCGGAAATAACGCTGACATCTGTAATCTTGCCATCATCCCAGACGATCAGTGGCATTTTGTCGCCGTCACCTATGCCGAGCCAACGCTGACAACCTACTTGGATGGGGAATGGCAATCGAGCCGTGAAATCTCCACAACCGAGGGTCTGCGGCTGAACACCCAAATTGACAAAGGGTTCATCGGTGGTTCCCCCGAGCGCGAGGGGTATTTTAACGGTGGGGTGAAAAACATCAGTATCTGGCATGGCGTGAGAAGCGCCTTTCAAATTCGGCTGGATATGGCGGCCTACCCCAAAATTAACGGGAATGAACCGGGGTTGATCGCCCACTTTCCCTTACAGGAGGGGGGCGGCAGCACCTTTGTTGACCTGAAGGGTACAAGTACGGGTGAACTGTTCAATGGGGTTGCCTGGTCGCAACCCATTGCGGATAACCCCAGCCTCACCGCCGAAGGCATCTGGTTTGTGATTCAAAACAAGAACGACGTGGATGCAGACCTTGCGATCCTGGCTCGCCGCCAGGCTTTACAGGTCGAGAGCGATGACCGCGTGGTGATGGGCAGCATCCCACTCACTGGCAACTATGACGAGTTTTTGTGGCGGGTACAACCACTGGATGAAGGGAAATACAAGCTCATCAATAAGAAAGCCGGTGTGGGCAAGGCGTTGGACTCCTCACAGACCAGCCTATCTATGGCGGAGTTAGGGAATTTCACCGGTCAGATCTGGAGCGTCTCCCTTGCCAATCAAGCGGCAATGGGGCTGAATATCTATACGTTATCGAATGACTTTGTTACCAGCGCCAATGCAGTTGCCTATAGCCAGGAACAGGTCATGATAGCGGCGAGCAATCCGATCAGCACCGAGCAGGCTTGGGTCTTCCAACCGATGGCAGTGGTCTTGGGGTATCACATTCCCTCCCGTCAGTTGCTTGACCAGCCCTTCACGAAAGTTCTGAGCTTGAACAAGGGGAATACTCTATACGCAACCCATAGCGCATCCGAGTGGGCCATTCTCAATGCACATAATATTTACAACAACATGATGAATGCCTTTGCCGACCCAACGACCGCGCCACAGCCGACCGCCAAGAAGACCTTTTATTTAATTTCACGCCATGACTTTCAGCCTTGCTATTATGCACCGCTCACGGCAGCGTCGCCACCCTGTACGACAGCGAATGATTGGCGCGGTTGGAGTGGCGACGAAACGTTCTTCACCGAGGAGATGATGACCCGCGACGGCGTAACGATGCGTGGCGCGAGAGACAGGAGCTATCGGGAATTTGAACAGGTTGTGCATGAGTTTGGTCACACGCTCTCGGAACAGTACTTTGGCGCCAGGGATCAACAAACAGATTGGGCCAAAGGCTGGGGCCAGCAGGTGAAAGAATGGTATCCCTGGCAAGTGCAGTATTGGTTCAACAGCGCGCAAAGCCAAGGGGCAAATCAAGCGCGCACGAGCTTAACGGCTGAGGTCGCTGATTACATCGCAACCATGTTTTCTGCCACCAACACCTGGCTTCCGCCCAGAAAGCTAAGAGACTGGGAAACGCAACCGGCGTATCAATTCTATACGCCAGGCACCTTTATCACCGCCAGCGAAACCTATAAAATCTTCGCTGACGAAGGTGTTGACTACCAGATGCAACTACAGGAAGATGGCAATCTGACCATCAGCAATGCCGCGGGTGTGTTTCAATGGGGAACCTTCAACAATCTGAAAGTGCCGATGAAGGATGTGAAGAGTATCTACTTTACGAATGGGAATTTGTACTTTACCACAACCGCGGATCAGGCAACGGCAGATCAATGGATCAAGGAGCGCAATCCTGGCGTGTTGGAAACCATCCATCTGTATAATGAAGATCAATCGATCACAGCGCGCCTACGGATCAACCCACATCCTGAAGGCAATGACTTCTTACAGGTGATCAACGTCACCCCTGGCCCAGGTAAAACCGCCCCCACAGTCCTTTGGTCGTCCCATGCCCATTGGTCATACGAAGGTGAGGAAGGGCCAGCGGAATGGGGTGAATTAGACACGCTCTATGAAACGTGCGCAAACGGCACAAGCCAATCGCCCATTGATCTGACCGGCGCTACAGCCCAAGATTTGACCAATATCGCTTTCTATTATCAGCCCACCACGCTGCGGCTTGAGAATAACGGTCATACCATCCAGGTGAATTACAATGCTGGCAGCTACATTGTCGTAGATGGCGACCACTACGAGTTAAAGCAGTTCCATTTTCACTCCCCCAGTGAAAATACAGTCGATGGCAACTCCTACCCCCTCGAAATACACCTTGTCCACAAAAAGGCAAATCAACTGGTCGTGGTTGCCCTGTTCATGGAAGAAGGCGCGGAAAATGCAGCACTTACGCCTGTGTGGGACAATATGACCGAAACCATTGGTAGTCAAGTCGTCAATATGCAGATTGATGCCAATGCGCTATTGCCTGACACACAAGCCACCTATCGTTTTAGCGGTTCATTGACAACCCCACCCTGCACCGAAGGCGTGCGATGGTTTGTCATGACAACCCCGCTGACCCTTTCGAGCGAACAAATTACGGCCTTTCAAAGTATTTATCATAACAATAACCGCCCCGTACAACCCTTGAATGGACGCGACCTGTCGCTCGATAACACGCCATAATCTGCGCCGTTTGTAACGACTAACCCCTCCTGACCTCCCCAGCTTGGGGAGGAACTGTTCCCTCCCCAAGTTGGGGAGGGTTAGGGACACTGCCATTAAGTTAGGCAACCTCACCCCCTCTCCAAGT
>JAPKMW010000104.1 GCA_026645575.1 Caldilineaceae bacterium
TCAGCAAAGTGTCGTAATCCATGCAGTTCACCTTGCCGGGAGCGGGGCAATCTACGATTGGCGTCTTCCGCATCAGCCTGGTCGAGCCGGCGGCGGTCGAGCCGACGGTGTTTCAACTGAAGGTCACTACAGCGGGGCCCAGTGGGCACCCCGGCGGCAGCGGATGTTGGTCGGAGCGACAGGTTGGTCACATAGCCGAGTTTTTTGTGCCGAAGCCGCCATTGCTCCGGTCACTATCCGTTCCCACCCCGGGAACCCCTGGGTGCCGTTGTAGTGTTTGTTGCTGGCGTTCGCGATAACCGAGGTTATCAGTCGGTGAGGCTGTTTGTTCTTTTTGCTTTGTCCTTGTACAATACCAAGGCAGGTTGTTGACGCAGCATGATGGAGGCCATATGCGCTATGCAATTCAAATTGAGCAACAGAATGGTCGTTACCACGCCTCGGTCTTAACCGTACCAACGTTGACCAAGAGTGCATCTTCCCGTGCAGAAGTGTTACGGTTGATTGAAGAAGCACTGCTTGAGCATGTACGGCGCACGGAAATCGTTTATGTAGACATTCCCACCACCCATGCTACGTCTGCTGCCGCCGATCATTGGCTGGCGACCGCCGGCCTCTTTGCCGATGATCCAACCCTGCTGCCCATGTTAGACGAAATTTATGCCGAGCGCGACCGTGAGTGAAGCAACCGCACCCGTCCGCTATGTATTCGATACCGACACTGTGACTCATCAGCAACTTGGACATCCGCTTGTCGTCGCCAAGTTGCGCTTGGTGGATCGTTCCACCGTCGCTACCACCGTTATTACCATGTATGAACAATTGCGTGGACGGTTGGCAGCCATCAATCGCAAGCAAAGTGATACTCAGTTGCAACTGGCTTTTCGTCATCTACAAGCAACTCAGCAATACTATTGCACGGCGCGAGTTCTCCCCTTTGCAGAGAAAGCCACCCAAATCCACCAAACACTCGTAACACAAAAAGTGCGAATTGGCGCCCAGGATTTGCAGATCGCCGCCATTGTGCTTGCTCATGATGCGGTCTTGATTACGGCCAACCAACGCCATTTTGCCCAAATACCGGGGCTTCAGATCGAAGATTGGACACGCAAGTAAACAACCACCACACAACACCAGTGATGAACTTGACCTGGGATCGTTGTTGATGCAGTTCGCCTTGCCGGGAGCGGGGCAATACACGATTGGCGTCTTCCGCATCAGCCTGGTCGGGCTGGCAGCGGTCGAGCCGACGGTGTTTCAATTGCGGGGGAACACTACAGCGGATTAAGAAGGCAGCGGATGTTGGCCGGAAAGACAGGTTGGTCACATGGCCGAATGTTTTTTGTGGCGAAGCGTCCATCACTCCGGCCAACATCCGTTCCTACCCAAATCCGTTGTAGTGTTTGTGCCGGGAGCAGGGCAATCTACAATTGGCGTCTTCCGCATCAGCCTGGTCGAGCCGGAAACGGTGGAGCCGACGGTGTTTCAAGCGCAGGGCGTGTTGAATGCAAGCCAGTAAATGCACCTTAGACATTTAGCCAAGCCCTTTAACCGGCTACCTATCGCTAACATTGATTTTTGTTCCTTTTTCATCAACATTGTACAATAAGCTGGTAAACAGGGCGGGGTGTTGAACCTCGCCCTTACTATTCGTCCCTTACTATTCGTCTTGGTTTGCAGTACGGTAGAATAGATGGTGCCGCATGGATCGATCTGCAATTCTCAATCACATCAGTCAACAGCCAAGCCTATCCGTTCTTATCATTGGCGCCGGCGTTAATGGGATTGCGACCTTTCGCGATCTGGCCTTGCAGGGGGTTGATGTCCTGCTGGTTGATCGCGCCGATTTCTGCTCCGGGGCCAGCGCGGCTTCTTCCCACATGGCGCATGGCGGCATTCGTTATTTGGAAAATGGCGAGTTTCGCCTGGTGCGTGAAGCGGTGGAAGAGCGCAACCGGCTCATCCAAAATGCACCCCACTATGTCACGCCATTACCAACGGTGATTCCCATCTTTAAGTTGTTCTCCGGTTTTCTCAATGCCCCGCTCAAATTTTTGGGCTTGCTGGATCGACCATCCGAACGGGGCGCCGCCATCATCAAGATGGGGCTGATGATGTATGACGCCTACACGGGTACAGAGCGCACGGTGCCGCGCCATGAGTTTTTGTCCCGCAAAGAGGCCCTGGCGCGCTATCCGCAATTGAACCCCGATGTGGTCAGTGTTGCCGAATATTATGACGGCTTGATTCGCTCCCCGGAACGGCTCTGTGTTGAACTGGTGACGGATGCCGAAACGGCAGCGCCCCATGCCCATGCGTTGAATTATGTGAGTGTGATTGGCGCCAGTGGTGGTCAAGTGCGGTTACAAGATGCGGTAAGCGGCGAAACGTTTGACGTTCGCCCCCAGGTAGTCATCAACGCCGCCGGCCCTTGGATCGATTTTGCCAACCGGGCAATGGGCAAGCCGACCCACTTTATCGGCGGCACCAAAGGTTCGCACCTTGTCCTCAATCACCCAGCGTTGCGGCAGGCGATTGGTCAGCACGAATTTTTCTTTGAGAACAAAGATGGTCGCATTGTCTTGATCTGCCCGATGGAAGATCGCGTCTTGGTCGGCACCTCCGATATTCGCATCAGCGATCCTGATGAAGCCGTTTGCACCGACGAGGAGATCGACTACTTCCTGGGTATGACGGCGCGTGTCTTCCCCAACATCAAAGTGGATCGGTCGCACATTGTCTTCACCTTTTCCGGCGTGCGCCCCTTACCCGCCGCCGACGCAAAAACGACTGGCCAGATCAGTCGCGACCATAGTATTGAAACTGTTGAGCCGAGTGAAGGGATCACGTTTCCCATCCTCAATCTCGTCGGTGGCAAGTGGACAACCTTTCGCGCTTTTGCTGAACAGACGGCGGATCGCACGTTGGCTCGGCTGGGGCGTGCGCGCCAGCGTAGCACGGCAACCGTACCGATCGGCGGCGGGCAAGGTTATCCGCGCACGCCCCAGGAACGCACCGGCTGGCTCGATCAGCACGCACAAAGCGGCCTCTCCCGGTTACAGATCGAAACGCTACTCCACCGGTATGGGACAGGAGCAGCGGCTATCATTGCAGCGATTCAAGAAAACCGGCAACATGGCGCCGACCAGCCTTTGCAACAGCAGTCAGCCTATCTGCGCGGCGAAGTCACCTACCTGGTGCAGGCGGAGAAAGTTGTGCATTTGGATGATTTTATCCTCAGACGCTCCTCGCTGGGCATGGTAGGCTTGGTGACGCGCCCATTGCTCGCAGAGTTGGCAACCGTGATCGGCGACGTGTTGGGTTGGTCGGCAGAGGAAAAGCAGGCCGAGGTTGTGCGCACCGCGGCGTTGCTGGAACGGCGCCATCGGGTGCGTCTATAACCTATCGCAACAGCCGTTCATACACCTGAACCGTCTGGGCGGCGATCTGCTGCATCGTGAATTGTTGCAAGACGCGTTGGCGTCCTATCATCCCTAACCGTTGCCGTTCGCTCGGTTTTTCTAGCAACAGTTGCAGCTTTTGGGTAAGGGCAACCACATCCCCTTCGGGAAAGACCAGTCCGGCATCGCCGATGACATGCGGGATCTCACCGCTGTCGCTGCCGATGACCGGCACGCCACAAGCCATCGCCTCGACCAGAACCCGGCCAAATTGTTCTTTCCAGTTGGGCATGGTGCGACTGGGTAGCACCAATACATCCAGGCTGCGGTAAAAACTGGGCATCTCTGTACTGGTGATGTGTTGCTGGAAGGTGACACGTTCCACAATTCCCAGGGCAGTCGCCAGTTGACGTAGCGCCTGTTCCTCGGCCCCGCGACCGGCCAAGTGTAGCGTCCATGCCCCCTGCAATGTCGCACAAGCATGTAAAAGCAGATCAAGCCCTTTCTCCGGCACAAAACCACCGGCATAACCAATCCGCAGCGTGGACCCGTCAGATTTCTCAAAACCTGACAGGTCTACTGGGGCAAATAGATCGGGATCAACCCCAAATTGGGGAATCACGGCAACCTCACCGGTAAACCCTTTCCGTTGTAGAATAGTTTGCGCTTCCTGATTGCCAGCAATGGCGACGAGGGTCTGGCGATAGACGGCCTGTTCAAACCAACGGAAGGGGGGTGGATAGCGTTTTTCCAAGTTTTGCCAGGTAAAGAAAGTGGGGACGGCTCTGCAACGTAGACTAGCGCGCACACCAAGCCATGTCGCCAGGTTGTATGGCTCCTCATCAAAATGAAGAATATCCGGTCGCATCTGCTGCAATTCACGGGCCAACGTAGGGTAATAGTGCAGGTGAAATTGACCATTGAAGCGGATCGGAATGGTGCGGAAGGTGTAACCAGCGGTATAATCTGCTGTTGCCACCTGCTCCCCCCGGCTGTCGCGCCAGGAAGGGGGTACGAGAACCGTCAACTCGACGCCCAACCGAGCGATCTCTTCGGCTTTCCGTTGATAAGCGCCCACCACCAACGCTTTGCTGACCATGACAACCCGCATCGCGTCCTTCCACTCCTCAATTTGTTGGTTATACTGCGGTTGCGATGAAGACCAGAGGTTTCCGCCTAGAACTGCGCAAGAAGCAAACGCCGGTTTTCATACAGAACAAAGTATAGTTGATTAGGTAAAAAGCTAACAAACCATTCATTCTTTAATCGCTATCAGTAGACGGCAACGCAATCCAGGTAGTAGACTGACACCGAACGATACGACAAAGCGACTGCAGACTCCTGACCACTGCGCTCAATCATAACAAGACAAATGTCGCTCGACAAGATCGAGCAATGAGCAGGTTTAACTTCAGGGTGATGAGCGTATAATCGCCTTAACTGCACACATGTCAAGCACCTGCATTATTAGCGCTTCTCGACTTAGAAGGCCGTAGACCAATGAATACCAACCGCTCACCGTTACTTTATTTGCTGCTCTTTCTGGCTTTTGTACAAATCGTAATGCTGGTGGCGGTTGGTATTGTTCCTGTTGTCCAATCAGCCACTTTATCAGCAGTTCAGTCGCCACCGCGCCTTGACCTGTCATCAGCCCTTGCCGATCTTGCTGACAAATCAGATCTGGTGGTTCAGGCCCAAGTTATCGAAACCAGGAGCCAATGGAACCAGAACCAGACCTTGATCGAGACAGCCCATACGCTGGCAGTACGCCAGAGCTTGCGCGGCCCAAGAGCAGTGGAGATCGTCGTTTACACCGACGGCGGCTTTTTACCCGACGAAGGCTTGGGCATGTTTAGTTCACACACTCCTAGATTTGCGGTTGGCGAAGAAGTGCTGGTCTTTCTACAACAGGAAAACAGCCGGTATCAGGTCACCGCTGGCGAAGCGGGGAAGTTTACCCTCTTTCAGGAAGATGTCGCCAGCGCCTATTACCGCGACCATCTGCCCTTGGCACAGGTTGCGGCCATCCTTGCCACCACCAATCGCACCGCTTATCAAGCCATACAGACGATTGCGCAAAAGCCAGAGGGGTCAACGGCGGCAAGCACGGCACAAGCCGGTCGGGCAACACCTATGACGACAGCCACGCCAACCGCACTGCCGAAATGGTTGGGCGCTACCCCCCAAATTACCCTGAAAGTCAACCTCAATTCAACCCAAATCGGTGGTCCGGCTGGTAGTGCAGATCAGTTTTTGGCCGCCATCCAGGGGGCCTTGCGCACATGGAGTGTGGTTCCCGAAGCCGGCGCCACGCTTCTCTATAGTGGGCCGATCACATCGACCACGACTGGTTTTAATCGCCAAAGCGAAATCATCTTTATGAAGAAGGGCGCCAACAGCCAACTTGGCCAGGCCCAGATTTGGTTCACAAGCAACTTTGTGATTGTTGAAGCCGATCTTTGGATCAATGATGATTATATACTGGACGCAACCGGTACCCCGGAAAGTGGTGAAATTGATTTAGAAAGTGTTTTACTACACGAACTCGGTCATTGGTTGCCCCTTAGTCACATGCCCAATCCAAATGCAGTCATGTATGCGGTGCTAGGCGCCGGTACGCGTAAAACCATACTCAACAGCGATGATATTGCGGGTGTCACCACCCTTTATCCCTGCCCGGCGATTCCTTGCATCGATCCAGCCTATGCCGGCGACGCCACGGCAACCCCCAGCGCCACCGCCACCACAACGCCAACCCCGGCAGAAACAGTCGCCCCTGGCGCCACCGCCACGCTCACAGCCACCATGACCCCCAACATAGCCGTACCTACGCCAACCCTAGCGCCCAGTGCCGTCACGCCGACAGCCCAGCAAAATTCCTTTCTACCATTGGTCACGCGGTAGTAGTTCGCGCATTAACCGGCGTTGAATGATTGGTGGTTGGTTTTGCACCCACACGGCGCCTGCTCAACTAACCAATCAACTAGCACTATACTGACGAGCAGCACAAGAAGTAACCCATTACTCGTGTAAAAAGTGTACCTTCTTGGCGCTCGTTAGTATATATTATCAGGACTTACGTAAGACGCTGGGAGCGCCGGCATCTTGAATAAGTCCGATTATCGTTGTAATCGCTCATTGCCGGCTGCTTCCGCTTCAGCGAGAACAGTATCAGCGAGAACAAAGCCACCGAAAATGCGCTGAATACCGTCATTCATGCCATCAACCACAGGTTGAAAGTTGGGCGGCAATTGCCACGGGTAGCTATAGGCCAACGCCTGACCAAAAGCGGCTTGGGTCGGGTACGCCAGCGTCCACGCCGGCAACAAAGCGGAATGGGCGGGCAGCGCGGCTGTTAAGGCAAACCATTGGCGTTGGCTTTCAGCATCAGTCAGAGATTCGAGCAAGGCAACGGCCGCCTTGTGATCAGCGGTCCCAGCACTGATAGCATAACAGTTGACAAAGGCGAGGGAGGCTTGCCCAGTTGGCCCTACTGGCAACGGCGCCACGCTATAGGCAAGCGTTGGCGCCACTTCGGCCAGGTAGGGGATCATCCAATTCCCTTCAATGCTCATCGCCGCATGTTCCTGGGCAAAGGCTTCGCCGGCCCATATGTTCCCTAAGCCAACCGGCGTGGCCGCCATGCCATCCAAGACCAGATTACTATAAAATTCCAGTGCAGCCATCCCCCCTGCACTATTGATAGTCATACTCATGGCCGTACTATCAGTCACTGTGCCGCCAGCGCCATAGAGAAAGGGCAACCAACGGGAAACGTCAGCCGGCAACACCAGACCATAACGTCCCGTGTTACCATCGGTAAGCTGTTCGGCGGTAGTGCGCAATGTCTCCCACGTCCAATCGGCGGTGGGATAAGCCAGTTGTACAGCGTCAAAGTGAGCGCGATTGTAGAGCAACGCCAGCGTATTCACCTCATGGGGCAGACAGTAGGGTGTGCCATCCACTGCACTCATCTGTTGTAACAGCGGCGGTAGATCCGCTTGTGCGGCCAAGGCGGCGGGCAATGGGGCCAACAGCCCGCGTTCGACTAGATCCGGCAGCAAAAAGGCATTCAGACGGACCACATCCGGCGGCGCTTCATTTTCTAGCAGGGTGCGCAAGCGGGTGACATAGTCCGGCAGCACTTGCAGGGTAATCTGCGTCCCTGGCGCACGCTCTTGGTAGGTGGCAATTCTTTGCTGAAAGTAGTGATCGATGGCGGAAGAGGCCGGCCAGGTTGCCAGACGAAGTTCGGTGGTAATGGGGACGGCGGTGGGTGTCGGCGGTGCGCCCCATAGTTGGGGCAGTTGGGGTAAGGCTGGTAAAGCGAGGCGCTCACAGCCGACTGTTAAAAGAAGCAAGCAAGTAACAAGTAGGTAAGACTTTAGGCTTTGGGGAGCAAGGGAAGGCCTAAAGTCTTTACTACGGTTAGTGGACGTTGGCATCGACAAAGGCATCGTAGGCGGTGGGGTCCATCAAAGCCGCCAGTTCGCTGTCGAGCGTCGTCGTTGGTTGCATTTTGAAGAACCAGGCCGCATAGGGGCGCTGATTGACCAGTTCCGGCGTATCGACCAGCGAATCGTTGACTTCGACCACCGTGCCGCTGACCGGGGCATAGACCGTCTCGGCGGCTTTCACTGACTCGACCACGGCCAGTTCATCGCCTGCACTCACCGTCCGCCCGACCTCCGGCAATTCGACATAGACCACATCGCTCAACATGTCCTGGCCGGCATCAGAAACGCCGACAACGGCCAGCCCTTCTTCCACGCGCACCCATTCATGCTTCTGGGTATATCTGGCCTGTTTATCGACCTTAAAGTTAGACATAGAAACGCTCTCCTCAAAAAGATAACAGGGTGACAAGGTGATGGAATGGCTAACGCCGGCATACCTTTGCCTACCATGGTTGATGATACCATGGTTGATGATAAGGTATTCCCTTCACTGGTGTTCCCTTTACGATTTACCGATGGCAACACTACGCATTCATTTGTAGCGTGGTTGATAGAACGGACGCTTGACCACTTGGGCCTTTTTGGGTTGGCCCCGGATCACAATCTCAATGGTTGAGCCGACTTTGCTATACGCACGCGGCACATAGCCAAGCCCCAGAAATTGATCCAGGGTCGGGCTTTTCATACCGGTGGTGACATAGCCAACAATCGTGCCGTCAACTGCAATCTCATAGTGATCACGGGGGACGGCGCGTTCGACCATGGCAAAGCCAATGAGCAGCCGCGACGGCTGTTCCTGCTTGACTTTTAGCAGCGCCTCCCGCCCGACAAATTCCTTTTCCCAACTGATCACCCAGCCCAAGCGCGCCTCTAGCGGATTGATCGTATCATCAATCTCGTGGCCATAGAGCGGCATACAGGCTTCAAAGCGTAGGCTGTCGCGTGCGGCCAGACCACAAGGGAGTAACCCATCGTCTTTGCCATGCTCTAAGAGGGCGTTCCAAACGGCAACGGCGTGAGTCGCAGGGAAATAAAGTTCAAAGCCATCTTCACCGGTATAGCCTGTCCGCCCCAAGAGCGCCGGGACGCCGGCCAGATCCGTTTCAACACCAGTACGAGTGGCAACTTGGCTCAGGTCGTGCGTGGTCAAGCGTTGTAAAATCATCTCGGCTTTGGGGCCTTGTAGCGCCAGCATACAAGTGGCGTCCGAAATATCGGTCAGTTGGACATTGTAGCCCGTGGCGTGGGCTTGCAACCAGGCCAGATCCTTCTCCCGGTTGGAGGCGTTGACCGCAATCAACCAACGTCCGGGCAGGCGATAGAGAAAAATATCATCCACAATCGTGCCGTTGGGATAGAGCAGCAAGCTGTAATGCGCCTCATTGACCGCCATCTGCGTAATATCCCAGACCTGAATATATTGCAGAAAGGCGTCCGCATCCGGCCCGATCAATTCAATCTGGCCCATGTGGTCAATATCAAAGAGACCGGCTGCCGTGCGCACCGCCTGGTGTTCCACCGTTGGCCCCGTTGGGTATTGCACGGGCAAGGCCCAGCCGGCAAAATCGACCATACGACCGCCCAGGGCAAGATGGCTCTCATAAAGTGGCGTCTGTTGCACAACTCTCCCTTTCTGCTACCCCCGTTACGTTTCTTGTGCGAGTATACTCTTGCCTGGACGAGTTGGCAAATATCGGGGGGCAAGTGGCAGGCGTTTGGCAAGATCCGTCGAAAAAAGCTTGACTTTTCAATGGTCTCCCGCTATAATCAGTTGTGTAAGATGGATCCTTGCCCTCTTAGCTCAGTTGGATAGAGCAACGGACTTTGGCTGATTGTGATAGCACATTTAGATGAAATCACAAAAATAGGAGCCTTCATCGAGAAACAGAATCGATGAAGTGGAGGATGCTGTATCGGTGAACCCTGTCAAATGGCAACACCGAGGAAACCTGCGGTCGCTAGTGGTGGCGAGCAAGGGGATCCGTAGAGGCCATACGCATCCCGCCTGAAATGGTGAAGATATGGTCCAGACCACAAACAGTCTCAATAGCTGGCAGCGAAAGCTGTAGTGGTACGCTAATCCGTAGGTCGTGCGTTCGAGTCGCACAGGGGGCGCCAGAAAAATCGTCGCCAAAACGATGGAAACGATTTGAGGTAAGGAGAGTAAGAGAAAAAGAGATTGAGAGATTATCTCTCAATCTCTTTTTCTCTTACTCTCCCAGTGATGACAATTATCCCTTACCCAAATTGTAGTAGCTTAAGCCGGCTGTAACACTTCATCCGTAAATTGACCATCGACCATTAGGGCCAAAGTGCGCCCGTCAGCACATTGGCCGTAGAGGTTCATGGTCGGTGTGCCGATCATAAAATCGACATGGGTGTCGGAAACATTGACGCCATGTGCGGCTAGATCCTCTTCATTCATACTGGTGGCGCCAACCATGCCTTCGGGATAAGCTTCCCCAAAGGCGATGTGGCAGACAGCATTTTCGTCAAAAAGGATGTCATAGAAGGTGGTATTGACCTGGTTGACCGGCGAACGCACATCGACCAGCGCCACTTCCCCTAGGCGGCGGGCGCCGGGAATGGCAAAGAATTGATCCAGCACATCCTGACCAGTTTCGGCGCTATATTCGACCACTTCCCCTGCCTCAAAGCGGAAGTAAGCACTCTCGACCTTGCGTTCCAGGGGGAAGGTCGGTTTGGAAGTGCGCACCCAACCGGTCGTGCGACCATTATGCGGGGTGGTAAAAACTTCCTCGGTGGGCATGTTGGGAAAGAAGGGAATGCCCTGTGTCGTCATCGCGCCGCCGCCCATCCATTGGGGTGCATCGGTCAGTCCAACGGTCAGGTCAGTACGTGGTTTGCCGTCGGGGCCGGACAACGAATCGACAAAGCGCACGGTTCGCACCTGATGGTGGGCAAGGAAGGCAATGATGCCTTTGAGCAGACGCTCTTGGCGCCGCCAGGCAGCGACCGGATCGGGCTGATCCAGGCGGCAGGTGCGGAAAACCGTCTGCCACAATTGGGCATGGGCTTCCGCCGGGGAAAGATGAGGAAAGACCTTTTGCGCCCAAGCTTGTGTTGGGACACCGGCCACACACCAGGGTAGTTGGTTCGCCATCTGCGCCTGGGAATAAAAACGTAACTTTTGGGCGCGCACCTGCCCGATTTTGCGTAGGCGCAACGGATCGACATCATCAAAGAGGTCGGGATAGGCATCGCCGGTGAGCGCCAAGCGCGCCCAGGTGTCATTAACCATCTCTTGATGACGGGCAATTTCATACCCCGGCAAAAACTCAAGATATTCCAGCCTACTGTGGAGTAAGCGCTGTTTAGCGGTTGGGCTATCGGTCCAGTCAACATGAACATAGCGGGCGCCGACGCGATAGGCAGCAGCTGCCGCAAGCCGTACCAGATCAGCATGTTCTAGTTCGGCGCCAATCCGTAACGATTGTCCGGGCTGTAGATTCACGCCACTTTGAATCAGGAGTTCGGCGTAAGCGGCAAGTTGCTGGGCGAAGTCAGGTGTCATGCTCATTTGTTTCCTAGTGGTAATGCTTTCCAATGACAATACTTTCTAATGACAATACTTTCCAATGACAATACAATGACAATACAATTTGGTCGCTATATTATACTGTCCAGTGCAAAAACACGGAAAAGTTGAACTTTTCCTGCCACTTAACATAACATATACTACAAATCAATTTGCGCAGATAGGAATTTTTACAATAGTAGTCACTTCCGAAAGCGTTTGACAGAGATTGCGCGTTTTTCTACAATAGAGGAATGCAGGTACAATTAGGTACAGCAGATCATCACACGATGTATCCTGCACGGCAGCACATAAAGCAACCTATTTACACCTGAAAAAGTGCTACTTTATGGCGCCGTTGAGTATAACAGGTCTGAAAAGTAACAGGTATGAAAACGCTGTCGCGCGGTTCCCTACTGGGCAACCAGGATTCGTGTACTGCCGGACAGTGGATTCAATACGCGAGGCCGGGTCAAAACGACGGCACGCGAAAGGACATCATGAGTGAAATTGTAACAGAAGCCCAGGAGATTGCTCAAGCCTTAGAGGAACGACGGGTTGATCTGGTTACAGCCGCGATCAATGTATTGGGGCTGGAACGAACGCGTGCATTTCTGGATCAAACCTTAGCCATGGAAACCGCCGGCGGGATGATGACGAAGAGTGAACAACGACGCCGCACGCCGGGCGGGGCCTTCTTTCAGTTGATGAAAGATCACATCACCAAAGAAGAGCGCAAAGCGATCTTTGGCATTGACCAGAAGAAGAAGAAGAAAAAGAAGAAGAAGTCAGCGGCCAAACCGGCAGCTTCCCAGGCAACCATGACCTGGGACGAAGCCAAGCAACTGATCGCCAAAGCCTTGAAAGCAACAGGAGAAGCAAAAACTGTGAAAGTCACACTTATTGGTCGCCCACTCAAAGTTGTCCAACAAAAAGATTGTGTTGTTGTTTCTTTAAAGGGCAAAGAACCAAAAAACTTGCCCAAAGGCTTACCGCCGGTCCCCGAAGGCAGCGCCATTACCTGGGCCGTCTTTATTGTCACGAAACAATGGAATCGGGTCAAAGAGAGCATTGAAGCCAATAGCGACGACCAACTCATCATCGAAGGCTATCCAATTGTCGGCAAAGGGGGCATTGCGGCTGTGATGACCACCAATTGCCGTAGCGTATTGATGGAACGCGCCCAGCGTGCATCGGATCGCGAAGATTAACCAGAGGCGGGGGATCCCCCTGCCTACTCCCAATTCGTTCAGCAACGAACTGCCCGCTGATATACGGCAACTGTCTCTGCGGCGCAACGCTCCCAGCGGAAGGTAGCGGCCCGGTTATTGCCGCGTATGCGTAGCGTGTTGGCGAGGTCTGGTTCATTGCTCAACCGCAGCACAGCCGCGGCTAATGCTTCCGCATCAGTCGGCGGCGCCAGCAACGCCGCATCACCGGCTGCTTCCGGCAAACTGCTGCTATTGCTACAGATCACCGGCGCTCCACACGCCATTGCCTCCAGCACAGGAAAACCAAAGCCTTCATACAACGTTGGTTGTAAAACCGCCGCCGCACCACTATAAAGCGGCGGCAGATCGGCGGCAGGAACATAGCCGGTAAAGACGACATCATCCGCCAACCCCAGCGTTGCTACTTGGGCTTGAATCGGTTCAAAGAGCCACCCCTGCCCGCCAGCAATCACCAGACAGTGGGGCAGCCCTGCCGCTTTGAGCCGGGCCAGCGCCTGCATCGCCGTCAGATGATTTTTGCGCGGCTCCAATGTGCCAACCATGAGCAGATAGGGCCGCAGCGCGCCGGAACGGTCGCGCAAGGTATAGCGGGCCTGCACTTCCTGTACCAACAGCGGCGGCGCCGGTTGGAAGGTCGGGTCAATGCCCTGGTAGATCACCGTAATCTTGTCCGCCGGCGTTTGATATAGGTCAACCAAGTCCCGTTTGGTCTGTTGACTGACGGCAATGATCTGGTTGGCCGCGCGCACAAAGAGCCGCATCCCGACCGTTAAGAAAAGACGGTTCGTCCACTTGTGATGCTGCGGGTAACGTTCAAAAATGAGATCATGCACCGTCAGCACTGTCGGTCGGCGTAGATAGGGCAGGAGATGCTCGGTTGCATGATAGAGTTGACCAGCCGGGAGGCGCTCTTCATAAAAGGGGCGGCGCCCCAGTTGGGTGGCAAGAACGCTTAAGCGCCAGGCATATTGCCCCGTCGACAATGTTCGGTGCGGCGTGTCTTGCAAGCGCAGTGGCAGAGTATGACCACTATGCGCATTATAGAACAAGGTCAACGCAACCTGTTCATGATGATGGGCCAGGAGATAGGCGGCAAGTTGTTGGGCATAGCGGCTCAGGCCGGCTTGTTGGTGGACCGCCGGGCCGGCATCCATCACGATAGTAAGAGGAGAAGCAAGCGCAGAAGCAGGTACAGAATTGGTAGTCATTGCTTAACTTTGCTGCAAGGCGCGCTGAATACGGCTGACAATCATCTCCATGGCAATCCGATTTTCACCACCGCGCGGCACAATGATGTCGGCGTGCCGTTTGCTTGGCTCGACAAATTCCAGGTGCATAGGGCGCACGGTGGTCAAATACTGTTCAACCACGGAAGCCAAGGAACGCCCACGCTCCTGCACATCCCGTTGCAACCGGCGAATAAAGCGTAGGTCGGCGTCGGTGTCCACATAGATACGAATGTCCATTAGATCGCATAATGCCTTTTCTACAAAGATCAGAATGCCTTCCACCAAAATGATCGCCGCCGGTTGCACCAACCGTGTCTCCGGGCGCCGGGTGTAGTTAGCAAAGTCATAGAGCGGGGCGGCGACAGCCTGTCCCTGGCGCAACTGCTGAATATGGTCGATCAGCAGTTGCGTTTCCAGACTATCGGGGTGGTCATAGTTGATCGCCAGCCGCGCGGCCGGCACTAAATGGCCCTGATCCCGATAGTAGCTGTCATGTTGTAAATAGGCAAAATGGGCCGGCCCGACCATACGTTGAATTCGTTCGCTGACGGTCGTCTTGCCGCTGCCGCTGCCGCCAGCCACGCCGATGACCAGGGGGACGGTTGCTGATTGGGTTGCTTGCATTGTCACTGTCTTACGTTAAACGAATATCACACAATAAATTGGATTAAAGGAGGCGTTCGCATGTGGGCGTGCGAACGCCTCCTTTAGCGCGCTCAATGCTTACTGTTCATCAATTCAGGCGAAATCCTCTTGGAGCGAACGTCGCAACCGTTCGATCGCCGTCGCCGCATCACTTTGTGCCACGATCACTGTACGCCCCGTCGGCCAGGGCGCCAATTGGATCAAGAGAAAGGCCGGTTGATAGGCAAAGCCAACTAAGCCCACCAAGACCAACGCCAGTGCGAGCCAGAGAAGCCAGATCGCTGGCTGATAGCGCACCACGGCGGTCATACTGGCGACGGGTACAATGGTCAATTCGCGCACGTTCCCGCCAACCTGAATTTTGGCAACCACGGGGCGGTTGATTACCAACGTCTGCAGCGGCTCAGTCTCTGACTGAATGATCTCTAGCAAAAACTGCTCCTGCGGCACGGTGTCGATAGGGGAGACCATACTGTTGTTGGTCTGGCTCAGGGTGTCAGCGCTGGCGGCGCCTGTTTCATCAAGTTTGAGGCCGGCGGGCAGCACAGCCACGCGTACAACGCGCAGACCAACCTGGCCACCAACCACGACCGATTCTTCTCGCCCCAGGGTAGGAAAGATCAAGCCAAGTTCGGCGGTATTCTGGCTTTGGCCTGGTTGGGAGAGTGTCACCGTCTCATCGTTGCTACGCAGCCAGAGCGCCGGCGGCCCTGGCGCAGCCTGTAACGTCATCTGGCCGGCAGCAAGGCGACGACTTTCGCCAAGCGGCACCTGGTAGGCCGTATCGTTCATTTCAACGGCGAGCGTGGGAATCAGCGTCTCATCGTTTTCTACCACAGCATAGGTCAGCGCTACACGTTGGGTCGTTGCCCGATATTGGTCGCCTGGCGCCAACAGCGGTGAGGTCACCTCCCACCCTACAACGAGGATGAGCCAAATGTCGATCAACGCCAGCAGCAAGCCGACAAGGAAAAGCGGTTGCAACCAGACCCAACGCTCTTGGTGGCGTCTGGCTAATAGGCGCCGCTCAACAACGATCGCCGGTGGCGATGCAGCTTCAGCATCGGCGTCTGCCGGTGGAGCGCCATCGCTGATTTGCAGCGGTGGCGTGGGTGTAACTGCGACCGTCGCCGGCAGTAATTCATCAAAATAGGGCTTAAGTGACGGCGTCAGTTGGGTAGCTAATGCTTCCGGCTCGTGACCGATCGCTTGTCGCCAGCGGTAGAGGGGTTGGGTGTCGGGCAAGGGCAAGGGCGCGCCAGCGGTATCGCCCGCCGTTGTCAAATACTGCTCAATCTGCTGGAAGCGCCATAGGGTTGCCAGCAGATTTGCCAGATGGATCAACAAAACCAGCGTAATGACCGCCATCAGCAATTGTAACAGCGGATTGTGTAGGACATCAAACAGACCCAGTGTGCGCAGGATGCTGCCCAGAAGGCCATACTCTTCGCTCACAGTCAGCAGCCAACGAGTGGCAGCCGCCGGGTCATCGGCAATTGTACCGGGCATTTGGCGGATAAAGAGCGCACAGAGCAAGAGAAGGAAGATAATGATGCCCAACGCGCCTACTGTGGCGCGGCTGCTCAACCAGCGCCAGAGGGTGCGCGTCAATTGGATACGTTGGTCAAATCGATTGGGTGCGAATCGATCCGTTGCGACTCGCTTCGTTGCTACGGCGTTGTGGTTAACCATGCCGGAATTTCTTCACTAAGGTTGGCAAGCGGCGCTTTGCTAATGGTGCAAGTGGGCAGGGATTCGAGAAAAGCGCTCCCATACTCTTTGCGCCAGAGCCGACTGTCCAGCAGGACAACCACGCCACGGTCAGTGGCGCGCCGGATCAAACGGCCAAAGCCCTGCCGGAAACGTAAGATCGCATCTGGTAGCATATAATCACTAAAGGAATTTTCCAAATCACGCGAGCGGGCGGCGACAATTGGATCACTCGGCACGGCAAAGGGCAAGCGCACAATTACCAAACAGCGCAACTCATCCCCTGGTAGATCAACCCCTTCCCAAAAGCTACGCGTCCCCAGCAAGACCGCCTTCTCCAGCCGCCGGTATTCGCGCAACAAGCGGTTGCGACTGCTGGCGCCATGTTCCAACACCGTAATGCCTGCCCGATCTAATTCAGCGCGGATAGCGTCCGCCGTGGTGCGCAGTTGGGCGTAGCTGGTAAAGAGCGCCAGGGTGCGGCCACCGGTGGCCAGCGTCGCATCAATGATTGCGCGTTCAACGGCCTGTTGATAGTAGGAGTGATCGGGCAACGGCAGGTCGTGCGGCATCATCAGCAAAGTGTTGGAAGTGTATGCAAAGGGGCTATCGACCGTCAGGGCAGTGGCGTGCCAGAGACCGAGGCGGTCACGGATAAAGGTAAAACCGGAGCCGGTGCGCAAGGTGGCGCCAGTGAAGATGGCCGTGCGCCTGGGCAAAGTCAAACTCTTTTCTAAAATTTCATTGACATAGAGCGGCGCAACCGACAAGCTGACCCGGTTGCCCTCTTCGTTCAACTCCATCCAGGTGATGACGGTATGGCTATCAGTTTCATCATCTTGAAAGACTAGTTCGTCCAGCCGTTGGGCCAGAGTTTGCAACTGGCTTTGTACATCCTGCACTTCGCTATAAAGAGTGGCTTCCGGTTCGCTCTGCCGCCAACGCAAGGCGTCCAGGCGCTCAAGCACCTTGGTGAGTTGATCCACCAGTTGGTGCAGACGGGTCGAAGCTTGTGACCAGATGAGTTCGATTTGCGTCCATTGTTGCTGGGTGCGCCGCCGTTGATCGAGATAGATCTGCTGGGAATAGCCGGCGTCGCGGCGCACATCATCCTGGTGCTGGGCAAAGTAGAGCAGCCGATCAGCAAAGTCATTTAGTTGCTGGGCAAACTGACCGGCAGTGCGCGAAATGCGGTTGAGTTGATCCTGCACACCGCTCTGCTCCTGCTGGCGCAATTGGTAATGCAGATGGGTCACCAGTGGCTCATCCAACGACAAACGGCGCAAGAGCGCCAGCACCCATGACCATTCGATACGATAAGTCATCTGGTCAGTGGCGGCCTCATCCAGGCGGTGCGCTTCATCGACAATCAGGTGCGTATAGGGAGGCAGGACACGACTCGCCGTCTTGAGATCCGCCACCAGCAGCGCATGGTTAACAATCAGTAAGTGGGCCTGTTCGGCCTGGCGGCGAGCGTGATAGAAGAAATCCTGTGTAACGACTAAGCCACTCCTAGCCGGTCCGTGACCGGTGGTGTGGGCGCCGGTCACGGACCGGCTAGGAACTTCGCCGTAAGAATCCTGTGGCTTGCCATGACCAGCCTGCTCTCCGCAACGCGCCGGCGTGCAGGTGGCGGCATCAGAGCAGATGCGTTGCCAGAGCGCCCGTTCGGTGGCATTGGCTAGGAAGAGTTCGCTCACATCACCGGTGGTGGTGGTCGGCAACCAGACCAGGACTTTCGCCAGCAATACCAGCTCGGCGGCAGAAAGTTGGCGATTGGCGCGCCAGGCATGAAGACGCCGAGTACAGAGATAGTTGCTGCGTCCTTTGAGCAAAGCGATATTGGGCAGGGGTTCGCCGGCTTCCTGCAAGGCGGCTTGCAGTTGTGGTAAATCTTTTTCCAACAACTGTTCTTGCAGCGTAATCGTGTTGGTGGCAATGACGACGCGACGCTGGTTGGCCACGCTCCACAATGCCGCCGGCGCTAGATAGGCCAGACTTTTGCCGGTGCCGGTGCCGGCTTCCAGGAGCATGTGGTCGCCCTGGTTAAAGGCGCGCAGCACCTGTTGCGCCATCTGCACCTGACCACTGCGCATTTCATAGAGTGGGCCAAGATGCCGAGCCAACGGACCAGCCGGGGCAAAAAAGGTATCAATGCTTGTGGTTGGCATGGGTTGCTGGCCGCTGCTTTCATCGGCCAGCAGCGCCGCTGAAACTGGTGAGGGCAACCAGGCGCTCATGGAAGGCGCTGCGGGGACTGGCGCCGCCACCGGTTCCCGCCCGAAACGCTGACGCCTTTCACGGGCGTCAGCAAAGAGCATTAACGGTGGCCAGTCCACTTCGCGGCCACACTCCAATAAGAGATCCAGGGTTGCTGCAGGCAGGGTAGCAAGAAGCTCATTCAACCGCATAAAGAGTTCGGCGGTCGCCAGGGTATCATCAAGCGCGCGATGAGCCTCGCCCAGTTGGATCTGCAAGGTACGACAAAGCTCGGCCAGACTATAACTGCCGGCATTGGGCAGCAGAACGGTAGCGAGTTCAAAGGTGTCCAGCACCGGTCGCTGAAAGTGAATACCGGCGGCGCGCAAAAAGCCCATGTCAAAACCGGCGTTATGCGCAACCACCGCTGTTACATCGGCGCCGACAAAGGCCAATAACTCTGGGGCAATGGCTGCCAGGGTTGGCGCTTTTACCACGTCGCTATTGCGAATACCGGTTAGTTGCTGAATGCGCAGTGGGATCGCACGTCCAGGGTTGACAAAGGTGATAAATTGATCGAGAATCTGGTTGCCCTGGAAACGTACGGCGCCGATTTCAATGATCTGATCCCGTTTGGCATCAAGGCCGGTCGTTTCCAGGTCGAGCGCAACAAAGACACGCGCTGTCATCAAGTTGTCTCTGCTCTACATTTTAAGCGCACCCCGACGTGAGGTACAAGCAAATCATTGCGAGATGCAATTTTGCCCTATTATACCGGATTCTGCAAAAAAGTCACTATTGAATGTAGGACGTGACAAAATTTGCTGCTTTATCGGCGCATCATACGCATATAGGTGTTTACCCCCGGCGAAAAGAGGAGCATGGCGCCGCCAATGCCATAGATCAAGGCCGATGCCATCAACAGCATGACGAAAGGATGATAGAACTCAAAGGCAATCATCAGGAACGCAAGGGGGATGACGCTAATACTGGCGAATAACCAACTAAGCCCCATTAAAATGCGCACCCAATTGAAACCCAAGTAAAGCATAATGCACCAGAAGATGTGAAAGGCCAATTCCTTTCCTTGTTCGGCCAGTGCGGCCTGTTGGTAAGCGCTGCTTTCAGTCAGGGCTAATGCCTGATCAAGCAACATTGCATCAACATCGTCGAACCGGGCGGCGGCCTGATAGATCAACTCAATGATTGATGGCAATAGATAACCCTGGAAGGTGGCAATGACAAGGATGCCCAACAACAAGTGCATACCAATCATCGTGCATAACAACCGCTGCCCCTTGACAAACTGTTCATTCATAGCTCCTCCTACCGATATCGCTTGTGCAGCTTCTGCACGCCTGAACAGCTACAAGAATAGTAGCGTTAGCGCGCTTTGCCATCAGACAAATGTCCTGCAAAATGCCGAATATCATTACGGCTTTCTTACAGCTAAGCAGTGATTATGATTCAGTGGCGGCGGGACAAAGAGCCGGCCATGAGGGCAGAGTGCAATCGAAATTATATCGCTATCGACGCATCGTCCGCATAGAGTAATTAATGCTAGGCAGGCAAAGAATCGCGAGTGCACAGCAGAGATAGAGTATTGATGTAGCCAGGCCATAGACCAGCAGGTTTGGCCAGAGATCAAACGCTTGGGTCAATAAGTAGGCCACCATGAGGCCGCTGCCCCCCTTTGCCAACCAGACCATGCACCAGAGCCAGCGAATCCAGCCATAGCCCAAGTACAGAATGACCAACCCCAAGATCAATAGTGCATAGGTTAACCCTTGTTCACTGAGAAAATTCCGCTGGTCGAGCGTAACAAAGTACCCCAGCAAGCTTTGAACGGCGCGCACGTCCGCCACAGGAACCTGGGCGATGGCATCATGATACCAGGAAAGCAGTACCGAGCGCGAGAGCCAAAAAGTCAGCCCATCCATTACTAAAACGAGCGCAATCACCAGCGCGAGCAGTTGTTGACCACGTTGAAGTTGTTTATTCATTTTGATCTCCTCTTCCTCTACCATCTCTACATGAATGTCACTTATCCTTTTTCCTATGCGAATTGGTTGGTTGGTTGTGGTTGGTTGATACTTCGGTTGCGTGCTAAAGATGCAATCTTTGCCATTTTGCGGCACAATATCAAGATAGCGAAAGCGGCGCTGTTGGTAATCCGACAAAAGCTAGATCGTGATTCCGCCAATCTGCCGCTCGATTTTACAAATGCCTTATCTAGATTACAGCGTAAAGTTTCCGTAATGAATATACTACCCGTTTCTGTCATCGTTACCGTTTTTAATGAGCAACAACAGATTGAGCGGCTGCTCATTTCACTAGCGAACCAAAGTCATCGTCCCGCTGAAGTGGTCATTTGTGATGGCGGTAGCGGTGACGGCACCATTGAAACGATTCAAAGCTGGCTGGCGCACAACCCACAGCAGTTGCCCCAGTTACGGGTTCTCGTCGAACCGGGTGCGAATATCAGCCGGGGTCGTAACATTGCCATTGCGGCGGCGACCAGCCCCATCATTGTTGCGACCGACGCCGGCGTGACGCTGACGCCAGGCTGGCTAGCCGCCTTGACGGCGCCTTGGGCCAACACCGATCCCATCGGGGCGCCGGAGCAAGCGCCCTTGGCGGTCGCCGGTTTTTTTGAGGCCGATACAGGTAACACAACCGGTGCGCCTGCGCTCTTTGTCACAGCAATGGCGGCGACAGTGTTGCCGCAACGCAGCGAAATCAACCCGAACAAGTTCTTGCCCAGCAGTCGTTCGGTGGCCTTTACCAAAGCGGCCTGGCAGGCGGCGGGCGGCTACCCCGAATGGTTGGACTATTGTGAAGATCTGCTCTTTGATTTTGCCATCAATGCCCAGCGGCCAGCAGCGCCATCGGCTTTCGTCTGGGCGCCGGATGCTGTGGTCTACTTTCGCCCACGCGATTCACTGCGCGCCTTCTGGACGCAGTATTACCGCTATGCACGAGGTGATGGCAAGGCCGATCTCTGGCGCAAACGGCACTTGATCCGCTATGTCACCTATGGTGTGCTGCTGCCGGCGTTGCTAGGCCATGCGTTTTGGGGCTTCTTTGCTCGCTGGCTAGGATGGGCCGGGCTACTCCTGGGTGTTGCGCTATACTGTATACAGCCGTGGCAACGCTTACAGCAGTTAGGGCGCGGATTGACTACCCTACAATGGTTGCAAGCCGTGCTCCTGGTGCCGATCATTCGGGTGGTGGGGGATCTCGCCAAGATGACCGGCTACCCGGTGGGGCTTTGGTGGCGTCGACAGCAGTGGCAGCGGGCTGAGATTCATTGGCGTGAAAAGATAGAGGACAGAAGACAGAAGACAGAAGACGGCGCGTAGGCCAGCGTTTGAATATAGCCGAATGGCCAGTAGAATCCGTCCCGTAGGGACACTTGAGTTTAGGTGGGAAGAGGACAATAAGCGTGAATAAGCAAGAGGCAGGAAAGAATAAATTTGTGCGCCGGCAGGTGCAGGCCGATTTGGTGGAGGCGACGCCGGGGAACGGCGCACTGGGGCATTGGGTGCTGGCCTCGCCGATGCTTGGCTTTTTGGCGTGGATGTGGGTGGATATTGTGCATCACTTTAGCCCGCTCGATCAACGTTGGCTCAATATTAGCATTGGGCTGGCGCTCTTTGCCCTGTTGCTTGTGTTACCATTCGGCTATGTGGCCCATGCCTTTGTGCTAGCGTTGCCACGCATCTTTCAAAATGCCGGCTGGGAAGTGGAGCCGCTGGAGCCGGTGAAGCCGGAAGAGATGTATATAGTGCAATATCGCTATCAAGCTCGTCACTACGCGCCGCGCAGTTGGCGGCGCGCCTGGCTACGGGCCGGTCAGGGTTGGGTCTACCTGGAAATTATGGCGATCTTCATCGGCGCCATCGGCATGATTCCCTTGTTCTTTAGTGCAACGGAATTCGGTTTCGGACAATATTAGTAGGTGCAGTTTGTGCAAACAGTACAGCGGATTTAGGCGGGAACGGAGGGGAGCGCTTCAAATCGGTTCCCGCCTAACCCCGCTGTACTGTATTGGTTGCCCACTCCCGGATCTGTTCAGCGACTGCTTGCGGTGTGGCATGGGTGGTGTCAACGGCGGGCATGGGCGGATCAAAGGCGGTGGCGGCGTGGTCGAGCAACCACTGAGCGAATTGGCGGTGCTGTTCAATGAACTCCGGTGCGCCACATTGCCGCCAAGTGGGACGGGCCAGAAGGCGGGCCGCGCGCGTAGCGTCGTCACAGTGGAGATTGAGGTAATAGATTCGGCTAAAAAGGGCGCGGTGATCGCACCGATCGACATCTTGCGACAACATCGTGCCACAGAGCAGGGTGTAGCGCCCATTTTGGGCAATGGCATGGGCCAAGCGCAACCAATTGCTGCGATGTTGTTGCCAGTCGGCGGCGTGGATGATGTCGGTGTCAAAGATTTCCCAATCAGGTAACAATGTGCGCAACGCGGCAACCACCGTCGTCTTGCCAACCCCGCTAGCGCCGGTGACAATCCAGAGCGGAACGATCCGCTGTGCTTCTACACGGTCACAGACCGGACAACGTATGGCTTGCGCTGCGACATCCACCAGCGGTTGCATATAGCCGCCGCATCCTTGACAAACTAACGCCATATTACACCTCACCGCATCTCCCTTTATCTTACCGTTGCAAGCGCTGAAAGTGGGCCAGATAGCGGCGCACCAATGGCGGCCACCCCAACTCAGTTTCGATCCGTTGACGGGCGGCGGCGCCCATCCGTTGCCGCAGATCCGGATCAGCCGCCACTTTAGCCAGCGCCACGGCCAGGGCGGCTGGGTCGCCTTCCGCAGTCAGGAAACCGGTCTCACCATCGATAATCGCCAGCGGGTTGCCGGCCACCGTGGAGCCGACCACGGTTTTGCCGCAGCTCATGGCATCCAGCACACAGACATTTAAGCCATCGACCGGTTTGCGCACAGACGGGTTGACCAGCACATCACAGGCATTATAATAGACGCTGATCCTATCTTTCGGCACGTTGCCAACCCAGCGCAGCCGGTCACTCACCCCCAGGTCATGCGCCAGCATCTGCCATTCCGCCTTTTGATCGCCTTCGCCAACCATCACCGCCAATACATCCTGGTCGCGCAGCGGGGGTTCGGCCAGGGCGCGGATCAGGGTGTCAAAGCCCTTTTTGTAGACCATGCGGCCAACACAGAGAATGATGACAGGATGACAGGGTGACAAGGTGGCGGAAAGATAATCTGATAGCCACTGGGTGCGGAGGTCGGCGACGCCGCCGGAGTCGGGTTGGAGGGCGGCAGGATCGGCGCCATAGAGGATGAGATCGAATTTAGCGAGAACGGTCGAGTCCAGGGCGACAACGGCGTCACGCAGGTCGGCGCTGTTAGCGGTCATCAGGCTGGCCTGGCGCATAGCAAAGCGGGCCAAGGTGCGAAAAACGGCGTTGGCATTGGCAACTTGCGCATCCGAACCAGGTACGGAGATGACCAGCGGAATCCCCAGCAGGCGACTCGCCACGGCGCCGATCAAACCGTTGGGCAGGAGCCAGTGTGCATGCAGCAGATCCGGTCGCAGCCGTCGCGCTTCCCGTGTCACAGTCGCCATACCGGCAGCCATCATCGCCGGCCCTAGCCAATAACTATTACGCCGCAAGGCCAGGTCCGATTGCATGGTGCGCATATAGCCCAATGTATGCGCTTCATCACTCAAGGCATACCGATAAAGACGCAGATCCAGCAGTTTCTGTCTTCCTGTCTCCTGATAAGCCGGATCAAAGGGCGCCCAAACTGTAACGCGTTGCTCCTGGCGGACAAATTCCTGACAGAGCGCTTCGATAAAGGCGCCGCTAAAATCGCCGGAAAAGCGGGGATAGTTGTGAGTTAAAACGCCAATGTGCATGATTTGTCGTGAGTGTTGCTATGAATTTGAAAAACCCATTATCGCATTATCTCACGTTGATCACAAACGGAGGCGTCGGTTGCCAGTCCAATATCACCGCGAATCAAGCGAATTAGCGAATCACGTCGGCGAAAAAGATTCGCTAATCCCAATGATTCGCGGTGATATTGGACTGGCGACACAACCAATCAAAACTGCTTTGTTAGAATACTACGAACAATCAGGCCGTTCATCGTCTTCATAGAACTGGGCGTCTTCAGCATTGTAGCGCGGGTCTGGGTAATAGCAAACGCCGGTATGGCCGCCGCTGGTGCGGTAGTAGCCGGGGTCGGCATATTTTTTCTCAACGGGGCCGTAGGCGGCTTCGTTGTAGCCAGGCTTGTGATAACTATAACTATCATAGCGTTTATGACCGTCATACCCGTAGTCATCCTTGTCATAGCCCTTATGTCCATAGCCTTTATCGTCATCATGGTGGCGGTGATAGTTATCACCGGACCAATCATGATGCCAACGATGACCGGGGATACAGAGATATTGGCCTGGGTAAATCCGGTTGATATTGTGGATACCATTGGCACGCGCAATGGCATAAACATTCACGCCATAACGGGCGGCGATGCGGGACAAAGTGTCACCACGATAAACAAAGTAGTGCGCAATGCACCTACCGTCCGCATCACGATCCCAACCGTACCCATATTGGTACGCATTGACAGAACTTGAGGCAGCCTGCGCCATCGCCGGCAACAAGCTACAGACCACAACCAGAAGCAGCACAATGAGTGATCGCATGGAACGACCATACCACGGATCAGATCGCATTTGTAACATAGGGGGATCTCCTTTGAGTGCAATGAAAACGGCAATGGGAACTAGCGAGTTTTGGGAAGTTGGTTAGTGACTGGGTGATTAGGTGATTGGTTTTCTAAATCACCTAATCACCAGCTACCAAGCCAATGCTTACAGCTTCTGCCCTAGCTCAATAGCTCAAGGAATACAGATCTGCTGGCCGACGTAGACATACATGTACTTCTGGTTCCGCACCCACGGATTGGCTTCCAGCATCGCTTTGGGCGAGACGCCGTAATGACGGCCAATCGAGTAGAGTCCTTCACCAGCTTTCACCGTGTGGCTCTTCGCACATTTGCCACCTTTATCCTTGGGCTGGTCAGGCTTGGGCTTTTCGACATCATGGCCCTTTTGCTGATTCTCGAAGACCGGCACCTTCACACATGCACCTGGTTCTTGCGGCAACTGCACCGTATAACAGGTGGCCGTGTGGGGCTGCCAGCCGTCGCGCTGCTCTTCACAGATCTTGTAGCGAGAGCCGGGCACACGGTAGTCATCCTCCGGGAAGGTAAAGGTGTATTCACCTTCGCCGTCGGTCAAAACAGCGCTAGGCTGATAGCTACCGGCGTCGAGCGCTTCCGCCCAGATTTTCCAGCCGGGGATGCCAACATGGCCGTTGCTATCGATCTTGATGCCTTCGATGCAGAACTGCGGTTCATCTTGGGCATTGAAGAAGGTGACGACATCACATTGACCGCCGCCGATCACATTGACCGTGAAGGTGGTGGGGGTCAGCGGTTTCCACCCCAGGCGATCTTCTTCCACAACCTGATAAGGGCCGGGCGCCAACCCATCAAACAAGACGCGACCATTGAGATCGGTCAGACCGGAGGCCGCCAGCGAACCATCGGTGCGGACGACTTGGATCAACCAACCGGGCAGCGCCATTTGGGTGTTATCGGGCAGAATGTCATACTTGTAGACTTCGATGCAGCCCTTGTGACGAATGCGGTTCTTGAAGTAGAGCGTCACGGCATCGCGTACATCCACTTCCTGCATCCCATTGGTGGGCAGGACAGGCGTGTAGCTGACGCCGGGCGGCGGCGCTTCAGTAAAGATCCAGCGCCCCGGCGACAGGCGGAAGACGACGGTGCCATTGGCATCAGTCACCAGTTCTTGCGCGGCGGCGAAGATGTTATCCGCACCTGGAGTGGCTTGAATGCGCCAACCGGGCTGTTTGAGATAATCTTCGTTGACCTTGATGACGGTGATCTTGATCAGGCGGCGCAACTTGAAGCGGATCTTGACACACTCTTTTTCGCCGTAGTTGAGCGAGAGGTCAAAGCGATCCGGTGTCACCGCTTCCCATTCCTGACCATCTTTTTGGCCGAGGTCGATCTGGAATTGCCAGTCGCCCACGAAGATGCCACGGGTGGGATCTTCCGGCCATTCATCAAAGCGGAAATTGCCATTGCCATCGGAAATTTCGCTGACGGCGCGGGTGGGGTTGAGTTCACCCTGGGCATTGCGCGGGACAGCGCCAATCACCCAGCCGTCGGTCAGCGGCTTTTCGTCGTGACTAATGACAGAACCTTCGACACAGACTTTGTCAGCGGGAATCGGGGCCAGCTTGTGGTCATTCGCCTGGGCGTGCGCCGTGGCGACTGAGGTGACCATGAGAAGGCCGAGGCAAAGCACAAACAGAGGATAGGCCAAACCAATCCTTGACGACTGTAATACGCGAGGGAACATAATACTTCTCCTTTGTGAAATGACGGCATTGATGTCAGCAGCGGTTATCACAAATTGGGTGCTGTCGACAAAGAAGAGACAATCGATTTAGTTGGGAAAGTATGTACTGTTATGATTGACAAACCATGCCCATCTCCTTCCTCTAGATAAGCTCTAGATAACGATGAAAGAAGTTCTGGGAAAAACTCAATTCACAGACAGATTGAGGCAGGCTGTGTGAGGCTATTTGAAAGCGTTCAAATCAGTAGTGGAGAGCGTGGTGTCGTACAGGGCCAAAAATTCATATCCGTTTCCCAAGCAACTTTGTCTGATTCTGCAACGGGGGAAACGATACAGATTCCAGCCGGACAACGTTCTCTGCTACGCAGGAATGAATTTTCAAATACACCGGAGAGTTTACCCAAGCGCTTGTCGGCATCGAGGGCCGTTGGACCGACAAGTGAAAGCCCAGGTATAGAATAACATAGTTCGGGAGGTTTCTCAAGGGGGGGCAGGCAATATTTATTGAAAGATTTTCTTACATTTACGCGTGAAGGATGAATAAATCGTCATTGGTATTTCATATTATTTAGAAAAAGCGACTCTTTGCTTACAAATACCGTAATCGCTAGCTTCGCCTGCTCGTAACCGGTCCGTGACCGGCTACGAGCAGGCGAGGTAGTTGAACAAACGATGGCTAAGATCAAATTACCCTGCTCTCTGCGAGTCCATCACTCGCCCTAATCGGTTGCGAATCACGCACTCGCGGAGAGCAGGGTAGGAAGGGATGTTTTTACAAACGCTTACGGGATACAGACCTGCTGTCCAACTTTGAGGTGCATGTTCCGCTGTGAATTGACCCACGGGTTAGCGGCCACCATCGCCTTCGGCGCAACACCATATTTGTAGCCGATCCCGTAGAGTGAATCGCCCTGTTTCACGGTGTGGGTCACACGGCAACCGCTACTGGTGGGGGCGGCGGGGGCGGCGCTATGCCCAACTTGCTGATTGACAAAGTCAGCAACCACCACACAAGCACCTGGCTGTGACGGCAGCGTCACCGTATAGCAGGTGGGGCCGATGGGTTGCCAGCCGCTCACATCTTCAAAGTCCTCGCAAATCTTATACTTGGAGCCGGGGACACGATAATCATTGCCGGAGAAGGTGAATTTGTACATACCAAAGCCATCCGTCACCTGATCCGCCGGATCCCAATCCCCCTTATCCAGCGGTTGCGCCGTGATCTTCCAACCAGGCAGCCCAACTTTACCAAAGGTATCGATCTTGCGCCCTTCAATACAATATTGTGGTTCCGCCTGTTGATTGTCGAAAACAACCTGCGTACAACCGCTCTGATCAGGCGTCAACGTGACATCATAGCTGGTCACGGTAGCACTTTCCCAGCCAACCCGTTCCTCTTCGACCACGGTGTAGGGGCCATAGGGTAACTTCTCAAAAGAGATTGTACCCAGCGCATTGGTCACGCCGCTGGCCGCTAAGGCGCCGTCGGCCCGCAACAGGTTGATCTTCCAGCCCTGTAAGGGGAAGGGGATGTCATTAGAATCAGCCGGCGGCACATCTTGCTTTAAGACATCAATACAGCCATAGATGTTGAGGCGATTCTTAAAACGGATGGTATGGGGGCCAGGAGCTTCCACCTTCAATTCCTGGCGACCATTGGTCGGCACTACCGGAACGTAATTGACATCTTCCGGCGCATATTCAGTAAAGATCCAATTGCCTTCACTCAGGCGGAAGACCGCCTCGCCGTTGGCATCAGTAGTGGCGCTTTGGCTCACAGCAAAGCGGTTGTCGGCGCTCGGTTCAGCCTTGATCTCCCAATCAGCCAGGCGGTTGTGGTTCTCGTCAATCTTGACCACAATCACCGTCACAACCCGGCGCAGTTTGAAGCGGATCTGGTAGCAATTGCTCTGGCTGTAATCGAGCGTCACATCAAAGGAAGCCGGCGTCACCGGTTCCCACTCTTCACCGGCCTTGAGAACATCAATGGCGAAGGTCCAGCGGCCAGGGAACAACCCATTTTCAAATTCAAATTCACCATCTTCATCAACGGCGGCGGCTATCGCCGTCCCATCAGCGGCGGTAGCGGTGACAATGCGACCATCGCCCAACCGTTTCTCCTGGTGATCGATCACGACGCCTTTGACACAGAGATCATCATTGGTCGGGGTAACACTACCATTAGCACTGCCGGCTGCGTACACAGTGGCGACGGGGAGGAGGAGCAGGAATGAGAGCAGAAAAGCCAACCCCAGTCGTACTTGCGCAGCGTGCAATTTTGTCGAAAGTTGCGAAACCATAAAATTGAACGCTCCTTATTCAATCGTTGTTTGTTGTGGACACTCGCCCACAGGACGAATGTTGACCGCTTCTGTTCACACAGCCACCCATCTGCCGGCGTAATAGGTCAATCAGGTACACAAAAACGGTGCTATGGATAGATTGTACGCATCACCTGGTCAATTCGGCTGCCGCCAGCCCAACAAGGGATCGCGAATACTGACAGCCGTGCAGAATTGTCCTAAGCTGATGTACAATCACGCTACTCAATGTAGATGACGTAGATTTTATAAAAAGTTACGCGGGTTTCCTAACAGTTTGTGACAGGGGTGCGCTGCTTTCGACAAGCTCAACCAACGCGTCCCTGTCACAACGAACCATCACCACACCAAGGAGCGTCCGTTTGTCCATCGATCAACGCAAAGCCGATCACATCCGCATTAATTTGGAAGAAGATGTGCGTTTCCCCACCTTGACCACCGGCTTAGAACAGTTCCACTTTTCTCATCAAGCGCTTCCGGAATTAGATCTGGCGGCTGTTGATATTGGCGTTACCCTCTTTGGTAAACGGTTGGCGGCGCCCATTCTAGTCAGTTCCATGACCGGCGGCACCGCCGACGCCGAACGCATTAACCGCAATCTGGCCGAAGCAGCGGAAGTGCAACGGCTGGCAATGGGTGTTGGCAGTCAACGCGCCGGCTTGGAACGCAAGGAGACCGCAGCCACCTTTCGCGTGCGCGCCGTTGCACCAACACTCTTGCTCTTTGCCAATATCGGGGCGGTGCAACTAAACTATGGCTACGGCGTCGATGCTTGCCGACGCGCGGTGGAGATGATCGAAGCCGATGCCCTGATCCTTCATCTCAATCCATTACAAGAGGTAGTGCAGGCTGGCGGCGACACGAACTGGCAGGGGCTAACAGCAAAGATTGCCGAAGTCTGTCAGAAACTGCCGGTGCCGGTGATTGCCAAAGAAGTGGGCTGGGGGATTGGCGCCGAAAGTGCGCGCCGGCTGATCGAAGCAGGTGTTAGCGCCATTGACGTGGCCGGCGCCGGTGGTACGTCGTGGAGCCAGGTAGAGATGCACCGGGCGCCCACGGAAAAGTTGCGTCGTCTGGCCGCGGCCTTTGGTGATTGGGGCATCCCCACCGCCGAAAGTTTGCAACTGGTTAATCAGGTGCGCACCGCTATGCAACGCCCCGACCTCCCCCTCTTTGCTAGCGGCGGCATTCGTAGCGGTTTGGACATTGCCAAAAGCGTCGCCCTCGGCGCCGATCTGGTGGGGCTAGCCGGGCCCTTTCTCAAGCGAGCCGTGGTCTCTGCCGAAGCAGTCTGTGAAGAGATGGATCTGCTCACCGCCGAAGTGCGCATCGCCGCCTTCTGTAGCGGCTGCGCCACCCTGACCGCTTTGCGCCGGCCCGGCGTACTACAGCGACGCAAGTAAAAGTCTGTCCCGTAAGGACACCTGATTTTAGGACAAAATGAAGAATGAAGGGGTTTTTAAATTCTCTTCTCTAAATTCAGCCGTCCCTACAGGACGCGCTTGATTATTGATTCGCAACAAGGACTCATTATGGCAAACAATGAACTCAGCGGCTTTCTGGGGCGCTGGCTACCACGACTGGAAGAAGAGATGCGCGCCGTGGTCGGTCATCAGGACGAAGCCGCCGTCGCCACCCATTACGGCATGATCCAATATCACATGGGCTGGGCGAATGAAGCATTGCAGCCCCAGCTTTACCCCGGCGGCAAACGGATTCGCCCTATGCTCTGCCTCATCGCCTGCGAAGAGCTAGGGGGCGAAGCGGCGTCGGCGTTGCCGGCCGCGGCGGCGATTGAGTTACTCCACAATTTCTCACTCATCCACGATGATATTGAAGATGGCGATGAGATGCGACGCCATCGCCCCACCGTCTGGAAACTCTGGGGCGTGCCGCTGGCGATCAATGCCGGCGATGCGCTCTTTACCCTAGCCTTTGCCGCTATGCAACAGGTGGTACGCCGTGGCGTGCCGGCGACGACCGCCATGAGCGCGCTGCAAATTTTCACCCAAACCTGTCTGGCCCTGACCGAAGGGCAATATCTCGACATCAGCTTTGAAAAGCGGGAAAGCGTAGCCGTGGCCGAGTATATGCGCATGATCCAGGGCAAGACTGCGGCGTTGATTGGCGCCAGCACAGCCATTGGCGCGCTCCTTGGCGGCGCCACAACAGAACAGGCGCACCATCTGCAAGCCTTTGGACAAGCCGCCGGTCTGGCCTTTCAGATTCAGGATGATATTCTGGGGATTTGGGGCGATCCAGCCGTGACGGGCAAAGCCGCCGGTAATGATATTCTGCGCCGCAAGAAGAGCCTGCCCATGCTCTACACCCTGACCCATGACCACGTGGGCGAACAATTTGAAACGTTGCTTGATGACAACTTCACTGCGGCCAAGCTACCCCAAGCACTCCATCTGCTCGACCAGGCCGGCGCCCGCGCCTTTGCCGAAGCCGCCGTGCGCACCGAACATGAACGGAGCCTGGCGGCGCTCCGCCAAGCACTGGGCGCCCAGGCAGAGGAGTCAATGTTATGGGGGTTAGCGGAGAGCTTGTTGAATCGTCAACATTAACGGTTTATTGGTAACCACTAAGCCACCTCCTCCGCGCCCAGTGGCCTCCCGTCCCCCAGACTTCGGCGTGAGCTCAGTCGAACGCTTGGGGGAGGAACGGTCGAGCGCACCGCGGTTCCCTTCGGTATCAGGGGAGCGCGCCTAAGAGGCAACCGCTCCTAGGCGCGGGAGGGGTTCGTAGTTACCTGCCCCATTCTTCAAATACGGCTTTGCGCTTTGAGCGCTAGATACTGATTGACCACGGCAATACTCAATTGATCCGCCGGCACGTCAAGCGTGAGAATGCCCCGTTGGGTCAGCCGTTCAATGGTTAACTGGCGTTCGTCCAGCAGTTGCTCGGCCATGGTGCGTTGATAGAGTGTTGTACTGTCAACGATCCCTTGATCGGCGAGGCGCTGGACCGTGGGGTCGCGCATGGTGACGACCAGCGGCAGATGTTGGCGACGGATGCGGCCCATTTGTGCAATCAGGAGATCGGTGGTGATGCTGCCCGTCAGATCGGTAAAAACGAGAACAAGGCTGCGTTTGTGCTGTTTGACGGCAAAGTAACTAAAGGCTTGGGCATAATCAGGTTCAACGGCGGCGCTTTCCAGGCTGTAGAGTTGTTCGAGCAGGCGATGAAATTGCTGTTTGCCGGTGCGCGGTTCTACCCATAATTGGACATCATCGGCAAAGGCCAGCAGACCGATCTTGTCCCCTTTCTGCGCAGCGACATAGGCCAATAACAAAATCGCATTAATGGCATAATCGAGTTTGGCAACATCCCCTACGGGACTGCGCATCATCCGCCCCACATCCAGCAGCACCATAATGTGTTGGCTGCGTTCGGTCTCATACTCCACACTGATCGGTTTACCGCGCCGCGCCGTCGCTTTCCAGTTGACCCGGCGGTATTCGTCATCGGGCAGGTAGTCACGCAGCCGTTCAAATTCGGCGCCGCTGCCAAAGATACGGGCGTTGCGCAACCCCAGTTCCCATAAGCGGTTTTGGCGCAGGAGCAGGTCATATTTTTTGACATCGACCAGATTGGGGTAAACCTTCACCGGCTCCGCCGCCGGGATGCGTATCTGACGACGCAACAAGCGCAGGGTTGATTCCCAGCGCAAATGCAGGTCGCCAAAGCGGTAGTCGCCGCGGCGGGGCGGATAGACGGTATAGGTGAGCAGTGCCGGCGTCCGCGGCGCCACCTGAGTTGACAAGAGGCGATCTGTTTCTTCGACCAGAAAGGGGAGCGGCGGTTCGTCGCGCAGCCAGATGGTGAGCGGGCGGGCGCCGCGCCGCAACTCGACGGTCAGGCCGATCCGGTTCTTGGCTGCCAGCGACAGCCGGTCATCATGACGGCGGGTGACGAGCCAGGCCGTGCGATCCGGCGTCAGCCGCCAGTCGGCCAGCAGCAGGGCGATCACCAGCCCCAGCCACCCCAGCGCGACCCAGCCCCACCAACCGGCTTGCGCCGTCAAGGCAATCGGCAGCGTCGTACCCAACAGTAAAAGCCAACTACGGGTTGTTAGTTGCATAAAATTTTCCACGGATTGAATAAATTCACGCTTTGTTTGATTATACCGGAACTTTAGCCAAAGGGGGAGTTTCCAATAGGATGCAATCGGTGTGGGCGATAGGTTCTGTTACGAAAGCGCTTTATCACCACGAAGGTATTTCGCACCAGAACCTAGTTAGCAACATGGCGGATCGCGGGCTTCATGGTACAATGAAGAGCAGATTGATGATACCGAACGCCGGTTAGAGCGAAGAAGTGTAGAACGAGGAAGAGGAGTGCCGGGAATGCAAGCAACGGTTACAAGGCAAGAGGAGCAGGCGCCACTGACCCCCGCCCTGCTGGCAAAGCTGGAGCAGATGCGCGCCATCATGCACGAATGTGGCTCGGTGCTGGTCGCCTATTCGGGCGGAGTGGATAGCGCCCTGGTGATGGCCGTGGCTCATCGCGAGTTAGGGGACAAAGCGTTGGCCTGTATCGGCATTTCGCCCAGCTACCCCGTGCGTGAGATGCGGGACGCCGTCAAGCTGGCCGAAGCGTTGGGCGTCCCCTATCGTCTGGTCAATACCGAAGAGTATCTTGACCCCAACTATGCCGCCAACCCGAACAATCGCTGTTATTTCTGTAAATCGGAATTGCACAACCAGTTGAAGGGTATCCTGGTGGCGGAAGGCTGGGGTGTGGTCTTGGACGGCAACAATGCCAGCGATGTCGGCGATTATCGACCAGGCATGCAGGCAGCGCGTGAACGGGGCGTGCGTTCGCCACTGCTGGAAGCCAACATTAGCAAAGCGGAAGTGCGTGCGCTGGCTCATCACTTGGGTTTGCCCGTCTGGGACAAGCCGGCGATGGCTTGTCTCTCGTCGCGCGTGCCACACGGTACAGCAATTACGCCCGAATTGCTGCGCCAGATCGAAGCGGCGGAGGATGTGTTGGTGGAATTAGGGTTCCGTCAATTCCGCGTGCGCCATCACAATGAGATCGCCCGCTTGGAACTGCCCGCCGAAGAGTTTCCCAAAGCGATTGAACACCACATGGTCATCGTCAACGGCGTCAAGGCCGCCGGCTATCGCTTTGTCACGCTGGATCTGGCCGGCTTCCGCACTGGTTCACTTAACGGCGCCAGTAGCGCAGCGATTCCGTTGCTAATGTCGACCTAGATAGAAGGGAAATCACCTTGTCACTCTATCACCTTGTCACCTTGTCACTCTATCACCTTGTCACCTTGTCACCCTGTCATCCTTACAGGACAAGCCTTGTCACCGAGCCATCGTCATGATTGCCTATCTCGACCTTCCTTCCGGGATTTCCGGTGATATGTTCTTGGGCTGTCTGGTCGATGCCGGTTGGCCGGTGGCCGACCTAGAAGCCACGATAACCCAACTCGGCTTGCCTGCCGGCAGTTGGACGCTGACCCAAACCAGCGTGATGCGCGGCCCCTTACGTGCAACCCTGCTCGATGTTCGCGCCACCGTTGGCGATGCCCACCGTCACCTGCACCATATTCGTGAGATTATCAACCAATCCCGCTTGCCGACGCCGATTCAAGAACGCGCCATTGCCGTCTTTACCCGTCTGGCGACGGCAGAAGCTAGCGTTCATGGCAGCACAGTTGAAGAAGTTCACTTTCACGAAGTCGGCGCCATTGATGCCATTATCGATATTGTCGGCGTCTGTGCCGGGCTGGCGGCGTTAGGAGTGGAACGGCTCTATGCCTCCGGCGCACCGTTGGGCGAAGGGTGGACGAACAGCGCTCATGGCCGGATTCCCTTGCCGGCGCCGGCCACCCTGGCCTTACTCACCGCTGTGAACGCCCCCACCCGTCCCGCCCCCGGCGCCGGTGAACTGGTGACGCCCACCGGCGCTGCCCTCCTGGCCGAACTGGCGACCTTCCACCAGCCGCGCATGAAATTACAGCGCATCGGCATCGGCGCTGGACAGAAGGAGTTTGCCTGGCCTAATGTGGCCCGCGTCTGGCTAGGTGAACCGGTGGATGACGGACTGCTCGTGCAAATGGAGACCAACATCGACGACATGAACCCCGAACTCTACGCTGCCGTCAGTGATCAACTCTTTGCGGCTGGTGCGTTGGATGTCTGGACAACGCCGATCCAGATGAAAAAGGGTCGTCCAGCAATTTTGCTCAGTGTGTTAGCGCCGGCCAGCAACGAACAAATCTTGGCGGATATTCTCTTGCGCGAGACAACCACCTTGGGGCTGCGAGTGCATACCGTTCACCGCCATGAAGCGCGACGCGACTTTATCACCGTCGAAACGGTTTATGGCGCAATACCGGTTAAGCGCAAATGGTTGTATAATCAGGTGGTTGGTGTCAAACCAGAATACGATGTTTGTTTGCGGTTGGCGCAGCAACAGGACGTGTCGGTGCGGCTTGTGCATGAAACGGCCCAGGCGGCCGCTTTTGCTTTACTGAGCGTAGAGTAAGGCAGGGGATGGTATGCAATGGTCTGAAATTTGCAAAACTTATATTTTGTTCACACCAGCCGTGAAGAACTTGATATCCGTGTACGTAAACCGGTAAGACCATTGCGATAAAGTTACAGTTTGGTGAATAACGAAGCATAGTATAAGGAGACAGAACCATGATCGAAAAACGCCCCTTTGGCCGCACCGGCCACATGAGCACCGTCACCCTCTTTGGCGCCGCCGCGTTGGGTCGCGTTAGCCAGGCTGACGCCGACCGCACGTTGGATGTGCTGCTCCAATATGGCGTCAACCATATTGACACCGCCGCCAGCTATGGCGACGCCGAAATTCGCATGGGACCCTGGATGGAGAAGCACCGCAAAGATTTCTTCCTGGCCACCAAGACCGGTGAGCGCACCTACGAAAAGGCCAAGGAAGAGATCCACCGCTCCCTGGACCGGATGCGCACCGATTATGTCGATCTGCTCCAGTTGCACAATCTGGGCCACCCCGACGAGTGGGACACGGCGATGGAACCGGGTGGCGCCCTGGAAGCCGCCGTGGAAGCGAACAAGCAAGGGTTGGTGCGCCACATCGGCGTCACCGGTCACGGTCTCTACATTGCGGCCATGCATCTGCGCAGCCTCAAGCGTTTTGACTTTGACTCGGTGCTGCTGCCCTACAACTATGTGATGCAGCAGAACAGCAAGTACATGGAAGATTTTGAGAAGCTGGTCAAGCTTTGTGAAGAGCGGAATGTCGCCGTCCAGACTATCAAGTCGCTCATGCGCGGGCCTTGGGGGACGGAAGATCGCAACTACAGCGTCTGGTATCAACCGCTGACCGACCAGGCCGACATCGACCGCGCTGTACACTGGGTGATTGGTCGCCCGAATATCTTCCTCAACACGACGGGCGATATTACCCTGTTGCCCAAAGTGCTTGACGCTGCCAGCCGCTTTAGCGGACGCACGCCTGACGCCGATATGAAGAACATGTTGCAAGAGCGCCGCATGAGTTCACTTTTTGCCTAAATCGCCCCTGCCCGAAACCGTTAGTTGGTTAGTTGGTTACGCACTGAACTAGCCAACTAACCCACCCCATGCTTTTGTTGAACCAACAACACTTACTTGCGACAAACATTGTTTATTAGTTTGCACGATTTTTGCGCACCGTCTATAATTTGCAGCACACATAATAAGCATAAGTTGTTGCAAAACGATTGACATCAACCAACTGTACTGCATTGCCGTTCATAAGGGGGCGCACGCTATGCTACCAGACGCTCTTTTACCTTCGTCTGTGTTTGGGATTACGTACAGCCAGAATGGCGCGCACAACCAATCCGGGAACTACGCGTTGACAACTAGCCCATCCGTTATGTTACAGGTCGTGGATCGTCACGGTCGGATCGTGGATGTCAGTGCGCGCTGGTTACAGATGTTGGGCTATGAACGGACAGCAGTGGTCGGACGCCCATACACCGATTTTATAACACCGGCAACCAGGCAATTAGCCGAGACACTCTATATTCCGACCTTATTGGAAGAAGGGCAACTGCGTGAAATTGAGTGTGAATTTATCAGAGCCGACGGACAGACCTTACCGGCGACCATTTCTGCTCTGGTTAGACGCACCGCTGAGGGTGAAATTGATCAGATCATCATTGCCCTGACCGACAGCAGCGAACGCAAGCGCACCGAGCGGATGCTACAGCGGATCGCCCGTTCCACCGCCACTGTCACCGGTGACAACTATTTTCAGACGCTGGTCAGCGAATTAGTGGCAACCTTTGGCGTGCGCATCGCGTTTATTACGGAATGCGCCAACCAGGCCATGACCCGTGTACGCACCCTGGCTTATTGTAAAGACAATGAATTTCGCGAAGCCATCGAATATGATCTTGCCGGCACGCCCTGTCAAGGTGTGATCAATGGCGCCATTGGCTACTACCCGGAAAACCTCGAAACGCTTTATCCGGCTGAGGTTGGTTTAGAGGCGTACCTTGGTGTACCCTTCTTTGATTCGCATGGCAAGGTGTTGGGCCATCTGGTGGTATTGGATGACAAGCCGCTCCACTGCACCATTCATGAATTATCGCTGCTGGAGATCTTTGCCGCACGCGGCGGCGCCGAGTTAGAGTGTCAATACAAAGCCAGCGCCTTACGCAAGCGCACCCAGGAGATCGACAACATCTATGCCCAGTTGCAGGATGACAACCGCCGATTAGAAGCGCTGGTGGCCGAACGCACGCACGAGATCGAACAGCGCCAACGCGCCGCCGAAACGCTGCGCGATCTCATGACTGTTCTCAACTCCAATCAGCCCTTGCGGGAGGTACTCCACGCTTCCTTAGAAAAAGCGACCACGCTCTTACAGGCTGCTTGGGGCGCCGTTTACCTCTGGCAACCAGCGCAAAAGAGCTTGACGATTGAGGCAACCTATGGGCAGCCAATCACGGTGCGTAACCGTGATAACTTGTTACAAGAACAACATCTCGTGCAACAGGCGATTGCCAAACGCCAACCGGTTGTGGTCATCAATGGCGCTCCGGCTACGGATACACGGCTTGCAACTGCCGGCCAGACCCAGTTAGCCATTCCTCTCTTACGCCAGGAGCGCGCCAGCCAAGTGACAGAAAGCTACGGCGGTATCATTCTGGGCTACCCAACGCCACGCGACTTTGGGGATGAAGAGATCCAACTAGCAGTGGCCTTTAGCGCACAAGCGGCGTTGGTGTTGGAAAATGCCCGTCTGCGTCAACAAGTTGAGCAGGTTGCCGTACAGGAAGAGCGCGGTCGGCTAGCGCGTGAGTTGCACGATTCCGTGACCCAATCGCTTTACAGTCTGACGTTGTTGGCTGAAGGGCGCCGCCGTCTGATCAACAGCGGACGCACCGAAGGCATTGACGAGGCGCTGCAAGAACTGAGCCAACTGGGCCAACAGGCGTTGAAAGAGATGCGTCTCCTTGTCCACGAATTACGCCCGCCGTTGCTGGAGCAGGAAGGGTTGTTGGGCGCCTTGCACCAACGCCTCAACGCCGTCGAAAAACGGGCCGGCATCGATGTTCGCCTAACCACCGATACGCTCATCGACCTGCCGCCGTCCGTTGAAGAAGGGCTGTATCGCATTGCCCAGGAAGCACTCAACAATGCCTTAAAACATGCCGCCGCAACAGCCATCACCATCATTCTGCGCAATACAAACAACCAGGTGACCCTGGAAGTCATCGACAATGGCGTCGGGTTTGACCCGGCAACCAGCAATCGAGGCATTGGTCTACACAGCATAAGTGAGCGCACTGCCAAACTCGGCGGTCAATTCACTCTCTTCTCCGCCCCCGGCCAGGGAACGAGCATCCACGTCCAAGCGCCCTTAGCTTAAAAATGTTACTAGGGGTCCGTAAAAGAATAAGGCGCATTCAAAGAATAAAGTATCCAGAGTCGTAGGGGCACGAGGTTGGGCGGAAGATCACGTTGCGACAAAAT
>JAPKMW010000105.1 GCA_026645575.1 Caldilineaceae bacterium
CATGATCCAGATTGCCATGATTCGCCTCATGCTCCGCCGTCTCGCTCGTTCTTGACCTTTTCAGACAGATTCTAAGATCCCGATCTCATCTGTACCTGAAGTATCCACTTGCACATTCAAGTTGCCGCCGGCAATGTCGCCGGAAGCGCGAATCAGGCGTGTCAGCGGGATGGTAATGCGATTGGCCAGGTAGAGACCCACAATGATGACAACCAAAATCACCAAAATGATCCAAAGACCCAGTTGGAATCGATAATCATTGGCGATCCGAATAAAGAGGGTGCGGGGCAAGGCGGCGCCGTAAAAGCCCAACGTGGCGCCGCGACTGGTGCGCCAGATGCCCAAAATTTCATGATAATCACTGCTGCCAGCGGTGATCTTGCGCACCAGGCTAAAGCGCTCCTGTTTTTGCACCATGTCGCCTAGCTCTGCAGGCGCTAGGGCCGGAGGCATGGCAACCGCGGCTAAGGTGGAATCAACGGCATCACCTTGCTGATTATAGAAAGTCACATTCGCCAGCACGCCTTGTTTGATGGTGTTGGCAAGGTGGGTAACGTCACGCCCCACCAACAACAGGCCCACAGTCGTTTGGTATTGATCGGTGAGTGGGCCGGCGACATACAAATATTGGCGCCCCTGATGGCGAAAGAGACCGGCATGACGTTTGTAGTTACCGGTAGCGCTCTGTTGCAATGCATCCTGGACAAAAGCGGCGCCGGCAAAGGAAACACCGGTCAACGCCTGGTAGATCGTTGGTTGGTCGCCATGCCGCAAGGAGAGCAAGGCGTCGTTGTTCTCGGCGGCAATAAAATCCACAGCATCGATGCCGTCATTGATCACAGCCGGCAATACCAGGCGGCGTAAGGCTTCGGCATCTCCCTCCATCACCGCTTCGGCGACACCGGCGGTAAAAGCCAACGTGCGCCAGCTTGTCAAGAGGGCGCGTTCCTCTTGCACCATGCGGTCGGCGGTCATCATACCGGCATCGACTAATTGGCGCTGGAAGCGTTCCTCCATGGTGGCAACCACCAATTGATTCATCATCAAGAGGCCAATGACGACGACAATCAAGGACAATAGCAGGTAAGGTAAGATAATTTTGAAACGCACGGGGAAACGGACCGGCGGCGGTGGGGCGACTAGTTGGCTCAACCCTAAGGTTTGGGCTTGGTAGCTTGGCACTTGGAGTAGTGCCTGCTCAATGCGTTCGATGGTCAGGGGTTTCGGTAAGAGCAAACGAATGCCATATTGGGTATATGGGCTTTTACTACTGTCCGCTGGCGCCGTCACCACCCCAACTAAATGGGCTTGCGGGTGCTTTTCGCGAATATTGCGCGCCAGCCGCTGCCAGGCGCCGGCTGGCTCATGAAGATCAAGAAAGACGAGATCAAAGGGTTGTTCGGCGAGCAATGCATGAACTTGCACTCGATTTTCGGCCAGCCAGTAGCGCATGTTGTGCGTCTCGCAGAACGCAGCAACTTGTTGGGCATCGCGAAATTCAGAAAGAAGAATCAGAACCTGCATAGTGTGATGGGTGTGCAATCGGTTTCTCTCGCGTACGGCGTTGCAAGGCGCGCTAGATCGCTTAACGACGGGACGGGCTTGGCAAATGCACTCAAGTTGCCAAAACTTGACTGTTTTCTTAATGAAACAGGCGCATTATCGACGTTTGGGTTTGAGATCAGCAGTGAGAGATTGCACAGTACGTCGAATGCCAACTAGGGTACGGCTGGTTTTCACCACCGGATCGACAACCGTGTCGCTCACAAAGGTTGTCGTTCCGCGCACGGTATTGACTGTTTCTTGCGCATCGGTGAGAATGGGTTTAATTTCGGTTTGCACCATTTTGATCAAACGCCAGATCTGCCAGACCAGAACGCCGAGCAAAAGGCCAATAATAATACTTTGTATGGCAATAATAATAATGGCAATGTCACGAATCGTTGCGGCAACCATGAATTCCTCATTCAATAATGTGAGATTTGGGCGGTGGTTGGTTTGGGCGGTGGTTGAGCCTGTCGAAACCACCCCTCACGGCCCAACCAACCGGGCAACCGCCATCAAAAGCCAGGCGCCCAGTGATGCCTCCAGCAGATGCAATTGCCCGATTTGCCAGAGGGGCATTGCCGTCAACAAGCCGACGGCCTGCCCAAAGCCAAAACCCATAAAGGCCATCAACAGGCTAATCCAGAGATCGCGCCCGTTGCGCCCAAGCCAAAGGTGCAATAAAGCGGCATAGCCCAAGCAAAAGAGGCTGCCAAGCAGCAAGGCCGGTGGCACATCAGCAATCATCGGGCAATAATGCCCCCGCCCAAACAGAGATCTGCCAAATAAAAGACCGCCCCCTGACCGGGTGTGATATCGCGCAAGGGTTCGTCAAAGACGACAGTGACATCCCCATTGGCTTGCGGCCATAAGGTGCAGGGCAGCGCTTGCGCGCGATAACGAATTTTACACTGAGCGCGCAACCCATCTTCCGGAGGCGTATCGAGCGTCCAGTTGATCCGGGTCGCCGTCAACTCGCTTCGCCCCAATTCGGCGGCTGTGCCAACCACCAGGCGATTACTCATATGATCCAGTTCCAGCACAAAGAGTGGCTCACTGGCCCCGCTGATGCCCAAGCCCTTGCGCTGGCCGATGGTATAGCCAGGCAAGCCCTGGTGTTCGCCATAGCTTCGCCCCTGGCGATCCACAATCGGGCCGGGGCGCATGGCATCAGTTGTCCAATCGCGCAGGAAGCGGCGGTAATCATCATCAAAGATAAAGCAGAGATCCATCGAATCATGCTTGCTGGCAATGGGTAAACCCCGCGCTGCCGCTAGCTTGCGAATCTCCGGCTTAGGGTAATCGCCCACGGGGAAGAGAACATCGCGCAGTTCTTCTTGCCCCATGACGCTGAGGACATAGCTCTGATCCTTCTGCTCGTCCACGGCCTTGAGCAGATGCACCGTACCGTCGGGCAAGTGGCGCAGGCGCGCATAATGGCCGGTGGCTAAATAGTCCGCCCCCAGCTTGCGCGCATAGTTGAGCAGGTAATCAAAACGAATGTGGCGATTGCACTCGATGCAGGGATTGGGCGTTAGTCCGGCGCTGTATCCCTCGATAAAGAAGTCAACCACCTGCTGTTTGAAGGGCTGCTCGACATTGATCAAATAAAAAGGAATGCCCAGCTGATCGGCCACTCGGCGCGCGTCATGAACGCTCTCCAGGCTACAACATTTGTTGGTCGAGCCTTCACCCTCGCCCATCTCCGCCCAAAGGCGCATCATCACGCCAATACAATGATAGCCTTGTTCAACCAGGAGCGCTGCAGCCACAGAACTATCGACACCCCCGCTCATTGCCACGACGACGGTCGTGTCGGCAGGGCTTTTTCCTTGCTTCTGCATGATGGTTTACTTTGCCAGCGATTCACATAACAACTGCGCACGCGCACGCTGTTTGCACGCTACGAGAAAATGCGCAGATTTCTGTGCCTATTGTACACGAAAAATCGATTTCTGGCTACTAAGCCACCATACACTTTTAATTTGCAGATTGCTTACAATTTTTGTAGAATTACAAACTTGGTTAACTTACAAAATTGTAAATATCCCAACGGCATTAGACTGTGTCGTGGCTAGACGCTTTATTGTTTGACAAATAAAACCCCGCCGTACCTACTATACTGAAATCAAATTGAGAAGCGGATTTATTGTAGGCGCCTACGATAAATCCGGCTTTCATGGTGACTTGAATGCGACCTGCCCTATTCCCGTACCCGCAAACGCTGCTCTTGTGGCAAGGCCGCATAGGTGGCTCGCTGCGTTTCGCTGAGCGCGTCCCGTTGATAGAAGCGTTCATAGAACTCAGCATCAACATGGGTCGCCTGATAGCCCAGAATCGTGCGGAAGGGGGCGGCGTAGGCGGGGAAGCGCTCATAACGTTGGTAGACATATTCACAGTAGGCAATCGTCGCCGCAATGGCGGCTTCGCTGGGCGCGGGGATCTGTTGGCTGGCGCCTTGGGGATCGCGCCAGCCGCTGTTGGCAGCGCCGCCCCGGAAGATCCCTTGTGGGCCAAACTTGTATTCGACAAACGCCTGGACCGCCGCCGTCATCGTTGGGTAATAGGGCGGGCAGAAAGGCTTGAGCAGCACCTCGCCCTCCCGCTCCAAGCCCTGAACAATCGGCAACATCGTCTCTTTGCCCAACAGCCGCGCGATCAGGCTGGCCCACCTCGGCGCGCCCAAGTAGCGACTGGCCGCCATCTTCCCCATACGAAAGTCGAGCGCCTGGAACCAGCCCCATTCATGGCGGGCGAAGTTGGGAAAACCGCCCAACCCCAGTGCCTGCGCCATCAACGCAATATTTTGTAAGACCATCCCTTGTTCCACCGCCAGCGCTTCGGCCAGGGACATCTCAATCGCCTGGATTGTGCCAAGCCGCCCGGTCCCCGTATCAGCCAGATGCCCGCCTTTGCTGCGCCCAAAGCGTCCAACCCCCGCTGGCTGAAAGTTGTTACGTTCATCCAGCATAAACAGCCCCATCGTCTCATCAAACGCTTCGAGAATGGCATTGATATAGATGGCGGTCATCTCGTTGATGGGCAGGAAATAGCTGCTGCCCGCCGCATAGAGCGACCACTGGTTGATATTGAAATTATACCCCGGCTGCACCGGCGGCGCCGCCCGCCCCGCCTTGATCTTTACCCGACTGCGGCGATAGAGTTCGATCAACTCCCCTTGTTGCGCCAACGCCACTAATTCACGAAATTCCGCCGGCGCAAAATCCTGTGGACGCTTGAGTAAGTAGGTCGCTTCGTCGTTAGTGACAACGACGGAAACGGTATTGATTGCATCCGGGCTGGCGACCGTGCGCCCCAATAGACCCGCCAACATCTGTCCACCGTGACCCTTGCCATAGGCCAGATCAGCCAGGGCATAGCCGGTGACGCCGCACGCAGCAAAGGCCAGTGCGGCCTCTTCCGCTTCGGTCAACGGTGTAGGTGCGTGGCGGCTGGTGTAGGTGAAGGGGCCGCTGGTGATTTTCATACCAGGTGCAAAGCGTCGCGACCGCCGCCCACGTAGCAGCGCCGTAAAGTGATGAGCCGCCGACGGCAGAGGGTGGTTGCTCATGGTGATACTCCTTTGTTAATGCCTCATCTGGATCAAGGTAGCGGTTCTCTCTAAACCGAGAAGGATCGCTTGTCACCCTGAAAGGGTCTTCCGGTTATTGTAGCCAGAAGACCCTTTCAGGGTGACAGACGAGTCACTAGTGCGGATTTAACAGAGTCGTTTGCCAATCATCTTCCGGGAAGCTTGGACGCTAGCATGAACTGAACGGTAGAAGCTTCCCGGAAGATTGCAAAGTAAGTTTGTTAATGCTGCACTAGGTTCTCTGAGAATCCTTAGCTTGATGACGATGGGTAGCCGGTTTCGATGCCTGGACAGTTACGGGCATCGCCAGAATATTTGATAAATGAATTATGCCCCTGAAAGAGATCACAAGCCAGACCAAAAAGTGTTCACTTTCTACTCACTAGCCGTCAGGAACCCAGCACATTTCATGCGTATTCATTGTGATCTAAGACACAGGACGCCTATGCGGCAAGACATTTGTCGCTCGATTCGGCGGCGCGATGATGGCATAATTGAACGAACACCCACATTGCCCTAATGCGTCATCATTGTCGCCTGTCACTGCTCCTCATTGCCGCCCCAACGCGCGTTCGTTTCAAACGCAACTGCAATTTTTTGTTCATGTGTAGAAAGAAAGTCGTTCGTCCCAATTTAGTCGCATGGTAGTGTATAGCTGGTTGGTTTTGCAACTGGCCAACTAACGCATTGCCCTGTGCGACCCCAAAGCGAAAGAGAGAGAGAGTACGTATGAAGCTTGACTCATGGTTAAAGCGAAACAAGGATCACCCTGATCAACAACGGCGTCCTATCATCGGCGCGGTGTTGGTCACTTTGTGCAGTTTGGCCCTGTTGCTTGCCGGTCTTCTCTGGAGCGCACCGGTGCAGGCGCAGGATCAATCACCGATCGTCATCACCAAGCGCGCCTCTGTCGAGGAAGCGCAAGTGGATGATACGATTGGCTATGTGATTGAAATTGTGAACAATGGCAACACGGACTCCGGGCCATTACAGGTCGCGGATCCCTTGCCGGAAGATGTCGCCTTTGTCGATGGCTCGCTGAAGTTTACTAAAGGCGAAGCGGCGGTTGACGCCCAAACGCGCACCATCCGCTGGGGCGGCGGCTTAAAAGCCACCGAAAAAGTTACCATTGAATTTGCCGTGAAGGTGCTGCCGGTCAGAGATGTCGCCAAATGCAGCGCCCTGATCATCAACCAGGCCACGGTGGAGGTTGTTCAACCCACCGCCGCAGCGGTGGCGATTGCACCAGCCATCGTGCAGGTCAAACGCGTCTGCCCCGATCTGGGCGATGCGCCCGACAGCACGAATCATGGCGGCGTGGCGATGACCGCCTACCCCGGCCCGGTGATGGGGCGCTACCCCACCGTCTTTGACCCCGCCACCGGTGCGCCACAAGGCCCGCGCCACCGCTTCCCGCGCTCCGATGCTTGGCTCGGCTCCAAGGTGAGTGGTGAACGGGATGCCGACCTGCTGCCCGATGAAGACCTGACAACCAACCTGCAACCGGGCGCCGATGCCGCCGATCGCGACCGCTATGATGATGGCGTCACCAAGTGGCCGACGCTCCAACATTGTACGCAGACCGATATGGCTGTGGATGTCAACGTCGTGGGCGGCTTGAAGACCCGCTTCCTCAACGCCTGGATCGACTGGAACCGCGATGGCGACTGGGAAGACTCCTTCCAATGCCCTGGCGCCATCGTCTCCGAATGGGTGGTGCGCAACTTTGCCACCAATCTGAACAACGGCGTCACCAACGTCCCCCTGCCCCCCTTTCTGGCCGCTGATTCACCCAATCTGCCGGATAAATTGCGCTGGCTGCGCGTTAGCATTGCCGACCAACCGGCGCCGACCAACGCCAACCAACATGCCGACGGCCAAGGGCCGCAATTGGGCTATCGCTTTGGCGAAACCGAAGATTACCTCGTCAAGTTTGAAGCGCCGGCCATGCCCCGCTTGGAGATGACCAAACAGGCCGACGTGTCGGTGGTCAGCCCCGGTGGTACGATCGAATACGCGATCACGGTTGTCAACAGCGGCAACGCGCCGGCCAATGGCGTCAATGTCATCGACCCCATTCCTGCCGGCACGAGCTATCAGGCCGGCTCGGTCACAGCCAATATCTCCACCGCCACCTATAACAGCAGCCTGAACCGGATTGAATGGACGGGTAACATCCCTGCCGGCGGCAGCGTCACCATCAAGTTCAAGGTGCAAGTCTCGCGCGAGATTCCCTGTGATGCCGTGATCCGCAACCGGGCCGAACTGTTAGAGGCAACCGGCGCCTTCCTCATGGACGCCGTCGCCTTTGTCAAGATCAACTGTCCCGGCCAGCCGATTCTGGACATCAAGAAGGAAGCCAACGTTCCTTTTGTCACCCCCGGTGGTGAAATCGAATATACCATTACCGTGGTCAATGGCGGCACCGGCCCCGCGGCCAGCGTCACCATGATCGACCCGATTCCGGCGGGGACGACCTATGTCGCCGGTACGGTCAACGCCACGGCCCCCACCGCTACCTACAACAGTAGCCTGAACCGGATTGAATGGACGGGCAGCCTGGGTGTTGGGGGTGTCGTCACCATCAAATTCAAGGTCAAAGTCAGTGAGCAGATCGACTGTGGCGCCATCATTCACAATCGCGCCGGTCTGGTTGGCGCTAACAATGAACCAACCTTGATCGCGGCGGTTAGTACACCGGTGGAATGCCCCCGCCCAGTGCTGGAAATGAAAAAGGTGGCTGATGTCGCCACCGTGTTGCCAGGCGGGCAAATCGAATACACGATTATCATCGCCAACACCGGCAACGGTCCCGCCAATGGTCTCAGCATGATCGACCCGATTCCGGGCGGCACGACCTTTGTCCCGGCCTCGGAATCTGCCACTGCGGGTAGCGTGGCCTATGACAATGCTAACAACTGGATCAAGTGGACGGGCAACATTCCCGCCGCCAGCAGTGTAACCATCAAGTTCAAGGTGCAGGTCGAACAGGGGCGCTGTGACTATCCGGTAGTCAATGTCGCCAAGCTCCTTGACGCCAACGGCGCCGGCATCACCGCCGCTGAGGCCAAAACGTGGGTTGGCTGCCCCGACAAACCGATCCTGCGCATGGAAAAGAAGGCCAACCCGACCGTGGTTGGGCCGGGCGGCACGATTGAATACACCGTCGTGATCTACAATGTCGGTAGTGCACCCGCCGCCAGCGTTACCATGATCGACCCGATCCCCGCCGGCACAACCTTTGTCGCCGGTTCCGAGACAGCGACCGCGCCAACCGTGGTCTATGACGCCGGCAACAACTGGATCAAGTGGAGCGGCGCTATTCCCGCCAACAGTAGCGTCACCGTCACCTTTAAAGTGAAGGTCGATGACAAAACTCCCTGCGGCACGCTTATCCACAACCGCGCCGGCATCCTGAGCGATAACACCGGTGTGCCGCCCATTGTGGCCGAAGCCGATGTCAAGGTCGATTGCGGCGAGCCGAAGCTGGAGATCAAGAAGCGCGCCAACGTCACCCAAACCGGCCCCGGCGGTGTGATTGAATACACCATCGTCATTGCCAACAGCGGCACCGGTGCGGCCACGGGCGTCACCATGATCGACCCGATTCCGGCCGGCACAACTTACATGCCTGGTTCGGCCAGCGCCACGGCGCCGACTGTTGACGACAGCAACCCGACCCAGATCAAGTGGACGGGCAATGTCCCGGCCAACGGTAGCGTTACGGTCACCTTCAAGGTGACGGTTGATCTGGATGTTCCCTGTCAGGAGACCATTTGGAACCGCGCCACCCTCTTTGGCGCCGGCTTCCAAATGACCACCGAGGCCGTTCCGGTCAAGATCGTCTGTGAAACCACCGATCGCTTCCCCGACTTTGGCGATGCGCCCGATAGCACCTTCAACCACTCAGGGTTAAGTAACACCGCCTACGCCGCCGGGCCGGTCGCCGGTCGTTTCCCCTCGGTCTGGGACAACACCCCGGCTACCGAGCCGAGCGGCCCGCACCACGCCCAGGCCAACCAATACTGGCTGGGCGACCGGGTAACCCGTGAAAAAGACGCCGATCTCCTGCCCGATGATGATGGCGTGACCAACATTCTCAACGCTGGCACCGCCGATGTGGCCGACCAGGATAAGGCCGATGATGGCTGGCTCAACCCCGACGCGCCCTTTATCGACTGCCGGGAAACCGTCCTCAAGGTGCGCATTTCCCGTGCGCTCATCCCACCGCCGGTGCAGCGCCTTTACCTCAACGTCTGGTTTGACGGCAACCGCGATGGCGACTGGGAAGATTTGGGCCAATGTCCGCAGATCAATGGCCGCTCCTTTGAATGGATCGTCCAGAACTGGTGGATCGACCCCAATACGATCCCGCCCGCCGGCTTTGTCGATGTGGCGGTTGGCACCGTACTGGTTCACAATGCCCGCCCCGACGCCGATGCCTGGCTGCGCTTTAGCCTGACCGAGCAACGCGCTGTCCTCAACCCTAGCACCAGCCTGGGTGATGGCCGCGGCATTGCTTTCCCCAACACCTTCCGTCTGGGTGAAACCGAGGACTACTATCGCAAGGGCGTGACCCAAGGCGAACCCGGCCAGATCCGCATTGAGAAGAAAGCCGAACCGGCTGGCCCAGTTAATGTGGGCGATGTCGTCAACTATAGTGTCTTTGTGACCCATGTCGGTGGCACCGCCCCCGCCTTCACTACCATGCAGGACATCCTGCCGGCAGGGGTGGCGTTGGTTGGCGGGCCAACGGTCACTGAACTGACGCCCAGCGCGGCGCCGTTGGTGGCGAGCTTTAACCCCGGCACCGGGCCGAGTGGCGCCGTCGAATGGTCTGGTACGCTGTCCCCCAATGCGGTGATTCGCATCGACTTCCGTGTGCGCGTCCGTGTCTGCGTGGATATTCTGCGCAATGTCGCCACTGCCAAGAACACCGACGGGACAGTCGTCCAGTCGGTGACGGAGACCAAGGTCAACTGTACGCCGGCCGAACCGGGCATTAGCCTGACCAAGCGCGTCATTGTGCAAAATAGTGCGACCGAAGCGACTGAGGCCGAAATTCTGTCCAGCGATACGGCGATCTACTATCTGACCCTAAGCGCGACTGACAGTCTGTCACACACGGTGTCGATCAGTGATAGCATCCCCAGTGGGCTGGTGGCGGTTGCCGTCAGCAGCAGTTCCGGGGTTGCCAATATCGTCAACAGCGGACATGGCGTGGTCTGGAATGGCGTGGTCGGGCCAGCCAATTCACCGATTACGATCAAGATTCTGGTGCGCCCCGAACAACGCCTGGAATGTGACCAACGCATGGTCAATGTCGCCCTCTGGCGTTCCGAAGGTAGCACCGGCAAGAGCAACGAAGTGATCCTGCGTTCCGCCTGTCGCGACCTGGGTGACGCGCCCGATAGCACCAACAACCATGCCAACGCCAAGATGAACGCCTATGCCGGCGTGCAAGCCAACTATCCGACTGTCTTCAACGTGGCGGCGCCCGAACGTGGCCCCCGCCACGAACGCCCCCGCCCCTTCCACCTGGGCAAGGGCGTCAGTGCGGAAACCGAAGCCGACCTGGGCTTTGACAGCGACGGCCTGAACAACATCGAGCCGACCGCCGACAAGGCCAACCAGGACAAGGCCGACGATGGCGTATTGCTCTCGACGGTCACGCTGAACCATTGCCAGACCGGCAACATGCAGGTGGTGGTGAGCATCGACCCTGGCGCGGCCGCCCTGCTGCCCAATGGCACGGGGTATCTCAACGTCTGGGTGGACAGCAACCGCGATGGCGACTGGGCCGATCGTTTTGACTGTCCGCAAAGCGCGACGGGCGCGGCGGCTATCGCCCTGGAGCATATCGTCATCGACCAGGCGATCAATGCAGCGGCGTTGGGCGCTGGCTTCCACACGATCAATGTCAACACCACTGGCCCGGTAGCCTGGCCGGCGGAGCTGGCCGGCAAGACGGCGTGGCTGCGTGTCACCCTGAGCGAACGCCCGTCCAACAAGCCCTTCACCAGCTATGGCGATGGCCGCGGCTATGACGATCCCTTCCGCCTGGGCGAGACCGAAGATTATCTGCTGCCTGGGCGTACCAGCCAGGGCGGTGACGCCGATCCGGTTGTGACCAAGCGCGGCGAAATCTGGCCGGACTTTAACCCGGAGACGCAAAGCCGCCGCTGGGTCGTGGGCTGGATTGTCAACTATGCCAACATGGGCAGCGCACCGGCCAACAACGTCCATGTGATCGATACCTATGCTACGCCGCAAACGCTGCTGGCCGAACACTCGATTCCGCTGGTGCCCCATACCCAGAGCGGCAACACGCTTGACTACAATGTGGATACGCTGCCGGTGGGCGGTTCCGGCCTGGTGATCATCCGCACCGAGATTCCGTTTAACACGGCGCCCGGCACGGTGATCCGCAACGATGCCAATGTGACCAGCAGCAATGACAGCAACGCGCTCAACAACACGGCCGTGGCGACGGTAACGGTGCCGATTTTGCCGCCAGTCATCACCAGCCCGCTGGCCGGCACAACCTGTACGGGTACGGTAAGCGTTACCGGTCATGCCCAGCCTGGGGTGACAGTGGATCTCTATGTCGATAACGCGCTGGCGGTGGCCAACTTGCCGGTGGATGCAAACGGCGAATGGAGCACCACGCTGAATCTGGCGGTGGGCAGCCATGCTCTCCATGCTATCGCCCGCATGGGCAGCCTGAGCAGCGATCCTTCGCCGACGGTGACGATCATTGTCGATCCGACCCTCTTCTGGAACCCGATCAGCCTGCGCTTTGTCGACGACCAAGGGCATGTGATCATCCCCAGCGGACGGTTGGATGAGAGCGGCTGGAGTGTCTTCCTGCGCCCCGGTCACACCTACACCGTCAGCCTGCAGGTCTGCTGCACTGACCCGAACGCTCAGGTGACGATGAATATCGGTGACCTGTCGCTTACCCTGACCGACCCCGATGGCGACCGCACCTTCTCGGCGACCTTTACCATCCCCGTGGGTGGCCGCTTGACCGGTACGGTACGTGTCTGTGTCACTTGTGACTTGATTCGCCGCTGCTCCGACGGCCAGGTGACGATTGACCCTGAAGGCACGGTCTTTGACTTGACCACCGGCCAACCGATTGCAGGCGCCAATGTGGCTTGTATGCAGGCCGGGATCAACCCCGTCAGCGGCCAACAGATCTTCAGCCTCTGGCCGGCGGCCGATTTCGAGCAGATCAACCCGCAGACGGTGCTGGCTGATGGCTACTTCAGCTTCTTCACCCCGCAAGGCACCTATCGCCTACAGGTGAACAAGGCTGGCTATCAGTCCTATGAAAGCCCCGATCTGACCGTGGTCGATGCGCCGGTGCATTTCGATGTACCGCTGACACCGCTGGTCAACGGGGCCACCGGTCAACAGATCAGCATCAGCGAAACTGGCTTTGAACCCTCCATTGTGACGGTCGAGCCAGGGACGGTGATTGAGTGGATCAACGCCGGCACCGGTGTCCACAGCAGCACCAGCATCACCCCCTCGGTGAGCTTTGGTGATACCGCGGCGGCTGGCCGCAATGCCGGTAGCGCCGGCTGGGACAGCGGTCTGTTGACGACGGGTGAATCCTACAAGCGGCAACTGACCGCCGAAGGCACCTACACCTATCGCGACAGCGCCAACCCCGACGCCACGGCGACGATTATCGTCAAGGCCAGTGCGCCGGTTGTGACGGTACGCAAGATGCACCTGCCGTTGATTATGAAGTAGTGTAAAGCATTCGTGGCGAGTGCAATACTTGTCACGAATGCTTTATACTACTATCAGGAAATACAAAAAGCCGGCCCCGCTAGTGGGCCGGCTTTTTGTATGAGAATTTCACAGCAGGGGTAGTAAAAAATTGATGCTTGATTTTTTGTTTGTTTTCGTGTATGTTTTGGCTTGACTTAACGAATCTGACAAAGCCTGATGTACTTATGCGTTGTCAGAGTGTCCGCTTCACAAGGAAAGAAGACCTTATGTTCAGCCAGATGTTCTATCGTGGACCATCACGTGAGATTCTGCACACGCGTTACGCAAAATTCGGCCGCATTGATGAGCGAGCCCCCATTACTTCATCAAGTCAAGTACTCATTGCTGCGCCAGTGGATCAGGTATGGGCGCTGGTCTTCAACCTTCCCGCTTGGCCAACCATTACACCATCCATCCGTGATGTGCGGATTGAAACTACGCTTGCGGTTGATGCTTTCGTTCGGTTCCGCCTTAACAACTTTCCTATTCGCGCCCGTCTCGCCGTAATACAGGCCGAACGCGAGTTAACTTGGACCGGCGTATCACTTTGGTTCACCGCTATCGACCGCATTGTGCTAGACGTATTATCAGAGAACCAGACATGTCTGAGCATTGCCGAATCCTTTGCGGGCCTGTTCGCAAAGCCATTGATGAGCCGTACGCAGTTACAAAGACAGCACGATCAGTGGTTGCAGGCTTTCAAACGAGCAGCGGAGCGAGGGAGGTCAGTGGCAAACCCTGGCGCGCATTCCATTACCACTTCGTAAGCGATGCTCGTTGCTCAGTCATAACCATAATGCAGCACAGATAGTCTTCGACAGTTACATTATTTCTTAAGCAACCACTTGTAGCCCATGTTTCTGAATCACATGAAGTAGCTTCAATGCAGGGCCGCCTGGTTTTCGTTTGCCCCGTTCCCAGTCAGAAACAAGATTTTTGGATACATTCAGATAGTGGGCAAAAACTGGCTGGGACACGTTTTCGCGCTCGCGTAGGGTACGAATCTCTTCTGGTTTTAGCGCCAAAACGGGTTCAAGACACATTTCGTCAAATTCGCGCATGGTAACTTTGTTAATTGCACCAATCTCAAACAACGCATTCATCGTCTCATGGATGGCGCCTAATGCTTCTGATTGGTATTGACGTTTAGTTGTCATTGATCACCTCTGTCAATTCGTTCTTTTCAATCAATTGCACAATCTGCGCATCGGAAAGGGCAAGCAATTCTTTTTCTTCCGGGTGCGCGAAACGACGAAACCAAGCATTTTTAAAGATATGCAAACTGTCCTCCTAGACTTATAGGAAGGCTATCAACAAGGAATAGCCTACTATGTGTTACATTTCTTGTCAATAGCGTATGAAGCAGAGGCATTTCAGATTTAGGGTGAGAATGGTATAGAATAGGAAGCGGTGGTGATGGCCCAGGAAAAGAGCCAATTGGTGCCGGACCCTGGTACAGGAAAGCGATAAAGAATGACTGAGGCTATGATTTACAGCACAGAAGCATTAATAACTGCTATTACTAGCGGCTTCCAACCCGAGTATCTGTTCTTCTGGGTTCATCAACCCCGGCAAGATGGGCAAATTGGGAAACAATGCCTGAGTCAATGGTGGCCTTCCCCGTTTGAAGTGAACGGCATTCTCTATCCAACGGCTGAACATTATATGATGGCCGAGAAAGCTCGCTTGTTTGGCGATGATGTGATTGCTGAGAAAATAATCAGCACCGCCCAGCCGGATGTGGCTAAAAAGCTGGGTCGCGCCGTCAAAGGCTTTGATGAAAAAAAGTGGGCCGAACACCGGTTTGCCATCGTTATGCGGGGAAATGAAGCCAAGTTTGGTCAAAACACCGACCTTAAGGAATTCTTGTTGAATACGCGGAAACGGGTGTTAGTCGAAGCAAGTCCGTTCGATCGGGTATGGGGGATCGGGTTAACGGAGGACGATCCCGCGGCAGTGGAACCAGCACAGTGGCAAGGTTTAAACCTGTTGGGGTTTGCGCTGATGAAAGTTCGCTATGCGTTCAGCAACGGGGAGGCAAGTTAACTAGCCAATGTACCCGATGCCTAGGACGGACGTTTTTTGCAATTGGTTTTGGCGCTTAATCAAACAAAGACAAAACGGAGGTTATTCCTTATGATGGACAAGCAACAGGAAGAGACATTGGCCGCCATTCAACGTTTCAACGACGCCTTTAATCGGCATGATGTGGATGGCGTCATGGCGGCGATGACCGAGGATTGTGTCTTTGAAAATACCTCGCCCGCGCCCGATGGCGAGCGCTATGTTGGCCAAGCTGCTGTGCGCGTCTTTTGGGAAAGCTTTTTTGCTGCTTCACCCCATGCGACCTTTGACACCGAAGACATTTTCGCCGGCGGGGATCGCTGTCTGGTGCGCTGGCGCTATCGTTGGATTGCGGCGGATGGCACACCCGGCCACATCCGTGGCGTTGATGTCTTCCGTGTGCGTGATGGTAAAGTAGCCGAGAAGTTCGCTTACGTCAAGGGATAATCCTCATTGTTCAACTCTGTTGTCTTGGTAGCCGGCCGCAACACAAAATACGCAACCGGCTGCCAGCGGCCCCACCACCAGTGGACAAAAGCCCGCCCCAAGTAGACTCCATCCGCCAGTTGCACAATTTCGTCCATTGTGCGCGCCACACTCAGGCGCGGGTTGATGGGCAGATCGTAGTCGAGTCGCAGCACCGGCAGCGAGGTGTTGACAATGCTATCGGTCAACGTAGTACGGAAGGGGAAGACGCGCCAGGTCTGTGGTGTATCGTCAATGTAATTCTGATAGTTTGGCGCAAAGATACGCGTCCGCCGCAAGAAGGTGCGCAGATAGATGTCATCGCCCATGCGTTGGGGGGCGTCGAAGGTTTTGCCCAACCAGAAACGCCATTGCGCCGCCATTGTATCAGCCAGTTTGGTCAGGCCGGGGGCGATGTCAAAGGCCAGTAACTGTCCGCCATAGCGCCCATCCAGCGGCTGTTCCGGCGGCTCGCCATCGCGAAAGAGATCCTGCAACGAGGCGAAAGCCCGCCTGCGATCGGTCTTCAGGCGTAATTGCACAGCCCGAACATAGGTGAGCGCCGTGGCAACGTCACTATCGGTGGTGTCAAGGAGGTGGGGGACGGGTTGATGGTAAATGTTCATTGCGTTGCTCTCACTAAAGTTCAGGCAAAGACAGACAAGTGGGAGATTAGGAGATTAAGAGATTAAGAGATTGCTTAACTGTAATCTCTTAATCTCTCAATCTCTTTACTTCTTCTCCTTTATTGGTAACAGTACTCCGACTTATTCGCCCCAATTCCCATTACTGCGGAAATCAAGCCCACGATGGGGCAGCGCCAGGTAGGGGAAGCTTTCTTGGAACGGTTTGTCGTTGGTGTCGATCCCATCATTCAGGACGCCGATCAAGTCGGGGTTGAAGTCGAAGGTGTCGTCGGTCAACACCGGATAGGCGGCGCCGGCCACGGCCAGCAACTCGATCTCGGTAATGTCATCCTGTAAGCGGCGACCATTGGGGAAACCACAGGCGTCACCACCCAGCAACCCTAGTTTGTAATTTGGCTCAGGCGAGCAGAGGCTGCCTTCGACACCAGGGCGGAAGGGTTCTGCCAGATTCAGGCGTAACATCTCTGCTGGACGCACGTTCTCCGGCTGGTTGACATTCGTTCCTGCCGGTATGGTGATTTTACCATCAGGGGTGATCAGGTCAAAATCTTTGGTCGTCACCATGCCGGTGAAGAAGATCGAGACCAGGTCGTTGCGTTCCTTCTCCGGCAGTGGCACGCCATAGAGGGCGTTGAGCAGTGTACCCACTTCAGGATTGAAGACGCTGTTGGCGAGCAATTCACCAGCGTAGGTGTCACTGCTGTAGAGATCATAATCCTGCTCCGGCTCCAAGCTGTTAAAGGCATCCTTGAGCGCCAAGGGTAGCACCACTTCGTTGACCAGCGGCATGCCCAGGCGGGAAATCTGCACCGGATCGCCGACGTTTTGGATGTTGCCGGCGCCAAAGACGCGCACGGCCTGGCGGCTGCTGGTGGCCCAGACGCCGATGACGGTGTTGTCGCCGGCATCCTTTAAGATATGGTCAATCGGAATCTGAAGCGCAATGCTATGGACATTGAAGCCGGCCAGGCCATCAATGCCCTGGCTGGGGCCGCCTTCATAGCCGACAGGGGCAGCTTGCGGGCGTAGCGAGAGCAGATCAAAGATCGAACCCAGATCCACCCAGAAGGGGTCGTCGGTGGGGCCGGCAAAGACCATGAGGTCACCTTCGTCCACGGCAATGGTCTGAATCGACGATTGCCAGAGCGCAGCATAATCGGGCGTGGACTTGGGGCCGATGTGGGACGGAAGCACGGGCAAGCCTTCACCCAAGACGGTAACTTTACCATTGACAATTTCTTCGACCTTGTAGGTTTGGCGCATGTTCAGATCCTCATCATCGAGCGAAGTGATCGGCCCGGTGTTGTAGAGGAAGGTCGCATCTTTGGCAATGGTGGTCGCAAAGGTAAAGCGATAGGTGATATGGGCCTTGGCGTCGCCGATGGTGTCCACATGAATTTCGTAGATCACATCGTCGGCAAAGGTGGAAAAGTTGGGGCCGCCCTGGGGCGCCTCAAAGGGAATCCACGACCCGATCAAGGTGACCGTGTCCGGGTTGTCCGGGCTGACAAAGGCATAGAGATCGGTCGTGTCGGCCAGCGGGTCGCGGGAGATCAGGGGCGCTTCGCGATGGCTGGAGGCGCTAACGGTGCTGCTCTGGTTGAGGAGCACGCTGCTGAGCAGTAACAGGAAAGCCAACAGCAGATAAAGCGTGTTGGTCAACGAACGTTTGGCTGGTGCCGTCATAAAACTCTCCTTGTGAAAAATGCAAACAGGTGGGACGAGTTGTTTCTGGTACGCGGCACTGGTCAGAAGCAGATCAGTAGTGGAAACTGATTTTGACCAGTGCCACGCACCAGAAACCGAAAAACGCTGCGCAGCGATCACAAGGATAGCGGATCTAGCTGTTCACTTTCCAGGTCAGAAGCTGTTCACTTTTTGTCCACTTTGGCAGATGGCTATGGGATGTAGGGCCAGAACTTCGTGCAAATTCACCAGCGCCGCACGATACAAGCACGGCACAAACACGGCACAAACACAGTATAAACACGGTATAAACACGGTATAAACACGGTATAAACACGGTACGAGACGATATGGCGTTCGTCGTCTTTGACAGGCGTTTACCTTTTGAGGTATAGATTGTGTTCTATGAATGACGTAAAGAAAACAAAAACCTACCCACGCTTTTTATCCAGCCGGCGCGACTTCCTGCGCTTCCTTGCCGTAGGTGGGGCGGCGATTGGTCTCTCTGCCGGCGCCGGCCGCATCAGTCCCCCCCTTTGGGAGCAATATGTCACCTGGCAGGAAGCCAATTGTGACGCCGCCACCTTTCGCCAAAAGTATGCCAAGAAGCTGGCGCGCATCCACTTTGGCGCCAACCTTTGTCCTGATTATCAATTGATGACCGCCGAGGCGGACCCAGATCGCACCGTTAAACTGCTCAAGGACTACTTTGGCTGCACCCACATCCGGCTGGGGCTGCGTTGGAATACGCACGAAGCGCAGGGGATCAACGCCTATGATCGCTGGATCGAGGCGCTGCTAAAATATGAGATGAAGACCATCGTCGCTTATGGGGCCAAGGCGCCCTTTCCGCCGGAAACCCATTTCCCGCCAGCGATTGAGGAAAAGTTGGACGAACTGGGCGCGCCCCGTGGCGCTACCATCCATGCCGATTCACCGCTCGGTGAACTGACATTGGCCTATGCCGACCGCCTGTTGACCCACCTGGATCGCACCTTTGGTCTCGACAATTTTTATGGTTTCAACGCGGAAAATGAGTTTGATGTCAACTATGGGAAACATGCCCTGGCGATTGGGGCGGATCTGGTCCATGCCCATGCCCAACGGCTCTACAGCCCCCAACACCGTCGCCGGTTGCTGATCAACACGGCCATTATCTCCTTCCCCTTTCACCCACCCTCGTTGACTGTCGTCACCGACAACGCCATTGCCCTGCAACAGAAATTCCCAACCATCGAGCCGATTGTGGGCACCGACATCTATGAGGAGACCGGCTCCGGCCGCGTCACCGCTAATCTCTATGTCGATACCTTTGCCGGTGTACGCCTCCGCCACGGTGATACGCTCATTCCCCGCGAAAAAGCACGGTTGGCCGCCGCCGGCATTCCGTTGGAAGTGACCGAGTTTCAATTGAGTGACTGGGTGCCAGAGCCGCGCGAAATCGGCCCCGGTAGTCGCATTCATGCCCAATACCTGCTGGCGCGCATGGCGGATTATCTGGTTGACGAAACACCAACGCTGCCGGCTGAACCCTTTATCGTGCGTCTCTGGGAAATGAGCGCCATTCTCAAGCAGATGCTGCAAGACGAGACCTTCTTCTACACCAACGACCTCTATCCCATGATTCAGCACATCAATCAGCGCGTGTAAACCGCTGGCATATCGCTGCTTTCATCCCCTAGGGACGGCTGCGTTTAGGGCGTGGTGGGCAGAACCAGGGAGACATCGTCGCCGAGGACGAGGAGTTTGTAGGTGCAGGGGCTTGCTGTGGCGGGGTTATGCCTGACCACAACATAGTAAATGCCCGATTTGACAAAGCTGCCGGTCCAGAAAAGGTCGGCTTTGAGGGTCGGGTTGGCGGTGCCTTGCCCCACCGGGCTTACTTCTTCCCCTTGTTGCCAACGCGTGAATTGCTCCGGTGTCCAGACTTGAAACGTGAGACATTGGGCAGGGGCGGCATCAGCGCGCACCTGGATCATGGCAGCGTCACCTTCGTCGCGAAAGGCGTACCAATGGATCTCGCCAACCGTAATTGTCATTGGTTTGCCAACCGGCGGCAGTGGTTTTTCTGCACTGGAGATAGGCAGCGTTGCGGTCTGTTCGGCGGTGGGCGTTGACTGTAGCGACGTTGCGGCTGTACTGACGCGTGGGTAGTGGTTGGTCTTCTGGGTGGCGGTTATTGCCGGCTGTGTAAACGAGAGGATGGGGAACGAAACATCACGACCATCAATGGTAAGCCGATAGCTGCTGCCTGCGCCACGGCTCTGCACCAGAACATAATAGGTACCCGACTGTACAAAACTACCGCTCCAATAACGCTCACCGGGCAAGAACGCCAACGGGCTGCCTTCCCCGACGGGAACTAATGGTTCGCCCAGCCGCCACTGTTGTATAGCAGCGGGCGTGATCACCGCAAACGTAGCGCCCTCTTCTGGCATGACGGTCAGCCGTACAACAATCGGCGCACCATCGCCTTCGTCCCGAAAGGCGTACCAATGGCTGGCGTCCGCCGGTAGCCTCTGCCAATCCTCGGTGGGAAAGCGGGGACGGGTGGGGTCAGCGCCGGGGGTGGTTGCGGCCAGGAGCAGTTGATTACTCCATAGCCAGCAGAGCGCAACGCCCAGTAGCAGTGCGAGGGCGCGTTGCACGCTGCGAACACGCGCTGTTTGATCGCTAGAAACCGCTAGCGCATGGCTGATGTATCCTCTGCTTGGGTAAATCTTCCGCCATCGTTTCATGAGCGATCCGACCCTTGAAGAAGCGGCTTGTTGGTCGGCGTCGGTTTTCACCTGGCCGCTAAAAAACTAGCATCGACAGAGCTTCTTCTGTCGATGCTAGTTCACGCTACATACGCTTTACCTTCGCCATCCTTGCGTATTGCTCCTTAGTTCACCGACAGGCTTGTCGAAGAAGGGAAGCTCACATCGCCGGTGATGCTAAGGGAGTAGAAGGCGGGTTCTGTGCCACGGTTCTTCACGATCAAGTAGAAAACATTGTTGTTATCGAAAGTCCCCTGCCACGAGAGTGGGTCGCCGGTCATAAACTCGTTGGTCGTGCCGGCGCCGGTGGGATTGAAATCTTCATCATTGCGCCAGTTGTTGAGATCATCCTTCGACCAGACCTCAAAATCCACTCGACCCGACTGCACCCGCAGAACAGCGTCAATGGTCGCTAACGTAGGGTCAGTGACGACAGCTTCGTCGTCCTCTTCAACGCCCACGGGCTGTTGGGCGCGGAAGCTATACCACTGCCATTGGCCCGGTTCGACGCTCACCACACCACCCACCGGTCGTAGCGCACTCTCTGGCCCGCCGCCCATATTGGCCATCATCGCCATTTCCGCCGGTGCTGACGCGTCCGGCTGATCAACGGTCAAGCCCATTTCTTCACTCATCACCGGTTGTTGCGGCTGGGCAACAGCCACCGGCGCTGCGGAGGCGTCACTGTCCAGCGCCAACTGAGAAGGGAAGCGCACATCGCCGGTAAGGTTCAGCGAATAGAAGGCCGGCTCGCTCCCGCGGTTCTTCACGATCAGGTAGTAGTTATTGTTGCCCTGGAAAGTGCCTTGCCAGAAGAGCGGATCGCCGTTCATGAACTCGTTGGTGGTGCCGACGCCCGTGGGGTTGAAATCCTCATCATTGATCCAGTTGTTGAGATCATCCGAAGACCAGACCTCAAAGTCCACCCGTCCCGATTGCACCCGCACGGTGGCGTCAATGGTGGCGTCGGTCGGATTGGTAACGACATCGTCATCATTTTCTTCGTCATCATTTTCTTCAACGTTTACCGGGCGTTGTGAGCGAAACAGATACCATTGCCAACGCCCCGGTTCAATGCTGACAACACCGGCGCTAGGACTGACGGCTGTGCCTGGGCCATCACCGGCGCCTGCACTTAGATCCTGCGCCAATGCCGCACCGGCGCCCGATGTGACCAGCAGGGCCACAATTACCAATAAACTCATTACTTTCGACAACTTGGTAAACATTAGCTATCTCTCCTTGTTGAGGGCGCATTGCCGATGCGCCCAGTTATAACGATCATGTTGTGAATAAACTTTTGTTACCCCGATAGCCTACCATGCTTTCCCGGCCTTGCCATGAGGTATCTTGCTCGACTTCCTTGAGCAACCATTCCTAAATTTTGGGCGGAAAAGGCGGAACTTTACCCCGTTTACCAGTGAAGCTTACATTTGTTTGATGGGCAGAAATACCTGTATAATGCAGGCCGTTAATAGGTATTTCTTCACGCTCATCTATGTGAATATACTCAGTAGTGACTGAGTAAAAATACCTATACTCCGCTGTAGTAATCAGCATTTGTGTGAGTACGGTGATAGGGCGCAGCAGGCCGGCTATGATGTTGTAAGGGTGTTCGGTAGGAGTCGCTTGGCCTGCTTTTTAACAGGAAAGGTGTTGTAACATTTATGCAGCGGTGGACAATCCTCTGTATGTTATGCCTTCTCTTCCTCAACCAACAACGACCACCGGTCGCGCATGCGTTTGCCGGTCGCGCGGTGCCTACCCAAACATTGCCGCCGGTCGCACCCAAACAACCCACCTTCGCAACCCCGTTCTGTGGCGCCTGTTTTGCTACACAAAAGCTTGACGTATTGACGGCATTAGTAGAGACAGCAGAGTTAATTGTGCGGGGGCGCGTCCAAGCCATTCACACCTTCTGGCGCACCGACCAGCGGATCATCGAAAGTGATGTCACCATTGCGGTGGCTTATAAGCTGCTGGGCGCCCCGTCAGCGCTTGTGACCATCCGCACGCCCGGCGGTTATCTGGCGGCGGAAGGCATTGGCATGGTCAGTCCACACGCGGCGACCTTTGCTGTTGGCGAGGAAGTATTACTCTTTGCGCATCAACAAGCCGGGGGGTGGCGAACAGTTGGTGGCGCTACCGGGAAGTTTTTGCTGGCTGGGAATCAGGTGATCAATCAGGATCTGGCGCTGATGCAATCGCTGGATGGGCTGTTGCCAACAGTTGTGGAACTGATCAAGCGGCGTGGGCTAAAGACGCAACTACCAATCGTCTGGCGACAATTGCCCGCTGCCCCAACAACCCAACAAGTGCAACCATTGACCGCCCAAGGGGACAAGCGCCGCTGGGCGCCCCCTCATGCCGGCGCCGCCTTTTACCTCAATCTTAACACCCAGCAGATGGGCGATGCCGATGGTGATCAAAGGGCGTTTCAGCAGGCCATTATCGCCGCCGCCGACAGTTGGAGTGCCGTTGCCGGCGCTGATTTTACCTTGTCTTATGCTGGTGAAACCACTGCCACTGCTACTGGTTACAATGGCCTCAATGAAGTTCTCTTTATGCGTAAGGGGGCGCAGGAACGCGCCGCCGCCGCCCAAGTTTGGTACACTGCCGACCAGACCATTGTCGAAGCTGACATCTGGATCAATGAGGACTACGCCTGGAATGCTACCGGCAACCCCGACGTAACGGAGGTCGATCTCCAAAGCGCGCTGCTCCACGAGTTCGGACACTGGCTGATCCTGGGCCACTCTGCTGACGGGGCGGCTGTGATGTTTGCCCGTTTGACCGCCGGTACGCTCAAACGCGAGTTACAGCCGCCCGATGAAAGCGGCATCCGCGTGATTTACCCGCGATAAAGAATGGTTAATGGAAAACGAATAATAATTAATTGTTGTTCGTTTTCCATTAACCATTAATGTCCGCTACGCCGGCACCGGATGCAACGGCGCAATTCCTTCGCGCAAGGCATAGAGCGCCGCCTGCGTGCGGTTGGCAAGGTGCAATTTGCTGAGGATGCTGCTGATATGGTTGCCGACCGTGCGTTCACCGAGCGCCAACCGTTCGGCAATCTCATTATTGGTCAGCCCTTGTGCTAGCAGTTGCAACACTTCCAATTCCCGTTCAGTTAATGGATCAGTTGTGGGTGGCAGCGCCGATTCATGACTAAGTTCACGAATCACCCGCAGCGCGACGGTGGGGTCGAGCGAAGATTTGCCATTATTGACATCCCGGATCGCTTGCAGTAACTGGTCGGTTTCCGTATCCTTTAACAAGTAGCCGAGCGCCCCCGATTTGATCGCCGGAAAAATTTTGTCATCCTCGGCAAAGCTGGTCAGCACCAGGATGCGCGCTTGTGGGTTTTCCTTCTTGATTTCACGAATGGCGCTGGCCCCATCCTGCCGGGGCATGACCATATCCATCAAAATCACATCGGGGTGAGCGGTGCGCGCCTTGAGGACCGCCTCCGTCCCGTTGACGGCCTCGCCCACCAGTTCCATGTCACGTTGGCTAGTAATCAGGGTGCGCAGCCCGCGCCGGACAATGGCGTGATCATCGGCGATGAGCACACGAATCGCTTGAGTGGCTGTCGGTTGATTCATGATCTACCTCGGTCTGTTAGAAAATCGCCTGCACCGCAGGTGACTTCGGTGAAAAGATCTGCTGTTTGTGGTTGAGCGGAAGCTGGACCCGCACCACGGCGCCCGCGCCCGGCGTCGATGTAATGGTCAAGCGGCCGGCCAATTTTTCCGCTCGTTCGCGCATGTTGGTCAGCCCCATGCCGCCATTTTCCGTGACCGCTGCCGGGTCAAAGCCGCAGCCGTCGTCGATGATGGCTAATATAACCTCCTGATCGGTTGCGGCTAATTGCACCGTAACCGTGTCAGCGTTGGCATGTTTGAGCGCATTCGCTAACGCCTCTTGCGCAATCCGATATAAATTCTCCTCTAATGTCACCGGTAGTTCTGTAATGATGCCATCGGTGATCAGACGCGCTTCGACACCGGCCCGTTTTTCCACCGCGTTCAATCGTTTGTGCAGTGCGCCGATTAGCCCCTCTTTTTCCAAATCGGGCGGGCGCAGTTCATAGACCAGGAGGCGCATCTCTTTCAGCGCTTGTTTGGTCACGCCGCTCAACTCGATCAACGGCTCGGTCAGGTCGGTCAGGCGGCCAGTAAATGCCATCTGTTTCCAGCCTTCGACCAGCAAGGTCTGGCTATAGAGCGCCTGCGTCACCGAATCATGGAGATCGCGCGCCAGTCGGCTGCGCTCTTCCAGGGCGGCCAACTGTTGCGCTTGGCTGTAGAGCAAGGCGTTTTCAATGGCTACGCCAACCTGGTAGCCAATCGAGGTCAGCAACGCAATATCCTGGTCACTAAATTGGCGGGAGGCGTAGGTGGTGGCAAAGAGCGTACCGACCAATTTATCCTTGGCGCGCAGTGGTACACTAACCAACGAGTGAACGCCCGCCTGCAATATCCCCACCCGCGACAACCGTTTATCATCAGCGATTTCATCCACCACCAACGGTTCACAATGTTGGGCGACAAAGCCATTGAAGCCTTCGCCTAACGCCAGATCATCCATTTGGGCGGCCACCGTCGGGGGATAACCGCGATGGGCCGCCAATCGTAAATGATCATCCTTGGTATTCAGGAGATAGATGCCACCGGCTTCAATCTGTAAGACCTGCAAGGTCTTTTCCAACGAATGATTAAGCGTCTCTTCCAAGTCGAGCGAGCGGTTGACTGTTTCTGCAATGTCAATCAAGGCCGACAAAACCTTGGTGCGTTCATCGACCCGATTTTCCAGGTCGGCATACGAAGCACGCAACTGGGCTGACATGTGATTAAATTGGGCGGCCAGCGCTTCCACCTCATCGCCCGTATGGGTGGCAATGGTCTGGGCAAAATCACCTGCCGCCACCTTTTGCGCCGCCCCGATCATATCCGTAATCGGCTGGATGATGCGCCGCACGCCAATCGACACAAAGAGCGCCGGCGCGATTACACCTAGCACCAGCAGCGCCAGCAGAAACCGTTGGTAGACATTGCCCACACCCAGCAACGCCGTCCAGCTTGTCTCCGTCACCAGGCCCCAGTTGCTTCCCGGCACCTGGGCAAAACCGGCGACAATTTCGTAGCCGGTACGGTCAAGGGTGCGCACCGCCCCGACCCGTTCATTGCCCACCGTACCATTCAACACTGCCTGGCCCAACAATTGTTGCACCACTGGTTCGTCGTTGAAATCTTCGCCAATGCGATCGCCGTTGGAATGATAGAGAACCCGCCCGGCGCCATCGACCAAATAGGCGATGCCATACCGGCCAAAGCGCAGCCGGACAATGTCGCCATAAAAGGTGCTAATGCTGGTCGCCCCCACCTGAAACAGCCCCACCAGCGCACCGATCAATTCGTCCTGGCTCCCCAAAATGGGAACGGCGACAGCAACGACAGCACTGCCCCCGATTCCGTCATGCAACGTGTCAGAAACGGCGGGTCGCGTGGTGCGTGACATTTCGCGGAAATAGGGGCGTTGCGCCCAGGTTGCGCCCAGCAAGGAGGGTCGCGCCGGCTCTGCCGCCAACACTTTACCAAAGCTGTTGAGCAGAACCACGCCGCCATCAAAGATCGCCAACCGGTTGCGGGCACGGGTCAACGCCGCCTGTTGGTAGATAAGATCCCCTTCGCCCAGCGCCGCATTGTGCACCTCGGCCGTCAACAGCGCGGCATATTCATTGAGCGAGGTGGCAATCTGACCGGCGGCCAGCCGTGTTACTTCCTCATCGCGCTCGATGATCAGCATCTCGGTCACGCCGCGATAGGCTAGATAATTGACCGCCGCCACGGCAACCAGAATCAGCGCCGTCGGCACGAAGGCCCACAAGATGATCTTTTTGCGCAAGCCCAGGTGTCTGTTTTGGAAGAAGCGCATAGACCGTTCGTCTCCCTGGTCGTGAAGAGATAGAGAGATTAACACCGCACAAATCTCTCAATCTCTCTATCTCACCCTAACGACTTACTCAGCAAACTGCGGCGGTTGCTGGCGCTGGTTGATCTGCGCACAAACCGTGCGCAGGTAAGTGACGGGCGCACGGCCCAGGGTAAAAATCCTATCAAAGGCTGCTGCTACCTTGGGCTGTACCTCGGCCATATTATCGGCGATTTCAGCCGTCACGGAATAGCCCTGGAAATGGCTATCGGCAAAGACCGCCAGGTCGATCTCCTGCGCCTGCACGGGGAAGGCCGCCTGGACAAAGGCAATCCAAGCCTTCACTAGCGACGCTCGCGCCGGTTGCAACAGATCGGCCTCAGCCAATGCTAAGCCATAGGCCGGCCCGGTGAGAAATTTCACCAGATCCCAGGCGGCGTCCGGGTAGACCGTGCCGGCATAGATGCCATAGCCGTCAGAGGTGGCTAAGGTGACGCGGCGCTCCGGTCCTGTTGGCATAGGGGCGACACCGACGCGAAAATCGGCGTTTTGCAAAATCTCTTTGAGGCCCCACGACCCCTCTTCCACCATTGCCACCCGTTGGTTAATAAAAGCGCTGCGCGGCGACATATACTGGACATCGGGGAAAGTGGCAATGACCCGTTCATCCCACATGGCGGCGCGCAACCATTCAAGCGCCGCCAATGCACTCGGCTTGTCGAGGGTGCAATTGGTCGGATCATCGGGCGCGACAAAATGACCGCCCCAGCCGTTGACATGGATCTGGATACGATCCCAGGCAATATCGACCATGCCGCCCCAGCCCTCGCGTTGACCGTCGCTGTTGTCGCGGCTGAGTTGGCGCATGGCGGTCAAATACTCAGTATAGCGCCACACTGCGGTGGGGTAGGCAAGGCCGGCTTGATCAAAGAGATCCTTGTTGTAATAAAGCGCAACGGCGCCATGATACTTGGGCAGACCAAATTGGCGGCCATCGCGCAAGAAAAAGGCGCGATACTGGGCTGGATCCCACTCCGCAATGGTGGCGTCGTCGAGATCCATGGCGACGTAGGGACGTAGATCCAGCATCTGGCCTTGTTGCGCCCAGGTCGGGAAAAAGGTGGAGCCGCCCCAAAAGACATCCGGCGCCGTGCCGGCAGCCATCTCGGCTAACATGGTCTCTGGCAGTTGTTCGGGGTCAGGGGTGAAAAAGACGCGAATATCGGGGTGGGTTTCGTGGAACTGCGCCAGCATCTCTTCGACCAGATCGGGGAACCAGTCGGTGCGCCAGTCCTGGTAGACTAGTTGCATCTCTTCGCGCACCAGCGGATCTTGCCTCGTTACCGCCAACCCCACGCCAGCGCTATTGCTTCCCGGTACAAACGGCTGGTCGGCGGCGGCGCAAGCGTTCATTGCCAAGCCTGCCGTCAATAGGACGCCAAAACGCAAAAAAGCGCGCCGGCTATAGCGCGCCGTGGGACTTGTGGGCGACGAAGCGGGGGCGTACTGCGATCTGGCATTCATCTGCATGGTTCGTCTGCTTTGCTCTTTTCAACAACAGTGCTGATCCATCATCCTGCAATGGGTTGTTCCAATTGCGCAAGGGATCCGCCGAACGCCATGCTACACTACGAACAACTCGCCATGAAGTTGCAAACGCGTCGGCAAGGGATGCCAGGTTTTTGATGAAACCACTACCCAGTATAGCTCTACGGCGCCCGCTGCATAAGCGCGAACATTACAATTACCACTCGACCCCCCTTTTTGATTGACTTGTCGATAGCGTCTCACCACAGGCCGACCCGCACACGGGCGAAATAGTCCCAATCCCAAACCGCACCCCAACCTGGTTCGTTGGGTGGTGTGATCCGGCCCTGCTGGGGCACGGGCGGGTTGAGCAGGCCGATTTCTTTGCCTCGTTCATCACGACTGCCGCCGGGGAAATATTCGTAATAGCTTGTATTCTGGATGGCGCAGACGAGATGGGCATGAACCAGGCCAAACAAGCCGCCGGGACCATTCAGCTCGATCCGCTGTCCATGCAATTCGGCCAGGTGCGCCAGTTTGAGTGTCTGGGTGACGCCGTGACGAGCATTGGCGCGTAAATCGTCGGTGGCGCCGCTAATCAGCCAGCGGGCGCTCAATTGCAGGTCGTGCATGAGCGTTTCGGGCGCCAGAATCGGAATATCCAATGTCGCGCACAGTTGCTGCAACTGCCCCTGTTCGCAATCGGCCAGCGGCTCTTCAAACCACCCATAGCCCAGTTCCTCCAGCGCCCGCCCTACGCGCAACGCCTCTTGCCAAGTGTAATGACAAAGCGCAGCGTCATGGAGCAGATCGATCCCGTCGCCGACAGCGTGGCGAATCGCCTGAAACCCAGCGATATTCTCCCCGGCGCGCCCACGAAAGTGATCTTTCACCGCCGGAAAACCAGCGGCTACGGCTGCCTGCGTATCTTCGATAGCGGCTTCAATGGTGGCGCCACCAAAGTTATAGTAGGCCGGGCAACTGTTACGCGCGCGGCCCAACAGCGCATAGACCGGCAACCCGGCCACCTTGCCGGCAATATCCCAGAGACAGTTGTCAAAGGCGCCAAACCAGCCGGGGCGACTAAACATGGTGCGCGTGGCAACATTGAGCTTGGCGTTGAGCCGTTCGCGATCCAGCGGGTCTGCGCCAATGGTGAGTAGGCGCAATTGCCCCAATTCTTCTTTGCGCATCGTCGTATAGCGGGCGTCGCCGACGGTGCAGATTCCCTCTACCCCTTCGTCAGTGCGGACATGGAGAACATGGATCGCCTCTTGCGTACGCTGTTGGCGTGTGGGCAGCCAGCGGCGATAAGCGCCCTGTTCCTCTTCCACCAGATCAAAGGTAGCCGTATTGCCGGGCAGTTCAAAGATGGAGAGGGCAATCGACTGAATTATCATGACAGTTCCCTTTCTTTTCGTGCGAATGACAAGCATCTTGTCATAAACCTGGTGGCAATAAAAAGGCCAGTTTCATGTTGTCATGATACTGGCCAATCAACGCTTGCGGGAGTGAATTTTCTCACGGACCGATGTGCGTTTCCTCGTGCAGGTTGATGAGTTGGATCATAAATTGAAACGGCGCCAATCGAACATCGGGGCCAGCACGGTGAGGCGGCGATGGAGAATATCCTGATAGGCGCCTTGGGCTTGCTGTGGATCCATCAACTCATAAAGCCCATCCACCTTGACCCGCCCTTCATGCAACCATTGGAGACCAGCCTCATAATTTTCAAAGATGCTGCCGCGGCGGAAGGTCGTTGGGTGATTGGGCAGTTGCCACTCCCAGCCGCTGCGCACGGTGAGATAGTTGAAGAAGATCAGCCGTAACAGTTCATGGGCGGTGGCGTTGTTGCGCTGCGACCAGGGGGCGCCGATCTGGCTCAGTTCGCCATACTTTTGCAAGACGTGACAGCCATCAACCGCCGCTTGCTCATGGCCGGAACATTCCAACTGGAGCGCTACCTGCCCAGTCACAGTTGGGTCTTCTTTGGGCACGCCGGCATAGACCCGATTCAAACCGACATGGTGCGCCAACTCCTGCCGCGTCGGGTCGGGATCGATTGCTAGCACGCGATAGCCGCAGGACTGAAAAATTTGCGCCCCCAGGTTGCCGACCGGCCCCAGCCCCGTTACCATCACTAGCGCCGGTGGACGAGCAACGGTGGTTGATAGGGTCGCCATTGTGACGCCCATCAACCGGGTGAAAACTGCCCACTCTGGCGCCAAACCCGTGGGTACGGCCACGGTTTCCGTCACCGGAAAACGCTGATAGGAGCGATGGCGGCCCATACAAAAGCGCAGGTCGCCCACCTTCACCCCGTCTACCTCTGCGCCAACCCGCTCCACGGCAAAAATCGCCGCATACCCAGGCTGACGCGGAAACTGTTGTCCGATATAGGCGCCGTTGAGTTCGGTGCCGGGGCTGGCCAACGTCACCAGCGAACGACCGGCGATTTCATTGGGGCCTGGCTCCCGCGACTCATCGGAGACAGGCAGCAGTTCGGCTTGTTCACGCGCCGTAAAGGTGATGGCATAGATCGCGTTGCTCATAGCAGAATTCCTTCTTCTTGGGCGACGGCGCGCACATGGGCCGCGGCCAAATCATATTCAGTTTCATTTGGTAAATGTTCCAACATGATGGGGAGGGTCGGCTCCAGGCGGTTCAATTCACGCAAGAGGGTGTGTAGATCCAAGCCGCCCGTTCCTGGTCGCGCCTCATCCAGATGAACCGTCAAGCGGTTCGCCAGTTGAATATCTTTGATATGAACGCTGCGCATTTGCGGCCCTAGGGCGGCAATAGCAGCGCGAATCAAATCGCCGTTGCGGAAATAGCGCTGCGGGCTGTTGATTAGATTGACCGGGTCAAAGTGGACGCCGCAGCCGGGGCGGTCAATGGCTTGCAGTAGGCGTTGGTAGCTTTCAACCGAATCGGGATACATCCACGGCATGGTCTCCAGCGCGTAGACGGTTTCGCGCGGTTGCACGGCGTCGATAATCTCGCGTGTGGTCGCCACGATCATGGCAAAGGTCTCTTCCGTCAGGTCAGCGGGGTGGGGGCCATCCCACTTTTCGCCGCGCGAGCCGACAATATTGACACAACAACGCGCGCCAATGCGCTCGGCTAATACGAGAGCGGCTTTACATTTGTCAAGCGCCGCCGCCCGCGTCGCCGGGTCGGGGCTGAGCGGATTACTCCACGCCCCGACTTCGGCAATCACAATGCCGGCGGCTTGCGCAGCTTGGCGATAAGCGGCAATCAGGCCAAGATCAGCATCGGCTTTCACCGGACAATAGGCGGCCTGATACCCTTTGGCTTGGACAGCCGCCGCCCAGCTTTGGGGATCGTTGTATGTTTGGAAGAGAGGCGCACCAAGACGCATACGGTGTTCTTTCTAGTCGTTGCCTGTTGTTGACTCAATTTGGCTAGGGTTGTGGTTTCCTGCCCATCTCACTGCGAATCAGAGGATTCGCGAATTATAAGGATGTGATTCGTGAATCCTCTGATTCGCAGTGAGAATTCGCTAGCTTGATTCTACTGTAGAGTACCCACGCCACCAAATTGAAATAAGCCAGCACGAACGCCAATTGCCCCACGCGAAAATCCAGTTTGCGCAATAAAAAGGTCTCAGGTACAATGGGTTCGCACCACAAATGCAATTGAATTACCCCTTACCATTTCATTTTTTCCCAAACCCGGTTGTCATGCAAGCGCAAGGGCTTATCGGCAAAAAATCACCAGAGCAACCGCCGTTGCCCAGCGTTCAGTTGATAACCCACTACCAAAGGAGTGCATGGTATGACGTTGAAGAGTTCGCGAAGAACGCAACCGCTCGGCCTGACGTTGCTCTTGCTGCTGTCCTTGCTGATCGCAGCTTGTGGCGGCGCACCGGCCGCGCCAACTGGCGGTGGAGAAGCAGCGGCGCCAGCCGCCGATGCCGCACCGGCAGAGGCCGCACCCGAAGGCTTGGCGGAAGTGCCGCGCAACCGCACCTTCCGCTTGATGTTGGGTGGCCGCGAAGGGCAACACATCGATTACGAATTGTGGAATCCTTATGCCATCGGCGCTAATCACCAAACTGGCCCCAACATTATGTACGAACCGCTGGCTTTCTACAGCGCCTTTGCCGACGAAGAGGTCATGTGGCTGGCCGAGAGCTATGAGTACAATGAAGACAGCACCGAATTGACCATCGTCACTCGCCAGGGCATTACCTGGAGCGATGGGCAACCCTTTAGCGCCGCCGATGTCGCCTTTACCTTCAACGAACTTGCCAAAATTGGCCCGGCGGTACGCTGGGGCTTTGATGTGCAGCAGGTAGTCGAAAGCGCCGAGGCCGTCGATGAGAACACGGTGCTGGTGAAGTTCAAGATTCCCGCACCCCGCTTCTTCAATCTGGTCAGCTATAAGTTTGACATTGGCGTCTATATTGTGCCCAAACATATCTTTGAAGGGCAGGATTGGTCGAACTTCAAAGCTTTTGACATTGAAAAGGGCTGGCCGGTAACAACTGGACCTTTCAAAGTGGTCTTCTCTTCGCCAGAGCAAAAGATCTATGAACGCCGCGACACCTGGTGGGCCGCCGAACAAGGCTTAGCCCCGATGCCAGAGATGCAGCGCATTGTGCAACTGCCCAACTCGCAAGAGCAACAGGCCGCACAAGCCATGATCACCAACGAGATCGACATGGCCTTCACCATGGATCCCGCCACCTTCCCGACCATGTTCGAGCAGAATGAGAAGATCATCACCCACTCTGGTCGCGAGGCGCCCTATGGCTATCTCGACTGGTGGCCGATCTCTATGTATGTCAATACCGAGAAAGCGCCCTTTGACAATGCCGATTTCCGTTGGGCGATCAGTTACTTTATCGACCGTGAGCAGGTGGTCGATATTGGCTGGCAAGGCGCCAACACCGTCTCGAAGTTGCCCATGCCGCCCTACCCGCCCTTGATGCGCTATTTCGATGCCGCTGGGGAACTGTTGGAGCAATACAATACCTCCGAGTTTAACCCGGAAAAAGGTGCTGCGCTACTGGAAAAGCTCGGCTATACCAAGAATGGCGAGGGGCTATGGGTTGATGCGACCGGCGCACAACTCAAGTTTGAGGTCTTTGTGCCCGCCTTCCTAAGCAGCATGGGGTTGGTGGTGGTGCAACAGTTGAAAGAACAGGGCATCGAGATTATCCCGGTCGATTCGCCTGATATTTTTGACCGCTTCACCCAAGGCGACTATCAAGCGGCCTTCTTCGGTCATGGCGGCAGTGTGAACGATCCGTACTTCACCCTGCGTCTCTACCAAGGCTCCAGCAAGGCGATTCCAGGCAACCATCAGGCCAACCAATCGCGTTGGAGTAACCCGGACTACGATGCGGTTGTCGATCAGATCTATGTCACGCCAACCGACGACTATGAGACGCTCGAAAAGCTCTTTGTCGATGCAATGGCAATCTGGCTGCCCAACCTGCCGGACATTCCTTTGACCGAACTCTATCACCGCATCCCCTACAATGAAACCTACTGGACCAACTGGCCGACGGACGAAAATCCGTATGTCAACGGTGCGTCCTGGCACTTGACCTTTGAGATGGTGCTGTGGAACTTGAAGGCTGTGGAAAAGTAATACCTGACAAGATGACCGGATGACCGGATGACCGGATGACCGGATGACAAGATAAAATAGCAATTCATCTTGTCATCTTGTCATCTTGTCATTTTGTCACCTTGTCACCTTGTCACCTTGTCATGGATCGAGGTGACACTTGCGACTCAACTATCTACTCCGCCGCATCGGCTTTTTCCTCATCATTATTTGGGTGGCGGCATCGGTCAACTTTCTGTTGCCCAGGCTCACCGGTCAAGACCCGATTCGCGAAAAGTTGATGCGCGAGGCGTTGCTTGGTGGGAAGACGCAGAGTGGTTTGGAAGAGATTATCAAGACCTACGAATTGAAGTTTGGGCTGGATCGTCCCTTCCATGTGCAATATCTCGCTTATATGGGCGATATTTTGCGTGGTGATTTTAATTACTCGATTGCCCACTACCCCAACCGCGTCCTTGATATGATCTTCGATGCCCTGCCCTGGACGGTGGGCTTGTTGGGGATTACCTTTTTGCTCTCGTTTTCGGTTGGCACCTTGCTGGGTGCGCTGTTTGGCTGGCCGCGCGCACCCCGTAGCCTGCAATGGCTCTTAGGCCCGTTGCTTTCCCTCAACGCCGTTCCTTACTTTTTATTGGGGTTGTTGTTGCTCTATGCGTTGGCCTTTGCCATCAAAATCTTCCCTTCTGGCGGCGGTTACGAGCGGGGCACCATTCCCAGCTTGAGCTGGAGTTTTGCACTGAATATCGCCTATCATGCCATTTTGCCGGCGCTCTCGATCATGTTGGCGCAGATGGGCGGCTGGGCGTTGGGAATGCGCGCCATGATGGTAACGACGCAGGGCGAAGATTACATGGTCTTTGCCGACGCCAAGGGGTTGAGCGAGCGCACCCTCTTTTTTCGCTATGCTGTGCGCAACGCCATCCTGCCCCAGGTAACGGGGTTGGCCCTGCTTCTCGGTCAGTTGATTTCGGGCGCAGTGTTGGTTGAATGGGTCTTTCAATATCCAGGCATTGGTTCGGTTCTCTTTCGCGCCATTCGCGAGAGCGACTATTTTGTCGTGCAAGGCATTGTTTTCTTCTTGATTGCGACCGTCGGTCTCGCCACCTTGCTGCTTGATGTCATCTACCCGATATTAGATCCGCGTATTTCATATGAAAGATGATCAGTATAACAAGTGGCAGGTAGCAGGTGGCAGGGTGCATCCTACCAATTGCCACCTACCACCTACCACTTGCAACCTGGAACCAAAAAGCTTATGAGTACAATGGTAGAAAAAACGATACCAGCCCCGCCCACCGCCGCCGTTGGTGGCTTGTCTGAGCGTATGGGCGATATAGGGCGCTTTTTGCGGCGTAACCCGGCGTTGGTGGCCGGTTTGACGCTCTTAGTCGCGCTCCTCCTCTTTACAGTGATCGGCTCTTATCTCACCGACCCGGAAGATGCCCAACCACTGGCCGCCCGTCCCTTGCTGCCGCCATCCGCCGACTATCCCTTTGGCACTGACAAGTTGGGGCGTGATCTCTTTGCCACCATTGTCGCCGGCATTCCACTTACCCTGCGCATTGGTTTGTTGGCCGGCTTAATCGGGTTGGCGATTGGCACCTTCCTTGGCTTTGTCTCCGCCTATTATGGCGGCTGGATTGATACGATTATCCGGGGCGTAGTTGATATCGGTCTCACGGTGCCAGGGCTGATGGTGCTGATCATCCTTGCCATTGCCTATAGTGGACGGCTCAACATTAATAGTATGGCGCTCATTGTCGCTGTGTTGGCCTGGCTCTACCCGGCGCGTGTGATCCGCTCGCAGGTGTTGACCTTGAAACAACGCCCCTTTGTCGAGGTGGCGCGGCTAACAGGTATGAGCGGCATCGAGATCATCTTTCTTGAATTGATGCCCAACCTCTTGCCCTATCTGGCTGCTTCGCTGGTGGGCGCTGTCTCGTCGGCCATCCTTGCCTCCATTGGGCTGGAAGCGCTGGGGCTTGGCCCACTCGATTCGCCAACGCTGGGCATGACCATCTACTGGGCGCTGCTCAACGGCGCAGTCATCAACCGCTGGTGGTGGTGGTGGGCGCCACCGATTCTGATCATTTCGATTCTCTTTAATGGACTTTACATGTTGGCGATGGGGCTGGATGAAATCGCCAACCCACGAGCGAGGCGCGGTTTATGAGTGAAGTGGTGTTACAAGTTCGTAATCTAGAAGTCCGCTATGAAACCCCGCGCGGGCCAGTCAAAGCCGTCAACAATGTCAGCTTCGACCTCAACAAAGGGGAGATTTTGGGGCTGGTTGGTGAATCCGGCTCCGGCAAAACCACTTTGGGTATGGCGCTCTGCGGTCTGATCCGCTCACCGGGGCGGGTCGCAGGCGGTGAGATTCTCCTTAACGGGCGCAATCTGGCCGGCTTACCGGAGGAGTCGTACAAAAAGGTGCGTCTGGCCGAGATTGCCCTGATGCCCCAAGGCGCCATGAACTCGCTCAATCCCGTGATCCGTATTCGCGAACAGATTTTGGATGGGCTGCGCGATCATGGCGTGGTCATGAGCCGCAAAGAAGCCGACCTGCATGTGGAAAGCCTTTTGGAACGGGTTGGCCTCCGTGGCGAGGTCGCCAACATGTACGCCCACGAGTTGAGCGGCGGCATGAAACAGCGCGTGGCGATGGCGATTGCCATCAGCATGAAACCTAAGATCATCATCGCTGACGAGCCGACCAGTGCGCTGGATGTAGTGGTGCAAAAGCTCATCATCGAAACCCTACAAGATGTACAATCTGACCTGGGCGCTTCGATCATTATGATCGGCCACGATATGGGCCTCATGGCGCAGACAGTGGATCGCCTGGGGGTAATGTACGCCGGCCAAATGGCGGAAATCGGCGCGATCAACAAAACGCTGGTTGATCCCAAGCATCCCTATACCCGTCTGTTGATCGACAGCTTGCCTTCGGCTACCGAAAAGAAGCCGCTCAAAGGCATTCCCGGCCTGGCTCCTCAACTGCTCAACCTGCCGAGAGGGTGCGCCTTCCATCCGCGCTGTCCCCATGCCTTTGACCGCTGTACGCTCGAAACCCCAGCGTTGATCGAAGCGGCGCCCTGGCGCTGGGCTGCTTGTCATTTGTTAGACGACAGCAAGTCGGTGACTGATTATCGACCAAAGCAGACAACCCCTACCCACTAAGTCACAGCATGAACCAATCCGCTTGAGGAATGTTACATGACGCCTTTAATCGAATTTCGCAACGTCTCCAAAATTTTTGGCGGCGGTTTATTTGATAAAAAACGCACGATTGCCCTCGAAAACTTTTCCATGACCATCAACGAAGCGCCGCCGCTAATTACGGCTGTGGTGGGCGAAAGCGGCAGCGGCAAGACGACTTTGGCGCGTCTGCTGCTTGGGCTGGAAACGCCGAGTACGGGGGAAGTACTGTTCCGCGGTCGCAATGTCCACGCTATGAGCAAAAGCGAGCGCCGCCAGTTCTTGCATGATGTGCAATTTGTCTTCCAAGACCCGTATGGCGTCTACAACCCTTTCTATAAAGTCGATCATGTGCTGACCAAGCCGATTGCCAAATTCAAGTTGGCGAGTTCGCGCAAGGAAGCGCGTAAGTTGATCGAGAATGTGTTGGAAACTGTCGGTCTGCGCGCCGAGGAGACGCTGGGGCGCTATCCCCACCAGATGAGCGGCGGGCAACGCCAGCGCATCATGGTGGCGCGCGCTCTGCTGCTCAAGCCCAAGCTAATCATTGCCGACGAGCCGGTTTCGATGGTCGATGCGTCGTTGCGCGCCACCATTCTGGGCAACCTGCAAGAACTCAACCAGAAGTTCGGCATCTCGATCATCTACATCACCCACGATCTGGCAACCGGCTTCCAGATCAGCCACAACATGATCGTCCTCTACCACGGCGCTGTCAGCGAGGCGGGCGATGTCAGTCGGGTCGTGCAGGCGCCGCAACACCCCTACACCCAGTTGCTCATGAACTCGATTCCGCTGGCCGTGCCGGAACGCATGTGGCATCGCGACAACACGCCACCCCCCACCAAACCGTCCGCCGATTTCCAGGGATGTAAGTTTGCCAATCGCTGTCCCCATGTCATGGCGCAATGTCAAAGTCAACAGCCGCCGCTCTATCAAACTGAAGCGCGACGGGTGGTCAGTTGTTATCTCTATCAGGAAAATACGCCGACATTGGATACGTCTGGGTTGGAGAAGGTCTTTGTGACGCAGCCAACTACATAACAATCAGCCATCTATGGTATAATAGGTAGCTGATTGGGAGATCGCGTGGAGGCGCCCAAATGATTAGTGTAGTAACGTGAATTCGACGTTTCGTGGGTATACCCGCCAAAGACCTCCGGGAGGTGGGTACACGAAGCTGCGGCTAACGCGTATTCT
>JAPKMW010000010.1 GCA_026645575.1 Caldilineaceae bacterium
CGCCAAACGGCCCAGGCACCGGAGCAGACGGTCTTCTTGTTTATGGATCAGATGGGCTATTACCGCTGGCCGGAACCCGGTGAAGTTTGGGGCGAAGCCGCACCAGCCACAGCCCCGCAAACGGACCGCCAACACAGCAAACAGGCGCAGTGGCGGCTGATTGGCGTGCTGAATGCCCTCACTGGTCAAGTCGACTATTTGGATGGCTACATCGTCGGACGCGCCAAAGTCATTGCCATGTATGAGCAAATTGTGACCACCTATTCTTGGGCGGAACGCATCTTTGTCGCACAAGATAACTGGAGTATTCATAAACATGAGGATGTCTCCTCTGCGCTAGCTAAACTGCCTACGATCCAACCGGTTTGGTTGCCGACTTATTCGCCTTGGCTCAATCCGATTGAAAAGCTTTGGCGTTGGCTGCGGCACGATATTCTCACGCTTCATCGTTGCGCCGGTGATTGGCCGCTCTTGCGTAAACGCGTCAATGGCTTCTTGGATCAATTTGCCACCGGTTCTCATGCGCTCTTGCGCTATACTGGTTTACTTGGCTCCGGCAAGCTCGCTCAGGCCATTCGCACACCTTGATTACCGATTTTGATTCTTAAATTTCATTAGAGCTACTGCTTGTTGTCAAAGATAGAACAAAAGCAACACTTCTCAGAAAACGGCAGGCTGCACCGAACATTGCGTGGTGCTGACCGGGCTGATCTCCACGCATTATCAACGTTTTCGGCCCGCTGGGACGCTGTTTCGTTAACAAAGTGGTCGCTCGCAGCCACCGAAACGCCTGAAAGTGGTATTCGCGCTCCACTACCCCTCTAGTTCAAGATCGTCACGCATTAGCCGTTCAATGGGAACGTCAAAGAATGTCGCCAGTTGAAAAACTAACGCCGCTGAGGGTTTTCTTTGTCCATTTTCAACCCGGCTGATTTGTGTATCGCTGGTCTGCACCTGATCGGCCAGTTGTTTCATACTAAGCTGGCGTTGTTGGCGCAACAGCCGCACCTTTTCCCCAATTCGCTTCAACTTGCATTCCTCAAATTGGCATGATGGCGCAAAAAGCGTCCGCACTCAATTGTCGGACGTTTTTTGCGTCGGAGTGGCTTCGCTATTCAACTCAAGTTCATCTCTTGCCAACGGTTCCAGCGGCACTTGAAACAGATCGGCTACCTTGATGACAAGTTCTAAGGAGGGCTTTTTCTTGCCTGTTTCAATCTCGCTGATAAAGCTATGGGCATGGATGTCGAGCATGGCGGCTAATTGACGCAGGCTCAGACCGCGGCGCTCGCGTAAGGTTCGTAATTTTTCTCCGAACATGGGCATAGACAAACCCTCAAAAACTTAAAATTGGCCCTTGACAACCATTACTGCCTATGATACACTTTGGGCAATTGTTCGCATTTGGCGAACACTGGGCGATCTTGTAACTAAAGGTGGTTCATCCTTGAGTACGTATGACTATGACAAAGTTCTCTCCGACTACGCACATGGCCCCATCACAGTCGAGATGGGCCACAGTTTGCAACATATTGGCAAGCTATACGCCGATCAAGCCGCCATGCGTACAGAAATCGACGCGCTGAAAAAGCAAGTCAACTTTGCCCAACTAACCGTTGACCAGTTGAAGGCTCTGATCGACAAAGCACGCGCCAAACAAAAGTTGCAAACCGCCGCCAACCACCCTAAACCAGACCTCTCTTAAGTGCAACCGTCAACGACAAACCCATCTAGACGAACTTTCCCCATAGCACTGTTTATGATAAAGCTGCCGCGGTCATTTCGGCAAGTTGAAGACTCGCCTGGTAATTGACGCATGGCAGAGAACGTGGTACAGTTGCCACAACAAAGGAAGTTATGGATGTCTGAGCAAAGCCAGGAAGCGCGGCGTCAGGTTGATCCGATTTTCAAGCAGGTCTTGACCGAAGAACTAACGCCCTTTACCAAAACGTTGCAAACCGAAGTTGAGGTCAGCCGCCTACCTCGTACCATTGATGCGCTCGTCACCTTAGCGACCGAGGAAGAATTACAACGTGTACGCACGGCAACACCGTTTTTCTATTTTTTGAAGTATAATCAAGTAGAGTTCAAAGGGCGTGAAGACCCGTTAACCGTTGCCGGTTGTCACCTGATCAATGGGCGTACACAACTTTATTTGGGTGAGCAGGATGTGTTGCTCCAGGAAATGACGGTGACGATCATTTGCGCCGGCAAGCCGAGGACGGTGTTGACCCATGCCAAAGCCTTTCAGCCGTTCCGTCGCCAGGAAGCCGGCTATTACAAAAATGCAGCGCACCCCCCAGTCTATTTGATTGTCATTAACGAGTTGCCAATCGTACCCAAGCACTATGCCTTGCTTTTGTTTGCATCGAGTGACCGCAAGTTTCGGCAGTTTCTTGAAAAACTGATCGCTGACGGTAATATGCATTATTTGCGGTATGCGTATGAACTTCGACCCCAGATGACTAGGGAGGTATTAACGATGGCTGGTATTTCAACATCGATTTCACGGAAAGATTTGCAGTTTATGGCCGAAGATATTGGCCCGGAACTCATTCCTTTTCTCAAGCCTGAGGACTTGCTGAAAAGGATGAACGCTGAAAAACAAAGAGAGTTGATCTCTATGCTCAACCCCAAAGAAATTCTTGCAGATATGAGTGCTGAAGATCGACTGCGCTTGGTAAAAGTGGAACTGGAAGATTTGCTAAAAAGAAAAGGTTTAGAGCTACTATTGGCTGAAATGAACCCTGACAGCCGGAACAAGCTTTTTGAGATGTTGTCAAAAGCACAGGTATCGACTTCAACAAGCCATCAAGAAAAGAATGGAAATGGTGTATGAAAGACAACAAACTCTTGTAGGTTATTGCTGCATGGCTTTTTATACACCTATTCTGCAACAGAAGTACGATAACCTGTGCAGCCTGTCACCCATCTCCACGTCCACTCCACCTACACCCTCCTCGGCGCGACCGCCTCGGTGCGCGCCTTAACCCAACGCGCTGCCAAAGAGGGGATGACTCATCTGTCGCTCACCGACACCAACGCCCTCTATGGTGCGGTGGCCTTTAGCCAAGCCTGTCGCCGGGCGGCCATCCAGCCGATCCTGGGGATGGTCTTGACCGTGCGTCCACCCGCCTTACCCGACGATGACCCCATGCCCGACCAACTGGTCCTGCTGGCGACCGGGCCGACTGGCTACCGTTCCCTCTGCCGCCTCTCTTCGGCACTCCAATCCCAACCTGACCGCGAGACGTTGGTGAAAGCAGGGTTGGCTTGGGAAACTCTCAAAGAACAGCGGGCGGGGCTGCTATGCATTGCCGGCGGACGGCGCAGCCGGTTAGAAAGCTGGCTGCGGGTGGAACAGAGTCAGGCCGCCAACATCTACCTGGGACGGCTGGCTGGCCTCTTTGAGGAACAACTTTACCTGGCGCTGGAATTGCATACACCAGCAGACCAAGCGATCGCTCGCCAGGTGAGTACGTTGGGACGGCGCTTTGGTTTGCCCACCGTTGCCGTCCAGCCGGTCTATTGTCTGGAACCAGCCGAGCGTCCCCGATTGCGTTTGTTGGCGGCCATTGATCATAACTGTCGTCTAGAGGAAGTACCCGCAACCGCCCTGCCCGATGGCGACGATCCGGCCATCGATTTGCATTGGCTCAGTCTCGATGCACTGGCCGAACGCTTTGCGGCCTTTCCTGATGCGTTGAAAACCACCCAGACGATTGCCGAGCAATGTGAACCGGCCCTGCCTGATGGTCGTCCGATTTGGCCGGTGTTAAAATTGCCCGCTGGGGTGACACCGAATGACCATCTGACTGCACTGGCTGCCGAGGGGTTGCAACAACGGTATCGTAACCCCGTCGATCCACTAATCAATGGGCGATTACAACAAGAGTTAACGGTCATCATCAATGCTGGCTACGCCCCGCTCTTTCTGTTGGTCGCCGATCTGGTGCGCTATGCGCGGGAACAGAGCATCCCGGTCAGCACACGGGGCAGTGTCGCCAATTCACTGGTCGCCTATTGCGTCGGCATCACCACGGTTGACCCGATCGAGCATGAACTGCTCTTTGAACGCTTTCTCAACCCGGAGCGCACCAGCCCACCCGACATCGACCTGGACTTTTGCAGCGTGCGCCGCGACGAAGTGATTGACTATGTGCGCCGCACCTATGGTGAAGACCGCGTGGCGATGGTGGCAACGGTCAGCACCATGCGGCCTCGTTCGGCGGTGGGTGAAACGGCCAAAGCCTATGGCTTGAGCGAGGAAGAAGCCAAAACACTCGTGAAGCTGCTGCCCGACAGTTGGCATCCTGACCCGCGCCGCCGTGTCAATAGTGGGTTGGACGCTATTCTGGAAAAGGTGACGGACCCCCGTCATCGCGACATTGTCACCGCCGCCTACGCCATCATCGGTCAACCCCACCACCTGAGCGTCCACCCCGGTGGCCTAGTCGTGACGCCGGGGCCGCTCACCGATGTGGCGCCGGTGCAGTGGACGCCCAAGGGACTGCTGATCACCCAGTTTGACCACGGCGAGGTTGAGGCGATTGGCCTGCCCAAGGTCGATCTGCTGGGTATTCGCGCCCTCACCGTGTTGGCCGAGACGACCAAACTGGTGCGCCACCATAACGATCCCGACTTCCGCCTAGATGACATTCCCCTGGATGACCCGCTAACGGCCACGATGTTGGCCCAAGGCGACACCATCGGCGTCTTTCAGTGCGAATCGACCGGCGCCCGGCGCACCCTGCGTCAACTCAAAGCCGCCACGGTTCATGATCTCGCCATTGCCAACGCCTTTTTTAAGCCAGGGCCGGCCACCGGTGGCATGGCGACCAGCTTTGTCCGGCGTTACCGGGGGGAAGAGACTGTCAGCTATCTCCACCCGGCGCTGGAGCCGATCCTGGGCGCCACCAAAGGGGTGCTGATCTTTCAAGAACAGGTCTTGCGCGTCGCCCATGAACTGGCCGGTTTGAGTTGGTTGGAAGCTGACTCGCTACGCAAGGGCATGAGCAAATTCCAACCGGAAGCGATGGAGCGGATGCGCAACCGTTTTATTGAAGGCTGCCAACGTCCCGGCCCTGCGCTAACGGAAGAACAGGCAACCACACTCTGGGAACAGGTGCGCGCCTTTGCCGGCTATGGCTTCAACCAAGGCCACGCCACTGCGTATGCTGATGTCAGCTACCGTTCCGCCTGGCTCAAGGCACATTACCCAGCCGCTTTTCTGACGGCGCGGCTGGCAAACTATGGTGGTTTTCACCACCCGGCCATCTACATTGCCGAAGCGCAACGGCTGGGCATTGCGGTGCGACCGCCCCACATCAACCACAGCCGGCGTCACTTTTCGCTGGCGCTGGTGGGCGAGGAAGGCGATGCCCCGCTGCTCTGGATGGGGCTAAGTCAGGTGCGCAGCCTGCGCCGCCGTACCGTTGCCACCATCCTGACGCAACGTAAAATGCGCCCTTTTGCCAGCCTGGCTGATTTGCGCACGCGCGTTGAGTTGCAGCACAAAGAGCTAACCCACCTGATCCAATGTGGTGCGCTGGATGGCTTGGGTGAAAGCCGCGCCGCCCTTCTGTCCGCTGCCCAGGAGAAACAGAACGGCGATAATGTCTGGCAAATGGCCTTTGTCTTTGACGAACCAACCATCACCCCGGAAACGGACGCCCAACGGCTGCAATGGGAACGTCAGGTGTTGGGCCAACCGGTGAGCGTTCATCCGGTGGCGATCATGGGGAAGTCTGCCAAAGGCTGTAGTACGCTGGCGCAGGCTGCCGCCCAACCCGGTCGCCGGCTGCGTCTAGCCGTCACCCGCCTCCCCGGCTGGACCGGCGGCAAAGGCTTTTTTATTAGTGATGGTACAACCTACATGGTTGCCATCCCCGCCGGCAAGCTGCCCACCCCCCGGCCGTGGACGCCCCTCGTATTGACTGGTCGCTGGATGCTGGATGAGTGGGGCGGTAGTTGGGTGCAGGTGGAAGAGTACGGTCAATCATCGGCTGAAATCTGAGCCGGTGAAGTCGATAACTGGCGTTGCTCGTATTGGGGATACTCTGGTTTTGCCTGCCGCAATGTATGGACTTCATCCAACAACAATGAAATCACATCGGTGATGGTATTCTGCTCGTAAAAGATTGTCGTGGTTGGGTCAAAAAAAGTGTGTTTCTGTGGAAAATAGTCAACTGGCAACTGTTCGGGGTGTGTCAACAAAACAGAACTGTGTTTACCCTGGCCGTCAATATCTACGACATATAACTCGCCACCAACAGGATGGATCAGAATCTCATCTAAGGGCAGTGTTTGCTTGATGTACCTGGCAAGTTGCAGATCCGTAATAGGCAGCACCAACCAGCGATTGTATGTTTCATCCGCATCACACCAATAGTATAGATAGCCACGATTCTCGCTATCACGGAACAGTGATAAAAGCGGGCCATCAAAATAGGTAAGATCCGCCACCTTATGGCTATCAGGATAAGGTAACTTCGCTACTTTTTTACCAGTAATTTTATTCATTGCCATCAGCTCGCCCCACAATCACAAATTTCTCTTTTAGATCGACGCCGGCATATTCATGAAAAGTAAGATGCCCACTACGCTTATCTACAGGAGAAATGACACCATCACTCTTCGTTACCTTCCCTTCAGCAACATACTCGCCAATGCTTTCGACGAGACGACGATGCGCTGCAATCCTGGCACGATACTGCTTCTGTGCATTTTGCCGTGAGTCATAAAAAGATAAACCAAACCCCTTACACTTGCTGCTTAGGTCAATGGCCGGATCGTTCACACGACGAGGGTTGATCATGGCGACTACCAGAAAATCGTTAGGGTGCCTCATCTCTTGATGAACCCATCGGTAGACAGTCATTTCTATACTGTGATAATCGGCTGGCGGACACCCTTCAATGGCGCCAATGTGTGTGGAATACTTGAACTGCATAGTAGAACGAAGACTTATCTACGGATTACTTATTTATTTTAACCGATATGAGTAGGATAATCAATTTTCGTAAAAAACGAAAAATGGTTCGAGTTTGGTTTACAAAATGATTACAGAAATCTTCCTCGAAAGAGAGCTTTTTCGGCTAAATGACTGAGCACATCACCCATCCCGGCCATTCTGTTACTCATTTGACAGGACGAATCCGCCGATTTCCTTCTACAATAAGCTTATCGCCAACGGGCGAACCTACTACTTTCCGAGGAGCGGTGAGCTTATGCAGTTTCTATCAACTTCTTGCAAATTTTTGTTATCCCAGGGGCTACGGCTGTTGATCGCCCTGCTGATTGGCGGCGTGCTAGCCAGTCCCTGGTCGCTGTCGGCCATGACAACTTTCGCCCACACATTGCTCCCCGCCGCTGCCGCCGACATGGCTGTTGCTGTGATGACAACGGTTTTACCCCAACCACTACCGGCTTTTGCTGCTGATGACGATACCGCAATTGTCCCAACGCCCAGGGTGATCCTGGGCAATCGGCTCTGGCTGGAAGAAGACTATGACGGCCTTGCCTTCCCAGGCTTTAGCCAATCAGTGGGCGCCGGCCATGTGGTGCGCGCCACGGCCGGCGACGGCGTCACCGTCTATAGCGCCACGACAGATGTCAATGGCTATTACACCTTGACGGTTCCCGCCAACGACACCTATATCGTAACCGCCGACCTACCGGCGGGCATGGTTGATACCTGGGTGCGGATCGCTACCGGCGAAAACCCGACCGTCAACGACAACCATAGCCACAATCGGCTTGGCACTACTGTTGTGGTCACGACGACCGATAACTTGAGTATCGACTTTGGTTTCTATATTGGCGCCAAGCGCATTGCCTTGGGTGATCGCCTCTGGCTGGAAGATGACAACGACGGCAACGCCGCCACCGGTGTTGTCAAACCGGTCGGTCCCGGCCATGTTGTGACAGCGGTTGCCAGTGATGGCAACACAACCTACAGCGGCGTGACCGATGCCAACGGCTACTACATCATCCTTGTCCCTGAACATGACACCTATACCGTCAAGACCAATCAACCCGCTGGCGTCAGCGACACACCGGTTTGGACCAACAATGGTAGCAACCCGACGCTGCACAATGACAAAACCCATGATCGGCTGGGGACAACAGTGGTCATGACCGAAACCGACAACCTGAGCATCGACTTTGGCTTTTACAACCCACCGCCCCCGCCGCCAACGGTCAACCTGGGCAACTATGTCTGGTTTGACAGCAACAGCGACGGGATGCAAAACGAAGCACCCAGCCAGGGCCGCGATGGTATTACCGTCACCTTGACCTACCCGGACAATTCGACTGCAACCACAGTAACGACCAACGGCGGCTATTACACCTTTACCAACCTGGCGCCCAATCAGCAATACCTTGTCACCTTTTCTTTGCCGGACGGGCTGGCCTTTACCACTCTCAACCAGGGCAATGATGCGACAGACAGCGACGCGCCAATCAATGGGCAAGTGATCGTCAACCTGGGCGCAACCGATGATTACACCATCGATGCTGGCCTGGTGGAGGCGCCACCGCCTCCTTTGTTCGTCATGTTGGGTGATTTTGTCTGGGAAGATTTGAACGGCAATGGGCAACAGGAACTTGGCGAACCAGGCATTCCCGGCGTGACTGTTTCGCTCACCTGGCCCAACGGGACGATGGTCATGACAACCACCAACGCCAGCGGTTTCTACGATTTCACGCAGTTGTCGCCCAACACCACCTACACCGTGGCCTTTGGCACTCCTGCCGGCTATACGCCCACCACGGCCAACAGTGGCGCCGACGCCACCGACAGCGATCCTGTGCAAGGCAAAGTTGTTGTCCCGTTGGGCAACAGCGATGATCTCACCATTGACGCCGGTTTTGTCCGCCCTGTCACCGTCGGCGACCGGGTTTGGTATGACAACAACCATGATGGTCGCCAGGATAGCGCAACAAGCGAACCAGGTGTGACCGGTGTTGTGGCAACGCTCTACAACGCTACAACTAACCAACCTGTCCTGCACAATGGCGCCCCGCTGACCGACCAGACCGACGCCAACGGCGAATATCTCTTTACGAATCTCCCGCCGGGCGCCTACTTTGTCGTCTTTAGCAATTTACCGGCGGGTTATCAACCGACACTGCGCAACATCGGCGACGATGCTGGCGACAGCGATGCCGACGCCAATGGTCGCACCGCCGCCACCCCCTTCCTGCCCAGTGGCAGCGCGGATCGCACCCTGGACATGGGCATCTGGCGAGCGACGGCGAGTTTGGGTGATTTTGTCTGGGAAGATACGAACCCGAATGGTGTGCAAGATCAGGGCGAACCGGGCTTGAGTGGTGTGACTGTTACCTTGACCGGCCCAACCGACACGGCGACGACAACCACCGATGCCACTGGTCATTATACCTTTACCAATCTGACGCCTGGTGTTGTCTATACCGTCGCCTTTGCCTCCCCCAGCGGCTATGCTTCGACACTAACCAACAGTGGCAGCAATGACGCTGTTGACAGCGATGGCACGGTTGTGGTTGTGCCGCCGTTGCAAGCGGGTGAACACAACCCGACGATAGACAGCGGCTTTATCCGCCTGCTGCCCGACCTGGTCCTGACTAAACAGGCGATGACCAATGCCTCTTCGATTCAACGGGGCGCAGTTGTCACCTACACGCTCACCTATCGCAACCAGGGCAACGCAGTGGCGACCAACGTAGTGATCACCGAAACCGTCTCGGCACACACACGGTTTGCCGCCCAAAAGAGCAGCACCGGTTGGAGTTGCAACAACGGCGCCCCCGCCGGCAGCCAATGCCGCTATATGCTGGGCGATCTACAACCGGGACAGAGTGGCGCAGTCGTCTTCGCCATCCAGGTTGATGCCGATGCCGCCGCCGGTACACAGATTATCAATGTCGCCGTTATCGGCACAACCCTGATCGAAGGGGTCAGTGAAAACAACACCGATCAGTCAACCGTCACCCTCGTCGGCCCGACTGACCTGACCGAAACGCAGGAGCCGGGTGTCGCCAACTTCCGCCTCTACCTGCCTGTGGCGACGAAGTAAACGGGGCCACAACAACGGATTCAGAACAAGAACGGATTTGCCTCTGGCGCTTCCAAAAACTTGTACCCTTACAGGTATCCTGAGTGGGACAACTGTAAGGGTACATTGCTGTGACTACAAAATCCGTTCCTGTTCTGAATCCGTTGTTAAATCCGCTGTAGTGTCCCTGCTACAAGCGCGGATCCAGGGCATCCCGCCACCCATCTCCCACTAGATTGAGACTGAGAACCGTGATAAAGATGACCAACCCCGGAAAGAACGAAAACCACCACGCCTCGCGAATAAACTCACGGCCAAAACTGAGCATGGACCCCCAGGTGGGCGTTGGCGGCTGGGTGCCTAGCCCCAAGAAAGAGAGCGCCGCTTCGGCCAGGATTGCATCGGCGAGCGCCAGACTGATCTGCACCGTCAACGGCCCCAGCAGACCGGGGAAGATATGCCGCCAGAGAATCCGCCCGGACTTGGCCCCGCTGGCGTGCGCCGCTTCGATATAATCTTGCACTCGCAACTCCAGGGTGGAGCCACGGACTATGCGGGCAAAGATGGGAATGTAGATAATGCCAATGGCAATCATCACATTTTGGGTTGATGGGCCAAGCAGCGCCACAATCGCAATGGCCAGCAGGATGGCGGGGAAGGCGAAGATCACGTCCATCACCCGCATGATGATTGAATCGACCCACCCGCCAAAGAAACCGGCCAACAGGCCAAAGAGAATGCCGGTTGTCGCCGCAATCCCCACCGCAATCAAGCCCACTTCGAGCGAAACCCGGGCGCCATAGACAATGCGGGCAAAGATGTCGCGACCAAAGTCGTCGGTGCCAAGCCAGTGTTGGGCCGACGGTTGTAATAGGCGCTCCTCCATCACAATGCCCAGCGGGTCAAAGCTGGTGATCAGTTGGGGAAAGAGCGCACTAAAGAACAGAAAAACTAAAAAAATCATCGCCGCCAGCGCCAGCCGATGACGCCGAAAGCGGCGGATGGCGCGCCGCCAAAGCGATTCGGGCGTCTGTTGGCGGGCGGCGCGAGGCAAGAGGGTGGCGTTGGCTGTTGCTTGTGTCGTTGTCATTAGCTCAACCGAATTCTTGGATTTAGCCAGGTATAAAGAATATCGACCATCAGATTGGTCAAGGTAAAGGCCACGGCGATTACCAGCGTCAAGCCTTGGACCACCGGAAAGTCCCGCTGGTTGACGGCAGTCAACAACATCGTGCCGACGCCGGGAAAGGCAAAGACCTGCTCGGTGATGATCGCCCCACCCAGCAACGCGCCAAATTGAATGCCCAGCACGGTCACGGTGGGAATCAAGGCATTTTTTAACGCATGACGCCAGAGGACAACCGGTCGCGCCAGCCCTTTGGCATTGGCCGTGCGAATATAATCCTTCACTAACGTCTCAATCATCGACGCTCGACTAAAGCGCGCCAGCGACCCCATGAGAAACAGCCCCAGGGAGATCCCCGGCATGATCATCGATTTCATATGTGGCCAGACTCCCCGTCGCCACGGCACATAGCCGGAGGCTGGCAACCACCCCAGGTAGAGCGAAAAGAGCAGAATCAACAGGATGGCAAACCAGAAGGCCGGCATACTGACGCCAAAGAGCGAGAGGCTGGTGATGGTATAGTCGAGCGGGGTATAGCGCCGCGCCGCCGAGATCATCCCTGCCGGAATGCCGAAGATCACGGCCAGCAGCATGGCGAAGATGGTCAACTCCAACGTCACCGGAAAGCGGGTGGTGATCAACTCCAACACTGGCTTTTTGCTGATGTAGGAAACCCCCAGATCGCCCTGTAACAGGTTGGCAAACCAGATGCCAAACTGGACATACAACGGCTGATCCAGCCCCAGCGCTTTCCGCACGCGTTCCACCTCTGCCGGCGTCGCCTGGACACCGAGGATTGCTGTGGCCGGGTCGCCGGGCGTTAGCTTGAGCATAATAAAAACCGCCACCGTCACCCCGAAGAGGACGATGAGCATTTCGAGTAGACGACGGATGATGTAACGAATCATAGGTAGATAGGGAAACAGGGAAACAGGTAGACAGGGAAACAGGTAGACAGGGAAACAGGGAAACAGGTAGACAGGGAAGGCGTCGGGTAGTACCTGTGTACCTGTGTACCTGTCTACCTGTCTACCTATCCAGCCAAACCTTGCGGAAGTCCATGTCATAGCGGCCGGTCATCACAAAGTCCTTGAGATCGGCGCTGCTGCCCATGACGGATTGGCGGTAGATGATGTGGATGAGTGGGGCGTCGGCGATGAGCTTTTGTTGGATCTGGGCATAGATCGCTTTGCGCGCGGCCTGATCGACAGTGGCGCGACCTTCATCCAGCAACTTGTCCATCTCCGGGTCGGCGTAACGCCAGAGGTTGAAGACTTCGCCGCTGCGATGCCATTGGTAGAAGAAGTCATCGGGGTCGCTGCCGCCGGAGATCAAGACGATCTCCATTTCGTAGTCACCCTTTGTCACCACCTCATCGATCCAGGTGGACCACTCGCGCTGTTCGATCTTTAGGTTGATGCCCAGTTCGGCAAAATCCTGCTGCATCAACTCGGCCATCTTCACTTCATCGGGGTAGGTGGGGCTGACCTTGACGCTGAGTTCGGTGGGGATGGGATCGGCCTGGGCCAAATATTCCTTGGCTTTCTCTAAATCATAGCCAAAGGCGCCTTCGGTGGTCGGGTCATAGCCCCAATTGGTGGGCGGAATGGCGACCTGGGCCGGTTCGGCCAGACCGTACATAATATCTTTGACAATTGAATCGCGGTTGATCGCCCAACCAATGGCTTTGCGTAGATTGGGGTTATCCTTGAAGGGGGCCTTTTCCATGTTAAAGCCGATATGATCACGCACCACCCCCATGACCTGATAGACCTGGACGTTGGCATCGGCCTTGAGCGTTTCCACATCCTTGAAGGGTAGTTCGTTAAGCAGGTCAACATTGCCCGATTGCAATTCAACCACCCGCGTGGCCGGTTCAGGGATGGGACGGAAGATCACCTCATCAAGCAAGGGGTAGCCTGCCATCCAGTAGTCGGGGTTCTTCTTCAAGGTAATATTCTGACCGGAGACCCACTCGACAAAGGCAAAGGGGCCTGTGCCGATGGGCGTTTGCGTAATGTCTATGGCCGGGTCGTTGGGGATAATGCGCAACGATTCCAACTTGCTCAAGAAGGGGCCATAGGGCGCACTGAGGGTGAACTTGACGGTGTAGTCATCCACCACTTCGACGGCGCTTACTGGCGTGAAATCGGGCTTGCGCGACGAGCCGGTCGCCTCATCCATCACCCGGTCAAAGGTGAATTTGACATCCTCGGCTTTGAACTCTTTGCCGTTGTGAAATTTCACCCCTTGACGCAGCTTGAAGACATAGGTGACATCGTCCGGCTGCTCCCACGATTCAGCCAATTCCGGCTCCACATCATCCAGCGTCGGTTTCAGGCGCACCAGGCTCTCAAAAATTTGTTGTTGCACCTGGAACGCAACAATCGTCACTGATTTGTGCGGGTCAATGGTATCGATTTCACCGTTGAGGCCAACCGTCAATGTGCCGCCGGCTTTGGGTTCGCCCGCCGATTCACTGGCGCCGCCAGTGGCGGGGGCGGCGGTCGGCGCCGCGCAAGCGCTGACCAGAATAACCAGCAGGGCCAACCAGGCCATGGCCCGTTTCATCCTGTGCATACCGTTTTCTCCTGTTGCTTTGAATACTCTGACTAAAATTGGTTGTTTGTAACTACTTCGCCCGCTCGTAGCCAGTCACGGACTGGCTACGAGCTTAGTAGCTACGGTTGTTATACTCTTTTTGCTGCGCCGCATGGGGAAGTTGATCAACTGCTGCGGATGATCTAGATTATAACAGGAGCCGGTAAATTCTTCAATTTGCTTTTTGCGAAATCTTTACCCTGCGCTATACTGCACCTTGCACACTTCATACAAACGCCATCTTGTCCAGACAGAAGGATGATACCAGATGACAAAGCGCTTATCCGATCACTCACCTGCGGCCTTGGCTGACTATGTCGCTGAAAAGAGCATTGCTGAATTACAGGCCGCCTTACAGAGCGGCGCCGTAACGACGCGTCAACTGGTGTTGGGTTACATGCACCGCATTCTCAGCCTGGACTGGTCCGGCCCCAATCTGCGCTCGGTCATTGAGATCAACCCCGATGCCTTGACCCTGGCCGACGAACTCGATGCCGAACGGGCCGCCAAAGGCCCACGGAGCGCACTCCACGGGATCCCGCTGCTGCTCAAAGACAATATTGATACAGCCGACCGCATGTTGACCACCGCCGGTTCGCTAGCCCTGGTCACCTCCCGTCCGACCCAAGACGCCACCAGTGCCGCGCAATTACGCGCCGCCGGGGCGTTGTTCCTGGGTAAAACTAACTTGAGCGAGTGGGCCAACTTCCGCTCTTCCAAGTCGATTAGTGGGTGGAGTGGGCGCGGCGGCCAGACCCGCAACGCCTACCGCCCGACGCACAACCCCAGCGGCTCTAGCTCCGGCTCTGGCGCCGCCGCTGCCGCCAGTCTCGCTGCTATCACCATCGGTACGGAGACCGATGGCTCGATTATCAGCCCATCGAATGTTAATGGCATCGTCGGCATCAAACCGACGCTCGGCTTAACCAGCCGCGCCGGCGTTGTGCCGATTGCCCATAGCCAGGATACCGTTGGGCCGATGGCGCGCACGGTGGCTGACGCCGCCCTTGTCTTGGGCGCACTGACCGGCGTCGATGTACGTGATGGCGCGACGGTTGCCAGCGCCGGCAACTTCCAGCGCGATTATACACAATTTCTTGACCCCAAGGGTTTACAAGGTGCGCGGATCGGTGTGGCGCGTGATGTTTATTCCGGTCACGATGCTGCTGTTGACAAACTTTTTGAAGAGGCGCTGACTGCCTTACGTCAGGCCGGCGCCATCCTCATCGACCCAGCCGATATTCCTACTGCCAAAGCGATAAAAGAGGGCGACGGCGAAATGAAGGTGCTGCTCTACGAGATCAAATATGATATGGCCGCCTACCTCGCCACCCGTGCGCCCAGTCTGCAACATCCTGGCGCTGTCATCCCGCGCACCCTGGCCGACCTGATTGCCTTTAACCAGGCCCATGCTGATCGCGAAATGCCCCTCTTTGGTCAGGAACTCTTTGAAATGGCCGAAGCTTTAGACCTCAGCGCTGCCCGTTACCAGGAGATTCTGGCTAACAATCAACGCCTGGCCGGCCTGGAGGGTATTGATGCGGTCATGATGCAATATAACCTTGACGCCCTGGTCGCACCCAGTGGCGCGCCAACTTGGCCGATTGGCCCGAAGCCGTTGGATACCTATCTGGGATCGTCTACAACGCCGACCGCTTTGGCCGGCTACCCACACATTACCGTGCCGATGGGTTACGTTGATGGGTTGCCGGTGGGACTGAGTTTTCTGGGGCGGGCATGGAGTGAACCGACATTGATTCGGGTCGCCTATGCGTATGAGCAGGCAACGCAAATGCGCAAGCCGCCCGGCCTGTAACGACGTTGGTGGCGGAAAAAACGCGGGGATGAAAACGCAGCAGCCAAATGTCTGCCGTGTTAGGGCGCTTGGTCAATCATTTTCGTTAAATTCTCCGCGCAAACAATACTCCATGATGGCGTTTTGGGCATGTAACAGGTATTCTTTGGCCGCATAGTTACAGCAGCGCGGATGATTGACTGCTTCTGCCGCTACTTCTTCGCCGCGCGTAACCGGGGGGCATGGCAAGAAGAAGCCCAGTGGATTGATTTGATTCACGATCGCTTCCGTGATTTGATAGGGAGTGAATAGCTGCCGAATGGTTTCCTGATCCCCCTCTTTGGGCCAACCGTCGGTATACAACACGTCCGTTGTCCTGGAAAGGCAGCCATCCCAGCTAGCCGAGACAGAAACCGTGCCAATCGCGGTCGAATTCATGGCTGTAACCGCTTCCGCATTCAGCAGATAGGGTTGGGGACCGACTTGTATGACTTCGATGGGCAGCACCTTCGCCGCTTCAAACCAGCTCATACAGAGGTTGGTGCATGCCCCGACAAAAACGACTTTGAGACCATCCAGCGCTTTTCTTTGGCGGCGAATATATTGGAGGTCGCCCATGATCTCACAGGGATGGTTGAAATTCGTTCGGGCATTAATCACGGGAATGCTGGCATCGTCCCTGACTTTGAGTAAGTGCTCGTGGGCGCGGCAACGAATAATGAGCATAGAAAACCAGTTATTCAAGTAGTGGGCAATATCTTCCAGGGGTTCGTGGACCGCCAGTTCTCCGGGGATAAAAGAAACATCGGCTCCCATCGATCGCGCGCCGATTTCAAAAGCCACCCGATTGCGAAAGCCCTGTCCCCAGAACCACAACGCCACTTTTTTACCCTTGAGGGATTGTGGCATTTGGTTGACTTTCCAGCTTTCTTGCAAGAAGTCAGCTCGGTCGAGAATTTTGTGAATGTCGGCTTGCTTGAAATCGTTCAGGTGAAGGAAGTTTTTCATCAGGTAAAACCTAGTTGGCATGTTCAAGAATGGTGTCCACGACGCTGGCGAGGGGCGCCGTGGCATCGATGAGGATGGCGTTCTTGGGCAGACCCGCTTTGGTCGCCTGTTGGAAGCGCGCAAAGGCTTCCCCTTCACTGGCCGTGCCTCCCCACTCGGTTTCCGGTCGGGCCGCAAGACGCCGGTTCAGCGTGGCCAGATCGATCTGGAGCACAAAAACTTCATCGAACAGAGCGAGGAAGCGGTCGGCATTCCGGGAACCGCCGCAAAAGAAGGTTGCCGCATGGGTTTGATCGGCCACCAAAGCGCTGACCTTCGCCACATCCCAGATCCAGGCACGCTGCTCGTCAGCACGGCCCGTCACCGGCGCCCCCGTTGTTAGATTACCCCAATAGGCCAACGCCTCATCGCCGTGGATGACCTGATAGCCGCGCCTTTGCAACTCGTTACAGATCGTCGTTTTACCGGCGCACGAAACGCCGTCGATTAAGTAGTTCTTGATACCCATGTTTCGTTTTAGAGAGTCGATGAGGCCGAATACCACATTCTGCCTTTGTTCACCCGATAGGTATACCGGCCCGCCGAAGCAAATCGATTTCAGCAACAGCCTCCCGGTAATGGCGATTGTTCTCTACAGGATCCGGTAAGCTGAAAATTCCTGCATCCCTGGCATGCACATCTACCTTCTTTGTGGTGATGCCGATGAAGCCAAGGCGGTTCAACCCCAATAACGCCCAGTCGAGTTGATAGCGCCAATTACGACGTACGATCACGTGTCGATCGGGATCGATACGAACCCTGTCTGTTGGTAATCCGACAACAACAACCTCACTACCATTAAACTCAGTAATGTCTAGACACCAGCTATCAAGGTCGTCGTTGTATGGCAAGCCAGCGTCGCCGGGAGTGATGAATAGTTTGCCCTTCTGCTTCTTTTGCCGCAGTACAACGCGCTCGAACCGGCAATTGCTGTCGAAACGCATTGCATCTCCACATTCCAAGTCCTCAATCACAACATCTCGAAGCTTGGCATGTCCGCCAATCCAGCATGTGCCAGGGTCGATCTTGCAGCGCAGGAACGATAGTCGTTCAAGAAGAAGCGTTGTACCTGTGGGTGTGTTCAGGCTCAAATCAGCGAAGGTTACACCGTTGAAATGTTGGTCACGCAGCCAACGATTGCCACTCGCATCGGTTTCAAATTGAAGCGTTGTCATAGGTGCATTTCAAGGGCAGAACACAACGTTGTGCCGCCAGGGGCTGTAACAAGGCTGAAAAGGGCGAACTTCACCCCTGGTCGGCACCAGCGGATGTTCTGCACGGCTTCCTGCGCACCGCCAGCTACAAACTATTACAAACTACACCATACTGACTAGCACAGGTCAGCTATCTATCCTGTATCGCTATCTGTGGGCAGATACTTGAGCAGATAGCTCTTGAATTCCTCGAAGTTAGTCGTTTGTAGCCCATGATTTGTTAATGCAGTCAGAGAGTGAGTCTCAATAATTTTCGCTAATTGCTCTACTAGCTCCGCTTGCTCCGCTTCACTCAACTGATAACGATGCTTGAGTAACAGAAGTAACGTTTGCCGCTGTCCCTTTACTAGCCCGACCGCTTCGCCATCGGCTTGTCCTTCCTGATAAATCTTCTCGCGTTCTGCTTGTAAAGTTGCCACTAACATAGTCCGCACCTCTTCTTTCGTCCGATAGACATAATCTAACGTCTCGTAATCTTCGGGTGACACTTTGCCATACAACGCCAACTGGCGAAACCAGTTCAGAAAGAGCGACACCGCCTGTTTATCCGCTTCCTGCTCATACAGATTCAACAATTCTTGTTCAAGGAGGGCGATGTCATAATGACCTTCGGCCAGAAACAGGGTGGAAACAATGTTGCGAATCTTCAGCAACTGCTCTTTGCTGTAGGCTTTCTCATTGAGCAACAGATATTGAAACTGGGTTGCGTACTCGCCCAAGGGTGGTTCGCCTTCGATCAAGTCACTGAGCTTGGTGGGCGCACTCCACTTGCGTTTGCCATTGTACAGGACAATGGGGAAAATGGCCGGCAACTTCTTGACGCGCTTGTGGTTCGCCCGATAGTCCATGTAAAAGCTGAGAATGTAGAACAACACCCGCAGCCCCATAAAATAATCCACCTTGGACTGAAACTCTAGCAGCACGTAAATATAGACCGTCTTCCGGCGCAGCTTCAGTTTGTAGATAAGGTCACTTTCTGTTTCCTTGTAGTGATCGGTAATAAACGATTTGTCCAATGTCTCGCATTTGGAAAAATCCAGATCCTTCACCCATGCTTCAGCGATGAACGTCTCGATCAACTGCTGAAAGATGGTGCGGTTGGAGAAGAGCTTTTTGTACCCCGAATCATGGATTTTGGGTTGGCTTTGCTTCGGCGTTTTGGTTTTCATACGGGGCAGTATACTTGATTTGGGGCTGTTTTGCAACCAATGCCCAGATTCGCTATCGAGTAACTCATTAACGACTGTTTTGATGACCAAACTTTGGATGTAAATCTGTCCTCAACTGCAAATGCAAGTGAGCAGCATGATTGCCACTCTCTTGTGAATGGCGCTTAACTGTAAAACCCTTTGATTCATACCAGTCCAGTAGGAAGGGTGTTCGATGAAGATCATCCCATACCACTATACCACTAATTGATATTGCTCCTCTGTGGCGTCCATAATTGATAGCTTCAGTCAATAGCCGAGACCCAAGTCCTAGCCCCTGAAATTGAACATATACCTGAACGTCACAAATATATATTGAATTATTGTCTTCCCACTTGATACTGATAAATCCTGCCTGTTTATGACTATCCCACCGGTTAGGGCAAAGCTCAAAGCGAACATAAGGATCAAATGTGGTTCTTACTATCCAATAAATAGCCTTTTGACGATCTACAATCTTTTTGGCTTGTAAAGCCTGGATTAAATCTATTAGTTGCTCTCTACGAAAATAAAATTCACTATGGCACTGCTTCATCAATTCAGAAAGAAAGTTGCTTATAGTGAACATTTTCCAGAAGTTATGTGGATTTATAACAACCGCATATACTTGGCAAACGGGTTAGTGTGCGCCAAAACTTGTTCAGCAGCCGCACACAGTGATGAAGCGGTGGGCGAGTGGCGGGGAGAAGACAACAAGTACCCGACCAGCTAAAGCGGGCGGAAAACTACAATGAACCCGTGATCTCGCCCACTCGCTTCGATCCGCTGTTCCAACCGCTTTACATTCAAGACCAAAGGATTTACAAATATGCTGAGACGAATACATGTTGGGCGATGGCGCTTCCATCATCGCCCAACCGGTACTGCCACATCCTTACTCGTCGTCACAACCTCTATCAACCTTTGCGCATTTTTCTTCACTTCATTCTAGCTCTAGCAATTCTATCGACAATGACCTTCGCCAAATCTTCACTCGACTGTTCCCCATCCACTATCAAATCACTCGTTGGCTTAACTTGCTCAATCAGGGCTTGAGAAAATGGACGCCTGACCGTGAAGTAACTCTCAATAAGCATTTTGACCGATTTAAGCTGTCCAATCGCTTCTTCCCGACTCATTTGATCCATCGCGATATTGCCAATATCTCGCATGACCATTCGAGCTAGGCTTACTTCCAGTGGCGTATCAATGAATACTAGAAAATCGATGTGTCGACTGGTTTTTTGTTGAACCCGACCCAGTGGTGCCTCAAAAATGATATACTTCGCTGGCGCAACCGTCACGCCATCAAGCGGAGAAGTCACACTCTTGCCAAGACGCAATGCCTGTAAATGTTCCGCCAACTGGGGTGATTCAATCTCATTGAAATCAGCGCCGCGCTTGAACCACGCCTGATAGTCTCTTGGTGTTTCGGTGGGCGGCAAGCCGAAGTAAGTCGCTAACGTATCATCGAGCATAGGGAATGCCTCGAACGGGGTGTAACTATCAAAGGAAATTACAGAGGCATCGTCTAGTAGTTCAGTTAACTTATCAATGACGGTTGATTTGCCTGCACCAGATACTCCAGCGATGCCGATTACTATGCAATCCTTGCTCATACTCTTCACCCCACTGTTGAACAAGTCTACCACCGCAACTTTGCTCTCACCCAAACACATTGACAATTGTGCGGGATCGAACATGAATTCTGCCGCTCCCGCCTAAGCACCCTTCTATCTTGTGCAGTAGGATGCTTACCCCGTTGCGGCATATGCAACTATACGCCGCTTCCGCCTATGTAGGCAAAATCGTTGATAGCATTGCGTCGGCCTATGGATGGGAACTGTCAGTCTTTTGTCACTTCCATGTGGCGGTAAGCTGTGCTATGATTGCCGACACAGAACGGGCGTTCTTGTTTGGTTTACAACAATGTCTGTTTATCACTATACCAGTTTCCAATCCCTTTGTCAACTAGAATTTTGCGAGCCTTACAGATGGAACCTAAGCCGAAAAAACTCCTCGATCAAGTGCGTGACGCCCTCCGTTTGAAGAACTATGCCTATAGCACCGAGAAAACTTACGTAGACTGGATTGAGCGATTTATCCGTTTTCACAAGCTTCGCCACCCTAAAGAGATGAATGCTCCTGAGATTGAAGCATTCCTTACCCACTTGGCTGTCAACCAAAACGTCGCGCCGTCAACGCAAAATCAGGCTCTCAGCGCACTGCTCTTTCTCTATCGCAATGTTCTGCATATTGAACTGACCGGCTACATAGATGCCGTATGGGCAGAACGGGACAAACGGTTGCCGGTCGTCTTGACCAAGGCTGAAGTACAACTCGTGATTGGAAAAATGACTGGTCTGCATCAAATGATGGCGAAATTACTCTATGGCAGTGGCATTCGTTTGATGGAGTGTCTACGGCTACGCGTCAAGGACGTTGACTTTGAGCGCCACCAGATTACGGTGCGTGACACCAAAGGCAACGAGGATCGCGTAACCATGTTACCACAGACCATAGACCCATTACTACGCACACATTTGGTCACCGTGAAAAAGGCACATGAAACGGATCTGGCTAATGGCTATGGCATGGTCGAACTGCCCTATGCCCTGGCCCGCAAATACCCGAATGCCGACCGTGAGTGGTACTGGCAATATATCTTTCCCTCGGAGAAGCATTCTGTCGATCCGCGCTCTAAAATCGTGCGCCGTCATCATCTGGATGAAAGTGGGCTGCAAAAAGCGGTGCGTCGTGCCGCTACAGAAGCCGGTATCACCAAACATGTGGCACCGCACATCTTCCGTCACTGCTTTGCCACACACCTATTAGAAGCCGGGTACGATATTAGAACAGTGCAGGAATTGCTTGGACACAAGGATGTCAAAACCACACAAATTTATACCCATGTCCTCAATACAGGCCCTAGCGGTGTACGTAGCCTGTGTTATGTAAACAGGCGGTGTATACACTATTAGCGCCTATGTTGAGACCCTGGGTACTCTATTGCCGGCATTGCTTCGGCGGAGAGGGGCGCCATGAGAACTTTTAGCACCCCTTTGCGCCCCGCATATTCCAGTGCGGCAACCCCTTCCGCAAGGGCATAACGCGCATGAACCAGCGGTTGCGTCTGCACCAACCCGCTCTGCAAAAGCCGCAGCGCCGGTGTAAACGGACCGCAACGGCTGCCGACCAGGGTGATCTCATCAACCACGAGATGACTCAGGTCAAAGTTGGGTAGGGCGGCGGCAAAGGTGCTTTTGAGAACCAGCGTTCCACCAGGGCGCACCAGGCTGACCGCTTGCGCAAAACCCTGTGGCGACCCCGTCACCTCAACCACGACATCCGCTGCTTTCCCCTGAAGTTCCGCCATCGCCATCGGCTCATTGAGGATGGGCTGATAAGCGCCCTGAAAGTGTTGGAGCAACGCCAACTTGGCTGGCGTCCGCCCGATCACGCTCAGGTCGCAGCCGGTGAGGGCCAACGTTTGCGCCACCAGCAGCCCTAACCGGCCATCACCCAGCACATAGACACGGGTATCGGGGGTGATGGCAACCTGTTCGCGAATTTGCAGCGCTGCCGCCAGCGGTTCGACAAAGACCGCTTGCTCATCCGTCAGATCATCCGGCACAGCATGAAGATTGGCAACTGGCAGCGTCAAGTAATCGGCAAAGGCGCCATCCCGTTTGATGATGCCCAGACTCTGGCGGTTGCGACAATGTTTACCCAGCCCCCGCCGACAGAGAGCACAATTGCCGCAGCCAATGTTGAGTTCGCCCACCACTCGCTGGCCAACCCAACTTTCGTTCCCCGGCGCCGCCACCACTTCGCCGACAAACTCATGGCCCAAGACGCCCCGGTAGCCCCCCTTGTAGCCGGCCACCAGTTGCAGATCGGTAGAGCAGACGCCAGCCAGCCGCACGCGAATCAATGCTTCGCCTGGGCTGGGTTGTGGCGTTGGATAGTCGGTCTGTAGGTGAGGACCATCAGCGGTTAACCGTAATGCGCGCATGTCGAAAGAGCTACCCTCCAGAATAGAATTTACGCACGGGCCGACCAGACCTCCGGGAAGGGGGCACCCCCTTCCCGGAGGTCTGGCCTGTCTACCCTTTTACTCCGTATGTAAGTCCTCTAAAAATAAAAACGGGGAAGCGGCTGCCCACTTCCCCGTTTTGGTTTCACAAGTCAACTACGACGCCAGGACGGTCTGCCCATTGTTAATGGTGGTATTCGCGGGTTCGCTGTGCAGCAAGGACTTTTCTTCCCAGGCCACCAGCAGCGCCGTCGCATTAAAGACCGAACTGTAGGTGCCGGAGATAATCCCCAGAATCAGCGTCGCCACAAACTGTTGTAAGGTGGCGCCACCCAAGGCCAGAATGGCGACCAACGTGAGCAAACTGGTCATACCGGTGCCTAACGAGCGTTGCGCCGTTTCCACAATGCTCCGGTTGGCAATCACCGAAAGGCTGTCATTGCGGTACCGCTTATAGTTCTCGCGAATACGGTCAAAGACCACAATGGTGTCATTCACGCTATAGCCGATGACTGTCAAAATAGCCGTCAGAAAGAGCGCGTCGATCTCCCAGCCGGCGACCAAGTTCATGATACAGACAAAGGAGATGGTCACTAGCACATCATGGACAATGGCGATCACGGCGCAGACGCCAAACCGTACCGGGTGGGAAACCTGGCGGAAGGCAAAGGCTATGTAGAGCAGAATGAGCACCGAAGAAACCGCCACGGCGATAATGGCTGCTTGACTGACTTCACTGCCAATGGTGGGCCCAATGCTTCGGTAGGAGCGTTCTTCAAAGGCGCCAAATTTATCCTGCAACGCAGCTTGCAACGTACTCTTCTGATCAGCATTGATCGTCTTGAGTTTAATCTGGAAGGTCTCTGCATTTTCGACAGTAAAGACAGCGGTGTCATTATAACCGGCATCGACAAAGACCTGACGCACCTCTACCGATGGGTGCGCTTCGGCAAGGCGAATTTCCCAGACCGTACCGCCGGTATAATCAATGCTCAACGGCAGCGGGTGGCCGGTAGTGGCCAGTGACCAAATCATGTAAACAATGCCGGGCAGCATAAACAAGATGGAGAAGGCAAAATACCAGCCACGGCGTTCCATTAATCTAAACATAGTCCAATTCCTTTAGTACCCTAGTAAATTGCGCGATTCCATCAATTTCTGACCGGCGCCCGTGAGGAACGAACGCATAAAGGTGCGTGTAATCAGAATTGCCGAGAACATCGACAAGCCGACACCAATCGCCAACGTGATCGCAAAGCCTTTCACCGTGCTGGCGCCAAAGGTGTTGCCAAACCAGAAAAGCACCACACAGGTAATCAACGTGGAAAGATTGCTGTCCCAAATCGCCGGCCAGGCCCGGTTAAAGCCGGCTTCAATCGCTGCTCGTAATGACCGCCCCACCCGCAACTCTTCCTTAAGCCGTTCAAAGATGAGAATATTGGCATCGAGCGACATACCGATGGAGAGAATAAAACCGGCAATGCCTGGCAAGGTCAGTGTGACCGGGATCAATTTGTAGATCGCCAAGTTAAAGATAATGTAACAGACCAATGCCAGCGCTGCCAACAAGCCCGGCAGCCGGTAGATGGTGATCATAAAGATAAAGATCCCAATCAGACCGACAATCGCTGCACGGATGCTGCTGTTGACCGAATCTTGTCCCAGGCTAGCGCCAATTGTCCGAATATCGGCCAGCGCCAAGGGGACAGGCAAGGCGCCATAGCGCATCTGAATGGCCAGCGATTCGGCCTCTTGCTGGGTAAATTGCCCGGTGATTTCACCGCTGCCGCTAATGGCGCCATTGATGGTCGGCGCCGAAAGCACCCGCCCATCCAACACAATCGCCATGGGTTGACCGATATGGCTGCTGGTATATTCCAAAAATTGGTTGCTACCTTCACTGGTCAAGGTAAAGTTAATCCGCCATTGGTTAAATTGATCGATCGCCGCCACGGCATTGGCCAGTACATCACCAGTCATCACCGTGTTAAAGATCTGATCCGGGTATGGAATGTCTGCCGGATCAATATCGCCGCTTGCCAGGCCGGCCTGTGCTTTGGCAATGGCATCAGGATGATTGTTGGTGTTGATAATCATCCCGGCACTTAAGGGCGTGCCTGCTGGGTCAACAAACTCTAACTGGCCCGTCGAGCGAATCGTCTCAACCGCCTGATCGGCATTGTTGATACCGGGCAACTCGACAATGATGCGGCTTTCGCCTTGGGCCTGGACGACCGCTTCGGCAACGCCAAGACCATTCACCCGATTTTCTACAATCGTCTTCGCCGCGTTAATGTCACCTTCGGCCAGGGTGCGGCCTTCCGGCAGGTCCGCTTCTAGCAGGACTTGGCTGCCGCCGCGCAGATCCAACCCCAGCCGCAGATCCAAAAATTCACGCGGCGCATTCGGGTCGCTGGAGCGCGACCGTTCCAACCACGCCGGATGATCGACCGGCAGCACCACATAGAGGGCCGCCACGACCAACAAAATCACAATCACAAGCGAAATCATACTATTGTTGCGCATAAGCTAGTTCTCTGTGCCAGTTAACAGAAAGGCTTACCAACCCAAAGCATGATCGCACGCCACAGCGGTTGATAAACACAAATGAAATTGGGTCAAACTCTATCATTATAGACAGGGCGTACTCACCTGTCAAACTTTACAAGTGCATTTCTCCGCAATCTGACTGCGATGAAGAGATTTAGCTTCGCTTTGACCGCGCCAACCGCGCCTCCTGCCGTTGCTGGCCCTCGGCAAAGCGGCGTTCTTCCTCTGTGGTTTGAAGTAGCAAACGTGGAACCGGGGTCGGTTTGCGGTCGGCGCCTAGAGCGACATAGACGAAATAGGCGCTGTTGGTATGCACCACCTCGCCGGTGAGGAGATTTTCCGTCTCCACCCGGAGTTCAACTTCCATGCTAGTGTTGCCCACCCAAGTGATCCGGCCATGTACCAGCAGCAAACGCCCCAATAGCACCGGCTGGTGAAAGGTAACGCTATCGACGGTGACAGTGACAGCAGGGTGACGAGCATGGCGTGCCGCAATGATGCCGCCACATTCATCACACAATTTAAGGACAACGCCGCCATGCACATTGCCCAGGCTATTTGAATGCTCCGGCTGTGTAAAGAGGGTCAAGGTCAACGCCGATTCGCTGACGGTGCGCGGTGTGAGTTCTGGTGTTGCTTGCATTATAATTTGTCTTCTCACAAAACTTTCTGGTAACGACCAAGCCCGCTCGTAGGCAGTCGGTGACTGGCGATGGGGTCGCCAGTCACCGACTGCCTACGAGCGGAGCTACACTTTTTGATAAGCTGCCAGCAACTGTTTCGCGCTCCGTTGCCAGGTAAACTGGGCAGCATGGGTGAGACCGGCAGTGCGCAACTGTTGCCGTAACGCGGCATTCTGGGCCAGGGTAACGATACCGGCGGCAATGCTTTCGACGCTGGTGGCCTGGACATAAATTGCACCTGGGCCGCCCGCTTCCGGCAAGCAGGAGTTATCGGCTGTCAAGACCGGCGTGCCACAGGCCAGCGCTTCAATCACTGGCAGGCCGAATCCTTCGTATAGCGATGGAAAGGCAAAAAATTCAGCCGCATTATAGAGCGCCGGTAGGTCTTCATCAGCGACATAGCCGGGGAAGAGGACATGGTCGGTCAACCCTAGTTTTTGTACGCGGGCAAAGATTTCGTCAAAGAGCCACCCCTTGCCGCCGCCGATGACCAGGCGATGGGGCAGCTTGGCTTCCTGGCGCGCTTGGTGAAAAGCCTCAATCAAGCGGGCGAAATTTTTGCGCGGTTGCAACGTACTCAGGCCAAGAATAAAAGGGTGGTCACCGAGGTTGTAGCGCTGTCGCACCGCCTGTAACCGGCTTTGGTCAGCGATGGGGCGAAACCGTTCGTGATCCACCGCCCCCTGCACCACGGTGATCCGCTCGGCTTCGATCTGCCATTGTTCCTGCAAATCTTTGGCGGTGTTGTGACTGTCGGCCAGGAGATAATCAGCGCGACGAACACTGCGCGGCACGACAACATTCAAGTAGCGATAGAGGCTGGGCATGGCTGCTTCAGGGTAAAAGAGGAAGGCGAGATCATGCACCGTGACTAATTTCCGCCTTGCTCGATTAGGGGACAGGACAAAATCGGTGGCATGGAAAAGATCAAGCGGACCGCCGGTGAACCATTCGACCAGGGGCAACGGACTATTCAACCGGTGCCAGAGGCGCACCATGTTACGTTCCGTCAAGGGCGGCGTATGGAGTGGCAAGGGCGCCCGTTGCTGCTCTGCCGGCGTAACCTTCCCCACCACAAAGAGGCGCACTTCATACGCTGGTTCCAGCGCCAATAGCGCGCCGATTTGCCCCCGAATGATCCGTCCAATCCCGGCGCTTTGGCGGATGGCGGGGGTGTAATCAATCGCTATCCGTTTCAAGCGGTGTACTCAATCCCCGATAGGTCCAAAGTCGATTGCCCGCAAAGTTCCAGAAGAGAACCACGCCAATGGCAAAGAGTTTGGCAAAATTGTAGCTGATGGTAAAACCCAGATGCTCATGGCCGACCAGGTGAATCCAGAAGTCGATGAGCAAGTGATCAACCGCCGCTAGAATAAAGGTGTTGATGCCCAAGCCGATAAGGCTGATCAGCGCAAATTGGACAAGTTGCCGACCGGCCTGGCGCTGTTTGCTTTCAGGAAAAGTCCACCGACGGTTCAAGGTAAAATTTTGTACAACAGCCGCGGCAAAGCTAAATACGTTGGCAACAACGGGCATAAAACCAAATAATTGCACCAGGACATTGAGAACGGTAAAATCTGTGACGGAGCCGGCGGCGCCTACCACGGCAAATTTAGCAAAACGACGCACCTCGCGATTTCCACGCGCATAGGTCAACGCTTGATTAATGGTCAAATGAGTTCTTCCTTTCATTGCAATTTGCATTCAATTCAATTGTAACCCTACACCCTCAGCTTTCAAAGATTATACTGACTCTGCGGACAAAAATTATGTTCAAATATATTACAATCGCTTCATTGAATAGGGGATGACTTCGTAATCGAATGGCCGGCCTCTTTTCCTTCCGCCCTTTGGCCCAAAAGCGCCAGCCAAAAAGCCAGTTGCAGATAGATGCCCTGTACAAAAAGATTGTCGAAAAAATTATGCACCAGGCTATGGCCGACAACACCCAGCACGCCAATTGCGAAAGCGCCTCTCCAGTCCATTTGACCCCGCTCTGGCTGCTCGCAGAGGGCGACCCCCCGTTGCCGCCACAACCACCCAATGACCACCACCCACAAGCTCAGGTAAGCGGCGAAACCGATCACCCCACTCTCGGCTAGCGTGTTGAGATAAATATTGTGGGCATGACCCAGCGGTTCCTCCCACAGCGGTAGGTTGACGGTCGGGTAGACTGTATTGAAATTGCCAGGGCCAACGCCCAGCCAGGGCGCTCCTTCCCACATACGCACCGCCGCCACCCAATGCGCCATCCGTTCAATGATGGCAAAATTTTCGTCTGTGACCGGTTGGCTTAACACATCGGTTAGACCGAAATAGGCAGGGATGTCCTGGAACCGGGCCGCAATGGAAGATGGCACCCAACCAGGCCGTGCGCTGCCCATAAAGAGGACAAAAAGTAGGACAAGGGCGCCGCTGATCCCTAGCACCATAGCGCGCCGGCTGCGCAGCGTTAACACAATGGCTATGCCTGCGGCTGCTCCTAACCATCCGCCACGACTCCAACTGGCTAGCAATCCGGCGGCAATGACGCCAGTGGCGCCGGTGTAGAAGAGCGCCCATAGGACAAAACCAACAGGGTGGTGGTTGGCATTTGGCGTTTGGCCTCTAGCCTGCCAGAGCTGATGCCAGTGCCAAAGGGCCAGACTCGCGGCGACAGGGAGGCAGAGACCTAGGTAGCCGGCATAGGGGTTGGGTTGGTGAAAACTGCCGCTCGCGCGCATAAAACGACCAAGAATGATAAACCAATCGGGGCCGATGCGGAAGATAAATTGGTAAAGACCCAGCAACCCCTGCCCGATACCCCCAACCAGGAGCGCGACGACCAGCCAATGCCTTTGTGCAGGTGGTAACATCGGGCGCACCAGCAAAATGACCACTGCCACTTCGCCCCATTTTATCACCTCGGCAACCGCTTCACCCAAATTTTGCGCGCCATAGAGCGCCAACAGCAGCGCACCCACATAGGCAAAAATGGCAACAATCTCCGGTGAAAATTCCAGCCGCAAGGTGCGCCGTCGCACGCCATCGACAAACCAGAGCGCAATCCCCGCCGCTACGCCAACATCGGTGGCGCTCAGCGGGCCAAGCTTGATCCCGCTGCTCACCGGCAACACCAAGGCCAATCCAATCCAGAGCAGCCAGGGCCAGCGTAACAACAGCAAGGCGCCAGTCACTGCACCAACCAGCGTGGCTGCCATCGCTAGCGGCCAGGTGGCTAATAACCAGGCCAGAATGCCTAGCGCCAACCAAGGCAGTACGCTGCGACGGATTTGCTCGATTTGTGATGATACACTGGTCATAGGGTGAATTATATAACAGCAAGCGTGAACAATAAATTTTTACCCGGTCAGCAAGTTGGATTGAGCAAATTCAGCGCGTGACTTCAGCCGCCTGACAACGTCTTCCAAAATAGGATAGTTATTTTGATAATATCTGTAGACGGCATACCCCCCTTCGTGAACGTTAGCGCCGAGCGAAACAACGCAACTGAACCTCGACGTTATCTCCTTGCACACAGAAGTTCGACTTTTGCCAAAAGTCGAACTTCTTTACCACATCGCTCGGCTTGTATATAAGTCGAATCAAAAGGAAATGAAGGAAACGATCATGCGTAAACGAACAACTGTTGTCTGTACACTGGTTAGTTGTGTGGTGTTGGTGGGCCTACTGGTCATGAATGGCAGTCAACTGGTCATCCATGCCACGGCGCCACAAACAACGCAAGCACAGACAGAACCATCCTTTGGCCCGGAACTATTGTTGTTCAAGGGGAATACCACGGTGGCATTACCCAGCTTGCCGCCAGGGATGCAACTTCATGCCCGCCTGCAAGATGGTCCTACCATCCTTTACATTGCCAGTGGTGAGAGCCGAGCCTTGACTGCTACCCAACCGGCCACCGATGCACTCTTTACCTGGCAGCTTCTTGATGCGGATACAACAGGGCAAGTCTATTACTTTGTCGATGCGACCATGGCTGCGGCCGCGACACGCGCTGCCGCAGTGGGGCAATTGATCTATGCAGATGAGAGGGTGCTCTTGGTCGCCGTAGCAAAAGCGGATGAAACGCGCTTGGTGACTGAATTACCAATCGCCGGCATCTCGCTAGCCTTGCTACCCAGCGCCCCACTTCCCTGGTCGCCGACAACTGCCGAACCTATCAATGCTTCTGCTGCCACGGTACCAGCGGCTGATCCGTTGATTGCCGCTCTTTTACCATTGTTGACTGAGAACGATCTAAGCACTTTGATTGGTGAATTAAGCGGCGAGACGCCCGTCACCATTGGCAATGACACCATCACCCTCAACACCCGCTATACCTTTGCCACCCGCATTCAGGACGCTGAACGCTACCTGCACCAATACTATACCCAACTGGGCATCGCTGTTAGTTACGCGCCGTGGACCTATGGCAGCTATAGCGGGCGCAACGTCATTGCCGAAATTCCCGGCGTCGAGCATCCCGAACGGATCTGGCTGGTAGGCGGCCACTTTGACTCGATCTCCGAAAACCCCTACAACCTGGCTCCTGGCGCCGACGACAACGGCAGTGGCACAGCGGCGACCCTGTTGATCGCCAAAATCTTGCGCAACTATGGATTTGCCGATACCGTGCGCTTTGTCCATTTCTCCGGCGAGGAGCAGGGACACTGGGGCAGTATCGTCTATGCCCGTGATCAAAAACTCAAGGGTGCGCAGATCATGGGCTATATCGACCTAGATATGATCGGTTGGGACGGCAACGATGATCGCGTCGTGGAACTGCATGTGGGAACCGGGCCAAAGAGCAATACCTTAGGCACAGCCTTTGCTTCGGTCAATGAGCGCTATGGACAAGGGCTGGTGATTGAGCGCAAAACTGACACCGCCAGCCGCTTCTCCGATCATGCATCTTTCTGGGATCAAGACTACGCTGCCTTTTTAGCCATCGAGAACTTCTTCGACGGTGAATATCCACGCGACCGCAACCCCAAATATCACAACACAGGTGATAAACTGGCCCTGGTCGATCTGAACTATGTTGCGCGTTATGGTCGGGTTTCGCTGGCGACCATCGCCGAGTCTGCCGGCATCCGCCAACCGGACCCCAATGCCACGCCGACGCCGACCGCGACCAGCACCACGACCCCCCAACCATCAGCCACCAGCACGCCCCTGCCGACTGGTTGTGTGGATCTCGTCGTCAATGGTGGCTTTGAAGACAACGGCGGCTGGAGCTTTGGCAGCACGCCGGCTCAGGCCAAGATTGTTAACACCACCGCCTACACCGGCACGCGCAGCGTTTTGCAAGGGTTGCCCACCGGCGTCGGCAATGCCACGGCCCATTCGTCGGCATTCCAGACCGTCGCGTTGCCCAATACGGCGCAACAGATCCTCTTGCGCTACTGGGAACAACCCGGCGGCAATAGCGACGGCGCCGACTATCGCGAGACGTTGCTGCTCAATTCCAACTTTGGCGCCCTGGCCACCTTGGAACGTACCAGCCAGGCTGTAACCGATGGCGCTTGGCGCGAACGCAGCTTTGACCTGACCGCCCACCGCGGACGGAGTGTGGTGATTTATCTGAATGTTTACAACAATGGGACGGGCAGTCAACTGTGGCGTTATGTCGATCAGGTGGCGCTGTTGGCCTGCACCGGGGCTACAACCACCCCCACGCCGACCGTAACGCCGACAGTCACACCAACACCGACCCTCAGCGCTACTGTGGAACCATCGCCCACCCCGACCTTGATCCCCACCATCCCGCCGGAGTTGTTGACGGAACGGCTCTACCTGCCCTTAATCGAGCGGAATTGACCCCATAAAAATTAATGGAGAACGAATAATAATTAATTATTATCCATTCTCCATTAATTATTACTCTGGCGGAGAGGGAGGGATTTGAACCCCCGAGGGTGTAACCCTACGCGTGTTCGAGACGCGCGCACTCAGCCGGACTATGCGACCTCTCCAATTGACCTACGCCCTTATCATAACACAGGCCGGCGCACTTATGCAATTATTGACCCGCCTCACCAAGCATTTTGAGCCGCGTCAGCCGTTCGCCTTCGTTGGCAACCAACCAACTGTCTTGTGACAGCAGGGCATAGGCTTGGGCAAACGCATTAGTCGCTTTGGCCGTCTCCTGACGGAGCAGATAACACTCGCCTAACTCTTCGTAGACATAGCCGTCCGGCTCGCCCAGTCCCTGCGCGGTGACCAGCGCTTCCTGGATGGCCAATGCCTCATCCACGCGACCAAGCATTCGCAACGTTTTGGCAATAGACCAGCGGGCGATGTGAATTGGGCCGGCGTTACCTTGCGCTTCCCGCACCGTCAGAGCTTTGGTAAAACAGCCAAGGGCGGCAGTGTAATCGCCCTCCTCAAAGTAGCTCCACCCCAAATTGTTATTGAGCGACCCGGCCCATTGCTTGGCCGCCGGATCAGCCGTCTGTTCAGTAAGGTCAAGTGCAAGCTGATGCCACCGCCGTTGCTCCGCCGGCGGCTCGATGATCGCCAGCATGTGGGCGGCGTCAATGGCATAGTTGTCTTCACCCGCCGGTTGCGCCACTTCCCACGCTTCCAAGAAGAATGGTCGCGCCGCATCGACCTTGCCGGCAGAACGGTAGACGCGCCCCCGTTCCAACAGATAACGAATGCGCACACGGACGGGAAGATCCGCCAACTGCGCTTCTACACCGTCCAGAGTAGCGTGGGCTTCGTCAAACTGCCGTTGTAATCCCTGGGCGCGCGCAATTTGGGTCAATAGTGCGGCATAGCGCGCTGGATCGTTTGCCAGCGAGGGCAACAGTTCGCGGAAACGCGCTTCGGTGGCGGCAGGTTGGTTGTAGTCCCAGAGATGGTCAAAATTGTTTGTCATGTGGCGCCTGAAATGGGTTTGCTCATCGGCGTAAAGCCCAATCCATTCCCAGAGCAAAACAGACGGCTTGTTCGATTTGGTGCTACCGCATGTAACACACCCCGCACAAAGGCCGAACGGGTAGTATGCAGGTGGGTAACAACTTGGTCCACGTCCTCTAAGAGCGGTTCATCAATTGCAACTTGAATGGTTTTCATAACCCTAGTTTACCGCAGATCGCTTGTCGCCTCAACTTTTGCTTTCCGTGGTTCTGAAAAAAAGTTGCGATTTATGGTACAATACCAGCGCACTTGCCATCATTCCATGCAAACCCGAAGGAGAGACCGCATGTTCGAGCGCGTTCGCATCTGGTTTCCCCCCGCCGTTGTGGCGCTGATTCTGTTTGTTGGCGGCATTGCCAGCAACTGGGTAGCCGCTGATCTACAAGATGATCTCGAACCCTATCGACCGTGGGTCTGGGGCGCCTTTGCGCTGGCGCTCTTGGTGACGCTGATCATGGCGATTCGGGACCGGCAAGCCACGGCAGCAGAGGGAGCGCTGGCCGGCGGTGATCACTTTGTGGGCGACAAAATCCAGCGGGACAAGGTTGGGCGTGATGTCATTTATGCCGACGTGACCGAGAGCGAAGCGGTGATCATCGGCGACCGCAATGTGTTGACCCAGATCCAAAGCGCGGTCATCCACCTGACCCAGCAGATCCAACCAGCGACCTTGAGCGCCGATCAGATCCAGAGCGTCACCACGGCTTACCTGGAAGGCTTGGTCACGCGCTACCGCTATCTGGACTTTCGCGGCATGGGCGTCAGCGACCGGGTGGCGCTCCAATTGCCGCTGCTCGAAATGTTTGTGCCGTTGCGGGCGCGCCGGGAATTGCCGGCCGGTGAGACAACCGCCCGTACCTTACGGCTGGCCGGTCGCGCCGTGACAGCAGAAGAGGCAGCGGAAATGGGCGAACGGCTCAGTGAACCGATAGCCGTTCTCCAACTCTTGAAGGAGCATAACGGCGTCATTGTGCTGGGCGACCCCGGCGCCGGCAAGACCACCTTGCTCAAATATCTGGCGCTGCTGCTGGCGCTGGACCGGGGCGACCGGGTGAACTTGGCCGGCTACCTGCCCATCCTCATCCCCCTTTCCGCCTATGCCAATGCCTTGGCTGCCGGCGATGTGGCGTTGCAGGAGTTTCTGGGCGATTACTATACCGGCCTGGGCATTGCCTTGCCGGTGCGCGATCTGCTCGCCGCTTTTCTGGCCCAAGGGCGCACCCTGTTGCTCATGGATGGTTTGGATGAGGTGCAGTCGCTTGCTCAACGCACGACGCTGGTCAAACGGCTGGAAGCCTTCTTTGCCCACCATCGCAAAGCCGGCAACAAATTTGTGCTGACCAGCCGGATTGTGGGTTATCGCGAGTTGCGCCCCAGCGTTGACGGGCTGATCGAGTGTACGTTGGTCGATTTTGAGCAGGCCGAGATCGAACAGTTTGTCCAGCAATGGAGCCACGCGCTGGAACGGGCGGTGCAGGGGGACAACCGGCTGGCCCAGCAACAGGCGCAACAGGAGGGGCGGGAACTGCTGGCCGCCATTGGTCGCAATCCGGGGGTGCGACAACTGGCCGCCAACCCGCTGCTGCTGACGATTCTGGCCCTGATGAAGCGCCAGGGCGTGACCCTGCCCGAACGGCGGGCGCAGCTTTATGAGACCTATGTCAAAACCCTGTTGCGCACCTGGAACCTGGCGCGCAGCCTGGATGGCCGGCCCCAGCGCGAGGTCAACGACACTGAGACCCTGCGCGTCCTGGCCCCGCTGGCGCTCTGGATGCACGAGAGCAGCCCTGGCGTCGGCCTGGTCAAACGGGAGAAGGTGCGGCGCAAGCTGATCGACATCTATGCCGGCCGCGGCGCAACCGACCCCGAAGCCGCCACCGAACGTTTCCTGGCCGATGTGCATCGCTACGCCAGCCTGCTGCTGGAGCGGGGGCCGGGCGAATATGGCTTTATCCACCTCACCTTTCAGGAGTATCTGGCCGGCGTGGCGGTGGTGCAGAGCGGCCCGCAACAGATCGAACCGATTGTGGCAAAACTGGCCGCCACCCTGGGCCAGGAGAGCTGGCGTGAGGTGACGCTGCTGGCCGTCGGCTACTTGGGCTTGATCCAACAGCGCGAAGAAGCCGCCGACGCCGTGGTCTTGCAACTGCTGGATCGCCCCGAAGGCCCGCCCGGCGCGGCTGTGGTGCTGGCCGGCGAAGCCGTGCGCGATGTCCAACCCGATGGCGTCACCGCCGGTTGCAAAGCGCAGGTGCTAGACCGCCTGCGCGCCACCATGATCGACGCCGCGCTGCCGCCCCGCACCCGCCTGCAAGCCGGGTTGATCGCAACCGATCTGGGGGATCGACCGGCTGACCTGGATGATCTGGTGTTGATTGGCGCGGAAGAACAACTTGGCTACTCCTTCAAGGTTGGCAAATATCCAGTCACCAACTACCAATATCGCCGGTTTATCGAGGAAGGCGGCTATGGCAATGAGCGTTGGTGGAGCAAGGAGGGGTTGCGTCGTAAACAGGAGGACGACTGGACAGAGCCGCGCTACTGGCATGATGAGCCGTTCAATCGCGCCACACAGCCAGTTGTCGGCGTCAGTTGGTATGAGGCCGAAGCCTACTGCAAGTGGTTGGCTACCCGCTGGCGGGGCGCCGGTGTGATTGATCAACAGGAACGGGTGCGCCTGCCGACCCAAGAAGAATGGATGGCTGCTGCCCGCAGTGGCCGCCCCGCGCCGGACGACGATGCGCATGATTACCCCTGGCGCGGCCCCTTTGACCCGGCCTTTGCCAACACGAAAGAGAGCAATCTGCAACAAGCTTCACCGGTTCACCTATACCCGCAAGGGGTGACCGCCGATGGGGTGTGGGATATGGCCGGGAATGTGTGGGAATGGACAAATTGGGAATGGACAAATGATGTAGCTGAACAAGAGCGGTTTTGGCTAAAAGGTGGGTCGTGGTATTATGACAAGAAGCGAGCAAGGGCGTCCGCTGCCGACGACTGGCGCCTCTGGAACGCTAGACTCGCCAACTTCGGTTTTCGAGTGGTGGTCGTCCCCACCTCTCGCTAAGGATGCTGGTTGCTGACATAGTACAACAACGGATTTGGGTAGCAACGGATTTTTGTAGGAGATGCGAGAGTTTTTTGGAAAAAAGGGGGCGTTTGGTGAAGCCGTCCCTCTCTTGCGGATGTTTGCCTCCGCTACTTCGTCAATCGGTTGCTCCCTAAATCCGTTGTTGTGTTTCGCCCGCAATACAACAACGGATTTAGGGAGCAACCGATTTTTGTAGGGGATGCGGGGATTTTTGGGAAAGAGGGCGTTTGATGAAACAGCCCTTCCGTTGCTGTTTGTCTCTGCTACTTCATCAATCCGTTGCTACCCAAATCCGTTGTTGTCTTTCCTATTTCACCCGTAAAAAGTGAATACCCAACTGGGATGGATAGAAGTTGGCGATCAAGCCCAGCGGACAGCCCAGTTCGCGCATGGCCCACCGTACTTTGGCGGTGTGAGCAGGCAAGACCTGGGTGACCGCGATGGTCGCCAGCAGCAGTTTTTGTTCAATCCAGAAAAAACGGGTGCTTTTAGTGCTGAGGACGTGACCGGCATAGCGCAGCGGTAGTTCTTTGAGATAGACAAAGGGCAGACCAACCTGGGTCAGTTCAATGCGGGTGGCGCGCCGGTAGATTTGATGGAGGAAACCAGGCCCCAGCGTGATGTGGACGGTGTGCAAGGCAGCCAGCACCGGTGCCGTGAGCGCTTCATGCAATAGCCCAGAAGGCGGTTGTGGCGGCGGCGTTTGTTGACGCTGGCTGAGAAAGTTGGGCAACCTTTCGTATTGCATGGAGGCGGCGCCAAAGTTCATCACAAAGCCCAACTCGGCACCGGTCACAGCCAAGTAGGAGAGTAGTTGGGCTTTGTGGAGGTTGGTAATGCCGGCTGCAACCTTGAGATCAAGTTGCAATTTGCCGTCAGCAAGTGTGATGTCAGGGTAATATTCCCCAATCTGTTTGCCTCGGTACATAACGCGGTAGCGCGTTTGCTGCTGAAATGGCACTCGATCCGCTTCCAGCTTGTAGACTAATGCCTGTTCGTAATCTTTCTCGGCGTGGCCACTGCCCAAGCTATTTTGAATATCGAACCCCGCCCCGCGTAGGTAGTAGGTGAGGTCGGCGTGTAAGAGGTTTGTCATTGGGTAAGCCCGCTTTAGGTATGGTGGCGTCGATTGATTAGGGGGGCATTGCGTAGTTTACGCGTCGCAAGCGGTAGTTGTCCAGCGGCAAATGATGGATCAGTCCGTAGGCAAAACAACAACGGATTTGGGTGGCAACTGATTTCCTGCCAAGCACTGGTGGACAGGTAGGGCAGGGCGATTGCCACTGCATAACTCATAAAGCAAGCAAAACTTTTCACACCTACCAAAATCGGCTGCTACCTAAATCCGTTGTTGTCTTCCAGCGACAAAACAACAACGGATTTAGGTAGCAACCGATTTCAGGTATGTGACCCGATGACGCACAATCCAGAACAATTATCCCAATACACCCCAAAAGACACCTACCAACTCTCCAGCCCTACAAAATCCGCTGCTCCCTAAATCCGTTGTTGTATTCCGCGAGAGAGGGGGACGACCACCACCCGAAACCCGCAATTGAGGCTCCAGTCGTGCCTGATGAACCAGACACGCTCGCCGCCGGCGGGTGCCTTCGCATAGTCTTTGTCCCAGGCCCAACTGCCGCCTTTTACCCAAACACGATCGCGGTTCTCTTTGTCGCGATCCGCCATCCATTCAAAGACATTGCCGGCGAGATCCCAGACGCCCTCCGGGGTGCGCCCGGCGGGGTACATATCCACTACTGTGGTCTGCCCCAGGTTGCTTTCTTCGGTGTTCGTGCAGGCGGGGTCAAATTCAGCCGAACCCCACGGGTATTCCAGTCCATGTTTGCTGCGAGCCGCGGCTTCCCATTCGGCTTGGGTGGGCAGGCGCACTACTTCTTCCTGAATTTTGCCCTCACGGCGCCACTGCACTGTCAACCACTTGCAATAAGCTTCGGCCTCGTACCAACTGATGCTAACCACCGGTTGGCTATTGCGATTGAAGCGGAGATCATCCCACTGGCGCGGTTCCTGCCACTGAAATTGCTCTTTATATCGTAACCCTTCCTCACTCCACCACTGTTCATCACTATAACCGCCCGCCGCGAGAAAGCGGCGATATTGGTGATTGGTGACGGGGTATTTGCCGATTTTGAACTCAACGCCCAGCGTGCGAGCGGCGTTGATCGTCACCAGATCATCTAGGCCTTCCGGCAGGTGGCCGAGATCGTCCAGCAGCAAGCCAGCCTCCAGGCGTAGGCGGGGTGGCAGGTCATAGTGTTGCATAGTCGTCAACAGCAGCGGCGGCAATTGGTCGGCAACCCGTTTTGCCACCTTGCGGTTGCCGGCTTCCTGGGCGCGTTGGGGGCCAAGCAGTCGGGCGTAGGCTTCGCCCAGCAGCACAAGTTGGCGCGCTGTCTCCGCATCTTTGACGGCGGCGGGCAACAATTCATCGATCACCAGCAGTGCATCATCGTAATTGTTAAAGGGCGCCGCCACCAGGTGGCCGATGCCCAGCAGCAAGGCTTCGCGCCACCCTTCTTGGGCTAGATGGGCTTGAAACTTTTTCAGTTTTTCCCCGGTTGCGCCGGTTGCCAGCCAGCGCGCCGCCAGATACTCTTGAAAGGTGCGGTGGGAAAATTTGTAGAGTTCCGCCCCCGCCGTCGTGTCGATGGCGTTGATCAGCCCCGACCGATCGGCGATCAGGTCGAGCACCTGTACGGCCCACGCCGCCTTTTCGCTGCGCGTGCCAGGGTGAATCTGTTTCAGCACCCCTTCCAACTGGCTGACCGGAATGTCAACGGTGTCGCGCTGGGTGTCGCTTTGCGCGTTGCTGCCGGCGGCCTGACTGTGAACCGTGTAGGCCAGCTCATTGAGGGCGCGTGTCAGGCTGCCGGGGGCCACGTTGGCCCCTTGCAATAGCTGTTCCAGATTGGTGGGCTGGCCGCGCAGATCCTGTTTTTGTCGCTCCCACTCGTAGAGCAGTTGATCGACAAAGAGTTCATAGAGTTCCGCCCGGCTGTTGGGCAAGCCGCGCTGATAGTTGACCCGCGCCATCATCGTCAGCAACAGCGGCGTACTGGCCATCTCGCCCAGTTCACGCCGCGCCCGGTCGTTAATGGCATTGAGCAATTGGCGCTCCGCACCGGTGGCCTGTTCCAGTTGGTAGATGCCGGCGCCCACCAACTCGGCGTACCAGCGTTGGAGAAATTGGGCAATGGCCGACGGTGTGAGCGGCGCCAATGTGTACGCCGGCAGCGACAACGCCTGACCATTCTTCTGCCAACTTTGATAGGGGCGCACCCGACAGGTAACGATCAACGGGACAGCGCCATGCCCGCCGTGAAAATCTTCGATAGCGGCGCACAGGATCGTGCGCTTCGCTTCGTCCGTAACCTCATCTAACCCATCCAACAGGAGCAAGACGGTGGGTGGCGCGGCGTGTAGGCGGGCCAGGAAATGTTCTTTCAAGGGAGCCACGTTGCCGGTCTGGCCCAGCAGACGGACACATTCGTTGATCAGATCATCGGCGCAACCCGTCACCTTGTCGCTCATCTGCTGCGCCCAGCGGTTCAGCACCACCCGCACCGGCAGCACTTGTCGCCCCAGGTGGTTGAGCAACGTCTCTAGTTCGGCCACTTCCGGTTCGGCCAAATCGGCCAACAGCGTGGCATCATGCGTCCCAGCCACCGCTAATAGCGCCGCCAACCGCTGGGTCAAGGTGCTTTTCCCGCTGCCGGGGTCGCCGAGGATGACAATTTGGGACTCTGTTTGCAGTGCTTCAAGCGGAGTGAGGTGGGCCAGGGCGTCGGTCAGCCGTTCGGTCTCGACACCGATTTGCTTTGCTGTCTCGGCTAGCTTTTCTTCTGGAAGCGATTGAAGTCCGACGATCCAAACTTCCCTATCTTGGTCTGGCCTGTCCAAAGCATAGGCACCCAAGCCGCATAAGAGAAATTTCCCTGATTCCCTCCCTGAAGGGTGTGCGACAGCAGTACCCATTTCGCGCAAAGCACTTTGTAAGGTACTGTGTGCCTTTTGACGTGCTTGACGCTTTGGAATCTCCAAACGGTCAAAAACAAGATCGAGGGTGGGCCATTCTGTCAATTCTAACCCTACGTAAACCCGTTGTAGCCGCGGCCCAGGCCGACCCGGATCGGCGCGGTCATCACGGGCCAGGGGTAGATCATTGCAGAGGCGGTAGAGATTGCGGAGATAGCTCTGCTCCTGGGCTTCCAGGGAGAGGGGGTGAAAGCGCGCCAGCAGGGTGGTCATCTGTTGGAGTAGGTTGGTCTGTTGGACGCTCTGCTGCACCAGTTGATCCAGCCGCGCCACCATAGCCCGCAAAGCGCCAATCTGAATTGCGCCCTGCAAGAGCGGTTGTTGGGCCGCGGCATTGGCAAAGGCAGTTGCCAGCGTCGCCACAAGCTGGGCAAAGCTGCGCCCCTCGCCCAACCACACCGGATCCCAACCGGCTGCGGTAAACTCCGCCGTCAGCAGCGTCAGATCCAGTTCGTGGTCGGGCGTCGGCTCGATCAGCCGGTAGAGTTCATCGGCCACCGCTTCCCGTTGCAGCCACGCCGCCAGTAACGTAGCTAGATGCGCCGCCTCATCTTGATCCGTAGTCAGCGCGGTTACGGTGATCGCCAGCGCCTGGGTCATTGCTTCGTCCAAAGCTTGTCGCACGGCGGGCTGCTCAAATTGACGACGTACAAAGCGTGTTCCTGCCGTCAATATACCGTTGACAACTTGCGTCGCCAGATTGCCCAGCAGATTGCCAGTGGCGCCAATCAACACTTGGCTTTCGGGCGACGTCGGGCCGCCCAGCCAGGAAAGGTCCATGGGGTTTTACCTCAATTTACTGTTTATCCCTGATCCCACTTGATCCAAACTTCGCCCTGGCCTTCAGGGATGGTGAAAGAAATATCAGTGCTGTCGCGCTCGCCGTTGCCGTCAAGCACGTACATCACGTAATTACCGGCCACGGTATTGCCGGGGATGCTATCCAGCCCAATCTTGTATTCATAGTTATAGGCGCCCAACGTCCCCTGGTTGGAGCTTTGGGCAATGCTGCGCACGCCGTCGCTGATTGGCAGCTTTTGCCCATCCTTGAACATGGCGACAAAATAACTGCCTTGGGGCTGCCCGCCATCGACGCCGCTGTGAACAAAAATCAGTTGCAGTTTGATCTCTGAGCCGCCATTGGGCGCAAACTTGGGACCCTCGCGCAGTTTGAATTTGCAGCCGTCACCCCCGATATTGGCGCAAGGATCAGCCGCCGGCGGCGGCGCAGCCACTTGAGGGGCTGGTGTGGGCGTTGGCGCTGCCGCTGGTGGCGCTGCGGGGGCGGGGGTGGCGGTTGGTGCAGCCGCAACCGGCGGCGGTGCAATGTTGGCCGCCACCGGCACGGCGTTGGTATTCTCAACCTGTGCCAGTTCACCAAAGACCCAGCCCTGCTGCCCATTGACACAGCAGATCTGCCACCAGTCGCCGGCTTCGTTTTTGGCGATGATGTCAAAGCTTTGGTTGGCTTCGGCTGCGCCGACCAGGCCATAGGTGGTGCCAGGGCCGCTGCGCACGTTGATCGCTTGCTCCTTAACTGTCAACTTGGCCTGGGGCGCAGGCGTGGCGGTTGGCGCGCTTTCGGTGACAGGCGCGGTTTCCGTTACCGGCGTCGTTGCGGTAAGCGACGCCGTCTCTGTGATGGGCGATGCGGCGGGTTCGACCGGCGCCACCGCGACGGGCGCCGGTGTATCGGTTGGCGCTGGCGGGGGCGTCGGCGGCTCGGCGGAGGTGGGGGTAAAGGTAGGAACCAACGCGCGCGGTTCACTGGGGGGCAGGGTCGGCGTTGGTTCTGGGCCGGCCGGGCCAAAGATAAAACCACAACCGCTGAGGGCAACGACCAGGATCAGGCCGACTGTAGCCGCCGACCCACGACGATAAATTCTTTGAAACTCCATGACATTCTCCACGGTGACAACAGATTTGGTTGATCTGCGGCCTATTGTACCAAGCTTTGGCGGCTTTGCCACGTTTGGCGCATGTTGGGTATTCGATAGTGGGTATTCAATATTGGGTATTGGGTATTCGGTACTGGTGCCAGGACCTGATCTTCTATCGAATATCCAATATCGAATACCCAGTATCCAACTCTACCGAAACCGCGGCGCCACCTGTTCGGCAAAGAGGCGTAGCCCAGTTTCATCCGGGGCGTCGATGAACCAGAGCAGGAAGTGGGTCATGCCCAGATCAAGGTAGGCTTGGATCTGCTGCGCCACTTCGTCTGTGGTGCCGATGAGTTGGGTGTCGGTGAATTTGGCGGGCAGGGTGGCGCTGCTGCCGCTGAGATAAGCTTGGATGGCTGGGTCGAGTTCGGGGGGCGGGGCGAGATCGATCATTGCCTGTAACCGGCCGCGCAGGGTGGTGTGATCAGGCGCAACCAGAATCTGAATTTCCAAGCTTTTTTCGATGTCGGCGGCCGTTCGTCCTTCAGCGCGACAGGCCGCATCAAGGGCCTCGATACGGCGTTGTACTTCCGTCAACCCGACAGGCACAGTGTTCCAGCCCTGCCCATATTTGGCGCAGGCGGCCAGCAGTGATGGATGCGCCTCGCCAAACCAAACTGGCGGATGGGGCTGCTGCACCGGACGCGGGGTGCAGGTAGCGGCGTGCAATTGATAGCGGCCATTGTCAAAATCGACTGGTTTGTCGGCTTGCCAGAGCGCCAGGGTAGTTTCCAGGCCAGCCACCACTTCGGCCACCCGCTCTTCCATTGTCTCCGGGTAGGGCAGGCCATAGGCCAGATGCTCGGCGCGACCATAGCCACCGTCAATAAAGTAGATAAAACGACCATTGCTGATTTGGTCGAGAGTGGCGGTCATTTTCGCCCCCATGGCTGGATGACGGAAGAAATGGCCTTGGTGGATCATGCCCAGTTTGGCCCGTTGGGTGGAGCCGGCCAGCGCGGCCAGCGTGGTCCAGCCTTCCATAATGGCGTTTTCGTGGCCCAACATCAAATGGTCGGCCACCCAGAGCGAATCATAGCCCAGTTGGTCGGCCAGGCGAGCGAGATCAAGGGTGCGGGTGACATCGAGTTTCGCATAGTTGGGGGTGCGGAAAAAGCGTCCGCCAGGGTAGGCGAAGATGGGAACACAATAGCCGAATTGAATGGGTGTCATACTTGATTGATTCCTCTCCTTTTTACGAAGTAGGGTGAGTAATGAAATGGTAACTACTAAGCTTTTAGCCGGTCCGTGACCAGCGATGGGGGCGCCGGTCACGGACCGGCTAAAAGCGGGCTTGGTAGTTACGAATCATGGCAAATTTTGCCACTATCTTACCGCAAGTTCCCGGTTGTACGCAATCGCAGGTTGACGACCGTCCTGCCTGGAATTAACCGGGCAATGGCGTACTTGAAAAGCGCCACTATAGCTCAGGGCGAGTCACGGACTCGCCCTGAGCGGAGTGTGTACGCGTTTGCCCGTTGGAATGAAAACAGTAGTTGACAAGCCCTTTTTCTGGTGCTATGATAGTGACGCGTGTCACTGATGCGTGTCACTTCATTTGAGCCATTTGCGAGTTTACCTTGAGTCGTCGTAAGATTACCAGCCATGATGTTGCCGCTCGCGCCGGCGTCTCGCGCACGACGGTCTCGTATGTCTTGAACAATGTCGAGACCGCCAACATCAGCGAGCAGACCCGGCTGCGTGTCTTGGATGCAGCGGATGCGCTCGGCTATGTCCCCAATGCCGCGGCGCAGATGTTAGCCGGTCATCGCGCGCACATCATTGGTCTGGTCTTCCCACGCACGCACCCCCATCTCGCCACCCATCTTTTTTTGCTCCAGATCCTGGAGGGGTTGATGGAAGTGGTGCAGCAACAGGGGATGCGGCTGCTGGTTGATTCTGTTGAAAGCTCCGTTGAAAGCGCGTATCTCGATCTAGCACGCACTAAGCGGATCGATGGGCTAATTTTGATCGACGCCCCCGCCGATGATCCCGCTTTCCAGCGCTTAGCCCAGGACCGCTTTCCCCTTGTCACGCTGGGCCATATGCACCCGAAGCTCTGTGCCGTCGATGTTGACAATCGCCTGGGCGCGCAACAGGCGGTGGCGCATTTGATCGCGCAAGGGCATCGGCGGATTGGCTGCATCACCAATTCACCGATCACCCCCTGTGATCCCAACCCGCGCCGCCTTGGCTATCTAGACGCTCTATGCAACGCTGGGCTTGACCTGGAAGAAGCACTGATGGTCGAAGGATTGTACAGCCCAGAGAGCGGTTTTGCGGCCATGCAACAGTTGTTGGCGCTGCCTCATCCCCCCACGGCTGTCTTTGTCGCCAGCGATGTGGTAGCCTTTGGCGCAATGGCGGCGGTACACGCCCAAGGGCTGGCCGTCCCCCAAGATGTAGCGGTTGTTGGTTTTGATGATGTGCCGTTAGCCCGCTTTGCCTGTCCCCCGTTGACAACGGTTCGCGTACCCACCGTAGAGATGGGACGGCGCGCCGGCCAATTGCTCTTTGATCAGATCATGGGGCGCCCAGTCGAACCCTGTACGCTGTTGACGACAGAGTTGATCATCCGCGCCTCATCGCTGTATAACGTGGCTGTATAACGTGGTGGCGCGGTGAACACATACGCTTACGTTTGCGATGGCTTAAAGCTTTATTAATCCTGAGGTGCTATGTTGACCAAAGGGACTACAACCCGGTTGACCCGATGGTGTATTTTTCTGCTTCTGCCGTCTCTATCATTTTTATACATTAGGAGGAATTTCATGTCAACGAACAAGACCTTCTCGCGCCGGCGCTTTTTGCAAAGCTCGGCTCTGGTGGCTGCTGGTGGTGTGCTAGTGGCTTGTGCGGCGCCTGTGGCCCCGGCGGCCCAACCGGCCGGCGGCGAAGCCGCTGCCGCACCCGCTGGTGAATTGATCGAACTTTCCTACATGACGCCGGATCGCGAGCTGGAAAACCGCACTAAGGAAGTACTGGTGAACGGTTTTAATGCCCGCATGGAGGAAGAAGGCAAAGCGTGGCGTGTGGTTGGCGTAGTCGGGCCGGCCACTGACAATGACATCAAGACCAAATTGACCTTAGATGCCGCTGCCGGCACCTTGCCCGATGTCTTCCGTCCCCGCCCGGAATTGCTGGCCGACTTTGTGGCCGCCAACTACCTGGCCGATCTGCGCCCGCACATTGAATCGTGGGCCGATTGGGATCAATTCCCCACCGTGTTGAAACCCTTTGCCGAAGTAGGCGGCAAGATGGTCAGCTTGCCCACCGGCAGCACCTTCACCTTCTTCTACCGCAAGGATGTGCTGGAAAGCGCCGGCATTCCCACGACGCAACCGGCCACCTGGGATGATTTCTATGGCATCTGCGGCCAGATTGCCGAAAAGACTGAAGCGACCCCCGCCGGCATCCCTGGCGCGACGCCGTGGGGTGGCGGCACCTGGGGTGAAGCATTCCAGATGATCTGGTTGAGCTTTAACGGCCCGATCTATGAAGAGGGCAAATGGGTGGTCCATAGCCCGACGCTACTGCAAGCTTTCCAGGTTTACGAAACCTTGGCGACCAATGGCTGGCTGACCGTTGATGAATTGTTGACCCCCAACCCGTGGGAGCCGATCAAATACGAAGGCTTCCCCGCCGGTACAGTGGCCGTGGTGACAGGTGGCGAGTGGCAGTGGACCTTTGACTGGGGTCCCGAAGGCGCCACCCCCATTGAAGGTCTCTTTGAAAAGGTCGAACGCTGGGAATTTCCTTCGGCGGATGGCAAGCCCTTTACCTACGTCAATGGCGGCACGGGTGATGTGGTGGCGGCGACCTCCAAAGCCATCGACGGCGGCGCCGAATTCCTCAAATTTGACTCGGAGCCAGCGATTGGCTGTGAGATCATGAAGATTCACATTGGCGGCCCGGCCGCGCGTCTGGACTTTGCCGAACAATGCCCCGAATATCTGGAAGTGGTAAACGGCAAGATGGCGGAAGCGAGCAAGCTGTTTGAAACCGGTCGCACCTTCAACTTCAACCAACTGGGCGCCGGCAAAATCTCCGATGGCGTCGGTCGCGCCACCGAAGACATCATCACCGGCACCATGACCGCTGCCGAAGCGATGGACGCCTTCGCCGACGCCATGACCGATGCGTTGGGCGCGGAGAATGTGATGCGCGTGAGTTAATATTGACAAGGTGAAGGGGTGACAAGGTGACAAGGTGCGATATTCCTGTCACCCTCTCACCCCCTCACCTTGTCACCTTGTCATCGTGAATCGGAGAAACATGACCCATACCCAAAACCGCACCCTCCTCCTCTTTCTAACGCCGGCATTGTTGATGTTGGCGGTCTTTACGCTGCTGCCATCACTGTGGGCGGTCTATGTCAGCTTTACCGATCTGGCGCTGGCAGGGCCGAAGGCGTTGGATTATACCTTTGTTGGGCTGAAAAATTACAGCAAGTTGCTGGCTGATCGCAATTTTCACCATTCGATGTGGTTGACCATCGAATACACCATCTTTACCAATATTGGGCAGTTTACCCTGGGCCTGATTGCGGCGCTGATCTTGAACCGGCGCAAGGTGTGGGGACAGAACTTCCTACTGGCGGTGATTGTGCTGCCGATGGTCATTCCCGGCATCACCCAAGCGTTGATCTGGTCGTCGATGTTGGGGGCGAAGGAGTTTGGCACGCTCAACCGCATGATCGGCCTCTTTGGCTTTGATCCGGTGCTGTGGACGCGCACCTGGCCCATGCTCTCGATTGTGCTGGTCAACTTTTGGAATAATTCGGGCTTTGCCATGATCCTCTTTCTGGCCGGATTGGAGAGCATCCCCAAAGAAGTGCTGGAATCGGCGACGATCGATGGCGCTAACGGCTGGCAACAGTTGATTCGCATCAAGTTGCCGCTGATTCGCTATGTGATTCTACTCTGGTTGTTGCTCAACACCATTGGGTGTCTGGGCATGTTTGATCTAGTCTTTGCCTTGACGCGCGGCGGGCCGGGCAATGCGACGGAGTTGCTGGGCATCTATGTCTACAACCAGGGGTTCCAATTCTTTGAACTGGGCTACGGCAGCGCCGCGGCGATGGTCATGTTGATTATCAGCCTGATCTTTGCCTGGGTCTATTTACGTTTGATGCGTGTCGAATTGTAAAAGGGATACGCGTGTGATTGGAGTCGCACAACGTGACAACACAAAGTAAAACAATTTCCCTGAGCCAACCATCAGGAAACCAGGTGGCCAATGCTCCTGCCCGGCGGCAATGGCTGGATAGCGCTGGCATCTATCTGTTTCTCTTGATCTTTTCCATCTTCATTCTCATTCCCTTTCTCTGGCCCTTTCTGAGCGCGTTCACCCACAAGCCAGAAAACGTTTCCAGTCTCTACCTCTACTGGCCGGTGGCTTTCACCTGGGATCATTTTTGGAATGCGATCTTTGGGCGTGGACAGGCATTGACCCTGTTACGCAATAGCATTTTTGCGGTTGGTACCTCTGTGCTGTTGTCACTGGCGATCTGTTCGCTGGGGGGGTATGCGTTGTCGCGGGCGCGCTTTCGCTTCAAACGGGCGTTGATGTTTGCCATTCTGCTGGTGCAAATTATTCCCGGCACAGCCACCGTTTTGCCGCTCTACTTGATCATGCGCGAGTTGAACCTGCTCAACAGTCTGTGGGGCGTCATCCTGGGCATGACCGCCGGCGCCATTCCCTTTATGCTCTGGGTGATGAAGGGTTTTATCGACACCGTGCCGCTTGAGTTGGAGGAAGCCGCCTTTCTTGATGGCGCGACCCAATTTCAAGCACTGGCCCAAGTCGTCTTTCCGTTGACCTTGCCGGGCATTGGCGCAGCGTCGATTTTGGCCTTTAACGGCGCCTGGAGTACCTTCTTTCTGCCGTTGATTCTCCTTTCCGATGCCGATAAGTTTGTCATGCCGTTGGGGCTGTTCCGGGCGCTGATCGCCTATACCAACCTGGATTATGGCATGTTGAACGCAATGGCGCTGATCTATATGTTGCCGTCGTTTCTCATCTTTATCTTTGCCCGCCAATATTTGATCAAAGGGACGATGGCTGGGGCGATGGCGGGGCAATAATAAAAAGGAAGCTTGGTATGTCATTGCCACAGTTGGCTGTTCAAGTCTATACGATTCGTGACTTTATCAAAACCATCCCTGATTTTGCCGCCAGTATGCGCCAGGTACGCGCCATTGGTTACACTGGCGTCCAGTTGGATCTGGAACATCACCCCGACATGCCGACCGCTGAGATCAAACGCATCTGTGACGACGCAGGGTTGACCATCTGCATCAGCCACTTCGGCTATGAACTCTTTGAAAACGAACTGGATCGGATTATCGAACGCCAGCAGATCTGGGGCTGCACCCAGACCGCCATTGTCGCCATGCCGCGGCGTTATCATGAGGCAGGCGCCGATGGCTACCGGCGCTTTGCCGCCGAAGCCACCGCCATCGGTGAAAAACTGGCTGCCGCCGGCATCACCCTCAGTTACCATAACCACAGCTATGAATTTGTCCGCTTTGGCGAGCAGACAGGGCTGGACATTATTTTTACCGCCAGCGATCCCCGCTATCTCCAAGCCGAAATTGACACCTACTGGGTGCAACATGGTGGCGCCGACCCAGCCGACTGGATTCGTCGTGTCTTCGGGCGGATGCCGGTGGTGCATTACAAAGACATGGCGATCCTGCCCGATGGCGCCCAAGCCTTTGCCGAAGTGGGGCAAGGCAATCTCAACTGGCGGTCGATTGTGGAGGCGACGCTAGCAGCGGCGGTTCCCTGGATTGTAGTCGAGCAGGATCGCTGTCGGCGCGATCCCTTTGAGAGTGTAACCTTGAGCTATCAATACCTCAAGCAAATTTTACCTTTTTAACCAAATTTACGAATAGATGGATAACTATGACTGCCTTTACACCAGTCCGCACCGTCATGATCGGCTGCGGACGCATGGCCTTGGGCCATATCCGCGCCATGTTGGCGCAAGGAGCCACTACCCAAATTCGCGTTGTCTGCGAACCGTCGCCAGCGGCTTATGAAAAAGCGTGTGAACTTTTCACGGCGCAAGGATTAACCCCACCGCCGAATGAGCCGGATCTAGGCCGTTTGCTGCAAAGCTACGGCAGCGAATTGGACGCCGCCTTTATCATCACTCCCCATGCCTATCACTTTGCCCAGACCAAAGCCTGTATGGAAGCCGGGCTGGATGTATTGTTGGAAAAACCAATGGTCATCACCGGCGAAGAGGCGGAAGGATTAATGCAAACACGGGATCAGACCGGGCGACTGCTAGTCGTCGCCTTTCCGGGCAGTCTTTCGCCCCAGATTCGTACGGCGGTGCAGTTGTTGCGCAGCGGCGAATTAGGAACGATTCTGAACATTTCCGGCCTCTCCTGGGAGAACTGGCGCACCCCCAACATCGGCACCTGGCGCCAACAGCCGGAGTTATCGGGCGGCGGTTTCTTCTTTGACACCGGCGCCCATATGCTTAATACCATCACGGATCTAGCCGGTGAACGCTTTACCGAAGTCGCCGCTTGGTTTGACCAACGGGAGACGCCGGTCGAAATTCTGGGCGTTGTCATTGCTCGCCTCCAGTCGGGCGCACTAGTGACGATGAACGCTTGTGGCGACACCTGCACCCGTTCCACCGCCGATGTACGCGTCTTTTGCACCAAAGGGGTCATCTTCACGGACATTTGGGGCAAATTCCTCCACATCCAGCGACCAGGCGATCCGCAGCCCGTTCCTGTCGAATTGCCGCCTTCCTTGGGCGTTTGGCAACAGTTTCTTGCGGTGCGTAATGGCGAAATGCCCAACCCCTGTCCGCCGGAAGTTGGTCTACGCATGGCCCACCTGTGGGACGCCATCCGCGCTTCTGCCGCCCAAAATGGCGCCCGCATCGATCTCTAATGCCAACCGTGCGCGTAGCCGGTCACGAACCGGCTACGCGCTGTATCGTTATCGCATTGGCTCGCCCACACCATCACTCCAAAATGCGCCATGTTAGCGCCGTCGAGACGACTTGACGCACTCTCGGTTGCGGACATATACTCTCAACAAACCACTGATGCTTTCTACAAAGAGAGGAGCCAATCCATGCGTACCACCTTGACCGCCACTGAATGGGCGCACTATGAACGTGATGGTTATTTGCGTCTGGGGAAGACGTTGACTGACAGTGAGTTACAGACGCTGCAACAGCGTATTGATGAGATCATGTTAGGTCGGGCCGATGTCAACTATGACCGGATGCTCATGCAACTGGATCGCATCCCCGGCCAGACCGATGCTCCCGGCCCACAGACGAAAGGTCACAAGGGGGCAACGTTGCGCTATCGCAAGATTCAAGATTTGGAGTTTGATCCAATCTTCCTGGCTTACATGCAAAAGCCACTCTTCCGCCATATCTGTGAACGAGTCTATGGCGCGACAACGCCCATCGCCTGTTTCCGCGCCATGTTTATGAACAAACCGGCGCGCGAAGGCACCGTCCTCGTCTGGCACCAAGATCGCTGGACGCACTTGGATCGTGACCCGCAAATCACCATCTGGACGGCGCTCGACCCGGCCACCCAAGCCAACGGCTGTGTTGAGATTGTCGCCGGCGCCCACCATCACCTGATCAACCCCGACCATGGCTCCGGCTTTCTCACCGATGCCCAGGCTGCTGATCTCTTGCAAAAGAACGAACGGATCTACCTCGAACTCGCTGCCGGTGAAGCCGTCCTGCTTCATAACTATCTGCCTCATGGCTCCGGCGTCAACAGCACCGACATTCCCCGTCGCGCCTTTAGCGTCTGTTACATGGACGCCGCCACCCAGGCCAGCAATGGTGAGCAATATTCGCGAATCTTTGGGGATGGCGCGCTTTCAGTGAGACAGTGAGACAGTAAGACAGTGGCAGTCGCTAACGGCCTACTGACCTACTGACCTACTGTCTCTGCACGGCCGGCAAGTAAAGCTGATTTTTTAGCGTACCCGGCGCGGGGGCGTTGGGGGTGGTGGTGGCAGTGGGTTGTGTAACCGGCGTGGCCGTGGCGGTGGGTTGGGTGATCGGTGTGGCACTGGTCGTGGGTTGTGGGGCCGGGTTGGGATGGCCTTCGGCGCCACATTTGATCTCTTCGTGTAGACATTGTAGGCGGTTGACCAGAGCGGCGGGTTCCCAGGCGTTGAAGAAGTCGGCGTGGGCGGTGTAGCCGGCGCCGGAAGAGAGGCGTAGACCAGGGCCGCCATTGGTGACGTAGCGCAGCTTAAATTGTAGCGCCGGCACAGGTACGGGGTGGGTTGCCGGACAGGCGCCCGCTGCACTGTAGGCCATGTGGCTCTTGTGGTTGGCACTATCGAGATTAACGCCATCCCAACAGTCGGGGTAGTTGACCAACAGTTCTAATTTGGAGCCGGCGGGACAGGTGACAAAATCGCCGGTGCTGGAGTCCGGCGCACCAAGACAACTCCATTTAATATGTTCGGCTTCTCCCGGGTTGGTCGCTTTGGCGTTGCCGGCAATGACCTTTAAGCCCAGCGGGTAGGGCTGGAGCGCCGCTGGATTGTTGACATGTACCAGATAGTAGAAGGTAGCTCGTTCCATGCCCACTTCAACGCCCTGCGCGTCATAGAGGGTTGGAACCCAGTAGGAAGAACGATCCGTCACGGGATCACAGGTGGTGCCGCCAGCCAGCAGCGTCTCGATCGTCGAGTGCGCGCCCGCTGTAATGTTGCCAAAGAAATCATGGCTGTGGGAGGCATGATGCTGCCCTGGCGCCACAATTGGGTCTTCGGGCAGGCGATGGCTAAAATCGCAAAAGGCGACAAACTCGCCAATGAGCGGCACTGTGGGTGCATTCGTGCCAGATCCAACGTTGCCTGCCTGCCGCGCTTGGGCCGCAAGTGCGTGTGACCCTGGCAGCGTAAGCAGTGCAGCCAGGATAAGGAGCAGCGACAACTTGCTTGCTTTCATGACCTTCTCCTTCTTCGTCTTTGCCCGCTCTCCGCCAGTCCGTGACCGGGAGACACCGGTCACGGACTGGCGGAGAGCGGGCTTCGTAGTTATGGATGGTTTAGTATAGCATTATTTGGAACGGAATCGTCCTAACAGTTAGCTGTCGGAATTGTAGGCTGGATTGTGGGTAGAAGTATGGTAAAGGGGTTAACCAGGCTGCCGGACTTAACGCAAGCGCAGTGGCGTCTGTTGGCGTTAGTGGCGCTGGCAGCTGGTTTCAGTTCGTACAGCCAGGCGATCTTGCCACTGGCGTTGCCCCAAATCCAGCGGGGCCTGGCGATCCCCACCGAGGAATTGGGCGAGATCAGTGCGATCATCCGCCTGGGTGCCGTGCCGGCCTTTCTCTTTGCCCTTAGTGCGGATCGCTTTGGGCGGCGGCGGTTGCTGTTGCTGGCGATTATGGCCTATCTGCTGTTGACCGGCCTTACCGCCTTTGCCCCAACGCCCTTCTTTTTTATGCTTACCCAATTCGGGGTGCGTCTCTTTGCCGCGACGGCGGGGATTTTGGCTCAAGTGATGATCATCGAAGAATTTCCTGATGGGGCGCGTGGGTGGGGGATTGGCGCCTATAGCGCTCTGGCTTCGGTGGGGGGTGGCAGTGCTGCGTTGCTCTTTGCCTTTGTAGATATCCTGCCGCTGGGCTGGCGTGCGCTGTATCTGCTGGCATGGCCGGCGTTGTTGTTGGTCGGACTTTGGCGCATATATCTACCGGAGACAACCCGTTTTCAGCAAGCAGTCACTGCCCAAGCCACGGGGGCAAGGCGTCGCCAGTGGCTTGCCCCGCTGGCGCGTCTGGCGCAAAGCTATCCTGGGCGCTTTGTGGCGGTGGGCCTAGTTGTCTTGCTGTTCAATCTGGGCGGGGATGCGGCGCTCTTCTATGACCCCACTTATTTGCAACAGGCACATGGCTGGCAACCCTGGCAGATTGCTGCGCTCAACCTGGGCGCCGGCTTTATGGCATTGGTGGGCAGTGTCGTAGCCGGACGAGTTAGTGATCGAATTGGGCGCAAATGGACAACCGGCGCGTTTCTGTTGGGGATGCCCATCTTTATCATTGCCTACTACCAGGCCGACAGTTGGCGCTTGCCCCTCTTTTGGAGCGGTCTGCTCTTCACCAGTATCGGCGCGTCTGTGACCCTGAGTGCGCTCGGTAGCGAACTCTTTCCGACTGCCTACCGCGCCACCGCCACTGGCGCGCTCTCGCTGATCGCTACTCTCTGCGGCGCGGGTAGCCTGCTGGTGCATGGCGCGCTGGCCCAAGCCGTTGGCTCACCCTGGCTGGCGGTCACCTGGCTGGCGCTCCTGATCCTACCGGCTCCATTTTTTCTGTTAGCCGTGCCGGAGACAAACGGGCGTTCACTAGAGGAGATCGCGCCATCTTAGGCCATTCGTAACTACTAACCCCGCTCTGAGCCAGTCCGTGACTGGCGATTGGGCCGCCAGTCACGGACTGGCTCAGAGCAGGAGGGCTTGGTAGTTACAGCCATTCCAAGCAACCAATTGCCCATTTCCCTCGGATGTAATCCGCTGCTAACAGCGAGAAGTGGCCTCAGCCACTGGGGATTCAGATTTTTGGATCGGCCTTAGTGGTTGAGGTATTTGCGGTGGCTGTTCAAAATAAAAAATCTGCGTACTCTTTGTCGGCCTAGACAGCCAAGAGTACGCAGAAGGTGCGTTACTTACTCTTCTCTTTTTCCTGCTTCTGCTTGCGCTTTTCTTTGAGGGTAAGCTTGGGCTTTTTCTTTTGATCCTTCCCTTTACCCTTTTCATCCTTGTTCGCCATAATCCGTTTCTCCTGAAATGAATAGTTAATGGTACCGTCCAAAAATTATACACTAAAATCAACGTGCTAAAAATTGGCGGTTGGCTATTTTTGTCTTTTGCCGACGAGATCCTTATTTGGTAAGCTGATCCAGCAGCGCCAACACCTGCGTCTCGATACGCGCGAGGGCATCGGTGGCGGTTAGGAGATGCAGATCAGCGACTTCCCAATAGTGAATGCGTTCTCTCCATCCTGGCAGGCGTTCTTCGACATAGCGCTGGTGTTCGGTGCGGTCCAGCGCGATCACCAGTGTCGCCGCTTGTAGATCCGCTTCGGTCACCTGTGCGGGCAAGCGATGGGTTGCCTCAATCTTAACCCCACGTTCCTGCAAACCCGCCACCGTATAACGCGAGATCGGGCCAACATTATTCACGCCCAATTCCAACGCCAACGCTCGCGAATCCGCCACCCAAGCCAGCCGGCGTTGCGCTGCTTGATGATTAAAAAATAACTCAGCAAAGCGACTACGATAATAGTTGCCCGTACACAAAAACAAAACCCTTTTCATACCCACGTTTCATTTCCCTCTCTACCTGTTCCCCTGCCTACCTGTCCTGTCTTCAACTCACCCGCGCAATGTACTCCACGGCTGCTTCATAATTTCCCGCAAGCCGTCTTCATCCAATTCAATCCCCAACCCTGGCGCTTGCGACACCGCAACACAGCCCTCCTCATCAAGGACGAATGGGTTTTTCAAATAGCCTTTGCCGATGTAAGTTTGGCCGTTTTCGCGCCAGTCGTTGACCTCGTTATGTTCCTGCACCAGGAAGTTGGGTAGGGTGGCATCTAGTGCAATCGACGCCGCCAGCGCCACGGGGCTGAGTGGTGCATGAAGGGCAACCTTCGCATAGGCAGCCTCAGCAATCGCCGCGATCTTCTTACATTCGGTAATGCCGCCGGCGTGGGCCAGGTCGGGTTGCACCACGGCCAGCGACCCCTTGCGCAGCGCATCAAAAAAGATCCACTTGCCCATCCACCGTTCCCCGGCGGCAATGGGGGCGCGGGTGGTCTGGGCGATCTGATCCAGCACATCGACCCGCTCCACCGGCATTGGCTCTTCAATAAAGAGGGGACGTAGCGGTTCCAGCGCCGCAATCATCTGCATGGCAATGCGTGGGTGGGGGTTGTGGATGTCCACCGCCACATCGACGCCGGGGCCGGCTGCCTCTTTAATCGCCGCAAAAATCTCTGCCCAACGATCCACTTTTGCCGTAGCCTCCAAACCTTCGCCGGGGCCAAAGTGCGCTTTCAAGGCGCGAAAGCCCCACTCCTGCACCACGATCCGAGCATATTCTGCCCATGCCTGGGGATCGTCGCTGCGGCGTTTGGTGGGGGATTGGGTGGCATAACCGGCGCGATAGGGTTGCCCTGGCTCAACCGTGTGGGGCTGACCACTGCCAGTGGCGCGATACATGCGCACCCGGTCGCGACAGGCGCCACCCAACATCTGGTGTAACGGCAAGCCCGCCGCCTTGCCGGCAATATCCCAAAGCGCCATGTCGATGCCACTGAGCGCGCTCATCGTCACCGGCCCGCCTTTGTAGCCGAGGCCGGCGTTGTACATGGCGTCCCAAAGCGCTTCGATCTGCCGGGGATCTTTGCCCAATAGCACTGGCTCCAGCCGGTGAACCTCGGCAATGACGGCTTCGGGATGGTTCTCCAAAAAGGGTTCGCCAATACCTACAATATCGGCATCGGTGTGAACAAAGAGCCAAACCCAACTGGGCGGCACTTTTTTGATTTCAAACTTGGTGATTTTCATAGTAAAATCCGTTTGTGATTTAGCCGTTGGTTGAGGCATAGAACAAGGTTTAGCCGCCTGTCTTTATGTGCTTTTGTCCACCTGTTTGCCGCCCTGGATGGCAGGCAGCGCCGCCGCAGGGATAAACCTTTGGGTGACGGCATGTTCAGCAGCAGCGACGGTGTCGGCAACGCGCAACATGGGTACGTTATCTTTTCCTACCTCTTGAATGATGGCATCAATTTCCACATCACGCTGATCCAGCGAGACATCGCGGATATAGACGGCGACAATCCGCTTGGGAAACTGTCGGATGACTTCGCGGTAGATCTCCGGGTCTTCTTGTCCACTATCGCCAATGAGGATAAAGGGTAGGTGGGGGTAAACACTCAGCAGATGCGCAACCTGGGCTAATTTGTGGCTATGGTGACCTGTCGCATGGATCATCTCGCGGCTGAAGCCGAGATCGCGCAGAAAAAGTGGCCCAGCCGGGATGCCCTGAAAGTCAAGAAAATCAACCAGCAGATCGTACAAATTCCAAGGGCTGCTGGAAACATAAAAGATCGGGTTCTGGGCGGTGCGCTTAGGTCCCGCTTGTAGGGCCTGGTAAAATTGTGCAACGCCGGCAAAGGGGAGGCGTGTACGGGCATTCTGCAAAAAGGTCATGCGCGCTGTCTGCACCAGGCTGGCGACATTGGTCTGTAACACGGTGTCATCGAGATCGCTAATGATGCCAAAATCACTATTGGTTGGCGGCACGATGACCCTGGTGGTGGTTTGGGCCAAGGGTGGCTGGTCAATGGCCGCTGCTTCGGAGGTGGCCGGCGCCAACAAGGCCAACGCCACCTCCATCCAGACGGAGCGCGGCAGGACATCCGGCGCCTGCAACGGCGGGGTTGGCTGCAACGCCGCCGCAAAGTATCCTTCTCGGTCGGCGGTCACTTGTACACTGGTCTGGCCAATTCGGGCTTGCACCCGTGCATAGGGAATCTCGTCTGTTTCAAAACGGCGATAGGTGGCGGCTAGATTATCCCAAAGGTTGTCGTTAGCGTCGGCTGGCCGAAGCTTTTCCCCGGCCAAAACGCGCCCCCGTACATAAAGCACGTCGGCTGTACCATAGCCGAGGTAAGGCTGAATGTAGAGCGGATCAGCGCCAAAGCCGCGCTGCAGCCGTTCCAGCAGCCACGCTGCCGGGTCATCGACCTTCTCTGTTAGCTCGCCGAATCGTTGATGCCAACGCGTCATAGCGTCCCTCTGTTTCTACAAAAGTCAGGACTATGCTACCGGATTGCCTGTGAAATTGCAAATGACATTGGTTGCAGGGTGCGTACCACATTGGGGGAATTGCGCCGGGCGGTTTAGATAGCCCTAGCTGCAATCCCCAAAAAGGGGACGCACCCTGGTTGCTGTATAGAATAGCTGCAAGCTTATCAGGAGTGCGGCGTTGCAGGATTTCTCTTTTGTAACAAAGCACACCCCAAAAACTAGATGGATCGTTTTATACTACTGCTACGATTGTCCTGTGCAAGAACGATACATTATCGATAAAAACCCATGTCGCAACCAACGCCGGCCCTGGAAGTTCGTCATCTCGCCAAACGCTATGCCAATGTGCAGGCGGTCAATGATCTCTCCTTCGCCGTGATGCCCGGCGAGATTTTTGGTCTACTTGGCCCCAATGGCGCCGGCAAAACGACCACCATTCGCATGATCCTCGACATTATCAAACCGACCGCCGGCGAAATTCAGATCCTCGGCGGCGCCATGAGCGAAGCGACCAAAGCGCGCATTGGCTACCTCCCCGAAGAACGGGGCCTCTATGAGGATATGACGCTACTCGACACCATTCTCTATCTCGGCCAACTCAAAGGGTTGCGTCGCAAAACGGCGCGCACACGGGCGGAAGCCTATCTGCGCCAGGTGAATCTCTGGGAGGCCCGCACCCGCAAAATCGGCGCGTTGAGCCGGGGCATGAATCAGAAGGCGCAATTTGTGGCGGCCACGCTCCATGAACCGGCGTTGCTGATTGTCGATGAGCCGTTCAGCGGCCTTGACCCGGTCAACACGCGGTTGATTAAAGCCCTGCTCAACGAGATGCGCGCTCGTGGGACCGCCATCATTATGAGCGCCCACCAGATGCACCAGGTGGAGGAAATGTGCGAACGCATTCTGCTCATCGACCGGGGGCGGGCGGTGCTTTATGGCCCGCTCCAAACCATTCGTCGGCGTTTTGCCGCTAATGCGGTCGCGGTTGAACTGCGCGGTGAACTGCCGCACCTGCCGGGCGTCGAGCAGGTGACGCAACAAAATGGCGCCTATCGGCTGTTGCTGCAAGAGGGCGTCGCACCGGAGACGCTGCTCAAAACGCTGGTCAACCTACCGGACGTAACGGTAGAACGCTTTGAACGGATCGAACCCTCGCTCGATGAAATCTTTGTCCAGGTCGTGGGACGCCCTGTCAGCGCCGAGGAACTGGGGCGTACCGACGCCGGCGTACCGGCGGAGACGCCATGAGGAAGATCTGGTTGGTGGCGCAATCCACCTATCGCCGGCGGGTCTGGTCGGGCGGGTTTCTGGGCTTGACCTTGGGGTTGCCGCTGCTCATGGTGATTGCCGGCGCCGTGCCCTTTTGGCTTGCCACTCGCCCCCAGGCCATAGCTGCCATCGGCGTTGTTGACCAGACCGGCGCGCTGGGGGCGCTTACGACGACAGAAGCGGCAGATCCGGTGAGCGAAGGCCGCCTGACGCTGGTCGCCTTTGCCGATGTCGCCGCAGCCACCGACGCACACCAACGTGGCGCGATTGCCGGCTTTCTGGTGATACCGCCGGGCTATTTTACCGGTGAGCAACCCAGTTTCTACGGGACAACGGCGCTGAATGCCGCCCAGCGCACTCAACTGGCGGAACGGCTGCGCCGCGTCCAGTTGCCGGCGCCCCAGCCGTGGCTCCCGGCGCGCCTGACAGAACCGACGGTCGTCACCTACGTCGATGTGGCGCACGGGGTGCGCGTGGCACAAGGCGCACCGCTCTTGCTCCGCGCCTTTCTGCCCAGTGTGCTGGCGCTTGGCTTTGCCCTGATCGTCTTCACCGGCGCCGGCCAGATGGGGGCGGCGATGGTGCGGGAGAAGGAACAGCGCGCGCTGGAGATGGTTCTCACTTCCCTCTCGATTCGGGCGTTGGTGGCGGGCAAAGTGCTGGGCATGGCGCTGCTCAGTCTGACCCAGATTGGCGTGTGGTTGCTGGGCGCAATCCTGGCGCTGACATTAGCGTTCTCCGGCGCCAATGGCTTGCCGCCGTTGAGCATTCCGTGGGGTGCGCTGGGGTGGGCGCTGTTGCTCTGTGGGCCGGCCTATCTTCTCTACGCAATGTTGAGCGCCGGTCTGGGGATCATTGCCGGCGACAGCCAGCAGGCGCAACAATTGGCCGGGATGTTGGGCTTTTTTGCGCTGGCCCCCTTTTGGCTGCTGGGGCTGTTGGTCAATGAACCAGATGGTACGCTGGCGGTGGCGCTGACCTTGTTTCCGCTTACGGCGCCTATGTTCAGCCTGGTGCGCCTATCGCTGACCACGGTGCCACTCTGGCAACTAGTGACGGCGCTGCTGCTGTTGGTGGGCAGCCTCTTCCTTGCCACCTGGGCAGTGGCGCGCCTCTTTCGCACTGTCATGTTGCTCTATGGGCAACGGATCCGTTTGAGCGCCGTATGGCAGGCGTTGCGCACGCCATAGGCATTTCAGGAGCGCTGACGATGAACAAGACTCTCTTGGTGGGCCTGCGTGAATTTCGGCAGCGTATCCGCTCGCGCGGTTTTTGGCTGGGGCTGCTTAGTTTGCCGCTCACCTTTTTGGTCATCTGGGCGGTGGGCGCTTTTGCCGCGCCAACGACGCCTGCCCCGTCGGCAGCCACCACCCCAACCGCACCAACAACGCCGCCGGTAACGCCACCCCAACCCATTGGCTATGTCGATCAGGCCGAGCTGATCCAGTCCATCCCTGAGCGGGTGACGTTACCCTTTACCCCCTTTGCCGAAGAGACAACCGCCCAACAAGCGTTGGCAAGCGGGGCCATTGCCGCCTACTATGTTGTGCCGCCCGCGTATCGCACCACCGGCGCTGTACAGCGCGTCAGTCAGACTTTGCCCACGCTGACAGCGCCCGCCGATGTTGAACAATTTGAATGGCTGTTGCTTGCCAACTTGCTCCCCACGGTCAGCCCTGCCGATCTGACCCGCTTGCAGCGCCCCTTTAACGGCGGCAGCCCGATCTTTGTCGATCTCGCCCCCACCGAGACAGCCCCCACCGAGACAGCCCCCAGCGAGACAGTGCGGACTGACGAGAATGAACTGAACTTTTTGCCCTTCCTGGTCACCATCTTAATTACCGTCCCCCTCTTTACCAGCGGCGGCTATCTGTTACAGAGCCTGCTCCAGGAGAAGAGCAACCGGGTGATGGAAACCTTACTTCTGTCGCTGCGCCCGACCCAACTGCTCACCGGCAAGTTGCTGGGGCTGAGTTTGCTCACCCTGGTGCAATATGGCGTCTGGGCGCTGCTGGCGCTGGGCATTCAGGCCGTGCGCGGCGGCAACCCAGCGACCATGATGACGGGGTTGAATCTTACCGGCGGCGAAGTGCTGCTGGTGCTGCTCTACGCTTTGGGCGGCTATCTGCTCTATGCCACGGTGATGGCCGGCATTGGCGCGCTGGCGCCCAACCTGGAAAATAGCCGCACCTGGGTCTTTCTGGTCAGCCTGCCGATCTTGCTGCCGATCTATCTCTGGACGGCGATCACGACGCTACCGGATGGACCCCTGGCGACCGCCCTCAGCCTGATCCCCTTTTCGGCGCCGGTCGCCATGTTGCTGCGCATCAACGTGACCGCGGTGCCAGCCTGGCAACATGGGGTGAGTTTGGCGCTGCTGGCGCTGACAAGCTTGGGCGCGCTCGCTTTTATCGCACGCCTCTTCCGCGCCCAAACCTTGCTCAGTGGCGAAGCGCTCTCGCTGCGCCGGCTCTGGCAGGCGCTCACCGTTGCTTGATTCACTCCTCCTGGTCCCTGCCGGTTGCTGCGTTAAGCGGAGTTGAAGCCGCTGCTCGTTCCGTGTATACTATGGGCAAGCTTCCCAGGCATTTGTCCTGTCCGCAACGCAAACATTGACAACAAAGGAGTTTCTCGATGTCCACACAACTCAAAGCTGGCGTCATTGGTCTTGGCATCTTAGGCCGTCAACATGCCCAGTTTCTCTACAACCACCCTGCCGTCACCTTAATGGCCGTCAGCGACCTGCGTCCGGCGGTGGCGGCGCAAACCGGGGTCGAGTTGGGCGCCGAGGTCTTCACCGACTATGAAGAGATGCTGGCGCGCCACCAACTCGATCTGGTGATCGTCGCCACGCCTGATCATCTTCACCGCGCGCCGACGATTGCGGCCTTGGAAGCAGGCGTCCCTAATCTTATCCAGGAAAAACCCTTGGCGACCAGCATGGTGGATGCCGAGGCGATTTACGATGTGGTAGAGCGCACCGGGGCGCGCCTCTTCATCAATTTTGCCAACCGCGGCTCGACCCTCGACCTGGCAACCCGCTACACCATTCAAAATGGACTGCTGGGTCGCGTGGTCTATGGCGAAGCGCGGCTGGATGATAATATTACCGTCCCAACACAGATGTGGGGCGAACGCACCCATGAATGGGCGTCCGGCTCCTCAACAGCCCACTTCTTGCTGAGTCATGTCGTCGATCTCTTGCGCTGGTACTTTGCCCCGGCGGAGGTGACGGACGTTTACGCCATCAGCCAGCAGGAGGTGCTGGGCTATACGCCTGATCTCTATGACGCCTATCTCACCTTTACCAGCGGGCTGAAGGTGCGGGTGAAGGCGGAGTGGATTCGTCACATGGATGAACTGGTCGAATTTTATCTCTCCTTTTCTGGCGATGAGGGGACGCTGATCTATAACAAGCGGCCCGGCTTTGGCGCTCAGGAAGGATGGCGCGCCAATCTCTCACGCAAACTCGACCCAGCGGCGCTGCTTGACCATCGCAACGTGCTGCTTGGTCAGGGGATCAACCTGGCGGCGCGCATTCACCAGCCCATGCCAACGACTGGCCAACTCTCGGCGGGAGGCGATCAACTGGCGTTGGCCTTAGAGCGGCTTGGCCCTAGCCACGGCGGCGTTCTGGCGCTCAATGATGCCTTTATTGACAGTATTCTGGAAGAAACGTTGACGCCAGAGTCGTGGCAAGACCGCGGCCCGTTGCCCAATCATATTGATGGCTTGCGTCAAGCACAGGTGGTTATGGCGATTATTGAATCGAGTCGCTGCGGCGCCCCCGTGCGGGTTGGGTAGGCGGAAGCTGCGTCAGGTGCGTTCGTTTTTGTGGCGAAACGTACCCTACCGCCAAGCACGCCGAGAGTGCAAAGGAATCGCGAAGCAGATCTAGAGAAAAACCTTTGCGAATCTTTGCACTCTTGGCGGTGATCAAGTGCTTTCGCAACAGCAACGCTCTAGGCAAAATGGTTGAGCCAGCACTGCTGCACATAGAGCTTGCGGAAGCCCATCGCCAGGTAGAACGGCTTATCGGTTGCGACATAGGCCACCGTCGCCCCCAGTTCGCCACAGCGGCGAATGCCTTCCAACACCGCCGCCGTACCTAAACCCATGCGCCGGTAATCCGGGTCGGTTGCCACTGGTTCGACATAGCCAAAGCGGTTGACCGGTTCATACCACAAGCCGCTAAAGGCGACAAAATCCCTGTTGGGCGCTTCGACGACAATGGTCAAATCCAGGCGAAAGTTGGGTCCAGACTGCATCCGTAAGCGCCCGGCGGGGCCATCGGCGGGCGGCTCGCCGGGGTGGTTGAAGCCGCGCCAGAGAACCCGATCGGTTTTGACCAGATCATTGTCATCGGCCAGGCTTTTGAGGCGAAAGCCCGCAGGCAAACGAATGGGCGGGAAGGGATCAGGAATCACAAATTGCGACATGGGACGGTGCGAATCCGTCGCCAGGGTATAACCCCGTGCCTGTGCGATTTGGGCAAAGGGCGTGTCGAAGTCGTTGATAAAGGCTTTGAGGTAACGCCGCCCATCATGGGTCACGCTGGTAAACTGCTCTTCGGCGTAGCGTAACATGGCTTCTTTCAGATGTGTATAGGCCGGATGGGTTTGAAAAAAGGCTTCGCCCAAACGCAACTCATACATGGTCACGCCGACGATGGCGCCGTTCTCTTCCCAGATGCCAATGCGTTGGGCGGCGTCGTCGTCGAACCAGGGATGGGTGTAGGCATACTCCCAGACGGGCTGAAACCAGTTGCCGTCGCGGTTTTCGGGTTGGTAGAGGGTGGATAAGAACGCACTAATGGCCGGGAAATCAACCGGGCCGGCGCAAGTGCGCATGGTGATTGTCATACTTGTTTTCATCCTACATATTTGGGATACAATTTTACCCGACACTCAGGACAGATGCTATGGCTGAAATGGGCATCCGAATGGTCGTGGATGTAGACTTCCACTTGATGCCAGTAGCCGTCATCATCGCGGATCTTTTTACAAGATGCACAAATGGGCAACAAACCGCTTAATTTTTTGACCTGGGCCAATGCCTCTGTAAGCAACGCAATGGTCGCTTCCTTTTCCGCTTCTGCTCGACGCCGTTCGAGATTTTCTCGCTGTAATTTAGCATACGCTTGCTGTAAATCCTTGGTGCGTGCATCGACCATCACTTCCAGTTGGGCGGCGTAGGCTTGGCGGGCTTCTTCCACCTGTTTGCGCTGGGTGGCATCGCGAAAAGCGGCCGCAACGCCCAAGAAGCGCCCTAATTTATCATGAACTGGAAAGGTAATGGTATCGACCGGGATCGCCTCGCCATTGGCCTGGCGCAGGCGATGTTCTCCTTGCCAACTTCCGGAGATGCCTTCGATAATCGCAACCCGGCCGGCGACGCTAGCGGCAGTGGCCAGATCAATGTGCTGATAGAGCGCCTGCCACCAGGCCAGATCCAGATCGACGGCAGGGTCAATGGTCGCCTGCGGGCCTGTGCCCAGTACCCCTGGCCCACCCAAGTAATCAACCACCGCATAGCCAGAGATCATCCCAGCCACGGTATTATCAAACCCAATATAACAGGCGATATTGACCCCTTCAATGGGTTCGAGTTGGTTAACAACAATCACCGGAATGCCCGCCAGATTCGCCTTGTGGATGGCCTGCCGAATCACATCAAATTTGACTGTTGATAGGGCAATGACATCAACGCCTTCGGCAATATATTGTTCGATGATGGCGGCTGCGCTGGTATATTCAACCGCTGGATCGGGCGGGATGCGCGTGATAATTTCCAACGGAATGCCATGCCGACGGGCATCGGCGGCAGCTTTGTTAAAATAAGCGGTTGCCGTCTGATAAACGCCCGTTTGCGCAACCTGAATCCAGCCAATCGTAATCTTGGCCGGCATGGCGCAACCCGCCTTGATCGCCTCCCAATCAATCGGGGCTAGAGTAGGCGTTGGATAGAAGCGGAAAGCATTTTTCTGATACATCAGACGCGGGCGAATGTCGAAAGTCGGCGGGACCGGCTGCCCCAGGGCTAACATGACGCCAAACTGAGCGCCATACCAGCCCCAATCGGCAAACCCATGATGGGTCTCGGCCTGTAAAAGGCCCTCCGTCATCAGTTTGACCGATTCCGGCGTCACGTCATTGGAAAAGATTTTGACCTCGTCCAAGCGCCCGGCCGCTTGGACAGCCGCCAATGCGCCCAGGGCCATCTCACCGGAGGCAGCCCAGATCACATCCAACGTGCCGGGCGGGTTGGTGCGTAAGAATTTTTCGGCAGCCTTATAGCCGAGGTCGCGATTCCAGTTGGCGGCCAGCCGACCCACAATCTTGATATTCGGGAAGCGATCCACCACCTGGTAGAAGCCGCTTAGGCGGGCCACCGAAAAGAGACTGCCAATCTGGGTCGATTCGATGACCTCATCCAGCAGCGGGCGATCATCGGCAAACCAGAGTGAAGCCAAGGGTTGCCCAACAATGGTGCGACCCAACAGTTGGCTACAGGCGTAGTTGGCATAGGCAATGGTAAATTTGTCGTCACTCATTAAGATAGCGTCAACCGAATTAGCCACGAGATAAGGGAAAATCTCAACTCCCTGTTTTTGTAATTGTTGAATGAAATTTTCTGTACTCGTGAACACGATGGTAATCTCCTCAGGGTATGGATGATGCGTCAGGCCAAGCCGTAACGTGAAGACTGCTCTCTTGACGATAGGCCAGTCGTCTATCGTTCCTGGCGGATGGCGGCAGCCCACGCACATACACGGTCCGCTGCGCCTTGGGGTTGATCCGGCAGATAGACATCCGCAATGGACATTGACCACAGGCGCAAAATTGGGTGTCGCTCGGCGGCTTTTTTCAACACACGCGTTTGCCCCTCGGCAAAGTGCGACACCCGCCGTCGTAGTTCCGCCACAGGTATGCCCCGATCCAGGTGATCGATCAACGCCGCTGCCAACCCAGTGATCGCTTCATCGGTGAATTGTGCCGGGTGTTGTAGGTTATAGGAGGCAACGGTGAGGAAATGTACAGCTAACAACGCCGGGTCTTGCCACTCCCAGGCTAACAACGCACCCAGTTGTTCCCAACAGCTTAGGCCATTGACCAGGGGCGCGCCACATTCGGGGCAGGTGCTGTTGGTTTGCTCTGCTGATTTGGTCACTTTTGTTTCGATAATTCACTCATGATGTTGATACACTAAGATAATCAGGGGTGGCACTTGGCCAATATCACCGCGAATCATAGGATTAGCGAATCACGCCAGGTTAATTCGCTAATCCTATGATTCGCGGTGATAGGTGGCTGTCGCCGTCAACTAACTGCATAAGGCGGCTATGCCATCATCGACACCATCAACAAAAGGCCCCGCGCCAGGGCGACATCGCCTTCGGTTTGCATTTGCTCACCGGCGACTGTTGGGCTAACTCCTTTGGTAAACAAACGCCAAGCCAAATCCTGGTCGAGACGGGCGCTGGCGACGACATTGGGTGCGCGACCAACAAACAACTGCCAGCGCTGATCCTGTCGCAGCAGTGACCAATCACCGCCGGCTTCACCCGTAACCTGGACATGGATGGCGGCGCCGTCTGGCGCGTTGACCTCCCGATAGGTATGGGGCAACGCCCGCAAAAAGGTATCCAGCACCGGCAAGAGCCACTGACGCTGGTCAAGTAGCGGTGCGCCTACTGCTTCGCGAATATGTTGCTGGTGCAGCCACTTTTCGGTGTACTCTCTGGCAATGTCAAACCAGTTGGATGAATGCGTCTCGCCGGCCCAGGCGACGCCAATGCGACTGGGCGCAAGCGGTGGCAATGTTTTGAAGTAATGATAGAGTTGTTCGTCGGTGGTTGCCAGAAAGTCAATCAAGAGCGGTGGGCTAAGACGGCGGGCCAGCGTGACCCATTCGGCATTGCGTTGATCAATATAAGCAACCTGCTCGGCGTACTCACTGGGAAATGGTCGCGGGTCGCGCAGGGTATGTTGATCCCGTCCAAAGGATAAACGCCCCACATTGCCGCCCCACAAATGCGCCACAACATCCTGCACCGACCAGCCGGCGCAAGCGGTGGCGTTGTTCCAAGCCGAACGGGGCAAGGCCTTGAGCAGTCCCAGTAACTCGGCGCTTAAGCCGGGAAACAGATCGGTGGTATGGATCGGTTCTACCGCTTTCAGCTCATTCATCCGCGCCTTCTCGTTTTCTTGGTTCAACCGGAACTCAGGTGACCAGTATACAATCTTCCGGGAAGGTCCACCTTGTTGACCTCATGAGCGGGCCAAACCTTCCCGGAAGATGGCCTGTCAGGCTCATGTCTTCCTAATGAACCGTTCTCTCAAAGGTCAATGACCAGTAAATCCGTACCAACACTGAGCATACTCTGGTAGCTCCTGCGCACATCATCGATCATCGATTGTATCAGGTCGGGAGATTTTGGTCGAATATGGGTCAGCACCAATTGCTTCACGCCATTACGCGCTGCAATCTGGCCGACAGCGCCGGCGGCGGCAATGATATGAGTCGCCATGCGTACAAAAGCCGGCGTCGTCAGTTCCGCATCGGCCAGATAGCAACAGTGGATCAGGCAGTCGGCGTTGTGGGCCAGTTGATCCAATCCAGGGCAGTCGATGGTGTCGCCGCTAATGGCAATGACTTTGTTTTCCGCTTCAAGGCGATAGCCCAGACAGGGCCATTCTGCCCGTGTCAAACCTAGGCTGTGACCGTGATCAACCGGCGCAGCGAACACCCGATAGGCGCCGGTGTCACAAACCAACCCCGTGCTGACCTCAAGCACTTGTACGAGGTCGCGAATATCAACCGTATCATCAGCCATAAACAGGGTAAACGCAATATCCCTGGCATAAACCTGTGTCAACAGCGCCGTTACAATGGCGGCTGTTCCTGGCGGGCCATAAATCGGCAATGGCGTTTTGCGACCATTGTGCCAGGCCGTCAATAGAAACTCACCCAGGTTGCCGATGTGGTCATAGTGGTGATGGGTGATGAAGAGCGCGTCCACGCTTTGGGGCGGTGTCCCTGCTTGCAACAGTTGTGTGGTTACACCGCGACCGGCATCGAAAAGCAATTTCTGACCATCAACGTCAATCAACAGGGATGAGTGCTGTCGCAGTGGGTCGATGACCGGCGTGCCGGTGCCAAGCAATGTAATTCGGATCATGGAATCTATTCAACTCATGTTACACCAACGATCGACGGTCGTCGCTACGTGGACGTCTAAACATAAGTTCTCGCTTTGCTCACGGCGAGTCCGTGACTCGCAACCAACTGGGGCGAGTCACGGACTCGCCGTGAGCGTAGTTTGTTTTTATACTCGAATCAGATAGACGCTCACTTACGCGTTCTGATGCCAGGACATGCCCTCGCCGCGCACCAGTTTGGCGCGGGTTTCGTAGCGGCCCGGCCATTCCACCGGCAGGTCGCCGCTATCGACCATGAGTTTCAGCGGATTGACTTTGGTCTTGAGCGGCAAATAGATCCGTTGCCGTTTGCGTGCCGACTCAAAGAGCGCCATCATGATCTCTTGCACGGCTCGCGCTCGGTCAGCCCCGCTAATGGGGTTGGTGACACGACCTTCGACCCAATCGATGGCTTCCTGGCATTGGTGGCTCCAGCAATCATACCAGGGCGCTTCGACCTGTTGCCAACCGTTGGAGGAAGCGTTGAGGTAACGCACGGTGCCGATCTCATAGTTGTAGCGAGCCGAGGGGATTTCAGGCATATACATGGGGGCGTCCGACGGAATCATGTCGTCGGGGTGGTGGGTGGTGTCAAATTCCATGATGCCCTCAGTACCGATGACGCGACAACCCTGCCCCAGCCCGCGCACGAGGTTGCCCTGGATCAAGATCGTGGCGCCGTTACTACAGCCGACTACCCCCAGACAGGCATCTTCCGCCGGCAAGCCGCGCTCGACGACATCGGTGGTGCGCTCGACGGCGCCCATGACCCATTCGACGCGCGGTTCATCCATCAAGAAGAGCGCCAGCCGGATGTTATGCGAGTTGGTATTGAGGAGATTGCCGCCATCATCTAACTGGATTTGGGTGATTTTGCCGATGGCGCCTTGGCGGATCATTTCGCGCGCTTTCATCCAGGTGGCGTGGTGGGGGCGTTGAAAGGCGATGATCAGCTTGACATTGTTGCGGGCGCAAGCGGTCAACATGGCGTCGGCTTCGCCTAGATCAACGGCCATCGGCTTTTGGCAGATGATCGCCTTGGGTCGGCGGGCCGCGGCGGCGATGACCATCTCGGCATGTTGTTGATGCCACGAGCAGACATCCACAAAGTCGGGGCGCTCCTTGTCGAGCATTTCGCGATAGTCGGCGTAGCGATGTTCCTCGCCAACGTTGAAAAAGTCGCCAAACTCGCGGCGGGCGTCGGGGTTGGTATCGGCAAGCGCGCCGATGGCGGTGGGCTGGCCGGGAACCCCCAACCAGCCACGGGCATGGACGCGCGCAATGACGCCGCAAGCGATGATCGCGGTACGGTATTGAGACATGGTAGCTTCCTCATTCTAGTGTGTTTATTAGCCTGGGGGGCAGGCGATGGTTACGGATGATGTATAGTTTACCATGTGCCGCTCTGTTCTACAATCACGCTTTTTCGTTCCTCACCCCTAGCATGGCGTTGATTCAACTGCCTGCCTCCCACCAGTGGGTTGCAGCGGCAAGGGGGGTAGGCTCAAGACGCTTGCGTTCGACCCAAGCCACCAACCTGCGCAATGTTTCATCCGTGGTCAGGCGTGTAGTGTCCAGCAGATCAACCTGCCAGCGGGGATCACCCTGTTGCCAACTGCGCCAGCGATCATAGCGATGGGTGGCCGGGCCATTGCCGGTGATGACATGGGGTTCCCATTGCGGATCCCAGGCGTGTACACGATGCCAGGCGGCCCAATTGAGCAGATGTTGAGACGGCGGCCAATTGGGGTCGATGCCACGGGATCGCAGTCGCATCACCCGCACCTGGTCGGCGCAATCCAACACACAAGCCGTAATGCCCGCCAACTGGGGCGCTGAGGGACAAGCCAACAGTTCACCCAGCGGTGAATTGGAAGTCAAGAGGAAATCATCGCCGGCTTGTTGCGCCAAGAGGGCGTCGGTCACCCACTGTTCCAACTGGGCGCAACGTTCCTCACCGGTGGTCGCCACCCGCTCGTCGGCGTCATGACATCTCACCCGTGACAACAAGGCTGGCAAACGACGAACAAGGGTCGTTTTACCAGAGGCGGCGCTGCCACTAATCAGAAAAAACATCGGCTCTCCTTGTAGCAATTAGGGTCCTGGCGGAAACTGGGCGCTACCGTCGATGGTGCCATTCTCGCGGTGGGGAATGCCGCTATCGGTCAACACATTGCCATAGGCGTCAGTCACTCGGAATTGATATGGCCCTGGCCCCATGCCGGGATTGGTCTGGACAAAGTAGTTGTAATCGGTGCGCGGAACCGTAATCCACTGACTGCCATTGTGGTACTCAAATTTCGCAATTGGGTTGCGATGGTTGCGAATTTGGACGGCAGTCCACCACTGATTGCTGCCGTCTTTGAAGTGATAACGGATCGGCCCCATCAACGCTGGGCTGACCACCTGCCAGGTGATGGAAACTCGACCTTGGATCGGCTCGGCAATCTGTTGGAACGCCTCCTGGCTCAGATCGAGGTGACCGGCTCTGCACTCTGGACAGAGATCAACAATGCGCACCGTGACGCTACCCTTGGGACCGTTGACCACCACATAGGCGCCACAGACGGCAGCATTGTTGTACTCGTCGGCATTCATGGCCGCGACCATCAAATCCTCTGGTGACGGGTCAAAGAGACAAGCGCCGGCGCCAGTCGCGCCGTAAAAAGTGGCAATGCCCTGGTGAATCGGGTTGCCAGCGCTGGGGCGCATGATGATGGGCAGCCAGACCGTTGATGCTGGTGTCCCTTGTGCGTTGACTGGTGCGCCGGACAACAAGGCAAGACAGAGGGTGAAGAGAGCGACGGCGTGTAGTCGTGGTAAACGTCCGATCATTGCGTTGCTCATTGGACGTTGCTCACTGGACAATGTCGAGCAGCACCGCTGCTTTTGGTTCCGGGTCGGGCAGGATCTGGTGAACGGTGTTGACTTCGTAGAAGCCCCAGTCGCGCGCCTTCGCCCGTTGCCAGGAAGTTTCTAGCACTTGATGGTAGAACGCGCCAGGTTGCTTATCGGCGGTGCAAAGGACATAGGCGCAAGGGATGGCCGGCGCCGTCTGACTTTGCAAGTGAAGCGGATCGGTCCAACATTTCCAGGGATGGGGCGCATTTTTCGATGGCAGATCATTCGGCCCCCGATTCACCGGAATCAGCCAGCCGTCGCCTTCGATGCGTGCGCGTTCCTCCATTGTTTGGCGCGCAGCGGGGGCCATGAGGTCGAGGCAACACTCATTCGCTTCGGGGACAAGGGCATCCAGATAGATCAGTTGACGGATCCGCCCCGGTTCCTGGTCATAGACCCCAGTGATCACCATCCCAGCGTAACTGTGACCGACCAGAATCACGTCCTGTAACTCTTCGTAGCGCAACACATTGACGACATCGGTCACATGGGTGTCGAGACCGACGGCGCGAGAGAGCAGATGAACGCGTTCGCCCAGGCCGGTAAGTGTTGGCGTGTAAACTTCATGCCCGGCGGCTTTTAAGCGTTTGGTGATTTTTGGCCAGACCCAACCACCGGCGGTCGCGCCGTGGACTAAGACAAACGTTGCCATTTCATTGTTTCCTTTGTGCCTTTTCAGACTTGCTGAGGAGCGAAGCGAGCGGTCTAAGCGCTTCCTGCAATTCGTCGGTTGTATCGTTCATAGATCATAAAGCGACTAATCCACCGCTAGCACGGGAAGGCCATGTACGCCGAGCGTCGTGGAAATTTCGCTGCCGTGATGGATGTCATGTTGGAGGATATCCCAGATGATCGACTGGAGCGAAAAGGCGGGTCGCATGGTGCCCGCCAAACGCGCCCGCTCTACCCACATCTGTGCATATGGCTGGAGCGCCGGCTCGACCAAGTTTGCGTGACGCACACGTTCTGTATCAGAAAGCGGCGGAAAGAGCTGATCAAGATCCGCCGGGGTCAGACGGGCAAGCGTCTGCTCGATCAGTTGCCAGGTCTTCTCAAGACCAGTCACCAGTTCTGCTGCCGAGTGTAAAGGATCGACACCCGCCTCACAGATGCCCAAGGCCCATAATTCGTAGGGCGTCAGATCATTGCCTCCCTCGCCCATCCGCGCGTGGAACCACCAAGCGCGATTGGCGACAATATGCGTTACATACATGCCAATCGACCAGTGTTGTGGCGTGAGGCGCAAAGTAAGCTGCTCTGCTGTCAGGGGCGCGATGGCGGCGACAAGATGTTGATTATAGATGCCCCAACCCGCATAGAAGGGGAGGAGGGAAAGCGGCTGTTCTGTCATGAAAGGGATTCCTTCCTATTTTCTGCGGTCACTGTCCTTGGCTGCGCCTTGCGCTTCAAACGCAAACTGATTGTATCATACCTCGCCCCATTCGGCGGGAACCGGGAGACCAAACGCTGCACACAACGCCACGACATCCTGCCGGTGCTTCTCCGAACGGTCATGGCCCAGGCGTGCGAAGAGTTGCACCTCCGCCGAGATACAGGGGACTGTGCGATTGTTGATCCAGCCCGATATAAAACCGTCGCTGCGATAGACCACGGGCAATGCGGCGGGCTGCACTTGCACCCCGTTCCCCTGCGCATCGAAGGTCACCGAGTGCAGATCGATGCGGCCATGCTCCGCGCGGCCCAGCACGATGCGGCCCAGCTCCTCTTCTTCCACGCCAAAGCCGTTGCGCACCAACAGCGCCACGACACGCGGCAGATCGTCAAGGGCCAGGATGAGGTCGAGATCGTTATGCGAACGGGTGATCCGGTCCAGCAGTGCCTCCACGCCCCAGCCCCCATCGAGCCAGACTGGCAGGTCGTCCGCCGCCAGTAGGTCGAGGATGTGCAGCACGGTTGTCGCGTTCATACTTCAGCCCCCAGTTGCGCGTAAACCGTTGCCAATGGCCTGCGGAGACAACGTTGTTCTCTGAATTCGCGCCTACTCAGCTCTATTCACCACGTAATGCGCGCAGTTGTGCTTCCAATTCAGCCACCCGCGCTTCAGCGCTGCGACGTATTTTGGCTTCAGCAGCAGCTTGCGCCTCAGCGGCTCTGCGTGCTTCTTCCGCAACGCGTAGCGCCTCTTGGGTAGCCAAATGAGTCAGTAGATCCTGGCCGGTTTCGGCATCTTCGATCCAGACTTTGCCGTTTTCAATACCAATGCGTAAGCCCACGCTTTGGCAGTAGACCGCGCCATCTTCATCCGGTACAAGCGGTACATAGTGACCTTCTTCCAGCCGAAAACCGACAACTTCCCAGATCTCCTGCCCCTTGCGCGTCCAGTGGTCAATATAAAGATACTCTTGTACACCAGCATGGGCGTATTGCTTGACCTTGGTGGATCGATCATTGGTACGTGTCTTGGGTGAAACAACTTCGATAATCAACAGCGGGCGGGTCCCCTCTTCGGCGACGACAAATTTCCCGCGATCAGCATCCCGGTCGCGCACATGGGGTACAACGGCAATGTCAGGCGCATGATCCTTGATGTCTGGTTTGTCCCACTCAAAAATCAAATCATGAAAAACAGCCATCGCCACTTGATTTTGATAGCGCACCAGTAACATATCGCTGAGATCGCGGCAGATGGCTTCATGATAGGTACGTTCGGGCATAACATAGCCTTCTTGTGGATGAAGGATCTCTTCATCGGTGAGGGGGATGCGCACGAGATCCTCTTTGCCATCCGCCAATTGAATCCTTTCGTAACGCCAGCCGCCTGTCCAATCAACTGCCGTGGGCTGGGGTGATGTTTGTTCAGGCAGCTTCGTTTGCTTTACCGCTGTCATGGAAGGTCTCCTCGCTAGAGAGCAGCACGCATCCCTTGTTATCGTGCCACTATCTCCCTATTATACCTGATCCACCTGGAATTTCTGCTAACGCACCGCATCTTCAAGGGCTGCTACGGCCCGCCGTCACCGTAGCGATCCACGCCCAGATCGCGCGGGATCTCAGCCAGCAGATCGGCGGCTGACTTGTTGCCATGGCCGTTTAACGCCCGTTTGCAAGTCCAGCGGTACTGTTTTAACTGTTCTGTATAGTCTGGCATACGCCCCTCGATCTCCTACTTGATCCCTGTCCCAATTACCTGTGCGCCGTGCATTAAGGTTGCGTCGGTTTGAACGAGTTGTAAGGAACCAGTACCCCTTGCTGTTTTGCTTTTGCGAATCTTGGTAGGCGCACTCCACGTGCGTTTGCCATTGTACAAGACGAGCGGGAAGATGGCCGACAGTTTCTTGACACGCCAGGCATGGCTGGCACCACCGAGTATAGCGTAAGTTGCGTGGGAATGCAGAAAGCACTGGCTATGGTAAACGACTCTGCGCCCCTGATACCGCGCATTCGACGCTTCGAGGATGAGCCGTTAGGCCTCGGTGAGATCGGCGTAATCGTCCGGGTTGTCGTAGCCAGCGGGCCAGGAAAGGGGAAAGGGCGAATCGTCTACGCTACCGCAAAGTCCGTATGTTGGCGCGCTGCCTGACTAGCCTGACGCCTTACGTCTATGCCGCAAGTGCCACGGTTGACACGATTAATGGTACGGCGTGCAACGCCGATCTCTCTTGTTCCAATTGCCACAAGTCATAGGCGGCTTGATGGCCTAACCAACTTTCCGGGCTGCTGCCCAAACTGATGGACAAGCGCAACGCCAGTTCGGGCGTAACACGCCCTTTGCCGTTGATAATCTTGGATAAGGTTTTGCGACTAACGCCTAAGGCATGAGCCGCTTCGGTGATACTCGCCCCCATCGGATCGAGCCATAAGCCCTTGATGATTTCGCCAGGATGAGGCGGGTTGTACATTTTTTTCATCAGCTGGCCCTCACTAATAATCTTCAATTGACAGAGCTAACCGCCAAGTCGCGACTATACAACACATGGCTGTAGGTGGTTTTGAAACCAACGGACGCGTATAGTTTGTTCGCGCCCGTGGGGCTAGATGCATCCACGCCAAGATCCGCATGGGTCATACCCGCATTGCGTAAAAGTTGCATACCGGTCAGGAGCATGGCGCGCCCCAAACCAAGCCGGCGGTGACCGGGACGTGTACCGAGTACACCGACCGTTCCATCGAGCCGACCGCTGCGTTGGTTGCGCGCTGCGTGGATATGGCACCAGGCGAACGCTGCTAGTGTCCCATCAGGGGCAAGCGCCACCAAGTTCAGATCCGAACAATAGTCCGGATCCCGTTGCCAATGGCGTACAAACTCGGCATCGCGTGGGTGGAAATTGTAATGGTCGGCAAACGAATCGTTGTAGAGGTCAGCCCAAGCCTGCGGATCGTGGTCGCCAGCACACAACTGGTATCCCTGTGGGAATAGCGGCGCTGGAATCGGTTTGTCTAGTGGCCGGTGCATCCGCAGATAATAACGTGCCGGGATAAATCCGTGTCGCTCGATCAATGCCTGCCGCTCGGTCTCCTTGTCATGGATCAGAACGCGCAACTTTTTACGCCCGCGTTGGCGTAGCTGCGCTTCGGCCCAGGTAAACATCAGCGGCTCGAGCCGGTTTGTGCGATACGCTGGATGGACTTTGAACCACAGGAAACCGTCATTTTCAACAGCATCCTCCGCCAGAGAGAGTTGGGCAAAGCCGATCATCTCTCCCTGCTCATTCTCATACAGCCGCAGACCATTAGCTGCATCAAAGCTGGGATCGTTGAATTCCTCACGCAACTCCGATACCGAAGATCCCTCCTCGACAAGGTCGTGTGCCTCGACAAGATTCAAGAAGGATACAATCTTTGCCAGATCGGCCTCGCCGATGTAATTTCGGGATAACAGAGTATTGGCAGTCGTAGCATCAACACGCATTTGTCTCCCTTTCTTGCATCCGTAGAGCAATTGTTACCTTGCATCGCTTTACCACTCTAATACGACCATCCTCTGGTTCTGACTATATCAAAGCAGAGTGCTAGGCTAGAAGGCTGCGTTCTTGTAACCAATCAAAGATTTGATGCGCCACCAAGGAAGTTCGTGCTTTATCGGCATAGCCCAGCCAGGCGATTTCGGCAATCTCCGATGTAGGCGTCAACCTGCCGTCATAGTCGGCTTGGTAGCAGGTCATGCGCACCAATACGCCCGGTTGTTTTCCATGTGCCTGCGCCGAGAATTGACCGAAGTAAGTCAGGGTGTCGGGGCGGAGGTCAACGTTCAGTTCCTCTTTGATCTCGCGCAGCAGGGCGGCCTGATCGCTCTCGCCAGCCTCGCGTTTGCCGCCGGGGAAGTAGTAGGTGTCATTGCCGTGGGTGCGGGCGCACAAAACCTTTCGGTCGCGCAGATGCACCCAGGCTAGTTTGTCAATCATCAGTCCAGGCCTTTTCAAGAATGGCTCTCACCGTTGGTTTGCTTTCCGTTATTATAGCAATCCTACCGAGTTTGACGCAATCTTCATCACAGTTGATCCAGAGCAAAGCAACTGTTAAAAAAGCACTGGCTACATCCAACGGTGCAGCCAGTACTGGTTATGATTCAAGGCCAGTTGAGCCGTAGTAAAGACTTCAGTCTTTGTCTGGGCGGATAGGAAGACTAAAGTCTTTACTACGAATCACGAGAACCCTAGCGGTAGATCAAAGGCAGCCACAAACGCCTACCCGGTTCCAGATAGTCAGGCACGCCATTGTTGTTCCCATCGCGCGGCCGGCGCGGATCGGGGCCAGCTTCGGCTTGATCGGAGATACCGTCATTGTCGGCATCGGTGTCCAGGAAGTTGGGCAAGTTGTCGCCATCCATATCACGCGCGCCTTCAACATTATCGGGAATGGTGTCGCCGTCGCTATCGGCGTGATCGCTTGCAACCTTCACGGTCACCTTATCAGCGTCACTAATGGTCAGTGTGCGCGTCTGTGGCGAACCACCCGGCAGCGTCACAGTGTAGGGGAAGGAACTTGTCCACGTTGCCACATTGGTTGTGCTGACGCTCACCGTGGCCGTGATGCTGGTTGAGTAGGTCGCCCCCGGCGCCAAGGGGAACGCCTGGTTGTTTAGCAAGATGCCCAGATGATCATCCACCAAACGGTGACTATCGACCCGAATACTGCCTTGATTTTTGACCGTATAACAGTAGCGCACGGTTGTCCCGACCGGCACTTGTAGCGTCTCGGTGATGGCGCAAGCCGGCGAAATGCCAACGATGCTCACGGTCTTTGTTAACTCAATTTCCACATCGATCAGTTTAATGGTTGCCTGTGCTTTGCCCACAATCTGCTTGCCGCCCACTGACAACCCGGTCGCCGTCACGGTATTGACAAGCACCGGCAAGTCGCTGATAGCCAACGTATAGGTCAATTGGCTTGTTGCCTTGGCCCCCGGCGCCAGGGTAGTGACGCCAAGCGGCACGGCGCCCAACTGATCATCGACGGCGCTAAGCTGGCTGATGGTGACATTGCCGCTATTGATGATCGCATAGCTATAGGTGACAACGCTGCCCAAGGCGACCGATGGCGCTGTTACCGTCTTGGTGACCGTGATCTGCGCCACTTCATTGTCCAAATTGGTCAGGGGAAGCATCATCGGCGGCAGGGCTGCAAAGGCCGGATCTGGGCTGGCGACGGTCACAATCACATTGTAGCCCATATCGCCATCATCGACCGGATCGTCTACGCCGGTGACAGTGGCCTGCTGCGGCGTCTGCCAGTTTTGGTCGGTAAAGTGCAACGGCTGATTGATCTCCCCTTCGGTTGGATCGCTGCTGGTCAAGGTGACCGTCACCGGCGCGCCTGGTTGTGCCGTCAAGGCGACGGTCAATGGCACACTTGCGCCGGCTTCGCTGGTTTGATTGGTTGCTGCTCGGAGGCGAACACCGGGAATGTCGTCATCGACAACGGTGATGGCGACGCTGTCCTGTGTGATCTGTGCCCCTTCCGCGCCCGTCAAGCGCACCTGGAACGCCTCTTCGACTTCCGGCACACCGTCGTTGATCAACGTCATCGGAATGACCGCTGTCGTCGCGCCGGGTTGGAGCGTTATCGTGCCGGTGAGTGTGTTGTAGTCGCTCCCTGCTTTTGCGCTGCCTTCAAGCGTGCTGTAGGTCAGCCGCACGGGGGCGTGGGGATTGGGCAAACTGAGTGTAACGGTCAGCGGCACTTGGGTGTTGGTCTCGGTCACCCGTTCGCTCGCCCGGAGGAAGCCAACACGTGGCGCTGTGACTGCCACGCTGCTGGTCGCCTGGTTGTTGGCCGGATTAGCATCGTTGCTGACGCTGAGTACGGCTGTGTTGGTGAGACTCACCGATGTGGTCAAGGTCGGGCTAACGGTTGCCGTGAGGGTAAAGACCTTTTGTTGGCCCGCGGCGAGATTGTCCAGTGTCCAGACGAAACGGGGCGCCGGGGTGGCCGTCAAGGCGCCACCGGGGCTAAAAGCGGTCACGGTGAGACCAGCGGCAAGTTGATCGGTAATGACCAGATCAGTGGCAGGGATGCTTCCCGCGTTGGCAACGGTCAGTTGATAGGCCACTGACTGACCGGGTAGAGCAGCCGACGGCGTTACCTGATTTGTCAAACTGACATCAGGAGGAGGAACGCAGGCAAAGGCGCGCACCTCATCAACGTACCAACCCACCTGCCCGTTACAGCCGTCGGCGCCCAATTCAAAGCGTAGTTCAACCCGGTCGCCGGGGCGGGCGTAGCCGGTGAGGTTGAGCTGACTTTGGCCCCAACTCCCGCCGACGCTGCTGGCATTGCTGCCGGTAAAGGCGGGTTGACCGGCCAGGGGATTGGTGTTTTGCGTCGTTAACAATGTCGCATTGTATGGATTGAAGACGAATGCACTCGCTGCCACCATCGTCCAGTTGCCGCCATTGACCCGAATTTTTAAATTGCCGCCATCCCATCCCCCTTCGATCGAGGCCCAATGATCAAAGGCCAAGCGCGGCGGGTTGGCATAAGCGGGGATCGTAATCACCGGGCTTTGGATGTAAGTGACGCCGGATTGCTCGGTTGTCACGCAACTGTCCACTGGATTAGGACCAAAGATCGCCTGTCCACCGCGCTGATCCGGCAAATTACCTACCACCAACCAGTTTGGGATGCGAAACTCCGCCGGATTCGCCACATTGCGCCGACCAACGCTCCAGCCGGCGAGACCGCTTTCCCAATCTTGTTTGTGGAAGGTGGCCGGTGCATCTGGCGCGCTACAGAGCGGCGGTGCATTAGGATTGAGTAGTGGCGTCTGGTCACACTTGATTGGCACGGTGCGCAGTTCCACCGCGGCAATGGCATTGGTGACGGCGGCGCAATGGGCGGCGGAAATCGTCTCTGGGGCAACTGTTCCCCAATTGCCGGCCCCGGCGGTGGTCAAGGCGTAAAGGGGCGCGCCGATCAGATCAGTACAGGCTGCGCTCAACGCATCGGCCTGATCCTGAAAATCACTGGCAACAGTTAGGTAGGCCGTTTGCGCGCGCCAGTGGATATGCGCCGCTCTCGTCAAGCCAATCGCATTGACGGTGACATTGTTATAGACACCGCCATCGACCAACAGGGCAAAGAGATGATTCGGCACGCCAGAGTTTTGGTGAACGCCGCCATTGTCTTCCCCATTGACATCGCAAGTATACTCAGCATCGGTCACTTTACCAGGGTCGCCATAGCAGACCGGCTGCCACATATCGCGAATCGCGCCGCCAAAGGCTGGATCATCTTCGCCGGAGAGCCAGCGGTAGGAGTTGTCATTGGCCGGCGCCCCCCGCCCCAGGGTCGAGCAACTGCCGGCGGTGCGCAAGGTATTGGGCGCGTCGGCGCCACGGTTATTGAGCAGATCGACCACTTCGCCCCAAATATCCGAATACGCTTCATTGAGCGCCCCTGGTTGCCAGGCATAGATCAGATTGCTGCTGTACTCGGTGTAGGCGTGCGCCCATTCGTGGGCCACCGTATCATCACCGGTGACGCCGTCACAGTAGTTAGTCGAAACGCCGTTCCAGTTGGCATTGGGACACTGGATTTGGGGGTCATTATTGACTGTGCGCATGACCGCATTCTTGCCATCGTAGGAGAGCCAGGCGCCGTTGGTGAGGCTGCCGAACAAGTTATAGGTCTCCTTGGCGCCGGCGGCTTCATCGTTCCAGGCTTTGACCTGGGCCGCGCTGCCGCTGGCCCAGCCGTTGGGAATCGGATCCGGGTGGCCGTTGCCTTCATCCCAAACTTTGTTGTTGAGCGATCCTTCGGAAATCTCGCGTTCAAGCTCGTGGATGCCATTCAGGTTGAGTAGAATTTTGCCGGTCTGCGCATCGACAAAGACAAAGCGGCGCACCGTGCGCGCCGGGTTGACCACTTCCATGGAGTAGGCCAAATAAAGTGGGCCACCGGCGCCTTTGAGCAATCCGGGTTGAAAGAGGTATAATTGGGTGGCAACCGCTTGTAACGGATCAGCGCTCTCTCCAACAGTGCTTTGTATGGCGCGAATCGCAGCGCTTTCGGCATCATCCGGCTGTAACCGGGGTGTCGTCTCTACTTCACCCAGCGGAACAGCGATGCCATTGACTGCCGTTAAGTTACCCGCCGCATCAAAGTGCGCCTGGAGGATGCCGCCAAAGACCGGAACCCCTTGGTAAACCTGGGCATAGGTCAAGTTGGTAAAGCCATAGGCGTCGTTCTCGGCTGCCTGGAATTGCAATTCACTGGCCGGATCAGTCAGCCCGAAGAGTGTGCCGTAGCGCGTCAGATAGTCGGTGGCTTTGGCCGTTAGCTGCGCTTGACCGGTTTGGGCTGCGGTGGCGGTATAGGTAGGCGCCAAGTCGCCTGTCCTGGTTACACGGATAAAACGCACGGCGCCGATGGTTGGATGACGGCTAATGATGACTGGGCCAGTCGCTTCCGCTTGCACCTGTTGCATCTGACTGACGGCTGTCGGCGTTGGCGGTGCGGCGTAGAGCGGTGTTGTCAGGGAAAGCCAGCAACAGAATGCATAGCACAGCGCGCGTATCCCGCGCCCCCATGCGATCCGCTGCCGGGAACGGACGGGAAAGTTTGGGAGAAGCATGAAATGTTCCTTTCGCCACAGATGATAAACGTCACAAGAGATAGACGTTGAAGGGATGGAAATGATGACGCAACGCCCATTGTATGCATTGCTTGTAGGTATTAACCGCTATGCCAGTGCCACAGTTCCCGATCTGGCGGGCTGCGAAAATGACGTGATCGCACTCCGCACCTTGTTACAAGAGCATTTTGCCGTGGCAACGGATGCGATTACCGTGCTGCTCAACGAGGCGGCGACGTATGAAGCGATTCGCACCGCTTTCCGTGATCGGTTGCTGGCGCCGCTGCAAGCCTGGGCGGCCGCCCATACGCCGACCCAGGATGCTCGTGAACAACCGGCCATTCTTTTCTACTTTAGCGGTCACGGCAGCGAAGCGCCCGTGACCGACAAAGCCAGCGGTCTGGATCAAACCCTGGTGCCGCACGACAGTCGCGCCGACGGTCGGTATGACATTAAGGATCGTGAGTTGCGCCGTTGGCTGGCTGACTTGACCCAGTATACCACCAATGTGACGGTGATTCTAGATTGTTGCCATGCGGGCAGCGGGACGCGGCTGGATAAAAAACAGATCACCAATGTACGCGCCTGTCCATCCGATGAGCGGGAACAACCGCCGCTCTCCGGTTTGCTTCCTGTGCTACGTGGCGCGCTGGCGCCTACACCGCCGGTCGATCACCTCAATCATGTATTGCTGGCTGCTTGTCGCAATGACGAGAAGGCGCGTGAGGAAACCTTGGCCGGCCAACGCCACGGCATTTTTACCTACTGGTTGCTGGACGTTTTACGCCAACAACCGCTCCATCAGCCGTTGACCTATCTTGACTTGTACAATCAAGTGCGTCATCAGCTTCAACGCATCTATGGCATGGATACCCAGCGCGCCCAGACGCCCCAATGCGAGGGCGACCGAGATCGGCTCTTTCTTGGCGATCTGCGTCCAGTGCGTAGCCGTTGGTTGACGGTGGTTGACGAACGGGAAGGGTTGATTTGGGTGGATAGCGGCCAAGCGCAAGGGTTGAGCATTGGCACCATTCTCCATCTTTATCCACCGGAGACAACGCCAACGGAAGCACCTGTCGCCATTCTCCAGGTCGATGTGGTGGCGGCGGTGGAGAGCGGCTGTGTCCGGCTCGATAGCCAGCCGTGGGCGCCGATTCCGCGTGGGGCGCATGTGTTGGTTCACAGCTATGGTAAGAGTCGGCAGCGGATCAAGGTCGCTGTGGACTTTCCTGATGGCCTACTCCTCAACACGGTACGCGAACGTTTGGCCCAACCTGACATCAGCCCGGAAATCACCCTGGCCTTGCTCAATGAAAGTGCTGCGCTGCGCTTGGCAAAAAGTGGAGAAAATTTTGTCATCCAACGTGGCGACCGTCAACAACTCTATCAACAGTATGACAGCCGGCAACTCAACCCCTATCGTCGCCCGCTCATTGCCAAGGATCTCGACCCGGTGGTACACGATCTGCTCCATTTGGTGAAACAGGCGCAAGTAGGCGCCATTGCCGGCGAACCGGGCGCGGAAATTGTCGCTGATCTACGGGTTACACTGGAACGGCTGCTATCCAAAGCCGAGGGCGAGGAACTGGTAACGGCGCCACTGACGACCGCTGCCGACGGCGTTTTGCTCCTGCCGCTTGACGCGCCCTATGTCTTACGCGTTACGAATGGGTATACCAAACCGCTCTATCTCACGGTGTTGGCGCTTGGTCACCGCGGCGATGTGCGCCGGGTCTATCCACAGATCGCCGGCGCCAATGAAGCAGTGGCTAGGGGTAAAACGCTTACCATTGCACAGCCCGATCAATCCCAGCGCCAGCTACCCGTTGGTAGCATACAGGTGGAAGAGCATTTCAAGATCATCGCCACCGCCCAGGAAGCCAACTTTGACTATCTCTTACAAGACGAACTGTCTTCCCAGCCAGCAGGGCAAGTGCTACGTAGCGGTCAATCTGGTCAACCAATGACACGCAATGCCTTTCCCCGTGCTAGCGAGGTCCTGCCTGACGAGCAATGGGGAGCGGTTGATGTACGGGTGCGGGTGGTGCGCACGCTGTCAGCGGATTCGGAGAGCGGATTGAACCGATTGTGAGGGCAGAACTCCGTTCTATCACTAGCCTGGGAACGGATTATCTGTTTTTATCCGTTGAATCTGTTCCCTTAATCCGCTGACAGCGCGTCCACTGCCGCTGGCTGGAATTGCGTCTCATAGAGATGGGCATAGAGACCGCCTTGCGCCAGCAATTCGTGATGCGTGCCTTGCTCCACCAGTTGCCCCTGGTTCAACACCAAAATCTTATCGGCGCGCAAAATGGTCGAAAGCCGATGCGCAATGACCAGGCTGGTGCGCCCCTGCAAGAGTGGTTCCAGCGCCGCCTGGATCAACGCCTCGCTTTGGGAATCGAGATGGGCGGTGGCTTCGTCCAAGACCAGAATGCGCGGGTTCTTGAGAATCACACGGGCAATGGCAATGCGCTGCTTTTCGCCGCCACTCAACCGGTAGCCCCGCTCGCCGACCACCGTGTCATAGCCTTCGGGCAGGCTGGCAATAAAGTCATGGATATTGGCGGCGCGACAGGCGCTTTCCAGTTCCTCTTGGGTGGCATCCGGGCGAGCATAGACCAGATTCGCGCGAATGGTGTCATGGAAGAGATAAGTTTCCTGTGTCACCATGCCGATCTGTTGGGCCAGCGAAACGAGGCTGACTTCCCGTAGATCATGCCCATCCAACATAATGCGTCCGGCGGTCGGGTCGTAGAGCCGGGGCAGGAGATAGGTGATCGTCGTCTTGCCGGCGCCGCTAGGGCCAACCAACGCCACCAGTTGCCCCGGTTCAATCGTAAAGGAGACATCTTGCAACGCTTGTTGTCGCTGCGCACTGGAAAGGGCGCCGGCGAGTAGATCGCTGGTAGGTTCTGTTGCACCATTGTGTCCGTTGGCATGAACGCCGTTACTATGGGGCAGCGCAGTGGGCAATGGCGCGACTTCGCTTGCGCCTTGTCCCTGGCGGTAGTTAAACGAAACTTGTTCAAAGCGCACCTGTCCTTTGACGTTTGACAGCGTCACGGCAGTTGGCGCATCGACAATTTCCAGCGGCTTGTCAAGATATTCAAAGACCCGCTCAAAGCTCACCATGGAGGTGGCAAACTCTACCTGCACATTCGCCAGCGCCGAGATCGGCCCATAGAGCCGGAAAAGGTAGGCAACAAAGGCGACAATTGTCCCCACGCTGATCGCCCCGCTCAAGACCAAGTGACCACCCACCCAGTAGATGAGCGCCGTCCCCAGTGTGCCGGCAATGCTCATGCCCATAAAGAAAAGCTGCCCGACCCGTGCGCGGCGGATGCCAATGTCGCGTACGGCGGCGTTAGCCTTGCCAAAACGCCCCAACTCCCGTCCCTGTCGCCCAAAGGTCTTCACCAACAGCGCGCCGTTGATAGTCAGTGTCTCGTTGACAATGTTGCTCATCTCGGCGTTCTGTTCCGAGGCTTCGCGGCGGATCGACCGCAGCACCAGCGCCACCCGGCGGGCTGGCAACATAAAGAGCGGCAGCACCACTAGTGCTAACGCCGCCAGTCGCCACTCAATCGAAATCATCACTACCAGGGTCGAGACCAGCGTCACGGTGTTGGTGACAATGCTCGGCACCGTACCGGTGATGGCGTTTTGCGCACCTACCACGTCGTTGTTGAAACGGGAGATAATCTCGCCCGCTTTGGTGTCGGTGAAAAAGCGTAGCGCCATGTGTTGCAGATGTTCGTACATCTGCTGGCGTAGGTCATAGATAATGCCTTCGCCGGCACGAGCGCTGTAGTTGCGCTGGATAATATTGATCATACCGCTCAACACCGGAATGCCGATCATGCCCAGCGCCAACCAGTTGAGCCGAGTCACATTGCGATTGGGCAAAACATTGTCGATCAGATCGCGGTAGAGCAGCGGCGGGATCAATTCAAGTAATGAAATGGCAACGATGGTGACAAGCACAATCGTTACCGAAAGCGCATGGGGGCGTGCATAGGCAAAGATGCGGCGTACTAATTGTCGGCTAAGTTGCGGGCGGCCTTTGGATTGGTCGTAGGCAATATAGCTCCACCAACTGTGGTGAAACATAGGTAGGGTTCCTTATTGGGTCATTGGGTCGCTTAGTCGTTTGGTCGTTTAGTCGTTCGTAATTTGTGTATTATTGGCATACAGTCGTAGGATATGTCAGTAAGCCTTGCTCATTCACGACTGGTGGCCCTACTGTTTGCAAGCTTTTGACAATTTTCTCATTCTTCGTTAGAGTAAGCCAACTGTGTAGCAATAACCAAACAACCAATTACCCAATCACCGAATACGACAATCGGAACTCACCATGACACAAGCACCTTTTCCTGCCCAAGCTGAACTAACGATTTGCTTTGCGCATGTTGCCTATCAGATGGCGGTACGTTTTGATGCACGCGCCACGGGCATTCAAAATTTTCAAGTCTGGACGCCGGCGGATCTGCGGGCGCGCTTACCGGAAGCGCAGGTCTTGGTCGTTTCCGGTTTCTGGCGCAATGAGTTGTTGGAAGTGGCGCCCAACTTGCGCTTTATTCAAGCCATCGGCGCCGGTGTTGATCAATTTGACCAAGCCGCCTTGCGCCAACGCGGCATTCGTCTTGCCAGCGCCCGCGGCGTGAACAAAAATGCCGTCAGCGAACATGCGATGGCCCACATTCTGGCCTTTGCCCGCCACATTCACACCGGTCGCGACAACCAACACAAGCATCACTGGCGCGGGATGCTCTCGGATTTGACGGTTCGCGAAGATGAACTGGGGGGACGGACGCTCTTGATTGTTGGGTTGGGCGCCATTGGCTCGCGTCTGGCAAAGTTGGCGAAAGCCTTTGACATGCAGGTGATCGGCCTCAAGCGCGACCTCTCCACCATAACAGCTAATGTTGATGAGGCGCATACACCGGAGCGCTTGCTTGAACTGCTGCCCCGCGCCGATTATGTCGCCCTCACTTGCCCGTTAACGCCCGCCACAACCAACTTGATCGACGCAACAGCCTTAGCCGCCATGAAACCAGGCGCTTATCTCATCAACATGGCGCGTGGTCGTGTGGTCGATGAACCGGCGCTGATCGCCGCCCTGCAAGCGGGTCAAATCGCCGGCGCCGGCTTGGATTGCACCTGGGAAGAACCCCTCCCCGCCGATTCCCCCCTCTGGGCCATGCCCAACGTCCTGATCACCCCCCACACTGCCGGCGAAACCCGCCGTTATGAAGAAAATGTGATCGACATCCTCCTGGAAAACCTGGCGCGACTCTGGCGGGGAGAGCAAACGTTGTATAATCAGATTGTGTGAGAAGAATTACGAGTTACGAATTACGAGTTACGAACTGTGCATTCCGATCCGTAACTCGTAACTCGTAACTCGTAATTCGTAATTCGTAACTCGCTTACTTGGCAAGAAGAGAACTTCAAGGTAAACTACAGGCAAAAGTTGCTATAGGACTTACAAATCCACAGTAAAAAGGCGGTATGGCACCATCGTTGGCATACCGCTGTGACCAACAAGCCCAAAACAAGTTCCACAAACTTATCAACAAAGGGAATGGTGTTATGATCAAAACTAAAAAACGCTCCCTCTTCCTGACCCTGCTGCTGGTAGCGGGATTAGCTCTGACTGGCTGTGTGCCACGTCCCGGCGCTGGTAGCGCCGCCAGTGCGGGCAGTGATGCTCTATCCATCGATCTGCCGGCCATTTTGGTGGAGTATGACGCTGAAGGGCAGGCCAGCTTGCTGGGAATGCCAGTCGGTGAGCTAGGCGCAGCGCTCGGTGCTGATCTTTCGGCGCTCTCGCTAGGCCAAGAGACCATTGACAAATTTACTACCGCCAATATTCAACATCTCCAGATTAACAACCAGCCCAATGTGCTGCGCATCTATACCAATGGCCAGCCGTTGCCGGCTATTATCTGGAATGAAGAAGCGATGAACGCCCTGGCCGAAACCTTAACCGGCATGGGCACCGACGCCAGCATGTTATCCACCCTCACCCCCTTGCTACCCAATTTGGGGCTGGGGTTGGCGCTGAAGATGCCGGTTCCTTCCGGTCAACGGGAAATCCCCTTGACGGTGAGCGGCGGCAACATCGAGAGCGCCGCGGCCTTGCGCTCCTTTGAGGCGGCCAAAGCGGCGGCGGCCAATATCAACCTCGTCATCACCTACGCCGCCGACGGCACGCCGACCATCGAAGGGATTGCGCCGTTCATGCTCAACATGATCGGCCTCAACCCGGCCGCGTTGGCTTTGCCGGCTGATCAACTGGAGAGTATCGCCGGTCAGGGCATCGAGAGTCTGGGGATCAAAACGGTGCAAGGCGGTCTCGTGCTGCAACTCAATGGCAACGCCCTGCCCTACATGCAATGGTCCAACGCCAACGAAGTGACCAACCTGCTCACCCTCGCCGGCGCCTTTGCAGGCCCGGAGATGGCCGGTCAATTGCAACAGTTGCAACTGATCTTCAACTTCCCCGGTTTGAGCGCAACGATTAACTTCCCGCAAAGCTAATGACAAGGTGACAGGGTGACAAGGTGAGACAGAAAGTTTCATCCTGTCACCCTGTCACCTTGTCACTTACTACCGCACTACCACTGGCAAATAAACCTCTTCTCTGCTATTCCCAGGCTCTTGGGTTGGGATTAGGGTCGGTGTTGGCGTGGGATTGCCTGTTGGACTGCCGGGCGTCGCAGTGGGCGTCAGTGTGGGGACAGGGTTGCCACCGGTTTGACCTTTCCAGTAGACTAACAAATCAAGTAGCGCTTGTGGTGCATTGGTGGGCGCCAGCCGACCGGCCTGGTCTTTTTCGCTGAGACCGTGGCACGAGGCGCACATACGAATCTCGCCCGGTTGGAAGGTGAGCCAGTAGCGTTCGCGTACAATGCCATTGCCCTGAGCATCGGTCAGTTGCCAGGTCATGGCGCGCCGGGCCGGAACAAACGCAGCCAAAGAACCATCCGTGGCCAGGGCGACGCTGGCCTTGGGCGCATTGGTCAGCACGGGATTGGCGGTTACAGCGGCAGGGTCATGTAAGTATTGGGCTAAAACGCGCCGACCGGGCGCTGGCGTATTGCCGCAACAGCCTGTCCAGCCGCGCAATTGGTCGGCCTGGAAAAGCTGTAAATGGGTTACATCGTAGGTTTTGCCGCTCTTGCCGATGCTTTGCACACCATTCGGGATGCGCAAATTGAAAGGCTGTTGCGTATCAGCATCATCGCGTGTCGTCACATCGCGGCTGATGATCAACGCCAGGTTGTTCTGCACCAAATAGGCTTGCAGCGCACCAACATCAACGCCGGCCTGCTCAAACATTTGCTGTTCCGGGCCGGCCAGTGCCGGGTGTTGCGTGAACGGCGGCGCCGGACGTTGGCGCACCTCCACTGGATTCAATTCCCACAAGGGGCCGGAATAAGTCACCATCACATCCGGCGACCAGTAACTGATCGTCTTGGTGATGCCGCCGGTCAGCAGTTGATCGGCGACCCAGTAGCCGTCGCCTCCCTGTTTTAGTGTCTTCAACCGAAATTCATAGCTGGAATTGGTAACGTTATTCCCGCTTTCCTCACCTGAATCATTCGTATGAACCGCCACTAGTTGACCACCGGCCACCGGCAATGGCTCGCGGAAGAGGCCGGGATGGTTCGCCTCATTCTGATTGACCCGCTTGGTAATCAAGGTGACGCTAATGTGATCAGCGTCTTGAATTGGTGGCGCATCCAGGCGAATGATCTGACCGGCGGCATGGGTGCCAAATTCCGGCGCATCGACGCCATAGTAGCGTCCTCCTTGCTGCGGGTCTTCTTTGATCTGAAACATGTTGAGGATATAGTTGGGATTGAAGCGGGGAATAGCGCTGTTAAAATAAGTCAAGTTGGGATCATTATCGAAATTGGGTTCAAAATAACCATGCAACTCATGCCGGCCCAGATGATTTACCACTTCGCTCTCCGTGCCGTCCTGGTTAACCATCCACGGGAAGAAGTGATTAAAACTATGACCAACCTGATGGGTGCCTTGCAGGAGATCCTGGCGACAGGTGCGCGGTTCGGGAAAAATTTCATGGCGCACACCCAAGGTATAAGTCGCATTGGCTGATTCATCCGAATAGTTAAAGGTGCCGTATTTGTTGCCACCATTGTTGCACTGATTGTCGCCCTTGCTGTCATCATCGTCGGCATCAGCCTGTTGGTCGCGCTGCAAGTGATCCCACTGTGTAAAGATGACGCGGCCAAACGAATCGACAATCGGCGTAAAATCGCCCGACGGCGCATGGTTGAGCAGCCGCAGGTCGCCGGTGGCGGGATCAAGACTCCAGATGCCGGTGACAGTTGGCGCCAGTTCGTACTCATCACGCTGCGGATAGAGATGCCTTTCACCGCTGCGCGGGCGATCGGTGGTAAAGATAATCCGCTCATCACTGCCGTAGACTGGGCTAATATTGTTAAAGTTGGCCGGTTGGTTGGTGACTTTGGTGATCACCGGGGTGTCATTCTTGCCCAGACCAGTAATTTCATATAGTTGCCATACAGTGTCTTGTTGACTGTAATCATATTGTTTGGTTGGTGCGCCCATGATCATGCTGAAGATGGCTTTGGCGCCGCTCCAATGGACAGCAGGGTCGCGGACGGCAATGGCATTTGCGCCGCTCTGTAAACCGCTGCTAATGCCATAACCGGCGGCCTGGGTTAGATTTTTCAACGTGCCATCCCCATAGCGAATCCAGAGATCGCCACCGCGCCCCATGGGACTCAAACCGCCCAAATGATTGCCAAAGGTGGTGGCAATACCGCCAAAACCATTCACCATCGGCACCTGCGTGACAAAGAGAATGGGGTTGGTCAGGGTTGGCCCAACGCCGGGACGTAACGCTGCTGCGGCTATTGGTTGCGCCGGCGCGCCCAAGCTAAAAACAAAAGCACATAAGATCGCTACATGAAGCCAGAATCGCTGTTGCATACAACTCTCCTTATTTTTTGTCGAACTACCTGGTAAGCTAGGTATGTGGGAAACTCCAAGGGCGCTGGGGCCTAGATTTACCCGTCCCGTAGGGACGCCTGAGTTTAGTTTAGGCGAAAAAGGACGATTCCCTTCTCTAAATTCAAGCGTCCCTACGGGACGGGTTTATGACGGTTGTTAGTTTAAGCGATTGTTTGTTTGTTAAGCATTACATTGTCATATCAATTTTTCATTCCTCGCTCACTGTTTTCGCTCCACCAGTGGCAAGTAGAGCATCTTAAACTCGGTGATCGTCACCGACAGCGGGTTCGAGATGCCGCCACCCGGTGGCGGGTTGACCACGACTAACTGTGCCTGACCAGCCCCCACCGTGTCAGTCGGCGTGAGCGTCACCTGAAGGGTGGTGCTGTCAACAAAGGCGGTGGGGCGCACAACTTCATTCCAATACACTTCGGACTCAGGCAGGAAATCGCTCCCTTTCACCGTCAGTACTTGCGGCGCGTTGTTCATGGGTTGAGTGGCTAATGAGCCTGGTTGGATGCTTGTCAACACCGGTGTTGGGTTGGCCGGTGGCGCCGTAATCACAAAGCTCAACGCGTTCGATTGTCCGCCGCCTGGGCTTGGATTTGTCACGTGGATTGCGCCGCTACCGACCACCGCTAGATCGCCGCCGGATAGAGTAACGGCCACTGTCCCGCTGTCAATGAATTTGGCTGGTCGTTGACTGCCGTTCCAATAGGCCAGCGTGCCTTCCATAAAGTTGCTGCCACTCACTGTTACCACCAGGGGCGCGGCCGCGGCGCCTTGGGCAACGATGCTCTCTGGTTGCAACTTGGTCAACCCTGGCGCGGGGTTGTTGCCTGCCTCCATGACCGTGAACAACTGGACATTGGAGACGCCGCCACCCGGTGGCGGGTTGACAACAGTAATGCCGGCAGGTTCATTCGCCGCTGCACTCACTTCGCTTTCCGCCCGCACCTGTGCCGCCAACAGGGTTTGCAGCGCCTGCGCCCCGATGGTGGCTGCCAAATCGGTGCTGCTGACAAAAGTGGTGGGTTGGTCAATGCCATTGACCCGCACTTTGGCGCCGTTGACAAAGCCGCTGCCGTGTACCTGTAAGGTAAATTGTGGCACATCCGCCGGCACTGACTGGGGATTGATATATGCTACCGAAGGTTTTGGATTCTCGCCCACTGGCATCACTTTGAAGATGGCGCTGTTGTAGCCATCGCCGCCGCCCGGCGCCGGGTTAACGATCTTGAGGGTGCGGTCGCCGGTGCTTTGTAGATCATCGGCGGTGAGATCAACCTTGATCTCACTGGCACTGACAAAGGTGGTGGTGCGCGGTGCATCATTTACGTAGGCTTTGGCGCCGGCGACAAAGTTTGTGCCTTTCACCACAACCGTGAGCGCGCCGCTACCTGCTTGCGCTGACGCCGGCAACAGGGCATCCAAGGTGGGCCGTGGGTTGGCCTGGGCAAAGGCGACAATGGCATTGTCTTTGAAGGCTGCAACATAAACGCCGGCGCCGACAGGGGTCACGGCAATGCCGGCGGGGCCGGCGAGTTTAGGTTCACCTGTATTCGGATCCCGTTTGACGACCTCCAAAAAGGTGAGCAGACCGCTTGCCGGGTCACGATCAAAAACGGCCACCGCATCCTCCAGATACCCCGTCACCAGAAGCTTGCTGCCGTCCTGGCTAAAGGCCATACCGAACGCGCCATCCAGCCCATCGACGCCGCTAAAGCCGTCTCGATAGAGACGCAGACGGGTCAACTTGCCGGTTAACACATCGCGGCGGAAGAGATTAATGGCGTCATCATCCAGCGCTGAAACATAGACATATTGACCATCCGGGCTGACCAGCACTTGAGAAGCGCCCGCCAATCCATCCAGGAAGAAGATAAAGGGCGGGATGCCCATGAGTTCCCCTTCGCGACGGGTTTGCACATGGGTCAAGGCGCCGCTGGTCTGGTTGCGACTAAAGACCGCTACTGTGCCACTGAGAATGCCCGTCGAGCCGGTGACATAGAGATGGGCGCCATCGGGGCTGATCGCCATCCCCCGTGCACCACCCAGTTCCTTGGCCGAGATAAAATCATCCAGCGGGCCGACAAAGTTATCGGCGTCGCGGCTAAAGATAGTAACGGCATTCGCGCTGTTGCCGGTGACATAAATATACTGACCGTTAGGGGCAACGACCACCTCATATGCGCCGCTCAAGCCAGGAACGATTTGGCCGACGGTGTAGCTGTCTTTAAGGGTGAGGGCGCCACTGCTCTTGTCCCGGTTGTAGATGGCAAAGGCGTTGCTCCCACGCGCCGCAACATAAAGCTGCGCCCCATCCGGGCTGACAGCAATGGCGCGCGCATTGTTGAGGAAGTTGGCCGGGTAGCTGTTCCCAGGGGTCAATTGTCCGGTGTTGCCATCTCGATTGAATTGTACTACGGCATTGTGGGCCGCCGCGTAAACATGTTGGCCGTCTGGGCTGACTGCCACATCCAAAGCGCCGGCAACATTGCCAAAGCTTGTAGCTGGTTTGGCCAGTGCCGGCGGCGGTGGCGGCACTGCTTTGCAGACCAGATCAAAGCTCACTGTCGGATTGGCAGGATCGTTGGTGGTCAGCGCTAGTTGGGCCGTGCGAATGCCCAGCGCCGAGGGGGTGCAGCGCAATGTCACTTTGACACCGCTGCTGTTACCATCATTGACGGTGGTCGGCAAGCCACTCTCCACACTAAAGTCGCCGGCATTATCGCCGCTGATCGCACCCATCTGCACCTGCAACGCCGTGTTCCCCACTTCGTGCAATTGCAAAGAAGTGGTAATTGTTGCCTGTATTGCCGGTTGCCCTGTGTTGAGTGTGACTGTCCCAAAGTTGATTGGCCCCGGTTTGAGCGGTTCGGAAGAAAAGCCGGCGACGGGTACGGCGGCGCCCCGGCAGATGAGATCAAAATCCACTTTCAAGTTAAAGGGATCGTCTGTCACTAGTGTCAACGTGGCTTTGCGTTCGCCAACCACCGTGGGTTTACAGCGCAATTCCAGTTTCTGCGCCGACGCATTGTTGGGGATGACCATCGGCATTGCGGTCAAAACCTGAAAATCGCCCGGGTGGTCGCCGCCCAGGTCGACACTAGCGACGGCCAGGGGTAATTTGCCGGTTTCTTTGATCGTAATGGCGGCGTCCAGGGTTGAACCGATGGTCGTATTGCCAAAGTCGATTGGCCCCGGTGCGGCCGGCTCGGCGCCAAAGCCAGGCATCCCCCGCCCCGCTTCCACCGCGCCAATATCACATTGGGCAAAGCCATCGTTGTTGCCATCCTTGTCGCGACTGCCGCCCCCCTGATCCTGGTTGTTGACCGGCGGCGCGGTGCAGACAGCATCGTCGCCAGCGTCGATCACCGGGCTATCATCTTTAGGTGATTGGGTGACAAGCAGGGCCAGCGATGGGTTGGGCTTCGGCAAGTCAAGTTTGGGGTCGGTGCTGGTCATGGCCGCGCCACAGGCTGTGCCGGGGTTCTGAATGTTGTGGCCGTTATCAGTCACTGCTTGCGGGCCGGCGCAAGTGCCGCCAGCGCCGGTGGTTCCCTCTTCGATAATCGAATTCCAGAGAGCGACGACCTTTTCATTGTAGATGGCGCCGCCGCTCGCCGCTCCATTGCCGGAGATAGTGATATTGCGCACCTCAATGGTGGCATCGTAGGGGACGGGGTTGGGATCGTTGGTGTTGGCGATGGCGCCGCCCTTGCCGTTGGGGGTTGCATTGGCAAAAAAGTTGCTATTGGTCAGCTTCATCGTCCCTTTGCGGTTGTTGAGCAGCCCGCCGCCACGACCATCACCACTAGCGATGTTGGCATTAAAGGTGGCCTGGTTGACGAGCAAGTCGCCTTCATTGTACAAGCCGCCGCCGCGACCAGCCGTACTCAAATCGCCGGAGATGTTGCCATTAAAGGCGGTCTGGCTGATGACGCCGGTGGCGTTGAAGCCGTTGTAGAGCGCGCCGCCACTGCCCTTAAAGGCCAGATTGCCGTTGAAGACCACACTAGCCAAGGCAAAAGCGCCGTCGGTGGCATTGTAGAGGGCGCCGCCGCCTTGATATTCGGTGCGGCTCTGGGCAATGTTACCGTTGAAAATCGTGTCGGCCAGCGAAAAACGCCCTTTGCTGTGGATCGCGCCGCCGCCATTCATCGCGACGTTGCCGTTAAACATACTGCGCGTGACCGTGAGAACGCCAGAGCTTTCAATGGCAATCGCGCCGCCGGAACCGTTGGTTGGGGTAAGGGACTCTGGCGGTTGGCCGAGCGCTTTGTTACCGGCAAAGTTGCTCAAGGTGATGTTTAGCACTCCCGGTGTTGAAATGGCGCCGCCGTTGCCTTCCGCCGTGTTGTCCACCACCGAGACGCCGATCAGATTGATGACCGTGTTGCTACTGTAACTCAGAATGGCGCCGCCAAAGCCGGTGGTATAGCCGTTTTGCAATGTTAGGTTCATCAGCGTCAGATTGCCCCCCTCTTGTAGCCAAAGGAGCCGGGTGTCCTTGTGGGTGGCGTTGGCCGGCTGTGGCCCGCTGCCGCGCAAAGTGACGGGGCCGATGATGATTACCTCCTTGATGATCATTGGCAACGGATCATCGGTCGGTTTGAGGGTGAGAACACCCGCCGCCGCATCACCGGCAAAGGTGATCGTCGTCGGGCCGGCGGACGCTTGGCATTCGTTATAGGTGACGCTGAGTTTGCCGGTACTCTTTTGCAAGAAGGCGGCCTGTAAGGCTTCGCGTAGACTACACTTGCCATCGCTGGGGTCGTTGGCGAGGCTGGTGGTGGTGACAACGGTTTCCCCGACAGCATAGACAGGCGTCGCTGTGGAAAGGGCGAAGAGAAAACCGATCAAGAGCAATGCAAAGTGGCAACAGGACCAAACAACAGTACGACGTGGCATAGAGACTCCTTAAAGTGAATAACGTTTTTCTTGCGATAATTGAGCAGATCATACTGCAATTTCAATGGGTGCGCTGTGTCGTAGCGCACACGAGCACAACAACGGATTTGGGTAGTAACGGATGAATATTGGGCATTGGGGGAAATGAGTGGGTGAAACAAATGGGATATTTATTGATAAAGTCAATTAATTGATTGATAATGTCATATAATTGCTTTCAATCTGCCCGGTGACGGCGGAATTAGCAACTCACCTTGCCACCCTGTCACCTTGTCATACAACAGAGGTCATTCATGACATCATCCACACTCTCTCAACGCATCGAAACCATTCGCCGTTTCAACCGTTTTTACACCAAACAAATCGGGGTGTTGCACGAAGGGTTGCTCAAAAGTCAATTTTCGCTGACCGAAGCGCGTGTTCTCTATGAACTGGCGCAACAGGAACAGACCACCGCGACAGCGCTTGGTAACGAATTGGGGTTGGATGCGGGCTATCTCAGTCGGATTGTCAGCAATTTTGAAAAGCAGGGCCTGTTGCAAAAAGCGCCTTCGCCCACGGATGGTCGGCAGAATCTACTCTATTTAACCGAGACCGGTCAAGCAGAATTCGCTAAAATCAATGTGCGTTCCCAAGAGGAGATTGGCGCCATGCTCACTGCATTGCCAGAAGTCGATCAACAACGCCTGGTCGATGCCATGCAGACCATTGCTACGATCCTAGCGCCAAAAGCAGAAGTGCGTTCGCCCTACCTGATGCGACCCCATCAGCCGGGGGATATGGGGTGGGTTGTCCATCGCCATGCCGTGTTGTACGCGCAAGAGTATGGGTGGGATGAACAGTTTGAAGCGTTGGTGGCGGAGATTGTCGCCAAGTTTATCCAACACTTTGATCCCAAATGGGAACGGTGCTGGCTGGCCGAGATGGATGGCGAAATCGTCGGCTCGGTCTTTCTGGTCAAGCAGAGTGAGGAGGTGGCGAAGTTACGCCTGCTCTATGTTGAACCGGCGGCGCGGGGGGTGGGTATCGGCAAACGGCTGGTGGAAGAGTGTATTCGCTTTGCCAAACGCACCGGCTACCGCAAAATCACCCTCTGGACAAACAGCATTCTGACTGCCGCCCGCGCTATTTATATCAAAGCTGGTTTTCAACTCGTCCACACCGAATCGTACCATAGCTTTGGCCATGATCTGGTGGGGGAAACGTGGGAATTGACCTTATGAGTGTTTTCGCCGCACTGTTGTACGAATTTGACAAGCACGTCTGTTCGGTTACACTATGAATAATGTACGGTGCCTAAGCCGTGTATAGAAAACCGCTCAAAAGTGCTGGGGTGAGTGGCCATGACGGTGCATAATGTGCATGATAGTGGATACAAGAAAGTCTTTACAAATAGAACGTTTTTTCGGCAGTTGTTGGAAACCTTTGTCAACGAGCCGTGGGTGGCGGATCTAGACTTTAGTGAGGCGGAGACGCTGGACAAATCCTTTATTGCCGACCATTATAAAGCGACCGAAGGTGACTTGATTTACAAGGTCAAGTTGCGTGGTGAAGCAGATCGAGGAATTTCTCCATCTCTTTGCTACAGAAGCGGACAAGCGCGCCGTTTCCTTGCTGGTGAACTGGTTTCATCAGTTGATGGTTCACGGTCGGATTGCAGAAGCGGATTACGCCGCGTTGGAACGGGAGTATCATTCGATTCAGGAGGTGCGAGCCATGTTGATTGAAGCACGAGAAAAAGAACGGAAAATGCAGCGCGATGAAGGGCGGAAAGAAGGGCGGAAAGAAGGACGCACGGAAGGGCGGAAAGAAGGCAAACTGGATTTGATTGAACAGATCCTTCAGCGCCGTTTGGGTGAGATTCCGCCGACCGTTCGTGACCGCTTGCGCCGCTGCACATTGACCCAACTGAACACCATCGTTAACCCGGCGCTCGACGCGGCGACATGGGAAGAATTTGCCGCCGCTTTGCCCCAACCGAAAACAAAACCGTAGGCCGGCAAGCTGGCGCCCTCAATCGGCATGAACGATCCTTGCCAGGGTGCTAGCAGGAACAAGATAATCAATTGCCGTTGCGAAATTGCAACGTGTACAAATGGGCATAGAGACCATTGCGCACCATCAGTTCATCGTGTGTCCCCTGCTCGACAATTTCACCATGATCGAGAACAATGATGCGATGGGCAATCTTGATCGTACTCAAGCGGTGGGCGATGATGACGGAGGTCCGCCCTTGCATAAGCCGGTCGAGCGCCTCTTGCACCAACTCTTCAGATTCGCTGTCGAGGGAACTGGTCGCCTCATCAAGCAGGAGAATGCGCGGATCTTTGAGGATGGCGCGGGCAATCGCCAGCCGCTGCCGTTGACCTCCGCTCAGTTTGACACCCCGTTCACCAACAATTGTGTCATAGCCGTTGGGCGTCGCCGTGATAAAGGTGTGGGCATTGGCCGCTTGAGCGGCGGCGATGATTTCCGCTTCGCTCGCTTCCAGCCGACCATAGGCAATGTTCTCACGAATGGTGCCGCCAAAGAGAATGGTTTCCTGGGGCACGAGGCCGATTTGGGCGCGCAAGCTCTGTTGGGTGACGGTGCGGATGTCATGGCCGTCAATGGTCACCGTGCCAGCGGTCGGGTCATAGAAGCGAGGGATCAAGTTGAAGAGGGTGCTTTTGCCTGCGCCACTCGGCCCTACCAACGCCACGATTTCCCCCGGTTGAATCGCCAGTGACACATTTTTAATCACCGCCAGATTCGATTCATAGCCAAAAGAGGTGTTGTCAAAGTTGATGGCGCCTTGAATCGGCGGTAACACTTTGGCGTCGAGTGAATCGGCGACGCTAGGCTGGGTATCCAAGATTTCAAAGACCCGCTGCACAGCGCCTAACGCTTCGCGATATTGACTATATAGCCCTGACAAACCACCCAAACTGGCGGCAATGGTGATGGCATAGATCAAAAAGCCGCTAATCGTCGAAAATTCCAGCCGACCGGCCAGTACCTCTCGTCCGCTAAACCAGAGAATCACCGCAATGGCGCCAAAGCCAAGAAAGGCCATCAATGCGCCAAAGCCGGCGCGAAAGAGCGCCAGGCGCAGGGAGGCGGCCAGGGTCTGTTGCATGGCCGCATTATACCGGCCTACTTCGTACCCTTCACGGGCAAAGCTCTTCACCACCCGCACCCCTTGTAACCCCTCTTCGGCGGCGACCGTTGCCTTCGCTAGTTCATCCTGTACTGCCGTGCTGAATTTTTGGAAATAGCGCCCAAAGCCGACCGCTATGCCAACAATCGCCAGCGCCAGAATCACCACAAAGCCCACCAACCGCGAGTTGAGCAAAAAGACAATCACGATCGACCCCGTGAGTGAGATCAAATTACTGAGCAATTGGGTGATATTGTTGGTCAACAGGGTGCGCACTTGGGTCACATCGTTGGAAATGCGCGAGATCATTTCGCCCACACGTCGATTCGCATAGAAATCGAGCGAAAGTGCTTGCAGATGGCGGTAAAGCGCTGTGCGCAGATCAAGGATGATATGTTCCCCAATGTAGTTGAGGCTGTAGCTCTGGAAAAAGGTAAACGACGCCTGGAGAAAAAAGATGCCCACCAGCGCCATTGTCATGAGATTGAGTTGGCTCAGATTCTGCTCTTTCAGTACTGAATCCAACAACTGCACAATCACGAGGGGAAAGCTAAGATTCATGGCGCTGGCCAGGGTTAAGGCCAGAATCGCCAGCGCCATCCGTCCCTTGTAGGGACTCAGGTAGCCAATCAGCCGTCGCCAGTTGATTGGGGTCGTAATTGGGGTTTCCGGCGCGTCTTCGCGACGAGCGGTAAGCGGGCGCCTGCGATTAAACATCATTCATTCCTTCTACTTCACGTAAACCAAGAACAACCGGCGAGTTCACAGCTCGCCGGTTTCATCCTCAAGTATACTCCTATGTCCGCTACACGCCAACCGGCAAGGGGAGTGAAAGTTGATCTGTTGGTCTTACCTATCGGTAACTAGCAAACTCGCTCATAGCCGGTTCGGGACGCCGGTCACGGACCGGCTATGAGCAAGCTCCCTAATCCCTACACCTTCACCCAGCTCGTCGGCTGCGGCGTCGGCCCCTCGGGTTGGGGGGTGGATGGTGGCGTCTGGTTGCCTTGGTCAGGTTGCGGCTGCCCTTGGTGTTGGCCCCACGGCCCCTGATGACGGCCCCACGGCCCGTGATGGTGGTGATGCCAGCCATGACCACCCCCAAATCCACCGTGCATCCGCCAACGCAGGAAGCCCAGGAACTTGAAGAAGAGCATCACCATAAAGAGGAAGAACAGGAAGCGGAAGAAACCACCGATGAAGCCAAAGCCATGTCCACCCCAGCCGTGCATCCCATGGCCGGGATAGCCTCCCCGGTAGGCCAGATAGGGCGTTACTGCTTTGGCCTGCTCGCCGCCGTTGGTCAAGAGACCAGCCACGTAGCCTTCATTCCATCCCGCCTGCCGGATGCCGCCAGCCACTGCGCCAAAGAGCAAAAGTCCCACCAGTCCCGCCAGCACCAACAGGATGACCGTCTGTCGGTCGAGTTGTTTCAAACGTTCAATCATTGTTTCTCTCCTTTTACTTCGCTCGTTGCCAGTCACGGACTGCCTTTTCGGTGCAGCTACGAGCGATAATTCGGTTGTTACGCTTTTTGTCAGCCTCTGCTTGCTGCTGATGCCTTTAGTATGGGGCGAGGGTGTGAAGAACGTGTGAAGAGATCGGGCAAATGTGGTGAAGATTGAGGGCGTGTGCTAGGATAGGGAGTAATTGGTTCGTTGGTTATTGTAGTTGGTTGGTTCGTTGGTTGGTTCGTTTGTTTTCGTCTTCCTGACCCACCAACAAACCAACCAACTATCTAACTTCATTATAGAAAGGTTTCTCTGGTGGCACACCTCTTTGAACCGCTGACCCTTCGTGGGGTCACGTTACGCAACCGCATCGGCGTCTCGCCCATGTGTCAATATAGCGCCCAGGATGGTTTTGCCAATGATTGGCACTTGGTTCACCTGGGGGCACGGGCTGCTGGCGGCGCCGCGCTTGTGATTGCCGAAGCGACCGCGGTGGAAGCGCGCGGGCGTATTAGCCCGCAGGATTTAGGCATTTGGCAGGATGACCATGTTGCGATGCTGGCGCGCATTACTGCCTTTATCAAGAGCCAGGGCGCGACACCAGCCATTCAACTGGCCCACGCTGGGCGCAAGGCGTCAACCGCCCAACCGTGGCAGGGTGGCGGCCCGGTCGGCGCTGACCAGGGTGGATGGCAGCCGGTGGGGGCCAGCCCCATCCCGTTTGCCAACAACTATCCCACGCCGACTGAACTTTCCACCCAGGAAGTTGGTGGAATCGTGAATTCTTTCCGCTCCGCCGCTGTCCGTGCCAACGATGCCGGCTTTGACTGGGTGGAGATCCACGCCGCGCATGGCTATCTGCTCCACAGCTTCTTGTCGCCCCTCTCCAACCAGCGCACGGATCGCTACGGCGGCAGCTTTGATAATCGCATTCGGTTGTTGATGGAAACGGCGCACGCCATGCGCGCCGTCTGGCCGGAGGCCAAACCGCTGACCGTGCGCATCTCCTGCACTGATTGGGTAGAAGGTGGGTGGACGTTAGAAGAGTCGATTGAGTTGGCGCGACGGCTCAAAGACGAAGGGATCGATCTGATTGATTGCAGTTCCGGCGGCACATCACCGACCGCCAAGGTGCCGGTTGGCGCCGGCTACCAGACCCCCTTTGCCGAACGCATTCGCCGGGAAGCGGGTATCGCCACCGCTGCCGTCGGCCTGATCACCCAACCCATGCAGGCTGATGAGATCATCCGCAACGGTCGCGCCGATCTGGTGCTGCTGGCGCGCGAACTCCTGCGCGACCCCCACTGGCCGCTCCACGCTGCCCAGGCGCTCCACCAGCGCGACAAAGCTGCTGTCCCGCCGCAGTATGCCCGCGCTTTTTAAGTGTAAAATCCCTTTTCGTCCCGTAGGGACGCCTGACTTTAGTGCAAAAACGATACAAAATAATTCTGTTTTGGCTCCTCTAAAGTCAAGTGTCTCTATGGGACAGGATAGAGGGACTAACTACTTGAAAAAGGTTATCCAAGTAGATCACCGTACAAGACGGTTACGGCCTGGCCGCGCAAGTAAACGCGATCATTCACCTGGTGGACATGCAACACGCCACCACGCACCGATGCCTGAAAGGCTACCAGTGTCTCCTTGCCCAACTTGTTGCGCCAATACGGGGTTAAGCCACAGTGGGCCGAACCGGTGACCGGGTCTTCAGGAATGCCCGCCGCCGGGGCAAAGAAGCGTGAGACAAAATCAAAACCCGCCATCGTCGCCCGGCTGGTGACGATAACGCCGCGCGTGGGAATGCGCCCCAACGCCGTAAAATCGGGCTGAAGTTGACGCACGGTTGCTTCGTCGGCCACTTCGATGAAATAATCAAATTGGGTTTTGCCGGTATAAAGCGCACTTTTGATCCCCAGCGCGTCCAGCATACCCTTCGGCAGTGGCGTCGGTGTCGGTGGGGTGACGGGGAAGTTGAGTTCGATCCAATCGCCGACGCGAGTGGCGGTTAAGAGACCGCTGTGGGTATAAAAACGCGCCGTCTCTTCCTCCGCCAGCCGCCCGCACTCCCACAGCACATGGGCGCTGGCCAGGGTGGCGTGACCACAGAGATCGACCTCAATGGTTGGCGTAAACCAGCGCAGTTGAAAGCCATCGGCCACCGGGTGCAAAAAGGCGGTTTCGGCCAGGTTCATTTCGGCGGCCACCTGCTGCATCCACGCCGCTTCTGCCGGCGCCGCCAACAGACAGACCGCCGCCGGATTGCCACGAAAGGGTTGATCCGTAAAGGCATCAACCTGGAAGATCGGCGTTCCCATCGCATCTCCTCGTTTTCTTGCTGTCGTATTTCTACTGTTTCCGTTGCTCCTTGCCCATTCTACTGGACGCACCGCCTATCAACCAAACAGCGTAGCCGGTAGAGAACAGTTGCCACCGGACGCTTTTCGGATGCACCACCCTAGTAGACCCTTGTGGTACCATGACGGCTTAGTTCATTTTACCCCTAACTTTGCACAACCGCCCACGATAATGGTAAGATGATAGCAATTCAGCATCAACCCAACGTGAAAACAAACGCTTCCATTCCAAAAATCTTATGACCATTGAAAACGCAAAATTGATTGTCGATGGAGAGCCGGTTGCGTTTGCACCGGGCGACACAGTGTTGATAGCCCTGTTACGGGCGGATCGCTACCCGACCGGCGGTGGTTGTCTTTGTCTGACCGGCGACTGCCCGCACTGTCTCGCCACTGTCGATGGCGTCTCCTATGTGCGCACCTGCCAAGTGCCAGCGCGACCGGGGATGATCATCGAACGCCACCATCTGGACGACTATCCACCCTTGCCGCTGGAAACCCGCCCCAACCGCCCAGAGATCACCGCCCGTAACCTCCATTGTGATGTGGTGGTGATCGGCATGGGCGAAGCCGGCCAGGCTGCGGCGACGGCGGCACAGCAGGCCGGACAGCATGTGATCACGCTCGACGCTACTGTTGGCCAGGAAGTGATTGGCATCTACCCTGGTCCGCTCGTTGTTGCCCGTACCGATGCTGGTATGTTGCACATTCACCCCCGTACCGAGATCGTTGTCGCCACTGGTGCGGCTGAATTGCAACCGGTCGCCCCCGGCAATCATCTGGCCGGGATTGTGACCGCCGGCGCCGCCAAACAATTAGCGGCGGCTGGTCTAGCGTTAGGACGGGTGGTGGCCGTGGGCGCACCGCTGGAAGGCATTGCGGCGGAAACGGTGACCGGCGAAATTGTGCGCTTTGAAGGCGATACGAACGTCACCGCCGTGGTCGTGGCAGATGAACAGGGCAATGAACGACGTATCCCTTGTGATACCGTTGCGGTGAGTTTGGGTAGCAACCCGCGCGACGGCCTGGTGCGCATGGGCAATGGTCTACCTGGCATTACCATCCGCGCCGTCGGTGACGCTGCCCGGCCGTCCACTATCCCGACCTGTCCCAAAGACGGCACCGTCTGTTCCTGCTCTGGCGTAACCGTGGCTGATCTGGAATTTATCTGGGAACGGGGCTTTCACGAGATCGAACTGGTGAAGCGCGCTACCCTCTTCGGCACCGGCACCTGCCAGGGTACGGTCTGTATGCCCTACATTCGCAGCTTCCTCGCCAAGAAGGGGGAGACGCTCCAACCGCCCTTCACCGCCCGCCCAGTTACGCGCCAGTTGACCATGGGCGAAGTTGCCGCCGGTTCCCACCATCACGCCACACCCCGCACCGCCCTGGATGGCGAACACCGCCGCCAGGGCGCCAAGATGGAGCGGGTCGGCGGTTGGTGGCGACCCTGGAGCTATGGCGACTTTCTGGCCGAATATTGGGCCGTGCGCGAAGCCGTGTCGCTGGGCGATGTCAGCACGCTGGGTAAGATGCAAGTCTCCGGCCCTGACGCACTGGAATTGCTCGAACGGCTCTACCCGACCAAAGTTGCGACGATCAAACCGGGGCGTTCGCGCTATGTGTTGCTGCTCGACGACCGTGGCTATGTCCTCGACGATGGGCTAATCTGCCGGGACAGCGAGACCCGCTTTACCCTGACCTTCACCAGCGGCGGCTCGACCACTGCCGAACTCTGGGTGCGCGACTGGGCCGAATCCTGGGGGCTGGATGTGCGCATCCTCAACCAGACGATGGCGCTGGGGGCGATCAATGTGACCGGCCCGCTGGCAAATGAGTTGCTCCATCGCGCCGGCTTGACCGATCCGCCGCCCTACATGGGCCATATGACGGCCACCGTGGCCGGCGTGCAGTGTAAGGTCTTCCGTCTCAGTTTCACCGGCGAACTCTCTTATGAACTCCACCACCCGGCCGAGGATTCAGTGACGCTCTGGCGACGCTTGTTCAGCCTGGGCGCTGACTTGGGTATCAAGCCCCACGGCATCGACGCCCTGCTCAAGCTGCGTCTGGAAAAAGGTCATATCATTGTCGGCCAGGACACCGACTTTGACTCGACGCCCCGCCGGATCAACCACGAGTGGGCGGTACGCATGGACAAGCCCGACTTTGTCGGCAAAGGGGCGATTCTTCGCACCAACAAACAGCCGCTGGATCGCCAATTGGTCGGCTTTACAATGGAAGGGCCGGCGCCGTTGGAAGGTTCAGTCATCTATCACGGTGCAACCTATGCTGGTTATGTCACCTCCAGCTTTGCCTCACCCATTCTCGGCAAGACGATTCTGCTGGGCTGGTTAAAGCTCTTTGACGGCGAACTGCCAACCGCCGTTACTATTGAGGGACGCCCTGCTCGTCGCGCTGAAACCCCCTTCTATGATCCGGAGGCTGCCCGTGCTCGCGCTTAATCGTATTAAAGGAACCCGTATCATCGCCACCCCTGCCGCGCTGGCCGCCGCGCGCTGGCCGAGTGATGCCCTGGTGTTGCCGCTAGCGGCGGATGAAGTCTTTGTCACAACGACTGTTGCCCCAGCAGATGTTGATGACCCCCACGCCATTGTCGCCCCCGACGGCGGCTTTGTTGGCGCTTGGTTGCCGATGGCCGAAGCGTTGGATTTTCTTGAACGTACCTGTGAATGGGAGCCGCCCCAGGCCCGCCCCGCCTTTGCCCAGGGCATGGTGGCTGGCTTGCCAGTAAAATTGTGGTTTGAGGCGGAACGGGTCTTGTTTGTTGTCGCCGCCCCCTATGCCACGGATCTGGCCGAGCGGATGGCATGAGTTGCCATTAGGATATTGGGTATTAGATATTAGCTATTTGTTCATACGCGTACTACTAATACTCAATATCCTAATATCCAAAAGAAAGGAGTCATCATGAACTTTTTACCAGGGGTCACTTCCCATACGCTCACCACCTCGCGCCTGCGGATGCACTATCTGGAAGCCGGCCCAGCCGACGGCATCCCGGTGGTGTTGATTCATGGCAATCTGGCGACAGGGCGTTTTTATGAACATCTCATCCCCTATGCCCCGCAAGACTACCGCTTTCTCATGCCCGACATGCGCGGCTTTGGCGACAGTGAACCGCTGCCGCTTGACGCCACTCGCGGCCTGCGCGATTGGGCCGATGACACTTACTCGCTAGTGCAGGCGCTGGGCATCACGCAACCGGTGCATCTGGTCGGTTGGTCAACTGGTGGGGCGGCGATTGCGGCTTATGCCATGGATCGACCGGGCGCGGTGGCCTCGCTCACCTTTATTGACCCGGTCTCGCCCTATGGCTTTGGCGGCGTTCACCCTGATGGCACACCCTGTTACCCTGACTATGCCGGCTCCGGCGGCGGTGGCGCCAACCCGGAGTTTGTACAACGCCTGCGGGACAAAGACCGCTCGGCGGAATCGCCCTTTTCCATTCGCAATGTAATGAACTCCTCCTACTGGGCCGCCACCCATCGCGAACCGGCAGAACGGGAGGATAGGTTGGTCGATGAAGTTCTCAAATCACTGGTGGGCGACGACGGCTATCCCGGCGACTTTACCACCTCGCCCAACTGGCCGGGAATTGCGCCAGGAACCCGTGGCATCCTCAATGCTCTGTCTGGCAAATATTGCAACTGGGCCGGCATTGTGGACATCAGCCCCAAGCCGCCAATTCTGTGGACACACGGCAGCGCCGATATTGTGGTGGCCGATGGTTCGGTCTGGGAGATGGGAACACTAGGCAAATTAGGGTATATTCCCGGCTGGCCAGGTGAAGAAGTCTACCCGCCGCAACCCATGGGTGCCCAGATCCGCACCGTCCTACAACGCTATCAGGCCGCTGGCGGTCATGTCCAAATGGAAATGTTTGCAGGCTCCGGTCACGGCCCCCATTTCGACGCCGCTGAGCGTTGGCGTACGCTCTTCTTTAATTTTTTGCAGACAGGTTAACTGCTCACCCCTCCCTACCCCTCCCCTGCTAAGGGAGGGAATTGTTGCATGTACAACAGTTCCTCCCCCAGCCTGGGGGACGGGTGCCCACTGGGCGCGGAGGGGTTAGCTTAGTAGCAAGTGAGAAGTAAGGGCATGAACGAATTTATTGAAAAGAAAGTCCGGCTGACCTGGCACGAACCGAAGCGTAGCTATGATGTAGTGATTGTCGGCGGCGGCGGGCATGGGTTGGCGACGGCCTATTACCTCGCGACGCGCCACGGCATCACCAACGTGGCGGTGCTGGAACGCAAATATATTGGCGCGGGCAACTCCGGGCGCAACACGACCGTGATCCGCTCTAACTATGGTATCCCGGAAGCGGTGCGCTTTTACCAACGCAGTGTCGATCTCTACCATTCCCTGGAAGAAGAGACCGACCGTTGGGTCATGTTCAAACAGAAGGGACTGCTCTGGCTGGCCCACACCGAGGCCGGCATTCGTGCAGAACGGGCACGCGCAGCGGTCAACAGTGCCTTTGGCGCCAAAACCGACTATGTTGGCCCGGAAGAGATCAAGAAAATCTGTCCCCAACTCGACTTGACCGGCGCCGGTGTCTGGCCAATTGTCGGCGGCTCCTATCACCATGAAGGGGCAACGGCGCGCCATGATCGCGTCGTTTGGGCCTTTGCCGAAGGGGCCATGCAGCGGGGTGTTCATGTCCACCAACGCACGGAGGTCACTGGTCTGCTCAAAGATGGAGATCGGGTGACCGGCGTTGTTACCAATAATGGGCCGATTGCAGCGGGACTTGTGCTGTCGGCGGTAGGCGGCCATGTGACGACGCTGGGCGCGATGGCGGGGCTGCGTTTGCCCATTCGCACCCATCCCTTGCAAGCCTACGTGACCAATCACTATGGCCTGCAATTTGACGCCATTGTCGCCTCCACGGCGCTGCTCTTCTACGCTTCGCAAACTGCTCGCGGCGAAATGTTGATTGGCGCCGAGATCGACCGCCAGCCCAGCTACTCGTATCGCTCTGGTCATCACCTGTTGCAAAGCTGCTCGCACCGCGCCATCACTCTGTTGCCTTTCCTGCGTGACCTGCGCGTGCTGCGCCAGTGGACCGGCGTCTGCGACATGAGCCCCGACTACTCGCCGATCATGGGCAAGACGGGCGTTGATGGTTACTACATCACCACTGGCTGGGGGACGTGGGGCTTCAAAGCGATCCCCGCCAGCGGCGAACAGATGGCCCAACTCATCGCCACCGGAGAAACGCCGGAATTGATTGCACCCTTTGCGCTGGATCGCTTTGCCAAAGATCGCACCTTGGCGGATCGTGGTTCGGCGGGGACGCATTGACGATTATTGATCATTGTGAGAGGGTAAGAGATTCAGAGATTGAGCGATTACGTCAACGCAACCTCTAAATCTCTTCATCTCTCAATAACTAGAGAGCAGCTATCATGAACATCCACATTCCCTGCCCCCACTGCGGCCTCCGCCCAATCCAGGAATTTGTCTACGGCGAGATTCCCGACGTACCGGCAACCATTACCGACCCTGACGCCCGCGACCTGGATCGCGCCTTTATGCGCAAAAACCCCGAAGGCCCCACGGTAGAACGCTGGTTTCACACCTATGGCTGTCGCCGCTGGTTGACGCTACGTCGCGATACGCGGACGGACGCGATTTTATCCTAGAATGGCTGACAAGGTGAGGGGGTGACAAGATGATTCACCTTGTCACCCCCTCACCTTGTCCTCCTGTCTTTACTCTCCCAACCCTGCCGCGTCCTGCGAATACCACGTATCCTCAAACTCTTCATCGGTCAGGTCGCCGTTGGCCCAGAGGAAGGCGGCGCGACTGGTGATATAGATCAGGTTTTGCGGCTCATCGGCGGCGCCGGAGAGGACGATCACGCCATCGGGTTTGCTGGTGACGCGGACGAGAACGCGCGCCATCTCGCGCGAAACGTCCCGTTCCTGTTTGGTGAAGGCGTCGCTCTTGGCTTCCAGCCGTGATTCATAGGCGATGACCAGGCTACGTCCTTGTTCATCTTCCGAGAAGCGGACGGATCGGGGTTCGACACCAATCTCGCGTAACTGCTCCTCAACCGCAGTCACCGTGGCGTCATCATCGAGCGCCGTATCGGGATTGGGCGAGAAGATGGCTTCGCGTTGGCGACATTCCATCAGGATTTCATCGTAGCGCTTGGCCCGTTCACTGTCATCTTCATTCTCCTGGAGCCAGCGGATATGCGGTTCGGCTTTGTCACAGTCACCGCGCCCCATGTAGAGCGAGGTGATAAAGTTGCGGGCCAGGAAATGGTCCGGTTCGCGCTTCAACGCTTCCAGTAAATTTTCCTCGGCCTCTTGATACTTCCCTTCACGGCTATAGGTTTCGCCCAGAATAGCATAGACCGTAGAACTGGTGGCGCCGGCGTCGAGGGCTTCCAGGGCAGCGCTTTGGGCCGCCTGGGCATTGCCGTCAAAGAGTTGCCCCAAGGCCAAACTTTCGCGCGCATCTGTGCTTTCAGGGCGCAAGACTTGCCAGCGTTGAGCGGCCTTGATCGCTTCTTTGGTTTGCCCCAGGAAGAGATTCACTTCATAAAGCGCCTGGTAGTAGAGTGGATCGATGGTGGCGAAGCTCTTCACCCGGTTGAGGGCTGCGACCGCTTCGGATGCCTTGCCATCGCGTGAATAAGCATTCGCCAGCAACCGGGCGTCGGCAACCGAGCGGGGCATGTCTTCGGTGGCTTCGGTGAAGTATTCAATGGCTTTTTCAAAGTTCTCATCACAGAGGTAGCTGACGCCAATCATGCGTTTCGCCAACACGCTGTAGGGGCGTTGGGTGAGCCAATCTTCAGCCAGTTCACGGCCCTTGTCGCAATCATCCTGTTCGTTGTGCAGGCGCATCCGTAGCAGGGTGATGTCCAATCGTTGGGGGGCGGCAATTGCTTCGGCAATTGCTTGAAAATTAGCTGCATCGTCATACCGTTCTTGTAAAATCATCAGACCCGCCATACACGAATAGGCGTCGGGGTAGGGGGTGTGGGGTTGGTTGTACACATAGAGTTGTTGACAGCCCGCTTCGGCGCTCGCCCAATCATTGTTTTCGGTGGCGATGTCAACGGCAAAGGAGATCATCCACGGGTGGTCGCCTTGGGTGGCAAAGGCACTTTCCGCCAATTCCTGGGCCGTCTCAGCATCGCCGGTGGTGTTCAGTTCATTGCGCGCCACCAGCAAGTGCCAGGCAAAGAAATCCGGCTCCAGTGCTGCCGCTGTGTCATAGGCATCGATGGCCTCATCCCAGTAGGAAAGGGCAAAGGCGACAGAACCCAACGTCGCCCACGCATCGGCCAACTCACCGTCCAGTTCGACCGCTTTTTGCGCATGGTCATACGCTTCATCCATCTGATAGACGCTGCTGAGAATATCAGCCGCAGCAGCATGAACCAGGGCGTTGTCCGGGCCAAGTTCCACCGCTTGCAGGATCGTCTGCCAGGCATCATCAAAGAAATGGGCGCCCTGTTGCGCCCAAGCCAGATACGCCAGTGTCTCCGGATCTTCGGGCGCCAATTCGGCGGCAGCTTCAGCAGCGGCCAGCGCCTGTTGCCAATACTGCGGCCAGTAGAGATAAGTTTTGGTCAACCCCAGGTGGGCCGGCAGATAAGTGGGATCGGCGGCAATGGCTTCGATAAACTTGCTTTCAGCGCCGGTTAAATCGCTGGTGACAAAAAGTTCCTGCCCCTCGCTGGTCAGCGTGGCGGCTTGATCGGGATCAACTTGGGCCAGCGGTCCAGGCGTGGCGGTGGGTGTAGGACCGGGCGTGGGTGTCTCAATGGCAGTCGGGGTGGCGGTGGCTTCCAGTGTTGGCGCTTCTTCAACTGCCGTGGGCGTGGTCAACGCATTGGATAGGTTGCGCAGCGAAAGGCGACCCGGTTGACAGGCGGTCAGGACGAGGGCCAACATAGCCACACTCCAGAAGAGCCGCCAAGGGCGAGCTAGCGAACGACTCATAACATTCCTCCTACGCTCAGGGTAGTTGCCCCCTGTAAAAATAGGGCGCGATGCAGACGCCAACGTGACGTTAACAAATGGTTAGAATGAACATATTGTAAAACGAAATGGAGTACTTAGAAAGGCTGACATGGGCTGTTTTTCCAAATTGGATCTACTTCTGGTATACTCTTGTTGACGACCATTCTCTCATTTTGGATCAGCTTGTATGACAGAAGATGTGATCACCTTGGCGCCAAAGCGGGCCGCAGCAGATATTCTGGTGGATCTGGCGCAAGTGAATGTCTATTTTACAGTGCGCAAAGGCTTTTTCACCACCCAAACGGTCAAGGCGGTGGACGGGGTCAGCTTGCGTCTGCGCCGCGGTGAAACGGTGGCCGTTGTCGGTGAATCGGGGAGCGGCAAGACAACGCTGGGGCGGGTTTCGCTGGGTTTGCTCAAGCCGACCGCCGGTCAAGTTACCTTTGATCAGCAGCCCATTACCGGGTTGACCGGCCCGGCCTTAAAAGCCTATCGCCGGCGCGCACAGGCCATCTTTCAAGACCCCTTTGCCACCATTGACCCCTACATGACGGTGTATGAAACCATCGCCGAACCGCTGGTGATTCATGGCATTGGCAATGAACAGGAGCGTTGGGCCAAGGTAGCAGCGGCCTTACAGGAGGTGCGGCTGACGCCGGTTGACGAAATTGCCGAGCGTTACCCTCATCAACTCTCCGGTGGGCAGCGGCAACGGGTGGGCATTGCTCGTGCGCTGGTCTTGCAACCGGAGTATATTCTGGCCGATGAACCGGTCTCTATGGTCGATGCGTCGAGTCGCGCCGAGTTGCTTTATCTCCTCCGCGAACTACGCGAGCGCTATGGCATCACCTTTCTCTACATTACCCATGACATTGCCACCGCTCGTCACTTTGCCAATCGCATTGTGGTCATGTATCTGGGCAAAATTGTGGAGAGTGGGCCGGCTGCCGCGGTGGTGGATAATCCACAACATCCCTATACGCGCGCCTTGATTGCCGCCGTACCAGAACCTGATCCGAACAATCGGTTACGTGAGCGATCCGTGGTGCAAGGTGAACCGCCAAATGCCATCCAGATTCCAACCGGTTGCGCCTTTCACCCCCGTTGCCCGAACGTCATAGCAGGGCGTTGCGCCAATCAACAACCCACCCTGATCGAAATCGAACCGGAGCATTGGGTGTCGTGTTTTTTGTACGAGCAGTGATATAATCAGTTGATCGTAACGCTGCCAGGGTGACAGCACACCAATCCTGGACGATACGACTTTAGACGCTATGACTTTGGACTACGCGACTAAGAATAATATCTCATGAAACTCTAAGCAAACTCTCATTTTGTTGGTGAATAAGCGTACTATCATGCTTAAGCTAAATTCTGGCTACTGTAATCCTACGCTTACGTGCATTATTTACCCACTCTGATCGATGGAGGCAGCTCGACCTATGAAATTTCTGCGTACGATCTTTTCGTTTACCCTCATAGCGACCCTGTTGGCAACTTCATTGCAACCGCTCTTTGCCCAAAGCAGTGGTCAGGGAACAACCGGCTCTGGTAACGGTACAGTGGTTGTGGCCGGACGTGAGCAGATCAACCTTTCCGCCCCAATTCAGGATTTGATCTCCGGCCCCGGCTGGCTCATGGTGCGTGGGCTGGATGTCCGCCCCAGCATGGAAGTGCCGGAATGGAACCCCTTGACCCGTCAACCGCTGGAACAACTCGCCAACCCCATGGCCAGCCTCAATGCGCCGTTGAACCAGGCCGGCGGTCCGGGCGTACTCGTGCCGTACCGTGACCCGGCCCCCTCCTTCAGCCGCAGTTTGCTGGTGACACGCGATTTCAGCGGTCGCACCCTGCAAACCGAACCCGACATTGCCGTCAACCCGCTCGATCCCGATCATCTGGTGTTGGGTGTTATTGACTACAACTTCCCTGGCAACAGCGTCTACGTCAGCATCGATGGCGGCGCCAACTGGGATGGCCCGATCCAGACCAAATATGTGCGCGATGACCTGGGCGCTGGTGGTGATCCGGTGGTGAAGTTTGATAGCCAGGGCAATGTCTATATCGCCTCCATCTCTATCGGCTTTGATGAATACTCTATCGGCGCCGCGTCCGGTGCTGCCGTTGTCTCCAGCATCGCGATTGCTTCTTCGCAAGATGGCGGCTATACCTGGAATGAACCGGTGCCGACGGCCAAAAGCACCGTTGAGACCAGTAACGTAGAGTTGGACCCCAACGGTCGCCTGCGCGGCACCATTGCGTTGAGCTTCCTGGACAAACCCTGGGTCGCCATTGGCCCCCATCCGACGGTGGAAGATCAAGAGGTCATCTATGTGACCTATGTTAAGTTCACCACCAAGTACGATATTCTCTATATTGGTGAAGTGCCGGTCTTGGGCGTGCCACTGGTGGAGACTACACCGGAACTGGTTGCCTCGCAAGATGGCGGCGTGACCTGGTCAGAGCCGGTGGCGGTTGGGCCAACCGTGCGCAACACCTTTGGTGAAGAGAGTTCCGGCGAAGGGGAAACAAACAGCGAGGAAGGCAGTGAGGGCTTTGAGTCCCCCGCTGAACAAGCGGCCGAACTGGAATTCCCGCAACAGCGGCTCCTGCAAGGCTACTTGCCCAGTAATGTCTTCCAAGAAGGCGAAGGCGAATCCGAAGGCAAGAAGCGCACCATCCAGGGTGTAACCCCGGTGGTGGATAGCGACGGCAATGTCTACGTCTTCTGGTTTGACAGCACCGACGATGAGGCGCAAAAGGGCTTGGGCGAATTTTACCTGGCAAAGTCCGAAGATGCCGGCGTGACCTTTGCTAAACCCAAGCGCATTGCCAGCTTCCTGGAGCCGGGCTTCCGTCCGCGCACCGCCTTCTTTCGTTACTGGGCTTCGGTCTTCCCCAAACCGGCGGTCGGCCCCAACAATGAACTCTACGTCGCCTTTACCGCCCTGCCCCCGGAACGCCCCGCTGACGAAGGCGACATTTACTTCATCCGCTCGACCGATGGCGGCAACCGCTGGTCGCGCCCGAAACGGCTTAACACCGACGAGACCAATAGCGTGCAATTCTTCCCGGCGATGGCGGTTTCGCCCAATGGCACCTTGCATGTCATGTGGGGCGATATGCGCGACGATGCGGTCGAAACCCGCTATCATATTTACTATACCAGTTCCGAGAATCAGGGTGATGATTGGGGCTTTAAGAACGAAGAATTAGGACTGGATGTAGGCGATACCCGCGTCACCGACTTCCCGACCAACCCCAACAAAGCCTTCCCACAGGGCTTGTTTATTGGCGACTATTTCTCCATTGCCGCCACCGATGAAGAAGCCTACATGGTCTGGGCCGATGGTCGCCTTTCTGAATATGGCGGGACCAACCAGAAGATCGCCTTTGCCCGCAAACGGCAGATGCCCAACCCGGAAATTTTTCTCAGCCCCAACGCCGGTCCCGGTGGTGAGACTGTCACTGTCCAAGGGCATGGCTTCCAACCAGATCTTGATTACTACTTGCTTGTCGGCGGCGAAACGGTTGCCAGTGGGCGCACTAGCTCTGATGGACGCATGACTGCCAGCGTCTTTGTCCCCATCTCCGGCGAAGGGCCGCACCCGGTCACGCTGGTCGATGGGTCGGGCAACCTGGCCTCCACTTCGTTCTATATGGAATTTGGCTTTGACAACATTCAAACCCAACTGGACGAGTTGAACACCCAAATTGATGAACTGTCAAATGGCGCTGCGGCCAATCGCAGCCCGATCGCCAACCAATCTGCCGCCTACGACCCGCGCATTGAACAGTTGACAGCACAGGTCAGCGAATTGAAGGCGTTGGTGCAACAACAAGCACAACCTGGGGCTGTGGCGGCGGTAGAACCGACAGTGGTCGCTGCCGGTTTCCTGGGTGGCAACCCGACGTTGAAGCTTGGCCTGGTCGGCCTGGTTGGGCTGCTGTTGGGGATTGTTTTTACGCAATTACGGTTGTTTAATCGGCGATAATGAGTGCTGTGTATAGGCGCTGATAAAATAATGTTACATGCCGGAAGGATCACATCTTTCCGGCATGTTTGGCTAATCGACAAGCTGTCTCAACTATTTCCTTCAAAATTACTAGAGTGTTGTATTATTATGCCAACCAAACGTATTGGCGGGTTTCTATGTTATTTTGTGTCATACGATTGTATCGAGCCGCCGCACATTCATGTGGCAAGAGGCAGGGATCGAAATACCCGCAGCGCAAAATTTTGGTTGGAGCCATTACGTCTAGCACGCAATAATGGTTTGAATACAAGTGAATTGCGCAGTGCTTGGCGTATTGTAGAGGAAAATAGAGCTTTATTTTTGGAGATGTGGGATGAACATTGCAACAATTGAGATTCAGCCACGCGTAAAGACAGTCACCTTTACTGATGATAAATTGGCGGTTGAAATTGCCGATGGCCGTACCGTTTTAGCTCCGCTAGCATGGTATCCGCGACTGCAACATGCAACAAAAGCGGAGCGCGAAGATTGGTCGATTTTTGAAGATAGCGATGGTCGTGACATCATCTTTTGGGAACAGGTAGATGAATTAATTCCCGTCATTGCTTTGTTAGCCGGCGTCCCCAGCCGCGAAGCAAAACGGTCGGTCGATAGCTGGTTGGCAACGAGAAAAATAGCCGCCTAACAATCCTGTTGAAATGTTGAAGGAGTGGGTATGAAGCGATTGATTCTTCATCTGGTTCTGCTGTGCGCTTTGTTGCTCAACGGGTCGGCGCTAGCTTTGGCCCAGGACGATTATACGCCGCCGACGGATCAACCCGGCCCGGCGGTGGACAAATTGTATTTCAAAGCCTTCAATGTTGATCGCGCCCCGCTGGATCTCGAAGCGGGCGAGATGGACATGTACTACTACAACCTGAAGATCGCTGCCGCCCGCAAGCTGCGCGACAACAAGGAGATTCAACTCTTTGAAGCGCCGGCCAACACCCTGTCGCTGATTCTCAACCCCGCGCCGGCCCCGGAAGGGCAACTCAATCCTTTTTCCATCTCGGCCGTGCGCCAGGCCATGCAGCGGCTAGTGGATCGCGAGTTTGTGGCGCGCGAAATCTATCAGGGCCAGGCGCGCCCCATGTACACCGTCAACAGCCCGACCGACTTTGACTACCTCACCGTCTTTGACATCATTCAGGAACAAGACCTGCGTTTTGACCCGGAGTTTGCCCGCGAAGAGATTGCAGCGGCAATGGAAGAAGCGGGGGCTGAACTGGTTGATGAGGTCTGGACTTATGAGGGGGAACCGATCCGCATCAAGTTCATTATTCGCGTCGAAGATGAACGGCGTGAGGTGGGCGATTTGGTGCGCGCTGCACTGGAAGAGGCCGGTTTTACCGTCGATGCCAACTATCAACCCTTTGCCCCGGCCATTCAAACGGTCTACTCGACCGACCCCAAGCAATTTGGCTGGCACATCTACACCGAAGGCTGGGGCCGGGGTGCGCCTAATCGCTATGACTTTGGCAGCGTCAACTCCTTTAACGCTCCCTGGCTGGGCAACATGCCCGGCTGGCAGCAAACCGGCTTCTGGCAATATGAAAACGAAGAACTGGATGAAGTCGGCAAAAAGCTCTTCCGTGGCGAGTTCAACGACAAAGCCGAACGGGATGAGATGTACCGCACCATGACGGAAATGGGCCTAGACGCGTCGGTGCGTATTTGGGTGGCGACGGTCAACAGTGCCTATGCCGTACAAAAAGATGTCACTGGCATTACCCAAGACCTGGCCGCCGGCCCACGCGGTCTCTGGACATTACGCACTGCCTACAAGCCCGATAGCAATGAATTGATTGTCGGCCATCTCTGGGTCTGGACGGAACGTTCGACCTGGAATCCCGTCGGCGGTATTGGCGATGTCTACAGCAGCGACATTTACCGTCAACTCAGTGATCCAACGCTCTGGAATGACCCCTTTACCGGCATTCCCCAACCTTTCCGTGTAAGCTACGAAGTGGAATCCGCCGGCCCCGCTGGCAAACTGGAAGTGCCAACCGATGCCTTCCTCTGGGACGCTGAAGCCGGCCAGTGGCAGACTGTGGGCGAAGGTGTGGAGGCGGTCAGCAAAGTCACCTACGATTACACCAAGTTCTTTAGCGCCAACTACCATCACGGCCAGCAAATCACAATGGCCGATCTGCTTTACTCGCTCTACCAGGGCTTTGATATGTCATATAACCCGGAGAAGGCCAAGATCGAGACCGTCATGGCCGTCACCGCCCGCCCGACCTTGGAGACCTTCCGTGGTTTCCGTGTGGTTGATGAGAACCACATTGAGGTCTATGTCGATTTCTGGCACTTTGACGACAACTATATTGCCGCCTATGCTACCCCGTCGGGCGTCGGTACGCCGTGGGAACTGCTTTACACGCTCGATGATCTGGTCTTCAAACAGCGTCGCGCCGCCTTTAGCGACACCGCCGCCGCCCGTTTTAATGTGCCGTGGATCAGCCTGGTGCTGGATCGCGATGCGCGTTTGGTGCGCAAAGCGATGATGGATTTACAGCGCAAAAAAGCCTTCCCGGCAGCGGTCTTTACCCTGCCGGGCGCTGGCGAAAGTTTGATCGACGCCAAAGCCGCCGCCGCCCGTTACAAGGCCACCCTCGATTGGTTTAAGGAACGCGGCCATCTGATCATCAGCAACGGCCCCTTCTTCCTGGCCCGCTATGATCCGCCGGCCCAATTTGCCGAGTTGAACGCCTTCCGCGACCCGACCTATCCCTTCACGGCGGCGGATCTCTACCGTGGCGCGCCGCAATTAATCGAGTTTGGTGAGATCAACGCTGAGTCGATTGTGCTGGGTGAAGCCTATGAGGCCACTTTCACGCTCGACGGGCCGGGCAAACTGGCGCTGCGCTATCTGCTGGTCGATGCCGCCACCGATGCGATCATCGCGCAGGGTGAGGCTACGGCTGCCAGCGGAAATGAGTTTAGCGTCAAGCTGACCGAAGATGAAACGCTGGAGATGGACTTTGGTCTCTATCGCCTGGTGCTGGTGGCGACGAGTGATCAACTAGCACAGTTGACGGAGCGGCAGGTTGAGATTGAGGCAGACTTGCAGTAAGATGAAGAGAACTAAATCTGCGGTTACTTGGCGCTGTCAGTGGTGTCTATGACGAGAATGAGGTATATACATGTTACAAAGTGGATCTGAATTTGCCGAAATCAAAACGGCGCGCGCCATTGTGCAACATGGGCGAATTGAGTTGCTAGAAAATGTAAAATTGCCAGAGGGTACAAAAGTGTTAGTCACCTTTCTGTCAGACAGTGACACTGCCTTTTGGTTAGGTGTTAGCCAATCTGCCCTTGATCCGATCTGGAATAACGAGGAAGATGACGTTTATGCCGAACTACTCAAAGCATGACGTGATTTTGATCGTCTATCCATTTACTGATTTCTCTGGGACAAAAATTCGTCCGGCAATTGTTGTGAATACACCACATCCGTCTATGGATCTCTTTGTGGTGCCATTAACTAGTCGGGCAAGCTCTTTCCTACCCGGTGAATTTATGTTAAAGGACTGGTCCGGTGCTGGCCTCAATGTCCCATCAGTGGTTAAACGGGGGCTTGCCACAGTTCAAAATCGATTGGTGATGAAGGTTGTTGGCAGACTACAACTGGAAGACATAATTTTGTTGGAGAAGTCTCTGCGTCAGTGGCTAGGTATATAACACATTATGTCCCTCCTACGTCCACTTCTCCTGCGCTCATTAACCATGATCGGCGTTTTCTTCGTCGTCATGCTCATGCTCGTCCTCACCCTCGGCTTGACCGGCTACTCCGACCGGATTCTCAATGCTGTGGTGGGGGAGCAACTGCGCGCCGAACGCACCGCGCTGGCCGAGACCATCCGCGACCCTGATCAACTGGAAAAGGTGCTGGCCGATCGCAAACAAGAGTTTGAAGCCTTTTATGGTCTGGATCGTCCCTGGTGGGTGCGCCTGCCAGGGATGGTGCTGCGGGTGATGACCCTCGACCTAGGCGAGGCGCGCAACCTGCGTAGCTTCGATGGCAGCAATCGGGTCATCGACATCGTGATGGAGCGGCTGCCCAACACCATGTTGTTGCTCACCACGTCGCTCTTTATTACCGCTGCCATTGGGTTGGGTCTGGGGGCATACATGGCAACGCAAGCCGGCACCTGGCTGGATCGCTTTATGTCTGGCTTTGCCGCCGTTTCCTTTGCTATCCCGACCTGGTGGATCGGCATCCTGCTGATTCTCTTTCTCTCGGTGCGTTGGCGCATTTTGCCCTCCGGTGGCATGTACAGCACCCCGCCGCCGATTGAGCAAGGGGAACGCTTTCTTGATCTGGTCAAGCACGCCCTCTTGCCGGTGCTGACGCTGGTCTTGGTGAGCATTGGCCCCTATATCTATGCCGTGCGCACTATCACGCTGAATATTGCCCAGGAAGATCATGTCAACATCGCCCGTGCCAAGGGATTGCCTGAACGGCGCGTGCGCAACCGTCACATTCTGCGCGTTGCCGCCCCGCCGATTGTCACCGGGTTGATCTTCGGATTGGCCGGGTCGCTGTCGGGGTCGATCCTGGTGGAGACAGTCTTCAATTGGCAGGGCATGGGGCGCCTCTACTATGATACCCTGGCCGGCACACCGGATGAAAATGTCATCGTGGCGTTGACCTTTGTCTTTACGTTGATGTATGTCGGCATCCGGATCTTGCTGGAAGTGTTATATGTCTTTTTAGATCCACGGGTGCAATACCTGGATTGAACCTATGAGAGAGTATAGTCATGCGGTTAGGTGAAGCATTCCGTGAATTATGGCGCAGCGGGGCCGGCAAAGGGGGCGTGTTACTTTTGCTGTTGCTCTTTGCCGGCGCGATCTATGTCGTTGCCACCTATCCGCTTGACTTTGGCGACCGCACGTGGAGCAACCCGAATCGTTGGGTGGATAACCCCAAAGCGGCGGCGCCGATCTGGATGAACCGTCTCAATGCCACGCCGCTGCCGGAACATCAAATCCTGACCCTGGGTGAGCCGACCGAAACCAAAGAAGCGCGGGCCGGACGCATTGAAACCTATCGCGTTCCTTTTACCTACAACTTTACCGAACCGCCTACCTTTCTGGCCGTCACCATCGCCGATGTTACCTATAAAGAGCGTCCGCCGCTGATTTCCGTGAGCCTGGCGCGACCGGATGGCAACGAAGTCCGGTTGTTGCGTCATGCCGTGCGCGGCCCGCGCGAAGGGGAAACCGGCCCCTTCCGCCGCTATGAAGAAGATCCGCTGCGCGTGCAACTCAGCACCGATGAATCGACCATCACCGCCATCCAAGAATTTTTAGCCGAAACCTTTGAGCGCCAGGTGGACGAACGAACCCTGCGCGGTTTGGTGGATCGCGTCGCGTTTGGCGCACCTGTGGAAGGTGAAGAGCTAACTTTTACCCCGCTCACCGGTGATTACGAACTAGTCGTCCAAGTGGCCTTTCGTGATGCCGATGACGAACTCGGTCAACTCCGCTTTGTCATTGGCGGTGGCGTCTATGGCTATATGGGCACCGACAGCCTAGGCCGCGACTTGGCGCAGGGCTTGCTCTTTGGGCTGCCCGTGGCACTCTTTATCGGGCTGGTGGTGGCAGTAGTAGAGACAGCGATTGGCGTGGTGCTGGGCATCACCAGTGGCTATTTGGGCGGGCGCACCGATCTGCTTATCCAGCGGGCGGCGGACATTGTCGCTAATGTGCCGGTGCTGCCGCTATTGATCTTCATGCTTTTTGTGATTGGGCCGAGCCTTTTTGTGATCCTCTTTGTCTTGATCGCCTTTAGCTGGCCGGGGTTGACGATCCAGATCCGGGCGATGGTCTTGCATACCCGCACCAACGCCCTGGTCGAAGCAATCCAAAGCTTGGGATCTTCGCATAGCAGAGTGATGTTTCGTCATATCCTGCCCCAAATTGCCCCGTATGTCGTCTCACGCCTCATTTTTGCCGCGCCTTCGGCTATCCTTGCCGAAGCAGGTCTCAGCTTTTTGGGGCTGGGTGATCCGTCAATCCCGACTTGGGGCCAGATCCTCGAAGCCGGCTTCCGCACCGGTGGTGTCTATGTCGGCTACTGGTGGTGGATCGTGCCGCCAGGGTTACTCATTGTGCTAACAGCGCTCACCTTTATGTTGTTATCGTTAGGGTTGGAACCGGTGGTCAACCCGCGATTGCGGCGGAGTCGATAATGTGTTTATCCTGTCGGGACGGCTGAATTTAGGCAGGGGTATGACTAAACTCAACCGTCCCTATGGGACGAGGACGCTGGCGTGGCTTTGTGTTTAGTTCTTTTGCTGTTACCCCTTCGGTTTCAGATCATACACCGACTTTTCCTGCTCTTTTTGCTGCAAGGTCAACTCTGGCGGGGTTGGGCTTTGGGCGTTGGCTTGCAATTGGAATGCTTTGGGTGGCACGACATCGCTGAGACTTGGGGGGGCGGCGACGGGCTGGGCTGCTGCCGGTTGTGTCACTATCGGCGCCGGCGTCACCTTATCGGTTGGCAACGCAACTTTGCCATTGGTGGCGACCGCACCAGGCTGGGTATGAAGGGCGATTGCATCAACTGGCGCCGACGTCGTTGCGGCGGCAACTGATGGCGAAAGGGCCGGGCGGGCGGCGCGGCGCGCTGCCTCTTTGGCTTCGGCACGGGCATGTCGCCGCGCCGCCATGCGATCCTGGAAGCCGACCACGCTGCCATAGAAGGCCGGCACCACCAGCAAGGTGAGGAAGGTGCTGGTTACTAGACCACCGGTGATTGCAATCGCCATGGCTGCGCGGAACTCACCACCGGCGCTCCAGCCCAACGCCACCGGAATCATGGCGAGAATCATCGAGAGCGAGGTCATGAGAATGGGGCGGAGGCGCACTGGCCCGGCCAGTCGCATGGCGCGGTCGGCGGTTTCGCCGCGCGCTCTGGCCTGGTTGGCAAAGTCCACCAGCAGAATCGAATTTTTGGTCACCAACCCCATGAGCATAATAAAACCGATAAACGCCGTCAAGTCCAGCGGGCGTGATGTGAAGAGCAGCGCCAGAATCGCGCCGATCACCGCCAGCGGCAGCGCCAACATAATCAGCAACGGTTGAATAAAGCTGCCGAATTGGCTGGCCAGCACCATGTAGATAAAGATAACCGAGAGTAGCAATGCCAGCCCTAGGTTGGTAAAGGCGTCAGCTTGGGCATCGGCGTCACCACCCAACTTGGCCGTAATGCCATTGGGCAGGAGAGCAACAGCCAAAAACTCAGCAACTTCACGCGTCACCACTGGCACGTCACGCCCCGTCACGTTGGCGTTGATGGTGACAGTGGGCTGGCGATCCACACGCGCGATGCGATTTAGCCCCTCCGCCTGCGCTAGATTGGCAATGGTGCGTAGCGGCACCAGTTGACCCGCCGGTGAGAGCAAATTAATGCCCAGAATATCGGCGCTGCTGGAGCGATTCGCTTCCTGGAGTTGCAAGCGAATATCCGCTTCACGGCCTTCCCCGCGATAGGTGGAGACCACATCGCCATTGACCAGCAGCCGCACGGTTGACCCAATTTGCGCTGTGGTTAAGCCAAACTCCGATGCCCGTTCGCGGTTGACGGCAATTTGCATTTCGGGGCGTCCTGGTTTGTAACTAACATCCAGGTCGGTGATGCCGGGAATTTGCGCCACCTGTTGCATCAGCAGCAAGCTCTGTTCGCCTAACTCGGTATAGGCAACACCGGGCGGGGCGACCACTTCAATGGTAATGTCGGTGGTCGAGCCGCCTGGCCCGCCATCGGCTGCGCGGAAGGAAAGCCCCGGCACCTGCGCCAGCGGGGTGCGCAGCGCATCAACAACTGGAACATAGTTGGTATCTTGCTTTAGCTTGACAAAGAACTCAACCTGCTCCGCTGCGCCTGTGCCGCCGATGGTGGTGAAAACATCGGTAACTAGTGGATGGCTGCGCAGAATGTTTTCTACTTGAATCGCTTCCCGTTCGGTGGTGGATAGAGGTGTCCCCGCCGACAGCCGCATGGCCGCAATAAACTCTGCTTGATCGCTGCGGGGGAGGAAGCTCTGCTCGATAAAGCGCACACTATAGATACTAACGCCCATAAAAGCAAGCGCCGTGACAATCGTCACCACCTTGTAGTTCATCGTCCAGTTGAGAATCGCCGCATAGGTGCGGTTGAGCCAATTGTCGTCGGCGGCTTCCTCACCATGACTTTCGTTGATCTCGCGATCTTCGTTATCCTTGGCGCGGAAGAAATAGGCGCTCAACATGGGGGCCATGGTCAGTGATTCAAAGGTGGAGACGGCAATGGCGATGGCAACCGTTAGCCCAAAGTCGCGGAAGAAGCGCCCGATAATCCCTTCGGCATAGGCCACCGGCAGGAAGACGGCGAGAATGGTGCTGCTGGTGGCAATAACGGCCAACACCACTTCCTCGGTGCCCAAACTAGCCGCCTCGCGCGGCTTGTAGCCTTTCTGGATCCAGCGCATAATATTTTCACGCACGACAATGGCATCATCAATCACCAACCCCACCACCAGCGCCAGCGCCAGCAGCGAGAGCTGATTTAACCCAATGCCAAAGAGATCCATAAAGAAGAGGCTGGCAATCATAATCACGGGTAAACCGGCAACGGTAATGATCGTATTGCGCAGATCGCGAAAGAAGAAGAGGATGACCAGCGCGGCGAGAATGGAGCCATAGATCAGGTCTTCAATCGCGCCATCGGTTGAGCGTTCCACCTGAATGGATTGATCGCCGGCAATGACCAACGACAAATTGGGATACTCGGCATTAATCTCCGCCAGCCGTTCTTTGACTGCTTCGACCACCGTCAACGTGTTGGTGCCGCTCTGTTTGCGCACACTGACCACCACCGATTCCTGGCCGTTTAAGCGGGTGAGAGTCTCCCGTTCTTCAAAGGTATCGACCACTTCCGCCACATCGCGCAGGTAAACCGGGGAGCCGCGTTGGGTGAGGACAATATTCCGTATATCATCCAGGGTTTGGAAATAGCCCGGTGTACGCACCAGCAACTCTTGATTGCCATCGATCACCGCGCCGCCGGGGATATTGAGATTTTGCGTCTGTAGGGCGCTCTGTACCTGCTGGGGGGCGATGCGCAATGCTTGCAATGCCTGCATATCCAGGTTGACCTGAATTTCGCGTACCTGACCGCCCTGGACATCGACCGCTGCGACACCGGAGATGCGCTGTAGGGTGGCCTGGATTTCATCATCGACCAATTCGCGCAGCGCCACTGGTGACAACTCGCCGCTGGTGTCGGCCACGCCAAAGCGCAACACTGGTTGATCCGATGGATTAAAGCGGCGCACCACCGGCTCCTCAATGCCGGTGGGCAGGCGGTTGCGTAACAAGCCCACCCGTTCGCGCACCTCCTGGTTCACGGCATCCGCCGATTCATCCAGGCTAAATTGCAGGACAATGGTACTCACACTCTCGGCAGAGGTCGAGTTGACTTGTTCGATGCCGCCGATGGTACTCAGTTCTTTTTCCAAAACATCGGTCACCTGCTCTTCAATTTCATCGGGACTAGCGCCCGGGTAGACGGTGACAACCACAACGATGGGAAATTCAACATCAGGAAAGAGATCGACTGGCATGCGAAAATAGGAGAAGACCCCCATCACAATGCCGGCCACCAAGATCATGGTCATAAAGACCGGTTGACGAATCGATAGATCCCAAATCTTCACGGACTATGCTCCTCAGTTTCAATTACGGCAACGGCAATTCGACAGTGGCGAACATGCCAGGGGCCAAGACGTCGGCCTCTTCCGTGGGGCGAATGGTGACCTGAACCGTGCGCGTGGCGGGGTCAAGCTCCGGCGCGATAATGGCGATAGCGCCGGCAAAGGCGAGATCGGGGTAGGCATCGACCCGGATCACAACCGGCAAGCCAACTTGCAGTTGACGCAGGCGTGCTTCCTCCACCGCAATCATAATCTTGACTTCCGGTGAGAGCAGCGTGACCAACGGCGCCCCCGGCGCCGCCATCGCACCCACGGTGCTATTGACACGGGAGACAACACCATCCACTGGTGCTTTCACTGTCGCCTTGCTCACCTGTAACTGAGCCAGATAAACGCCCATCTCGGCCTGCTTCACCTGGGCTTCCACCGCTTTGATCTGCTCCGGTTTGGCCCCTTCTTTCAAGCGTTGTAACTGGGCGCGCGCCCCGGCCAATTGCGCATAGGCGCCGGCAATCACATCCGCCGTGGCGCCCTTTACCGCTTTGTCATAGTTGGCTTGGGCTGCTTCCACGCCGATGGTTGCCTGTTGCAGTTGCAGACTTTGCGGCAACATGCCAATGGCCGGGTTGCCTTTGACCTGATTGTAGGCTGCCTGCGCCACCGTAACGGCGGCCTGGGCCTGTTTCAACTGTGCCAGCACCAACCGCTGTTCTTCTTCGGTCAACCCGCCACTAGCGCGATTGTAGGCTGCCCCCGCCGCATTAACCGCTGCCTGCGCCGCCGCCAGATCATCTTCATCGGGCGGCATCTTGACGAGCGCCAGTTGGGCGGTTGCTGCTTCCAACCCCACCATCGCCTGCGCCTTTTGCGCTTCTAACAGGGTTGTGTCAAGCTGGGCGATGAGCGCACCCTTGGTGATCACGTCACCCACTTGCAGCGGCAGATCCAGCACCATGCCGGCGGTCTCGGCCACCACCACCACTTGATGGTCGGCGACAATTTCACCGCTGTAGCGTAGGGCGCCACTGGCCGGCTGCGCATCGGTTACCGTCGGTTGTTGATTGGCGTCACTGGCCACCGGTGCTGCGGCGACGGCCGTACTGCCGGTGTTGGAAGCGCTTGTGGCGTTGGTTTCCGTAATGGTGCTGCTGTTCGTGATTGTTGTCGCGGCGCCTGCTTCAACGCTATTGCTCTCATCGGCGGCGGCGCTAATGGCCTCGTTGCCTGGTTCGTATGGTGTGGCGACAAAGGGGACGGCGGTTGGCTGGGCGGCGCCGGTCAAGTTGTTACAGGAACTGCCCACCAGGCCCAAGGCAACCAACCCGCAGACAACCCAAAGGGGCTTTGGTGATAGACGAAAAAAAGTTCGACTTTTCATAAAGTAATGCTTTCTGCCAAAGTAAGGTGAAAAAAGTAACTATTCCGCTTCTAGCCGGTCCGTGACCGCCGGTCACGGACCGGCTAGAAGCGGGCCAAATAGGACGAGAAACAAAAAATAAAGAAAAACGTATGATTTTTGAACAAGAAAACCGTGACTGGACTCACGCCCGCCGCTGATTATCGTCACTAGCAAGGCGGCTTGATAGCGTGCTATAGTCTTATGACAAGTGTGTGACGGTTAAGACGTAGCAATGGTTGGGGTCGGTTTTTGTAACCCTTCCAAAATGAGTTGTAGTGTGTGTTCCGCGGCATCGGCGTCAATGGCAACGTTGGTAACATCGGCATCGCTCAGGTAGAGCCGGAAAAAGACAAAGGTGTTGATCATGCCCAGCAAGCTGTAGGTGGTATATTCAACATTGACCGGGCGAAAGACCCCCTCGTCAATGCCAGTCTGGATCAACCCCATCAATAAGCGGAGATGGGTGTCGCGATGGGCGCAGATGACTTCGTGAAAGACCTGTTTATTTTCGCCCAGTTCCCGCAACATGCTCATGATGATGGTGCGACGGGCTTGCATTAGCGAAAAGAGCGTGTAGATGACAGCCCGTAATTTCGCCAATGAACCGCTTTCGGCGGCTATTGCCCGCAAGAGATGCTCTTGAACCGTCAGCATATCCCGTTCCAATACCTGGCGGAAGATCTCTTCCTTGTCTTGGAAATAGTGATAAATTGTGGCCTTGGCCAACCCTGATTCCAACGCCAGCTCACGCATCGACAGGCCGGCATAACCATGACGGGCAAGCAGCGCCTGGGCAGCATCTAAGATTGCTTGTTTGGAGGTTGAGAGTGTTTGTTCTTCCATGAGCTTGTAGGTTTGACAACGGCTCCTTCTTGTTTGATAATTTCTGAAGAATGCTGTTCGACCGAACGGTCGGTCGGCAAGAAATTGTACAACCCATTGCAGCACCTTGTCAAAATTGCGGTATCATTACAATGACTATTGATTTTTCACCGAACATATTGCTATGTAGAAATGAGGCAGTTTGATGTTGCGCTCTTCTTTGCGCCAATCTACTTCCATGACACCCCGGCGACTACGCCAGGTAGGGGTGTCATTCCTTTTGCTGCTGGCTCTGATCGTTTCCACGATCACGGCAATGATCAACGCACCGACTGTTGCGCTGGCGCAAAACGCCGGACGACTTGCTGTCGTTGGCGCCCAGGGCAGCGATCTCCATGACGCCCCAGGCGGCGCTGTGATCGAGTCGCTGACAGCCGGCGCCACGCTCTCTGCTGTTGGCCGCACGGCTGATAGTCTCTGGATCAATGTGACCACGGACGGCGGCAACAGCGGTTGGGTGGAGACCAACACCATTGTCATCTTCGGCACCGATCAGTTGCCAGTCACGGAAGGGACGGCGTCCGCCACCGCCACGCCAGTCGAAGAGGGAGCCACGGCGGCAGCAACTACCGCAGCAACTATCGCAGCAACTATCGCAGCGACACCGACAACTGTTGCGCCGACCGCTACCCCCACTGCTGTGCCGCCCACGCCCACTCCCGTGCCGCCAACACCGACACTAGTGCCGCCAACACCGACACCAGTGCCACCGACCGCAACGGCCACCCCCCTTTTGGGTGCGCAATCACAATTGATTGCCGTTGTCGGCAGTGACGGCGCCACCTTGCGCGCCGCCCCTGGTGGTGATTCCGTGCGCGCCTTACCCGTCGGCACGGCGCTTACCGCCACCGGTCGGACGAGTGACAGCAGCGCCCTGTTTGTCACCACGCCCGACGGCGCCACCGGTTGGGTTGATGGGACAGCATTGGTGGTCTTCAACGTTAAAGGTCTACCGGTGCGTGAAGAAGAGGCTGCGGAAGCGCCTGCCCCCACCGCGCCTGTCACCACGGCTGTCACCACGACTGTTGAAGTGACGGCCACCGTCGTCCAAACCGCAACCGCCACAACGCCTGCTCCTGCTGCCACGGCGCGCCCGGCTGCGGCAACCCAGAGTATGCGTCCAACCCCTGCCGCCGATGGTCGCCCGACAGCGCAGATCGCGATGACCGGTTCCCGTCTCAATATCCGTTCCGGTCCTGGCACTTCGTTCGGCATCATCGGCAAGGCATTGCCCCGCGAACGCTTTGTGGTGCTGGGACGCAACAGTGACAGCACTTGGGTGCAACTAGAAGCGCCGGATCTGACTGGCGGTATTGGCTGGGTTGCGGCCAACTTTGTGACTTTGAGCGCGCCAATGGCTGATCTGCCGGTGACCGCCGAAACGAACGACAGCGCCCCGGCTGCTCCTGCCCCCACCCGTGTATCGGCAAACACCGCAACCACAACCACCGCGGCCACAACGGCTGTCACTGCCCCAGCCGCGCCTGTACAACGCACCGGCCCTACTGGTTTGAGCGGCAAGCTCGTGATCCAGAGTGTCTGGGGCGGTACTTTCTATCTCTACGACCTGGGGACAGGAACGTTGCGCCCCTTGACCGGCGGTCTTGACCCAGCCATCAGCCCGGATGGCACGCAAGTGGCCTTTACCCGCATCGGCAATGACAACGGCATTTACTTGATCAATGTCGATGGCAGCAACGAACAGAAAATCTTTGGCGAGCGCGATGGCTTGATGTCACCCAAATGGAGTCCCGACGGCAAGTGGATTGTCTTTAACCGCAATGATGGCTTCTATCGCTGTCGCAATTTGGGGTTTGGCCTCTGTTTGACCAATGACCAGATTATTAAGCAGTTCAACTTGCCGAATATTCCGGGGTTGGATGTGGACAAAATGTTTAGCGACTATCCTAAAGAAGAACGACCGGAGTGGATGCTTGCGCGTATTGCTGCCAACGGCGACGACTATCGCGATCTGGCTGTGTTGAGCAGTGCCCGTTCACCGGATTGGAATGAAGCCGGCATCATCTATCAGTCGTCCGCCGGCATTCAGTTGACCAAAGATGAAGGCGACGCCACCACCAGCAAGATTTACTTTGACGGCTATGATTGGGATCCCGATTGGCAGCCCAATGGTGGTCGTATCGTTTTTCAGAGTAAAGAAGGTCCCCACTGGGAAATCTTCGCCGTCAACCCCGATGGCTCCGGCATCACGGCGCTGACCCGTCCCGTTACAACGCTGGTTAATCAACTGCCCAGCAATGTCGCTCCGGTCTGGAGTCCCGATGGTCAGCACATCGCCTTCCTGAGCAATCGCATGGATAACAATGAGGCTGGTCCGTGGCGCGTTTGGGTGATGAATGCCGATGGCAGCAATCAACGCCCGCTGCCGATTGACTTGGAAATTAACTACGGCTATAACAGTGAACAGATGATCAGTTGGGGCCGGTAAGTCCCAACGTAGGCTGACTTTTACGAAAAGCCTGACACATGCTTTTGTCCCGTAGGGACGCATGAGTTTAGGAACAGAGAGGCTCATTTTCTCCACCTAAACTAAACTCATACGTCCCTACGGGACGGGTTTACCGCTTAAGGTTGCGTCGACAAAACAGTATGTTAGTTGCCCCAATAGTCGCTATTCCAGCTCACACTGTTCCAACTGACTGAGTTCCAACTGACTGAATTCCAGCTCACACTGTTCCAACTGACCGAGTTCCAACTCACGCTACCGGATGTCACTGGTTGTGAGCCGCTTTGCAGCAACTTGCTGACCTGAACGCCTGTATTGGCGTTTTGTGTGGTATTGCCGTAAACGGCTGCATAAACATCCAGGTAACCGGCGCCGGCTTTGGCTGCTTGATAGCCGCCCCACCCTTTATTGGCCGTTGCCATCAGCCGGTATTTGACCTGATCCGGCGTCAAATTGGGTTCATCTTGCAACAATAAAGCCGCTGCCCCAGCCACCATTGGCGCCGCCGCCGAGGTGCCGGAAAGCCGGAAGTAAGGCACACCACCGAGATTGACAATATGCGCTGGGTAGGCAAGCGGCATCCCCATGCCGGAATTGCCCATCAAGCTAATAATATTGCGCCCAGGCGCTACTAAATCGGGTTTATTAAAGCCTTCGGGGGTACGGCCATAAGCCGAAAAAGAAGCAATTTGATCATCACCAATATTGGCTGTACCCCGTTCATCGACGGCGCCAACAGTGATCACAAAGGGATCATTGGCCGGGGGATAGAGGGTGCCACTGCCATTGTTGCCGGCCGAAACGACAACCACAATCTTGTTAAACCAGAGAATCTCCACGGCCGCATTGAGTGGACTGGTGTGGTAGGATTCATAGGTTGCGCTGTTGAGCGAAAGGTTGACCACCTTGATGTTATAGCGATCCTTGTTTTCCAAAATCCACTGTAACCCCTGAACGACCGTGCGTGCGGTGCCCTGGCCTTGGTTCAAGTCGTCGCCCACTTTGACATTGATAATATTAGCCATTGGCGCCACGCCAATATAAGCGCCATTGGAGCCGCGCCCGTTGCCGCCAGCCACTCCGGCTACATGACTGCCATGACCATACCCATCGTAGGTGGTCGTGTTATTGCCGGTGTTAAAGGCCGCCGCCGCGACCAAGCGTTGCTGCCCCATCACTGTATAAAAGTCAACCTGATCATTAATGCCACTATCGACAATGGCAATGCCAATGCCCTGGCCTTGCCGATAAGGGCTTTGATTCCAAACCTGATCGGCGCGAATGGAGCGGATGTAGGTGTTTTTGAGTTGGTTGATGTCAATACACTGGCCGCAAGTCGTCTGTTCCATTGGCGCATCCGGCGACACCCAGCGTACACCGGCAGCGCCGGCTAGTCGCGCAATGGCGTGCGCCGGTAACTCGGCGGCAAAGCCGTGGATGATCCATAGATCAGCCGTTACTCTGCCGCCAAGCTGATGAATCAGTGGCGTCAAATCAAGGGAGGGCGCTTGCTTTTGTACAATGACATTTACGGGTGAAGTGGGATTTTGCGCGGCGAAGGTAAGTAACAAGGGGTGTGCACGCAATAGCGGCGCACTACTTTGGGGCAGGCATAGTGCGCACAGCAATCCCAGAAGGATCACAGCTTGTTTCCATAGGGGAGGAGAACCATATCGTTTGTATAACCGTGTTTTTGTCTTCATAAGTGGCCATCCTTGCTTCCTTAGGGTTCGTAAAAGAATAGCTGTTGCGTCTAGAGGGTATGTGACTCACCCTCGCCAGTTGCGAGTCACGTACCCCCAGGAGCGGTGGATGATGTTATCTTTTTACGACCCCTTAGTACACTGTTAACTAAGTTTTTCGCCATTTCCTGTAGGGGCGTCCCCTTGGGGCACCGGCAAGCGGATGCCCCTACTAAAGAACTTAGTTAACAGCGTACTTAGACTTCTTAATTCTGTTGTTGGGTACTTATGAGCTTACACTGTTTGGGGCTTATAAAAGCTTACAGTTTTATAACATCTTTACTGAAGCGGACTCTGCCGATACGATTGTGCCGACCGCTACTCGCCTGTAAACAAAAAGAACCCGCTCCAATTTTGGAGCGGGTTCTTTTTGTTTACAAAACGAGCGCTAACGTTGCTGTACGGCCTGCTTGAAGGCGACGATTGTCACCTGTTTATTGCGGCGCAGCGTTGACAACAGCCGGAATGCTCTTCAGATACGCAGCAATCGCGGCGGCGTCGCCTTCGGTGAGTTGGCTGAAGCGGCGTTCGATCTGTTGCGCCATCGCGCCTTCGACCTGGCTGCCATCCGGGTACATGCCCATGAGTAGGAAGTGTGCGATTTCGTCTTCGGCCCAGCTCCCAATCCCGGTCTCTTCGTCCGGCGTGAGGTTGGACGCAAACTCATCGCGCAGCGGTGAGCCAGCCAACAGCATGTCAGCCTTGGCGCTGCCATCTTCGTTCTTGGGGGTATGGCAACCACCACAGTTCGTCAGCTTCACCAACTGTTCGCCACGGGCAACCGGATCACTCGGCGGTTCAGCCAACGCTTCTGCCGCTGGTGTAAAGGCGGCCGGCGCTTCACTGAGCGTGCTTTCCGTGATCACGTTGCTAACTGGTTCCAACGAGAGGAGCCACGCAGCAACATCATTCGCCTCTTTGACCGAAAGATTGCTAATGCGCATGTAGGGCATGACCGGATGAAGCTGCTCACCATCTGGCTCGGCGCCGGTGCGGAGCGCAGCAACAATCTCCTCGGCGCTCCAATTGCCGATACCGGTTTCCGGATCGGGGGTGATGTTGGACGCGTAGACGATGCCCGTCGGGGTCTCAAATTCGTTGCCGCCGGCCAAAGCGCCAAGATCACGATTCATGTGACAACCACAACCAATTTGGGTGGCAATATAGGCGCCGGCAGCCGGATCGCCTGCCATTGCCGCGCCGGCGCCGCTTTCGCTAGTACCGGTTGTTTCCTCTGTCGCCGTCATCTCTTCGGCTGCTGTGACTTCTTCGGTCGCCGTCACCTCTTCGGTGGCGGTCATCTCTTCCGCCGGTTCGGCTGTGGGTTCTTCTTCCGCAGCAGGGGTTGCCGTGGCTTCCGCTGCCGCCGGTTCGGCTGGCGCTGCCGGCTCGGCAGGCGGGGCGGCTTGACAGGCGCCCAGGGCCACCATCAGCACAATCAACAAACCAGCCGCAAAATAAAGCGGCTTCAGGCGGGAAATGACAGTACGTATCATGGGTAATATTCCTTTCAAGGTCTTGAAAAGTGGAAATGACGCCGTCCAGTATACCAGCAGGGGACGACCGATGTGCAAACGGCAAGAACCATAGAGATGTGTATCTGACCAGCGCGCTGACGACCAGATACACATATTTTATCTAACGTAGTATTTTGCAGGCTTGGATTGGATGGGGAAAAATACGTGATTTAGCGGAGAATTTGTGGGAAGACAGAAAACAGAAGACAGAAGACAGATCGTCTCGTAACCCTCTGCCTTCTGCCTTCTGCCCTCTGCTACAAGGGTAACGCCGCTTCGATCACCCCTTCATCGCGGTTCATGTGCATGGTGAAACCGACGCGGGCGGAGACGCGTTTCATGCCTTCGTTTTCGGGGAGGATTTCGGCGACGATGCGTTCGAGTTTTTCGTCGCGGCCAAATTGCACCAAACGGGTCAGCAGTTCGGTGCCAATGCCCTGGCGTTGGTATTGATCGCTGATCAGGATGGCGAACTCGGCTTCGCGGCTGCCGTGGAGTTTGGTCAACTGACCGAGGCCGACGATTTCGCTACTACCGTTGCCGTTGCCATTGCCGTTGCGCCGCTCGGCCACAAGATTCATTTCCCGTTCGTAGTCGATAAAGCAGAGGCGCGCCAACTGTTCATGGGACGTCAACTGGGCCGCCGAAATCGGGTGGAAGTAGCGCAAGTAGATGCTGTCGGGCGACAACGTTTCATTAAAGGCGACCATTAACGGCTCATCTTCCGGGCGAATTGGGCGGATCAGCAACTCTTCGCCGCTATGGGTGCGCCAGGGCGCCATATAGCGCGTCGGATAGGGCCGAATGGCGGAGTGAGGCAGCGCTTCCTCGGTTGTATCGGGTTCATGGAGAACAATCCGCGCATCCAGGGCAATTAGCCGCTCCGGCGAGGCCAGCAGCGGGTTAATGTCGATCTCCTTGATCCAAGGCTGTTCGACTACTAGTTGGCTAAAGCGCACTAGCAATCGCTCCAACGCTTCCAGATCGACCGGCGCCCGTCCGCGAATCCCTTTGAGCGCAGTGTAAATTTTTGTCTGTTCCATCATGCGGCGGGCCAGAGTCGTCGTTAGCGGCGGCAAGGCCAAGGCGCGATCACGGAAAATCTCGACGAGCACACCACCGGCGCCAAAGAGTAGCACCGGGCCAAATTGGGCATCAGGGCTGGAGCCGATAATCAACTCATAGCCATCCAACTTTTCCATTGGTTGTACGGTGACGCCCTGGAACTGGTCGGCGCTATGCAGACGAGTGACATTCTCCTGAATTGTGCGATACGCCTGGCGCACAGCCTCAGCGTTGGGTAGATTCAATTGCACGCCCTTGACATCAGTCTTGTGTGTGATTGTCTCCGAATTGAGCTTGACCACCACCGGATAGCCAATTTTGTCGGCATGGACCACTGCTTCCTCCACACTGTGGGCGAGGAAGGTTAGTGTTGTCGGGATGCCGTAGGCGGCAAAAATCTGCTTTGATTCATACTCGGTGAGAATGGTGCGTCGTTTGGTTCGCACGGCTTCGAGCAGCGCCCGCGCCTGTTGATGGTTGATCTCTTCCGCTTCGCTGGCGACCGGTAACATGGGGGTCTCGTAGATGGTGCGCAGGTTATAGGCATGTTGCCACATATAGTTGAAAACCCGCGCTGCTGTATCCGGGTAAGGGAAAGTGGGAATGCCGGCGCGACTCAGAATCGCTTCACCGGCGGCAATATCCGGCCCGCCCATCCAACTGGCCAGGACGGGTTTCTTTTGGGGAACCTGGCAGCTATTGCGCAATTGTTCGGCGGTCTGGGTTGGCTCGGTCATATCTTGCGGGGTCAAGATCACCAGCAGCCCGTCACTGTCCGGGTCATCGGCCACGGTTTTTAACGTTTGGGCATAGCGTTGCGGGTCGGCGTCCCCCAGAATGTCAATCGGGTTATTATGGCTCCACGGCCCTGGCAGAAAGCTGTTTAGATCCAGAATCGTCTTTTCCGACAGGGTAGTCAACTGGCCACCGCTCTGGATCAGCGCGTCGGTTGCCAACACCCCAGGCCCGCCGGCGTTGGTAATGATCGTGAGCCGTGGCCCCTTCGGGCGCGGCTGTTTCGCCAGTACTTCGGACATATAGAAAATTTCGGCAATGCGTTCGATCCGCAACACGCCACAGCGGCGGAAAGCGGCGTCCAACACCTCATCGCTACCGGTCAAGGCGCCAGTGTGTGAAGCCGCCGCCTGCGCTGCCGCTGCTGTGCGTCCGGCTTTGATCACAATGATTGGCTTGGTGAGCGAGACTTCGCGCGCTGCCGAGAGGAAGGAACGGGCGTCGCCGATGGACTCCATGTAGATGACAATGCTGGTGGTGTGCGGGTCGTCACCCAGGTAGTAGATCAGATCGCCCCAATCCACATCCAGCATCGAGCCGATGGAGACAAAGGCGCTAAAGCCGACATGCTCCTGTAAACTCCAATCCAGCACGGATGTGCAGAGGGCGCCGCTCTGGCTCAAAAAGCCGACATTGCCCGGCAGCCCCATGCCCTTGGCAAAGGTGGCATTGATGCCGGAGATGGGACTCATCACCCCCAAACAGTTGGGGCCAATGATGCGCATTTTGGCCTGACGCGCCTTTTGTAAAATCGCCCGCTCCAGTTGCACGCCCTCTTCGCCGATCTCCTTGAAACCGGCGGAGATAATGATTGCCCCTTTCACCCCTGCCGCCACACACTCTTCCACCACCCCCGGCACCGTGCGCGCCGGCGTGACAATCACCGCCAGATCGACCTCTTCCGGTGTATCGGCAATGGTGGGATAGGCGCGAATGCCCAGCACATTGTTGCGTTTCGGATTAATTGGAAAAACCGTGCCGCCAAAGGGATGGCTGATCAGGTTCCAGAGCAAAGTGCGTCCGACGGTGTTGGGCCGTTCCGTGGCGCCAATGACGGCGACATTGCGCGGTGCAAAGATCGCATCCAACGGATGGCGTCGATAGGTTGGTAATTTGATGCCTTTGTTTGCCGGCACAAGCGTATCCTTTCTTTAGTCCAGAGTCCGAAGTCCAGAGTCCGAAGTCCAGAGTCAAGAGTCCAGAGTCGGACTGCCTGACTTGGGACTGTGGACTTCGGACTCTGGACTACCAAGACCCAATTCATCATATTTCCGCCGCACTTCTTGAATATCCTGCCACATGAGTGACTTGGGCGAACCGGGCGTTTTGTCCGGGTTGCGCAGGAGATAGGCCGGGTGGAAGATGGGCATGACCCATCGGCCATCGACCTGAAACCACTGGCCGCGCAGCTTGGTAATGCCAAGTTTGGTCTCGTTCAAGACCGACTGCATGGAGACTGCCCCGGTTAATAAAATGATTTTGGGGTCAATGAGACGAATGATTTCCTGTAAAAATGGTTTGTAAAAATTGATTTCCGGCGTCGTGGGTTTGCGCACCGGCTTGCCATCCTCGCCAGGGGGCAGGCGGAAAACGGCGTTGGTGATAAAGACATCTTTCTCCGATTCCAGGTGAACGGAAGCGAGAATCTGGTCGAGCAACTTGCCCGATGGCCCGACAAAGGGCTTGCCCTGTTTATCTTCCTGGGGGCCGGGCGCCTCGCCCACAATCATCAGTTTCGCCGCCGGGTTGCCACGGTAGATGACCATCTTGCTCCCGGTTGCATGAAGTGGGTCGCCCGTCATCTGCTGCATATCCGCCACCAACGCGGTTAGTGAAGGATAGGACGGGGTGGGCGCTGTCGTTTTTTCGGTTGCCATAACGTTTTCCTTACTTTGTTTGCTTCTTGGCGCTTCGACTGCCCAGGATTATAATCAGAAACCAGATCTGCGCAAAGCATAACAAAGAATGATTGCCTACTGATAGAACTATTCACACAATCTGGGAATAGTCTCAGCCGCATAGCCTAGCAGAGTAGAGTTGCAGAGGGGATACAGTTGATAAGCAGCGCGTTACTCCATCGGTTGGCTTGGGCGACACTCTTGTTCTGCTCCTTCTGGGCCAAATCAGCCTGGGCTGCCACCTATTACATTAGCCCCACCGGTAGCGACCAACAGAGCGGCGCTACACGCGAAAACGCCTGGGCTACCTTCAGCCATGCCTGGACGGTCATCCAACCGGGCGACACCTTGATTATGTTGGATGGTGTCTACTACCAGGGGATCGAACCGCAAGTCAATGGCACGCCGGATGCCCCCATCACCGTGCGCGCCGACCGCGACGGAAACGTGATCATCGACGGCCAGGATCAACGCATTCCAGTCTATCTCTACCGCGACTATTACATCATTGATGGGATTGTGGCGCGCAACGGCAATCATACAGTCTACTTCGTTTCGGGTAGCAACAACATTCTCCGTCGTGTCTCCGGCTATGACGCCAACTTGGATGTGAACTCTGATGTCTTTGCCATCTATGATTCGCACAACAACTTGCTTGAGGATTGCCTGGCGGCCGGGACAGGGCGCAAGATGGTGATGATCTACTGGGGCAGCCACAACACGGTCCGCCGCTGCTTTGCCGACTGGCGCCAATGGGATGGGCGACAATGGTGCGATGACTGGCCCTGGGGCGACAATCTGCAAATCTACAATAGCGATCACAATATCATCGAGAATAGCATCGGCTACGGCTCGGTCGCGGTCTGGTCGCTGGCGATTCAAGCCAACAAACCGGATCTAAGCGCCGTTGGCAACCAAATCCTGGGGAGCGTATCGATTGACGCCGGTATGAACCACGACGGCACAGTGAAACGCTGGCCGGTCACGCGTCCCGGCCCCACTGATTGCACCCAACTGCGCAGCTTTGACTGGCCTGGTCAACGGGCGGGCGTTGCCCTCTATGGCAACGGTCGTATTGCTGACAACGTCTTTCGCGACCTCTTTGTCTACGGCAGCGCCGGCCTGGGGTTGACCGCCATGCTGGAGGGCAGCAACTACAGCAACAATCAGGTTGATCAGGTAACGCTCTTCCACAATGGCTTGGATAATCGCCCCCAATGGGGTGGCATCGGCGCCGAAGTGCGACCAGAAGAGATGCACCTCTGGGCCAGCTTCACCAACAGTTGGGTGGAAGGCTTCGACGAAAGCGGCGAAGGCGCCCGCCTCACCCATCGCTATGTCAATGGCCGGTTGACTGACCAACCCCTTTGGCCCTGGCCGATGGAAGCCCGCGCCCAAGCCGAACTGGGCCTATCGCCCACCAGCCTGGTCACCGGTTTGCTTGAACAGTGGCGATCCAGTACCATACAGCCACAGGATTTTCTACGCGACGGCAGAATCCTGCCCGCGTTTCGGCAACTTTGTGAACCATAACATGTTACGTGTTGCGTGTTACGTGAACTGGAATCAGGTGACTGGTCGATTCTTGCAAACTATGGCAGAGCGAACAACCATAAATTACGGTTCACGCAACACGCAACACGTAACACGTAACACGTAAGGCGCTACTCATGACCCAACCAAACTTAACCGAACTCTACACACAACTCAAAGACGAAGCCGCCGACCTCATGCCCCAACTGGTGGCGTGGCGGCGTGATTTTCACCAACACCCGGAGATGGGCTTTCAGGAGGTGCGCACGGCGGGCATTGTCGCCGAACATCTGCGCGACCTGGGGCTGGAAGTCAGCACCGGCATTGGCAAGACTGGCGTCGTCGCGCTGGTCGAAGCGGATGAGGCGCCGCCCGATGCGCCCACGGTAATGCTACGCTTTGACATGGATGCCTTGCCCATCCACGAAGCGACGGATCTGCCCTTTCGCTCGCAAAACCCTGGCGTCATGCACGCGTGCGGCCATGATGGCCATACGGCGATTGGCATGGGCGTGGCGCAACTGTTGGTGCGCCATCGCCATGCACTGCCAGGGCGGGTGAAACTGGTTTTTCAACCGGCGGAAGAAGCGCTGGGCGGCGCCCTGGCGATGATCAACGATGGCGTCCTCAATGACCCCAAGCCAGCCGCGTCCTTTGGTCTGCATCTGTGGAGCCGCTTGCCGCTCAACCAGGTGGTGGTGCAATCCGGGCCTATCTGGGCGGCGGCAGATGCCTTTGTCCTCACGGTTCATGGCAAAGGGGGACATGGCGCCGCACCCCATGAAACGGTTGACGCCACCTACATTGCCAGCGAGATTGTGGTGGCGCTTCAGAGCATTGTGGCGCGCAATCTCAACCCGACCGATACCGGGGTCATTTCAGTTGGCACCTTTGCCAGCGGGACAGCCAACAATGTCATCGCGTCCGAAGCCAGGTTGACCGGCACGGTGCGCAGTTTTGCCACCCCCGTGCGCGATCTCCTCTTCCGGCGCATTGAAGAGGTGGCGAAGGGCATCTGTCAAGCCCACGGCGCGACTTGCACCTTTACGCCCCAATGGGGCTGCCCGGCAACGGTGAACTCGGAAGCGGGGGCGGCGACCATGCAAGGCGTGGCGACCCAGATCGTCGGCCCTGAAGGGGTGATCCAGATCCCGCCGATGATGGTGGGCGAAGATATGGCCGAATTTCTCAACCGCGCACCCGGCTGCTTTATCCTAGTCGGCGCGGCTGATCCCAATGGCCCGGAGCAAAGCCCGCATCACAACCCGACCTTCGATTTTGATGAACGGATGTTGCCGACGGGAGTGGCATTGCTGGCGGGGGCAGCGGTGGCCTATTTGCACGAACAGGAGAAGTAGTTATGACAGCAATTGCTGTACCAGTCCAAGAGACAGTGATGATTCGGCCACATCATTGGACGCGTACTGAATTTGAGAATATGGTGTTGGCCGGTATCTTCGACCCGGACGCACGTATTGAGCTAATCGAAGGCGAAATTCTGGATATGGGGCGGCAGAGTAGTTGGCACGCAACAGCTTTACAACTGGCACATGACACTTTGCGTGATATTTATGGCAAAGGGTTTGTTGTTCGTAATCAATTGCCCATTGCGATTAGTGAAGACTCAGAGCCTGTGCCAGATATTGCTGTTGTTCGCGGCTCTACGCGCGATTATAGTGAAACTCACCCGACAACAGCCCTCTTAGTTGTTGAGATTTCGTACAGCACACTTGACTTTGACCGTAATCGCAAACTGCGCCTTTATGCTCGCACTGGTATCCCTGAATATTGGATTCTCAATGTGATGGATATGCAACTGGAAGTTCATCGCGACCCACGTGGTGACATCTACAGTACCAAACAGACTTTCTATGCGACAGATGTTGTATCGCCTTTATCGTTGCCTGAAGTTGCGCTTGCCGTGGCCGATCTGTTGCCATAGCAAGCGTTACTCATCGCTCGGATAAACTCTGCCGCAGTCGAATGGTGAAGGTCGTGCCGATAGCCATAACACTTTCGACCAGGATCTCGCCGTGATGCAATTCAATGATCCGTTTACAGATTGCCAACCCTAGCCCGGTACTCTTTTCAGCGCCGGTGGGGCGGGTGCTAGCGCGGTGGAAGCTTTTAAATAAATTCTCTAAGTCGGCGTGGGGAATGCCCTGACCTTGATCGCTGACGGCAAAGAGGAGATCCGCGCCGTCAGCCCAAAAACGCAAGGTGACAGTGGTTGCCCCGTGGGAATATTTAAAAGCGTTGCTCAGGAGATTATCCAACACTTGTTCGATCCGCCTTGGATCAAAGCGCGCTTTGGTCAGGGTCGGCGGACAATCGACTACCAACTGAATGCCTTTGCGCTCGGCAATCAAGCGATTCATTTGGCTAATCCGTGCAATCAGTTCGGGCAGATCCACCACTTGTCGCTCAATCAACAAGTTGCCCGATTCAATCGTGGCTACATCTAGGAGGTCGTTGATTAGATAGAGCGCGTTGCGCGCCGTATCTTCAATCATCGTGGTGAACGTGAAATGTTCTTCCGTTGCCGGCTCTAAGGAGCGCAACAACTCGGCACACATTTGGATACTGCCAATGGGGCCGCGTAAATCGTGGGCAACCATGCCCATGAAGCGGTCTTTCTGCGCGTTGGCAAGGCGCAACTGCTCATTGAGCTGGGATAACTCGGCGGTGCGTTCACATACGCGTTGCTCCAAAGAATGGTTGGTTTCCTGTAACTTTTGGAGAAGCAGCCGATTTTCCAGAATAAGATCGTGTTTGTTGCACGCTTCGCGTACAATGGTGTCTAATTCTTCTGGGTTCCATGGTTTGCCGATGTAGCGGAAGATATTGCCATCATTGATGGCTGCAATAACTGATTGCAGATCGGCATAGCCAGTTAACAAAAGTCGAATGGCGTCGGGAAATTCATGCTTCACACGATGGAAGAATTCAACGCCGCTCATGCCTGGCATCCGTTGATCAGAGATGATGACATGGATTGGCACTTCGGTCATGATTTCATAGCCATCGGCAGCACTGTTGGCAATGTAGGTATTGTAGTGCCGACGAAACTGGCGACGCAGCGCCTTGACAATGTCAATTTCATCATCAATAATCAGCAAATTGTGGGTTGCTGTTGTCGATTCAGTGGGTTGCACCTGTGCTTGCGCTAGGCCAGCATCGTTTTGCTTTGACGTGGCAAGTTGGTGGGGTGTAGCAAACAGCGTAGTCATAGCATTCTTTCCTTTGGCAACCAGATCGTAAAGGTGGAGCCGATACCTGGCGTTGAGTCAACTTCCAGGCGTCCCCCATGCCCGTCTGTAATAATCTTATAGGCGATAGCCAGGCCAAGGCCCGTGCCGACACCGACCGGTTTTGTGGTGTAGAAGGGATGAAAGATGTTTTTCATGACTTCCGGGGTCATCCCACAGCCGGTGTCGGTAAAGGTTAGTTGCAATGCATCGCCTGTATCCTGGCCGGTAATCGTAATCTTGCCCTTGCCATCAATGGCGTAGGCTGCATTTAAGAGGAGGTTGAGAAAAACTTGATTGAGTTCAGCCGGATAACATTTGATCGGCGGCAGGTTGTCCAGCGCAACTTCAACGGTAATGCGATCTTTTAATTGCACCTGGGCAATGAGCAAGGTGCTGGCAATGCCTTCGCGCAAATCTGCCACCTTGTACTCGGCTTCATCCAAGCGCGAAAAGGTGCGTAATTCATTGACAATTTCACGTACACGGTTTAAGCCAGTTAGCGATGTTTTGATCAAATCATCAAAATCTTCCAATAGGAAGGGAATGTCCAGCGTCTGCCGAATGGCTGTCACAGCGGTTTGCATAGCCGGATCGCTACTGTTGATCCCAGCCCTCTCCAATTGGCTGTAGGCATCGGTTAGATCGATTACCATCTGTTTCAGCGCGTGAACGTTGCTGCTGACGTAGGCGATCGGGTTGTTGATTTCATGGGCGACACCGGCCACCATCTGACCTAGTGCCGTCATCTTTTCGGCATGAACCAGCATGGCCTGTGTTTCCCGTAATTGCGTTAACGCAGCTTCTAGTGCTTGCTGTTTTTCGATCACCTGCCGGCGTGCTTCTTCACGTGCCGTCACATCGCTCTGGATACCGACAAAATGGGTTAGAACCCCTTCTGTGTAAATCGGCGACATGATGAGTTCGTTCCAGAATAACGTGCCATCTTTGTGATAGTTGCGCAATAGCACCTTGCAATGGGCGCCTTCGCGGATAGCCCGTCGGATTTCATGCACCCCGGCTTGATCACGAGCCGGACCTTGCAGGAAACGGCAATTCCGCTGTAACACTTCTTCCCGGCTATAGCCGGTAATCGTGACAAAGGCGTCATTGACATAGATCAAGGGCTGGTCGGGTTGACGAATATCGGCAATGGTAATGCCGCAACTGCTGGCATCCATGGCCAACTCTTTAAGATTCAATTCCTGGCGAATTGGATCTAGCCATTCCTTTACAGTACTATTCATGCTATTGCCTTTTGATTTTTTATGGGTTTGCCGTGACCATGATTGTTTAAGGATCTATCCAGAAATTCGATTGTAGCCCAGCGGGAACAGAGAATTTTCTGATGAATTCTAAAGGGCATATTGTAGATCCTACTGTAAATAACGGCTTTCTTCAATCATCAAAAGCTTTAACCTTACTACCGTTTTTTCAGTAGAGAGGCAGGACTTTTGTTGATTGACATCAATCGATTTTGCCAGAACGAAAGCGAGAAGGTATGCCATCCATCTATTCTGGGGCCGTTGCTCCTCTGCCTAATGTCGATCAACTCTTTGACCGCATCGGCTGGCAGATCGACCAACTGATGTCCATTGACACGCGCGGCAAGGGCCATATCCCCGCGCTTTACCAAGCCGCCGTGACTCAGGTCAACGCACCCTTAGCCATGACGGCGGCGCGGCGGTTGCGGGAAGTGATTGCGCCGGGGGATGTCGTCGGCATCATCACCGGTTTTCCCTCGCGTTCCTTTCTAGGGCGCGGCATCACCGAAACCGATGGGCCGGTCGGCGCGGTCTATCTGGCGCGGGTGTTGGATGAGGTGCTGAATGCTGTGCCGGTGATCATCACAGATGCGGAACTACAGCGCTATTGCGCCAAACCCAGTTACAACGCCGGCTTGCTAGTGACAACGCTGGAACAGGCTTTGCTGGCGAAACGGGGACGGGTCAAGGCGGCGGCGGTCAGCTTTCTCGATTGCCCAGTCGATGATCAGGAAGCGCACACCGTGGCCGAACGCTTTTTGCGCGAAGTCCGACCCAAAGCGTTGATCGCCGTCGAAATGCCTGGTAAAGCCGCCGACGGTTTTGCCCACACGGCCAGCGGGCGCGCCATTGTCGATGAACATCTAGCCAAAGCCGATCACTTTTTTGACCTGGCCCCGGCTCACGGCGTCCTACGCATCGGCCTGGGCGACGGCGGCAATGAATTGGGTATGGGCAACATCCGTGATACGCTGGCTCGTCTCTCGCCGCTGGGTGAAACCATTGCTGCGGTGGGTGAATCAGATGTGCCGGTGGTGGGGGCGAGTTCCAACTGGGCGGCTTATGCCATTGGCGTCTGTCTGGAAGCGCTCAGTGGCGCGACCCGTGTCAACCGCGCCATTGACTTGGCCGGCATCATCCGCCGCTGCGCCGAAGAGGGCGCTATCGACGGTATCAGTTCCCGCCCGGAAGCCAAAGTCGATGGTACGCCGATCTCCATGAACCTGGGGCTGATCGAAATGATGTGTTGGGTGGTCGATGTGGCGCTGGCGGAGGTGGGGCAGGGGTGGCTGCATAGTGACAAGGTGACAGGGTGACAGGGTGACAGGGGAAGGGGAAACAAGAAGACAGAAGACAAGAAGATAGAAGGCAGAACGTGGGAAGAAGCGGCGGGATGGGCGAGGCGTTGTTTTTGGGATTGGATTTGGGGACGACCAATGCGAAGGCGGCGGCGTATGATGGGTTGGGGCGGTTGGTGGGGGAAGGAACGGCGCCGTATCCAACGGCTTATCCGCAACCAGGCTGGGCAGAGCAGCGACCGGCGGATTGGCAAAAGGCGCTGACAGCGGCAATCGCAGCCTTGATGGCGGTACTGGGGGACCGAAAAGCCGATTTGGTTGCCATTGGGTTGTCGGCGCATGGGCCGGGCGTGGTCTTGGTGGATGAGCGGGGCCAGCCGCTGCTGGAGACCAGCCCGACCTGGCAGGATACCCGCTGTCTGGCGCAGGGACAGTGGTTGATCGAGCAGGTCGGTCTGGGCTGGGCCGGCCAGGGCATGGCGGATAACAGTTTCCCGCCCAAGTTGCGCTGGATTATTGAGCATCACCCGGAAGTCGCCCGGCGCGCCCGGTATGCCTTGGGGGTGAAAGATTTTCTCGTTCACTGGTTGACCGGCGAATTTGCCACGGAGCCAACGACCACCTCCGGTGGCGCAAGCTGGTGGCCGCCGGTCTTTGATGCCTGTGACTGGCCGCTGGATCGGCTGCCGACGATTGCGCCTTCCACTGCCATCATTGGCAAGGTGCGAGCCGCACTGGCCGAGCAACTGGGGTTGCCGAGTGCGCTGCCAGTGGTCATGGGGATCAGTGACGGCGCGTCGGCAACGCTGTCGATGGGCGCCATCCAGCCCGGTGACATGGTCTTGACACTGGCAACCGCCGGGGTGATCCGCACCGTCTTGGCAAAGCCCTTGGCCCCCGAAACCAGACTCACACACAATCTCTTTTACTGGCCCTATGTCAACGACCAGTGGATTGCCGGTGGTCAACTCAAAGTGGCGGCGAGTGCGTTGGAGTGGTTTGCGCGTAGTCATGCAGAGGCATCACTTGACACGCTTCTCGTCGCTGCTGAGCAAAGCCCGCCAGGTAGCAACGGCGTCTGCTTTGTGCCGTATTTGATGGGGCGGGGGAGTCCTCATCCTGACCCCGCGGCAACCGGCGCTTTTCTGGGGCTGACGCTCAATCACCAACGGGGTGATCTAGCGCGGGCGGTGTTGGAAGGGGTGGCCTACGAGTTTCGCACGTTGCTGGATGAACTGGTCGGGTTAGGGCAGCCCTGCCCGGCTCTGCGCATCAGTGGCGGCGGGACACGGAGCGCTCTCTGGCGGCAGATTCTGGCTGGGGTGTTGGCGCGCCCCTTGACCCATTATGCCGCCGACTCGACGCTGGGGGCAGCCATCATGGCGGCGGTGGGGAGCGGTTATCATGCCACGTTGGCTGACGCTGTAACGCAGATGGTTTACCCGGCTGAGACAACTTTGGCGTCGCCGGAGCAGGTTGATGCCTATGCGGGCGCTTATGAAGGATATGTCCAGTGGCGGGAACGATTGTATCCGAACCTGGCTGCCTTGAAATAAATTTCGGGCTGAAAACCAAAGTCGGCTCAAGCCGACTAGTCTATCGTCGCCAGCCGGCTTGAGCCGACAACGGCTGTGTGATGAAGTAGAATCCTAACGTTTCTTCGTCGCATTCAACAGATCGATGATTGATAGAGCCTTGCGGGCCATATCAAGCGCCTGTTGCGACGCAAGTTGCGCATCGCGGGTTACAATGTCACGCTCGCTAATCACATAGTCGGCTCCGATGCGTAGTTGATATAAATCGCGTAACAGCAGACTCAATTGTCTGGCTACCCTGCCGCGATCAGCAAAAAAGGTACGCACGCGATAATGATCACTGGCGGAAGCTGTTGATTGGACACCAAGGGTAACGGCAAGTTCTGCCGCCTGATGGTAGACGGCATAGTAGGCACGACTGATGACAGAGCGGTATAAGGCTTGTGGGTAACGGCTGCTATCTGGATTATTGGCCCATTCGGTTGCCAGTGCTAAATATTCGTTCCACTCGAAGCTCATGGCCGCCCACCTAAATTATAGCTTAGAAGTTCACCCACAATAGCTAAACGCTCACCAAACCAGACATCATTCAATTCCATGAGCCGATCCACCGCTTCACTGATAGGTAAATCTGTTTGAATCCAGGCGATTAAATACTCAAGCCCCACTTCCGGATCGCGCTGGAGGTGGAGCATGATTGGTGTTTCTTCACCAAAAATAACTGTAACGACGGCGCGTCCTTCTTCTAAAACGGAGATCAATTGACTGTGCTGGCGTAAAAAGGCAAAGACACGCGCTTCATCAGGAATCCGGTATTGCTCTTTTAAGTCAGCAAAGCGATCATGGTAGATCGTATTTAGTCGCTTTTGTACCACTTCTTGCCTGGGATTGGCCGGCGCTATAACTGGCATTTCTACAACCATCGTCATGCCTACCTCCTCCAAAAGAAAAATACCGCTCAGTAATATTGGCTGCCGCAGTTCAAGTAATCGCAGTCAGTATAACACAACTTTACTGTTGACGCTCCAATTGAAGCGCCAGATTCAACAAGATTTCTGCTTTGGGATCGGTGCGCCCCCAGAACAAGGTGTCGAGAAACGCCTCTGGTGCGACCAACTTGCGCACACCGATCTCATGTTGGGGTGTGAAGGTTTCGTCCAGGGTGATGCGGCACCAGTAGAAGGTGTGATACTCGTCGGCGCCGGTGGTGTCGGTCACATGCTGCACGCCGATGGGGCTGCTAATATGCAGGGTGGCCGCCGCTTCTTCCAAAAGCTCACGCACCAACGCCGCTTCCGGTGTTTCCCCAGCCTCCACTCCGCCGCCAGGTAGCCAGTAGTCGTGATCATCCGGGCCACTACTGACGAGTAGCAGCTTCTTATCCGGTGTAAAGGCCAAGGCATAGACACGCGCCGGCTCGACATTAACGTTGCCAAGCCAGGTAAAGGTAATGGTTCGACCATTGGAAGTCCAGTGGTTGACCAAGGGGGCGCTGCGTTCCATAAAGCTACCTCCGTGTCTTATGCTTGAACAAAGTGGTGAATAGAACTTTAAGTCTGTTAGTATACTATTGTTCTGTCAAAGAAGTCATGATAGGTTGGTTCACACCGACCGACCTGTGCTTTTGTCCCGTAGGGACGGCTGAGTTTAGAGAGGAGAAGTTGATGATATCCTGTCTAAACTCAAGCGTCCCGATGGGACGGATCAACCGATCATGACTTCTTTGACAAAACACTATGCCCGTTTCGCTACTTATGGCTTGTGACCATCCCAATCGATACAGTTGATTCCCGCCGGCGTGACCAAAGCGCGTACACAAGCACAATTGCGCAGCGGATGTTGACGCACAAAGACCCGGTCGATATTGTCTAGCACCTGTGGTAACATGTGGTGGAGCAGACTGCCGTGACTGATAAGCAGGATGGCTTCGGTGCGATCACCATGCTGGGCGATCAACTGTTTGACAAAAGGTACAAAGCGGCGTTCCATGTCCAGAAAATTCTCGCCGCCGGGGATTCGTTGCGCGTAGTCATTGTCAGACCAAGCCGCGATTATCGCTTCGTGGGCGGCCCAGGCTTCAGCCGTCCCCAAGCCCTCCATGATGCCACAGTCGAACTCGCGCAGGGCATCGTGAACGCTGAACGGAAGGCCAAGCTGTTCACTGATGATCTGGGCTGTCTGTTGGGCGCGCAAGATCGGGCTGGCATAGATCGCAATGATGTCGTCTGCGGCCAGTTGTTCGGCAAGGGCGATGGCCTGGGCGCGTCCCTTCGCCGTCAGTGGATGGGGTAAGTCCCGGTTGGAGATAATGCGCTCGATATTGGCCTGACTCTCACCGTGGCGGGTGAAGATAAGTTTCATGGTGTTACTCCTGGAAAGAAGGGCGGGTTTCTATGACAGAAAGCTACTTGTTACATAATGTGCGTCCAATGGGTGGCGCGCCGGTGGATCTATTGATTGAAGCGGGCCGAATTGCACAAATCGCGTCAACCATTGTGGCCGATCCGACCATCAAACGGCTGGATGGGCAGAATCAACTCCTGCTACCCGGTCTGGTCAATGCCCACGCGCATATTGACAAAAATCTGCTTGGCCTCCCCTGGCACAAAAACCAGACGCCGGAACCACGTCGGATTCGGGATTATGTGGACAATGAGCGGCGCTTACGTCGTGAACTTGGCCTTTCAACCCGTGTCCAGTCAGCGCGGGAAGTGTGTTCTGCCATCGCCGCCGGCGTCACCCACATCCGCACCCATGTCGATGTGGACACTGACGCTGGACTGGCCCATATCGAGGGTGTGTTGGCGACACGGGAAGAATGCAAAGACGCGTTGACTATGCAAGTGGTCGCCTTTCCCCAGAGCGGCATGTTGGTGCGACCCGGCACCGTCGAACTGTTGGAAGCAGCCATCAAACTGGGTGCTGAGTGCATCGGCGGTCTCGACCCGTCCACGGTGGATCGCGACCCGGTGCGCCATCTCGACATTGTCTTTGGCATTGCCGAGCGGTATGGCGTCGAAGTGGACATCCACTTGCATGAACCGGGAACGCTGGGCGCCTTTGCCGTGGAACTGATTGCCGAACGGACGCGCGCGCTGGGATTACAAGGCCGCGTCACGATCAGTCATGTCTTCTGCCTGGGCATGATCGATGACGCCTATCTCAACCGGTTGATCGAGCTGCTGCTGGAGAATCGCATCAACATCATGTCGCTAGGGTCGGGCGTCTCGGCGTTCCCGCCGCTCCAACGGCTCCATGCAGCCGGCGTCACCCTCTGTACCGGTAGCGATGGTGTACGCGACACCTGGGGGCCCTACAATAGCTTTGATATGTTGGATCGCGTGAAGTTTCTTGGCTATCGTTGTGGCTTCCGCAAAGATGAAGAGGTGGAATTCCTCTTGTCCATTGCGACCCACGGTGGCGCCAAAGTCATGAGCGATACAGATTACGGGCTGGCGGTCGGCTGTCGCGCTGATCTCGTCGTCGTGCCGGGTGATACGCCAACGCAAGCCGTCATCGAGCTGCCGCCGCGCACTTATGTCTTCAAAGCAGGGCGGTTGGTGACAGCTAGTGGGAACTGTCTGGTTTAAGCTTATCCACGGCCATATCACCGCGAATCATGGGATTTGCGAATCATTACAGATTATTCGCAAATCCCATGATTCGCGGTGATATTCGGGACATTCCAAGCGCAAGAGCAACTTTACAGCACAGCCGCGTCCTCGATGCGCGTCAGAATCAGATCAACCGTCTCTGCGACGCTCAATGTCGAACTATCCAGCCACAGCCCGATAGGTGGCGTCTCTTCACGCAACACCCGGTCAAAATCGAAAATTTCCGCTTCAGTGCCATACCCGCGTTTACCCCGCCCCGCCTCCCGCGTCGCCACCACCGCCGGATCAGGACAAAGCACCACCACATAGAGCGGATGACGCCGCAACGTGTCGACAATGTCGGCTAAAGTCTGGGCGATAATAATGTCCTGGTAGACCACCGTGAAGCCGCCGGCCAAATACATCTCGGCCACCGTCGTCGCAATGTCGTAGCGCAGGTTGAGTTGCGCCAACGCTTCGTCGGAAAGCTCAAAGCCCATCGCGACGCGCCCATTGACGATCAAACGGCGGAAGAGGTCGCCCCGCAAATGGACGCTCTTGGGTAGCCGTTCTGCCAACGCCTGGGCGACAGTCGATTTGCCGGACGCCATGACGCCAGTGATCAACATAATTGATGGTTGTTGCATAAGCACTATTGTAGAAGTTTTACCGGATATGTATTGAAGTTTAATGCTTTTGCAATGGTAGCTGGCAGGCGATGGCTTTCTAAAATCATCCATAGAAATACATGCAGGTCTAGTAATAGCTTCATTGCTGTAAACTCATTCCATATTCATCAGTTTCAGATCCATAGAATAAATCGATAATTTCATCTGATAAAGGTGCATCATAATCATCGGCTAGATGAACCATGCCTTTATATAAATCATAAAGTGGCGGGCCTCCTGGTTGATAAGCCCGTAGCCGTTCACAATTTTGGCGATATGCCCGCAATTGTTCATCGGTAAAGTTGCTGGTATCCATCGTTAGGAAATGACGCACCGCCTGATCGATCTTATTTTCAGCCTGATGAGACCCGTTGGTTGCGGTTGCTTTGGATAAGATAATGACTTCCACTTCGTCATCAGTAAAATTAGCAGGTAACTGAATGGTGAGCAGACCATTAGTTGGTTTGTGAAATTCACGAAGCACTTGCATCGTATGCTTCCTTTCCTGAGCTAAGAATGCAACGCCATCGTAATTATACCATCGGGTTTGACGAATGATCAATAGATCAAGGTCCCAACTACGCCAGCCAGACCCAGCAAAAGCGACACCGGCAACCGTCCGGTCATGGCCAGCCCCACACTGGCGATGACGATCAACACACTCCCCACATCCAGCCCATTTTCTTGCAACAATCGCATGACCACCACCAGAAAAATGCTACAAACCGCCAGCCCCAACCCCCGCACAAACCCCTGCATGGCTGGATGATCGCCGACGCGCCGGTGGAGCGCTGCCACGGCCAGCACCAGTACCGGCGGCAGGCTGATCGCCAATGTCGCCAGCAGGGCGCCGCGCAGTCCATCGTTCAGATAGCCCAAACAGATGACCCAAAAACCACTGGGGCCAGGACTGATCTGCCCAATCGCCAACGCCTCGGCAAAGTGACGGTCGGTTGCCCAGCCGCGCGCCAGCAGATCAGCGTGAATGCTGGGTAGATTGCCCGTACCGCCGGTCGAAAAGAGCGACGCCTTGAGCAAAATCCAAAAGTAGGTGATTGGGTCAATCATGGCTGGCTGCCTTCTTCTGTGCCGCGTGCTGCCACATGCTCAATGCGCCCAGCAGACCGGCGCTGATAAGAACCAGTAACACCGGCAGCTCCCAGACAACAACCGCCAACGCGCTCCCGACCAAAATGATAACACTCACGGCCAAACTGCGGCGACTTTCGTGTCGGCTGGCATTAACGAGCGGTCGCGCCATGTTATAGGTGAGCAGCAGCCCTAACCCGACCGTCGCCGGCACAATGCCATGCAACGCCGCCTGCACTACCGGCAAGTTGCGCAGGTCGGCATAGAGCGCGATCATCACAATCGTGATTGACACACTGGGCAACAGCAGCCCCACCATCGCCACCACCGCACCCGGCAAGCCCGCCACCTGACGCCCCACCAGAATGGTCATACAGAGCAAGTTGATCCCCGGCGCCGCCTGACAGAGCGCCCAATCGCGGGAAAATTCCTCGGCGGTTAACCAGCGATAGCGGTCAACGGCGGCGCGTCGAATCAAGTAGAGCGTGGCCATGCCGCCGCCAAAAGATTGCACGCCCAAGAAGAACCAAATGCGTAGCAACGACCAGAGCGACGTCTGCCCTATGCGCCCTGGCTCCGTCATGCGAACCGCAGCATCGCTTTGCTTTGCGGCCTGTTCACGAGTAAAATTCGCCATTGTTTGCTCAAACCATTCTAGTTGAAATTACGGGAAAGAACGATGTTGTAACGAATATTCCTTATCCTATGGGCCGGGGCGTCACCGGCGGCTTATTGCGATAGGCAAGGAGATGAGGATTTATGGCAAAGATCCGCCAACCATTGATTGTATTCAGCATCTGTCTATTGCTCCTGGCTGGTTGTATCGTTGCACCGGCCCCTGGTGCAAGCCCGACAATAGCGCCGGAGAAAGGGATCACCCAACGGATTGTCCACCATTTGCAAGCCGGTGAGACCCTCGACGAAATAACGGCGATTGAACTGCCCTTGCCCGCACATATTGCACAGGAACAACTTCAGCGGTATTTTCGGTTGGGCGATCTCACCTTTGCCCTTGCGTTGCGCCCCTCTGTGAATGTCCCGTTGCCCCTCCCCTCCAATTCTACACCAACCTTTGCCGGTCTACTTATTAGCGTACAAGGGGCGCCGTGGCAACCCTATCTTCAACTCAAAGACCAGAACAGTGCCGCAAAAAACAATCCCTATTACCTCTGGCTGGAGGATGGCGCGCTCTATTTGACCGTTGTGGATCAACTGGGCGCTGGCAGTGGTGAGGGCAACTTAACACTCCTGCGTTTACCAACCGATGGTGTCTGGGCGTTTGCCGGTTGCTATTACTTTGGTTTCTATGGCGATCCGGCCCAGGATGGCGACTATTTTGCTGCTTCTCGCCAGCTTGATCGTCAGCAGAAGCAAGCCGATGAGCTGTGTGCAAATCTCCAAATTGTGCTTTTGTGAGCAACCGGCTGGCGGTGCAGCTTGCCACTATTTCGCCATCGTACGGGTTGACTGAAGCCGCACCGCCAGCAACGCGCCCAACAGCGCCACTCCTGCCACGGCCCCAAAGACCATCTGATAAGCCGTGATGGGGAACAGGCTACTGCCCATTGTCTGGCGCAACAGTACACCGGCCAGTGTCGATCCCAAGATGCTGCCGGAAAAGCGGATCATGCTAAAGAGACCCGCCGCCGCCCCGGCTTGACGCTGAGGAATATCACTCATTGCCACCGCCGACAGCACCGCCAGTGACAACCCCGCTCCCATCCCCAGCACAAAAACGACGCCAACCACCAACCCGATTGGCGTTGTCGCCGGCAACTGTGAGAGAACCAACAACATGCTACTTTGCAAACTCAACCCGCCTGTAATCAACCAGCGCCCAAAGCCCCGATCGGATAAGCGACCGGCTAACGAGGTCGTTGTCAATAGCGCACCTGAATAGCTGGCGAGGATAATGCCCAAGGTTGCCGGGCGCATCCCATGAATGTCCGTGGATTGTCGTTAATGAATACCGAATTTGTCAATTATGGCAAATACTCTTTTGTGAGCAACGAGGATGCGTAGTCGCTTACGCCACCAGGCGTTAGCGGTGCGCACGTCTGGAGTGGTGAGCATGGCGAGTCCGTGATCACGTATTTCCTGCGCTCTTTCCGTGCGTTTTGTGGCGTCTGGGATGGCATTGAGCGCCGTTTGTAGCGCTGCGATGGTTTTTTGCCGATCTGCGATCTGGGCGTCAAATTCGGCCTTGCGCAGTCGATAGCGCTCTTTGCTCATGTCGCCACTAAGCAAAGCATCCTCGGCAATGAGTAGCTTCTTTTCAATGACGGCGATGGCGTCCTGGTGGGCGGCGATCTCCTTTTCGATGATGGGCCGCTGGTCGGCATTCTGTACGCCGACAATCTCATGAAAAAAGGCATCTTCCTGCAACTTTTCGACAAACTTCTCTAGCCATGCCGTGATTGTTTTGAGTGTTGCGCCGCCGTGGTGACGGCAAACGTAGCGCTCGAATGTGTAGTTTTTGCCTCGCTTGAAGTCATTCCCGGCACGCACGCAGATTTTGCCGCCACAGATGGCACAGCGACACATGCGGCTGTAGCGGTATACGCTGCCTACGCTGCGCCGTGCTGCTCTGCGTTCGCTGCGCTCGGCTAGGATCGCCTTTGCCCTGGCCTCGCTGATGACGGCGGGATGTTTGCCACGGACGCAGATATAGCCGTCCTTGCTGTGCCATTCGACAAAGCCGGCATAGGTCATCGCTTTGCCGATAATTTCACGCACAGCGCCTGAGTACCAAAAATCTTGACCTGATGGCGATGGGATGCCTTGCGCCGTTAGATGCTCTGCGATCTTGTCTGTGCCTTGCCCTTCCTCGTATAGATCGTAGATGAGCAGCACGGTGTCTATGATGGCCTGGTCAACCGTGTAGCCGACAACGGTGCGCTTCTCGTATTGCGCCACGTAACCCCACGGTACACGGTTGGAGAAAAAGCCATCTTGTACCCGCTTGCTGATGCCGCTTTGCGTGCGCTCTGTTAGCTGCTCTACCTCCCGTTGCGCCCCCACGCTGCGGAATGCGCCGATCAACCTTTCCTCGTAATTCTTGCCCAGGGCCATTGTAGACGGCGGCGACTCTATGTCATAAGGCTTAATGCCCACTTCCTCGCATATTTCTATCACGGTCATGGATAGCGACGCCTTGCGGCCTAGTCTTGACCTATCCAAGAAGATCAGCACATCGAACGGGCGCGGCTCCGCCTCTACCAGTTCCAGCAATTTGGCGTAGACAAAGCATTCATGGCGGTTGCCCTGCTCATCTACATAGTATCCCTTCACCGCCCTAGCCGCTCTGTCATACAGCGCAATGCTACGAGTTTCGCCAGGGACAACAAGCTCACCGACAACCGTCATATTCCATTTGGCGGCATGTTGCCGGCCTAGCTCCAACTGGCGCTCAATGCTCACCTTGTCAATAGCCGCTTGGCGCTTTGACGACACGGCTCCCCAAATCAACGCTCTCACTTTACAAAGTTCCTTACTCAAAATAACGTTAGTACAATGTTTTCTAGAAAACGAAATTAGCGCGAAGGATTTGCGCCAAACCTACGATTAATTGGCTAGAAGCCTACGGATTGTCCGCAAGCGCCCCGCTAGTTAGATTGAGAACCGAAATGATCATTGTCGAATCAAAAGAATTCGTCACCCTGCCCGCCGATTTTGTACGCCTGCCCCGTGAGGAACGGCGTAAAATCTTAGATAGCTTGAAAGAGCGCCTTACCGCTGCGCTACAGCATCACGAACAGCAGCCATCATCAAGCCCTGCGTCGGTCTATTTTACTCAAAATTAACTTTGCTCGGCTGGCGTCTTTGGATTCCAGTCGAGTAACAACACCCGCTAGAATCTCGCCGTATTCCTTTTCGATGAGGCGGCGAGATTCGTTCTCTTGCGCCAATCCCCTTGCCAAGTTCAGCACGATTTGGCGCAAATTTTCGTCCATGCTGTCAACCAGTAGGCCGATCTCGTTGGCGGCATCGCTGTAAAATGCTTCCGGTTGCGGCGGCGTCAATTCGTCGCCAGTCACCAACAAATGCACGTTGGTCTTTAGCGCCGCCGCCAGCCCTGCCAGTTGCGCCATTGACGGCTCGTATAGCCCTAGTTCCACCTTGCTAAGGCTGGTGCGATTCATGCCAACTCGCTCCGCTAATTCGCCCTGACTCAGCCCCATCGTTTCCCGCAGGTACTTGATACGCTTTCCCGGCGCTTCGATCTCCATAATTGCCGACCTTTCATAAAATTGTGTGTATAACAACATTTTATTCTATCATCCTTTCTACCTTTTGTTCTCTTTAAGAAAATATGTTACAAATCAGCACTTTTGCCCCTTGACAAGCGCCAAATAGGTATGATATAGTGCTTGTAAAGCACAAATGTTACTTTTTAGCACAGAGAGGGGTGTCAATGAGAAAGAACATGATCAGCTTGCCGGCCATCCACATCGACAAAGCAGCTTTGCGGCAGCGCATCGGGCAACGGATTCGTGAGCGGCGGGAAGCAATGCAAATTTCGCAAGCAGCGCTGGCGGCGGCGTGCGGTATTGATCGGACTCGGCTATCTCGCATTGAGACGGGCAAGGGTGGCATGAGCGCAGAGTCAGCCGCAGTGCTAGCGACGGCGTTAGAGGTAAATCCAGATGACTTACTGGGAGAGCGTGGCAGCGACGTATGATGCTCCTGTCTTTGTCATAGACGGTGTACCGTTCTATAGCCACAATTATATAGAGTTTCTTAGAAATTTCACAAACGGAAAGGCAGCAAATGTCAAAGCAGATTTACGACAAAAGCGCAGTGTACCAAAGCGAAGTGTTGCCCCTGTTGGAGCAACTGCAAGCCGTGTGCAATCAGCATGACTTGCCTGTCTTTGCGCTGGTGGCAACGCAGTACGACGGTGAGCGCCACGAAACAGCGTGCTTGGCGTATGGCGACCCGGCACGGATGCCCGATAGCATGGCCGTGCTGATGGGCCTTGTGGCGGCTGGTGGCGGTGAAATGCTTGATTATGCTCTACGCATGATAGACGAGACACTGACACGCATCTGGGCTGATGCAAAGCGCCAGGAGCAACGCAAGGCAATGTATAGCCAAATGGCACAGAAGGCAAAGCTTAACTAATGTGGTGGATTGTGGCGTACTTCGTAATTAGTTCTGCGTTCTTGTGGTCGCTGTGCGTAGCAGCGGCCAGAGGTGATCAAAGCTGAAAAACGAGGCGGCTCCACGGTGGGAACGTGGGCATACAATGACCGGCCTGATCAGCCGCAGTATGCAGGTGGTTCGACTCCACAACGGCGGGTGGGCTTCGCAGCCGGGGTAACTCGGCTTCCTGGTTCGATTCCAGCACGCCTCATTGAGTACAATGTTTTTCAAGAAGAAAGGATAACGCCAAATGGCAAAGACAAGTAGTGAAGTTATTCAGTTACCAGAGTTGAAGCAACGCAAGGCGATCATCAAGGTTCGTGGTACATCGCCACTGATTACCCATCCTTTTGGGCAGAAGGCGCTGAAAAGCATTCAGGACAAGCAAGCGGGCAAGGCGAAAAACGCCAAGCATGACATTCGTGATCCTGAGCAGGAATACCAGGATTCAATGTACATCCGTGAGGATGGGTCTTATGGCTTTCCCGCCGTTGGCTTTAAGGGTTCCGTAGTGACGGCAGCGAATGACGCCGGTATCCAGAAAGTGCTTGCCCGCCGTGCCTTCCATGTGGTCGGCGGCGAACTGGTCAAAATCGAAGGTGAACCGTCCATGCGCACTGACCGTGTGACTATCGGCATGGGCACGACTGATTTACGCTACCGTGCTGAGTTCAAAGAGTGGTCAGCAGATGTGCCGATTGTCTTCAATGAAGGCGTGATCACGCTTGAGCAACTCGTGAATCTGTTCCGTATCGCCGGCTTTGGCGTTGGCATCGGTGAATGGCGACCGGAGCGCAACGGCATCTACGGCACATGGGAAGTAGAAGGGGTGATCGGGTAATGAATAGCTACGCCTGGAAATGGAATGTCAAAGCCGATCCGCAGAAGGTCGGCACCGAACTAGAGGCCATCTACGAGGAGAACGGCAAAGTAACGCCTCAGCTTATCGTGGAAGACGCACGCAACCCTCAGCGTGAGACACACGGTTTGATCGAATGGGACGATGCTACAGCCGCCGAAGGTTATCGCCTTGAGCAAGCACGGTATATCACCCGCAATATTATCGTTGTGCGGTCTGAGCCAGCCGCCGAAAAGGAAGAGGAAAAGGTCATCAAGTTTCGTGCCTTTGAAAATGTCATGGTTGACAAAGAGCAATTCTTTATGCCCATGCGGGAAGCGGTGAGCCGTCCAGATACTCGCAACTACATGCTAGATCAGGCAATGCGGGCGCTGGCCTCTTTCCGCCAAAAGTACGGCATGATCAAGGAACTAGTCGCCGTTATGGACGCTATCGACAGCATCGAAAAGACGTACAAGCAAGCGGCGTAACATGGCAGGCTTGGCGGGGCTAGGCGTGTTACGGCTAGGCCCGGCTAGGTGCGTTCCGGCATGGCAAGTTCCGGCATGGCAGGCGAGGTGAGTTGTGGCGAGGCGAGTCATCGTGCGGTTAGGCAAGGCATGGTGTGTCAGGGCAAGGCAGGCGAGGCCCGGTGAGTCGGTGTGTGGCATGGCATGGTTAGGCGAGTTGCGTTTTGGCATGGCAGGCGCGGTTGGTCATCGTGTGGTGGGGCTAGTCGGGGTTAGGCACGGCCTGTCAGGCGCGGCTAGTAGCGGTCGGGCAGGGCAAGGTAATTCAAGGTACGTTATCGCAGGGCAAGAATAAACGGCTATAGCGATGTTAGTCCATCGCTATAGCCAAATGTATCGCTAGGGTTAGTAGCGACACGATAGGGCAGTATACCCGTACTGCCGTGTTGTTGCAACCCTTAGCCAAGAAAGGCAAGGGATTTTTTATTTCTATGACCAGTCTTGCAATTGTAGCGCTTATCGTGGGGCTTGTTGCCCTGTATTTCGCAGAAAGGATAAAAGCTTGAACCAAATTCAACAACCACGGCGGCGGCGCATTGATCCACGGATGATCGTCGCCGTCCTTGCGGCGCTGTATGGCCTAAGCCCCATTGACGGAATTCCAGACATTTTGCCAGTTATCGGCCAGCTTGACGACGCTGGCGTTATCGGCATCGCCTTGATTGCCGTGCTGTTTCTGTCATTAACAGGAGGAGAACAAGAATGATCACCAAAATCGCCATCGCCGTTATTGCGCTTTTCGTTGTCGTCGGTGTTGCCAGCGCCGCCGAGTGGCAGCCATCGTGGGCGCCTGAACCCATCCCGCTTGTACCAGGGCAGGAGTATCGTACCGGTAGCCCACTGAGTAAGCCAGGGCTGGGCGGCTTGTTCGGTGCTATCTTTGAAAGCACCTACGGCGGGCAACAGTTCAAAGGCGGCGGCACTGTGCTGTACACGGGCAATGGCTTTGTGGATACCACCAGTTACAGCGGCGGCGCTACCCAACCGCCAGCAGCGCAAGAAGCGACTTGCCCACACATCACCGTGAACGGCGAAACGTTTTGTACGTACCAGCGCCTCCACGATGCGCAGGCGGCGCAACAGGGCATGGTAGACGCACTGCCTACGCCGTCCGATCCCACGTTGCCGGCTGAACTGGGCAGAGAGAATAAGCCTCGTGCCGTTGTACCGATCTGTGAGGCGTCGCAGCGTCTTGTTGTCTTCCATGTGCCTGATGATGAGTTGGGCGTCCGTTTAGTCTACGCTTGCCAGTAACGAAAGGATAACGCATGAGAGACACGAATGTTACGGTTAATGTTGGCAGCGGTTCCAACGCATTGCTACAGGTTATTGCGCCCCTGATCTCGTTGCTGGCGCTAGTGCTGTTTATTGTGATCGTCTTGGCGTTCCTTGGCGTCATGTTCTGGTTTGCCGGGGAAGCGGGCAATTTGTTGGAAGGTATTTTTGTCTTTCTCGGCAAACTTTAGAAAGGATAACGCATGAGTGATCGACGCGATCAGATGGCAGAGATGATCCAGACGGCTAAAGCGGCGGCGAAAGGCGGCATTAGCAAAGTTGCCATCATCGGCTTTATCGGCGCTCTCATTGTCTTTACCATCTGTTCAGCGCCGTTCATGCTGGGCCTGTGGTGGTGGAACAAAGCGCCCACAATGCCAACCCGCAAGGCAATACCCATTGTGCAGCCGCTCAACGCACCCACGGCGCTATGTGGGCCTAGCGAGTGGCTGGGCTGGTACGACACGGCGCAGGGCCGTCAGTATTTTTGCACACCGAGAGTTAAGTAATGCTGACCGAACTATCAAGAATTGTTCTGTTTGGAGTGAATAATTACGATATGCGAAAGAAACCAACACTACGGGGCTGGGCCTGGGGCCATGCGCAAAACCTGCTACGGCGCTCTATCGGTCTGCATGAGGTCAGCGCCCCCGGCCTTGCCGACTTTGCCAGGCACTATATCGACAAGTGGATCTCCGGTTGGACGGGGCGGGATGCACTGCCCAACGGCTGGCCGGCGGATGTGTTCAGCGCCCTTGACAGCGCCGTGCGTGCCAGGGGCGGCTATGTGCAGGTAGGCGACCAAAAGTTACCAGCGTTTTATCTTGAGCGCAAAACGGCTCGTGTGCTGTCTTTCTTGTGGGTGGCGTTCGTCAATGATAACGGCGACGAAGCGGACTTGAAGAAGCTGCAAAACTTGGAGTTGGCGCTAGAGGATGCCATTGCCCGCAAGTGCAACAAGCAACTGAACTTGCGCATCCTGCCCAAGCCGCTACGCATTGAAATCGACAATCCAGCGCCGCCGATTCTTGCCTTGACAAAATACTGGCCTGACTACATCGGCGGCAAAGTGAAGGCGTTCCACTTTCTGATGGGCATTGAAGGGACGTTGCGCGGCGATGTGATTGTTGACAATCGCCTGTACAACCCCAACGAATACTCATGCGTCTGGTTCGGCGCTTCCGGTTCAGGCAAGACACAGGCCATGTTGGGCGCATTGCTCACGCTTTGCGCAACCACATCGCCGGATGAGTTGAGCGTGATTGTCATTGATCCGAAGGGCTTAGACTTTCCCGTTGAGGGCTTGCCCCACTTAGCCGCAGCCATCTTCACCGATCCAACCGACGCCAGAGCCGCCATCATGCGAGTTGCTGACTTGCTGCAAAGCCGTGCTGCAAGCCGTGACCGCAGCGCAAGCCGCAAGCGAGTGCTGATTGTCATTGACGAGCTAAAGTACCTACAAAGCAAGCAGGAAGACGAAGAGCTTGTCGATGCTTTAGCCGACATCGGCGCAATGGGGCGGGCGTGGGGCATTAGCATGTTTGCCGGTTCGCAGCGTGGCACGAATGAGTTTTTTCCCAAGCGCATCCATAGCCAGTTGCCGGCAACATGGGCCGGGCGGGTCAAGGACGGCACAGAGTCTAACTTTATCGGCGCTGCCGACGCTGACAAGCTTCCCGGCAAAGGGGCGGCGTACCTCATTGAACCGGACAGCACAACCCGCCTGCAAAGCGCCTACATCGGCGACGCCAGCAAAGACGATTACCCCAAGCTGGTCGGCGCTTTCGTCAAGGGCGTAGGAGCCAAGTGGCACGGCGTAAAGCCGCACTGGACGCTACAGGAAGCGCCAGGAAGCGCCGTAGAGCCTGTGGCGGTGCAACCGGTCATTGACGAGGCCGATCCGCTCATGGCGGCGCTGGTGGCGGCGTACAGCGTTGATCCTGCCGCCTTCAATAAGCAGCGAGTTAAAGACATTGCCAAGCGAGTAACGGGCAAGGGCGTCAATCATCAGAAAGCGACAGAGTTACACGGCACTGTAACAAAAATTGCGTAAGACAAATTGACAGGACAGGGGTGATAGGACGAAAAGCGATAAAGCGGCTACGGGTCGGTTTTGCCTCTATGTAAGTTTTTTAGTCCTATCGTCCTATATTGTCTATTATACAATGTATGTCGATAAATATTGCAGGAATAACAACACATGGCTGACGGCGCAAAGCACAGCAAACGAGCAAAGCAAACATTCATCATCGGCTCGGCGCTCTCCATTGCGCTGCCCTGGCCGCTGGCGTTGGGCGCAACGCTGGGGCTTGCCATCGGCATGTATGCCAGCCCTGACGTGCGGGATCAGGAGCAGGTTAGGAACGGGGCAGAGCATGATTTTACGGCGCAATTCGGCGGCGTCGCTGGCTGGCTCTGGTCGGCATACTGGCAACCACTGGCAAAGCGCATACCGCATCGCTCCTGCTTGAGCCACTTTCCGCCGGTGGCGACGCCGATAGCGTTTCTGTACTTGTTCGCACCGCTGGCAATGCTGCAATACTTCGTGTTGGGTTGGCTGGTGGGTGCAGGGCTGGTAGAGTGGCTGATTTTCGTGTTGGGTAACAAGTTTATGCTGGGGGTCTTGCTGGGCTGGGCGGTGCAAGACCTGGTGCATTTGTGGGATGACGGGTTTAAGTTTTACTGGAAGGGGTGAGAGAGTGATTGATAAGATTTATACTCCGTATACCAGAGTGTTGTGCCGTGAAACCGATTATAGGGTCTATGCTGTCCCTACCGTTGTTGGCTTCGTGATCGCCGTGGCCTATCTCCACAGCGCCAATCCCGAACATGACATGATAGAGTTTCAAGCTGTTATCGATGGGCAGTTGTATTCACGGGTGTTATACGGCAAGGCGTATAGTCAGGCGTATTGCACCAGATTAGCACGCCAGTGGGCATGGGAATTAAAGGAGTCAGCGGAATGAGTGAGAAAACTTGGTACGCAGAATGGTTTGAGCGGAATTATAGCGCCGTCCTGGGCATGGTGCGATACTTCTTTACACAGTTGGCAGATGAAGCGGTAGAGATTGCTGGGCGTAGCGTAGCGCTGGCTGCTCCGTTGCCCAACGCTATTTCCATGTACAACATTTCCCAAAAGGAATTAGGGTATAACTGGCTGGCGGCTATGGCCTTCGCTCTCATGATCGAGTTGATCGTGTTCTTTCTAGTGGAAGTGGCGCTGTACATGTGGAGTGGCTACCTCAAAGACCCGCGTCGGTACAAAGTACCGTTTCAGGCATCTATTGCCGTGGTGCTTGTGGCTGTATTCGTAGTGATGGGGCTTGTCGGCATCCTTGAGCCGCACAAGATTATGGCGGCGCTGCCCATTATCAGCCTATGCTCATTCGTGGGGATCGGCCTAAAACGATGGCATGAGCGCAACCTGACTGTAAACCTGAAACCTGTCAAATCTGCTGTAAAATCTACAGATGACAGTGTAAAATTTGACAGTGTTGACAGTGAAAATTTTACACCTTCAAAGGTTGACACTCGACGCCAAAGCTTACTGGCAATGCTGAAGGAGATCGACGGGCAATCTATCGACGTGTTGAACAAGTCAGCTTTAGCGAAGCGCCTTGACGTGTCACGGCCTACGTTGCTCTCCGATCTGGCGGCGCTGGAAAGTGATGGCAAGTTAACACTGAATGGGCATGTGAAAGTTGGCTAACACACTAACTCACCCAACCTCCACACCATGCCGCCGTGCCTACGCTGCTATCCGGGCGCATTGCGTAATCCGCACGTCAACCCGTGTCGGCGCTGCCCTGCGCAACATTGTGGGCGCAAAGGGTGACATTGCCGCCATGCCGCATGAGCGCCTGGAACGGCTACGGCGCAACGAACGAGGCGAGGCGCATCGCCTCATGGCGTTAGCAGAACAAAACAAGACAGTACGTCATACGGGAAAAGAGGAAGCTTGATGTTATACTGGGGAGCAAAGGAGGGCTATCATGCCAGAAACAAAAATCATCAAACTAGCGCAGTCCACACCACTGCCATGCAGCATTTACAACGCACTCACTGATCAGCCGTGCGGCAAGCCGGCGTTCGCCGCCTATGCCTATCCAGCGTCCACAGCGCCACCGGGGCAATGGCTCGTGCAGCCGGTATGCCGGGAATGCGCCACGAAAGCGGCGGCGAATTACGACAAATAGAAAGGGGCGATGCTATTACGGCATCGCCCCTTTCTATTTATAGTCCTTTCCATCGCCGCCACAAGTCATACATGGCAAGCTCGATAATCTCCTGTGGCCGCAGGCCGGTGTACTCCTGCAATGCCTTCATGTCGCTTTGTTCGCCGCTCAGTTCTAGCGCTCCCGTCCACATATAAAGAGCCTGGTGTATGATGCTTGACGGCGTGTCGTAGTGTTTCGCCAAGTCACTGAATTGCCGCTCCATAAATGGCGACGCCTGATATTGCAGGGGACTACCGTCAATCCATACTGAGCTTTGCCGCCGCTTGGTTGTCATGATACCTCATTTCATCGGATACAACACTAAACACGGTGTACTACCATGCTCCCACACTTCGCCTTGCACCGGCGTTTCGGCGTCGTACATGCCCAGGTCAATGCCTGCCAGCGGCGAGTAGCCATTGCCGGCGCTGTCCTTCTGCAAAATGGCGATGCGGCTTTTGTCCTCAATCTGCATCAACTGGTCAATGAGTTGCTGTACTGTGGTCATAGCTTGCCTCACAAATCATTATACGCTGCCATCGCAACGGCGATAGTGCTGAAATTCTTTGCCTTGCCCTGATGCGTCACGACAAAAGTGATGTTTGTATCTGTTAAGGTAAACTGTGCTACCAGGCGTTTTCGATTCCCGTCCCAGGCCGTCGTCGCCGCAATTTCTACAGCGCCCACAAAGCCTGCCAGATCCATGGGCGCTAATTGTATGATTGCCATATTTTCTTTTCATCGCTTCCATCCCATTTCTTTCTTGAACCGCTTTACCTGTTTCTTCGCCTTGCGCTTGAGGAATCGCCCCAGCGCTGCCCGAAAGCTGCCGCCTACCCAACCTGTACCGAACATGCTGCGCTATCCTTTCACAACTCAATAACGATTACGTTGCTTTCACGGCTCAACTTGAAATCTACGCCGTCAAACTCCTGCCACAGAACCGTTTGCACTTCCATTTTGCTAACCGTGCGGGCGTTCAGTCGCACGGTTACTGTCCCTGTGTATTGCCGCTGTTCAATGCGGGCGATGTATCCAGCGTTCGTTAAAGCCTGGGCCACCATTTGCAGTTCCATAATCCCGTCATCCTTTCATCTACTCAACTTCCCTATGTCACCATTATAGCACATCATATCAGAATGTCAATAGGCAATTTTACACGAATTTGGCGATTTTTCGCTTAAAAATCGCATCAAACCTTACGAAAAGCGCTAATCATTGCTTTTTGAGAACATTTCCTATATAATTGCGCTCATGCAACACAAACTTGGCGTACACTGGATTAAGCAACATGGCAGGCCGGAGGATTTAGAATTTATCCGCCGTCTACAGCCGCCTAGTATTAAAATTGTAGCGAGTGACGTGCCGGATGTGCAATGGATTAGCGACACGCACAAAGCCGCACCCGAAGCGCTTATTGTGCTGCGCTCCTGGGCAATGTCAGAGCAAAAAGGCGACATGGCCGCCGATCCGGTTGGCACAGGGAAGCGCCATGCGGCGGAATGGGCCGGCCATGTTGAGAAGCTACGCAACGAGGCGTTACGGCGGCGTCTACCGTTTCCGGCGCTAGAGCAAATCGTTGTACTAGGCATTAATGAGCCTGTGTTGGATGCGCCTGGTACGTTGCCTGTTGATGTGCGTATGGCCGAAATGCGCCAACATGCGCAGCGGCTTGACGCTTATACCGTGGCTTTCCTTGACGCTTGCCGCAAAGCGGGGCTGACGGCGGGGGCGCTTAATTTGTCTGTGGGCTGGCCTACCAACTGGGACTTGGCAGGGCATCCACGACCAGGATCAGCGCCCGATTGGTCACTATTTGAAGGCACCCATGCAGCGCTCATCCGCAATCGTGGCTTTTTGTTCATTCACGAATACCACGATCTGCTGGGCCATAGCGAGATGTGGCGCTGGTGGTGCGGGCGCTACCTGCAATGCCCCTGGCCGGATGTAAAGATTATCATAGGTGAATGCGGCTTAGACCGCTATGTCAAGGAAGGCGACAGCATTCCCGGCGACAAACGAGGTTGGCGGGCCTGGATGAACGCAGAGCAGCACGCCGCACAACTTGCCGCTTATCATGAGGAAGTGCTAAAGGATCGGCGCATCCACAGCATACAGCCTTACACCCTGGATTTTTCAAAACCCTGGGACAGCTTTGACCTTTTCGACGTTTCGCCCCATCTCCTGCGCTATGCCGACGAAGTGCGACAGCGCCCAGCAACGCAGCCGGTAACGCTGTATGTCACAGCGAAGGCTGGCGTCAATCTGCGCAGTGGGCCAGGCACAGAACATGGCATTTTGCACGCCATCCCCTACGGCGACGCTGTAGTATTCGTGGCGCAGGCAGGCGACTGGGCAGAGGTAATGCACACGCTGACAGGCAAACAAGGCTTTGTCTTTGCGCAGTTCCTAAGCGCCGACAAGCCGCACAATGTCTATGTGCCTATCGTTATCGGCGGCGCTCCTACAGATGAGCGCTTCCAGCGTGCCATTGCCTTTGTGCTGCGCTGGGAAGGCGGCTTTAGCACAGATCGCAACGACAAAGGCAACTGGACGGGCGGCGCTGTGGGCGTTGGCATCTTCAAAGGCACCAAGTACGGCATCAGTGCGGCGGCGCATCCTGACCTTGATATTCAGAATTTAACAGTAGAGCAGGCCAAAGCGATCTACTGTGAAAAATACTGGCTAGGCAGCGGTGCGGATAAGCTTATTAGTGACATGGCGCTCATCCACATGGATACGGCGGTAAACATGGGCGTTGGTCGGGCAAGGCAACTACTCAAGGACGCCAACGAGGAACCTTTTACTTATCTTGGTATGCGCTTGCAACTCTACACCACCTTTGACGACTGGCAGCGCTATGGCAGTGCATGGGCGCGGCGGGTTGCCGATTTAATGCTAGAGGTGGATAAAGCTTGAAAAAGATTTATATCGCGTCACCCTACACCAAAGGCGACACAGCGCAGCATGTAAGAGCGCAGATTGATGCCGCTAACGCATTGGCAAAGCGGGGGTATCTTCCATTCTGGCCGCTGGCGTCGCACTTCTGGCACATAATCCATCCGCATTCCTGGGAATTTTGGATGATGATGGACAAGGCATGGATCGCCCACATGGATGCACTTTTACGTTTGCCTGGTGAATCACAAGGCGCTGACATTGAAGAAGAAACGGCACGGGCATTAGGTTTACCTGTTTTTTATTCAATAGCAGAGCTAGAGGCGCACACTTGGTAGCAGGCGATGTAATCACGATTCGGCACGACGAAGTAAAAGAGGGCTGGGAACAGTGGTACTTGTTGCAGAGCGATGTGCATTGGGACAACCCCCATTGTGATCGCAAGCTCTTTCACAAGCACTTAAAGCAGGCCAAAGAGCGCAACGCAAAGGCCATGATTTTCGGTGACTTCTTTTGCGCTATGCAGGGCAAAGGCGACAAACGAGGCACAAAGGACGACATTCGCCCAGAGCATAAGCAGGGCAACTATTTTGATTCGCTGGTTGACACCGCTACCGATGACTTAATCGACTATGCGGCGCTCCTTGAGCTTATCGGGATGGGCAATCATGAAACGAGCGTAGAAGGCCATCACGAAACCAACCTGATTGAACGCCTGTGTAAGCGGTTGGGCATCAAGGCGGGCGGCTACGCTGGCTTTGTGCGCTTCCTGTTCTCGCAAAGTGGCAGCGACAAGGTAAGCCATAGTCTTTTTTGGCATCATGGGGCGGGCGGCGGCGGGCCGGTGACGAAAGGCGTTATCGGCACGAATCGCAAGGCGGTATGGTTGCCTGATCCTACCTTTGTTGTTGGCGGCCATGTGCATGAAGAATGGATGATGACCATGCCACGGCTCCGCTTATCGCAAGGCGGCAAGATGTATCTGGATGAGCAAGTGCATATCCAATTGGCTGGCTATAAGCAGGAGTTTCATCTTGACAAGGGCTTTCACATTGAGCGGGGTAGGCCGCCTAAGCCGTTGGGCGGCGCTTGGCTACGCTTCTACTATGACAGTGGCGCAAAAGGTTGCGTAGGCTACGAAGTGACCAGGGCAAAGTAATGGAATGGCTATACACCAACACAGCGATCAATGTCCTGGCAAGCCTCATCATCGTCTGGTTACTGTGCCTGTATTTTGACAAGGAGTTGTAGCAAATGTGGCTACCCGAAAGCTGGATTGATGTGTTGTGCATTGCTCTACTGATACTGCTTACTATCTGGTATATCGATACCACGATTAACGACCGATGAAGATTTTGCTATTTGCGCCACGCACCAACCTACTGTATGCCGACGCTGAAGTACAGGCCATCTTGCGCAGCGGCAACGACGTAACACCCGTGCTGGGCAGCGTCAACCGGCAACAGTTCTTAGACGAAGTGTTACGCTCCGACGCCGATGTGCTGTGGATTTGCTCGCACGGCAACGAGGACGGCATTTTGCTGAGTGATGGCATTTTGTCATCGCCACGGCTTACCCAGGCCGCACGGGGGCGTTACGGTACGATTGTACTTAATACCTGTAGCAGCTTCAAGACGGCGCAAATGTTGCAGAACGATACTGAGGCCGAGATCATCGCCACCATCATTGAAACGCCTGACGAAGAGGCTTTCTACACCGGCGCTTTGTTCGCTCACTATCTGGCGATTAACGGTGACACGGCGTTGGCCTATGACCTGGCAAGGCCGGGCGGCAATCGTACATACATTCGGCTGGCGGGTAAAAAAAAATGATGGCAGAGAATAACGACTTTGCCAAATTCCGTGACAAGCTCAACCGCCTGGAAGCGTCGCAAGAAGAAACAAAGCGCACCCTCGCCCGTGTGCTGGCGCTGATGGACGGCGATCCCTCGTATCGCATTGTGGGCTTTCCTGACCAACTTGCGGCCTACATCAAGGCTAACGAGGACTGGAAGAAGGCGACCGAACAACGGGTAGAGAACAACGAGGAACGCCTAGACGCTTTGGAGGGCAACAAGCAGATTGTCATTGCACCTACCACGGCGGCGCTGCTTATCGTCATCGGCGCATTGTGTCTTATCGTCGCTTACATGGCACTCACATGGCTACAGGGATGATTCAGCAAATCTTGACCATCTGCTACCTAGCGGGGCTGACAGCGGCGATGCTCAAGGCGCTACGCTACTGGCTCGACTACCGGCGGCGGGGCAAATGGTTCTATCTGGTTGGTGTCCCGGCAAATCTGGCGCTGGCGTTCACGTTGGCGCTGCTGGTGATTAGTACCGGCGATGATCCGGCCATTCCGCTACCCACATTGCGCACGATGATCCGGGCGTCGCTCATGGCCTGGGCAGGGTTGGGCCTACTGTTTGAGATTCTGTATATTGCAAGTTTTTTGGAGCTACGAAAAGATGATAGTCAACTGGATTAAAGACATTTATCAGAAGCATGGCTATGTAGCGGCGCTAGTGACAATCATTGTGCTAGTGGCGTTGGCTGTGGGCGTTGGCTACGTGGCGGGCATCGACATCAAAGACTTAGGGCGCTGGCTCATCGCCATCGGGGGGTAACGCATGGCTATCAGCAAGGCAGAGATACAGGTTACATGGAGCAGCACAAATAGCATCGGTCTTACGGCGGGTAGTAATTCCACCTCGGACGCATTCTCGTTTTCGGCCACATCTTTCAATGCCATGATTCAGGTGAAGGCCGACAATCAGGGTACGCCTGCCGCTGGTGACACAGTGGATTTTTATTTACTGTACACCCTGGGAGATCCAGACGGGGCATCGACCGACGAATACGACAGCACAACACAGGGAACATACCTGGGGCAACTCGATACCGCTGCGGCTGATCCGGCAATTCGCACATTTACAATCAATCCGTCAGCGAAAGGCGGCAAAATCTATGCCGTCAACAACTCGGCAGGGCGGACAATTTCAGTCAGCGCCACACTGTATGAAACCAGAGGCTAAATGCTCCGTCATCGCCCGCTTGATTTTGAGCTAAATCGATACAGCCCACAGGCGCAGGACTTGGTGTTCTGGGCGCCGTTGCTGGGGAATAATGCCGTTGATTTTATTAGTGGCAAGGTCGGCACAAGATCGGCGGCGCTTACTCGTGTGCCAAGTGCGCGCGGGCAGGTCTTTGATTTTACGGCGTCTCCTATCATTTACTGGACGCCAACATACAGGGCTTTCCCCGTCACCGTAATGGCATGGGTATATCCTGACGCAGCGAACAATCTAATGGTCCCGGTGACACTGGGAACAACCACCGCAGCCAACGGATGGACGATGGCGCTGCATGGTGACGTAGCCGGCGATCCTGTGCGTTTCTACAACGATGGAGCGGGTAATTATTCGTGGGCGACGGCAGGGTCAGGATTTGTTGCTGGATCGTGGCAGCACGTAGCGGGGGTGTGGGCCGCGAATAATTCGCGGTCTGTGTTTGTCAACGGCGGGAACAAAGGTACAAATACCACCAGCATTGCGACAGATCAGGCAACGATCAACAGGTTGGCAATTGGGGCAACCTATTTCGCAACGCCATCTTACCATCTGGATGGCAAAATCATGGACGTGCGGCTGTATCGCCGTGTGTTGTCCGACGCTGAAATCGGCGCTTACTACCGCAACCCGTGGGATTTGTTCGCTCCCACGCAAAAATGGTGGATTGTTCCCGATTTTGTCGGCGTAGACAATCTGAGCGCCACCGGCATTACCACGGGGGCAGTAACAGCGGGATCACCGCTGTTAGGGCAGGCGCATGGCCTAGCAGCGAATGGCGTCGCCACGGGTAATGCCGTACTTGGCGCGCCAGCGCTGGCGCATATCTACAATCTGAGCGCCACCGGCATTACCACGGGGGCAGTAACAGCGGGATCACCGCCGTTAGGGCAGGCGCATGGCCTAGCGGCGAACGGCATTGCTACGAGCGCTGCATCCGCAGGCGCGCCAGCGCTGGCGCATATCTACAATCTGAGCGCCACCGGCATTGTATCGGGGGCGGCGACCGCAGGCGCGCCAGCGCTGAGTCAGTCGCATGGCCTAGCGGCGAATGGCGTCGCCACGGGTAATGCCGTACTTGGCGCGCCAGCGCTGGCGCATATCTACAATCTAGGCGCTACCAGCGTCGCCACAGGAGCGCCGACGCTGGGCAACCCGATGGGGCAGGCGCACGGCCTAGCAGCGAACGGCGTCATGGCAGGGACGCCAGCGCTTGACAGTCCGGCTATCGGCGCTGCACACGTTCTGACAGCACATGGCATCACAGCAAGAACGCCAGCGCTTGGGATGCCAGCGCTAGGGCAGGCGCATAGCTTCAGTGCAACCGGCATTGTCTTCCCAGCGGCGGAAGTCGGCACAGCGGCAGTAGGGCAGGCGCATAGCTTCAGTG